>CAYUXJ010000005.1:0-111323 GCA_964448845.1 uncultured Sediminibacterium sp.
CTTTACGGGGAATAAGACCAACAGCTAAAGACATGAAACAGTCTTTGGTCTTTTTGCGGCTTGAATGAAAATCATCAAAAAGATTTTACTCACGGATAATAAATAACTAACACCAACTCAAACAGCCGTAAAGTCCCCGCTTCCTTCGATGCACGGTAGACTTTACGGGGAATAAGACCAACAGCTAAAAAAATGAAACAGTCTTTGGCCTTTGGCAAATGGTCTTTGGATTAATCACCTTCACTTCCTTTTCGCCGAAAAAATCGTAGCTTTCTTCTCATTCCAATGACTCCATTCCGGCAAGCATGCTAATACCTTCCAACCATCACCACCAGGATGACGAACCGAAACCCTCCCGGAAAAAACCCATCTATACACCACAACCCGCCCTGCGCCAATACCTCATCGACTATGGCAGAGAGATGCAACTGCCCCTCGCCTACCAAGACCTGCTCCGATTTACCTATACCACCCCCATCAAAGACAGACACGGAAAAGATAGTTATTGGGATACGGTCTCCTATGACCTCCATGAATGGAACGAACTGAGACAGGCACTCATCCGTATGTATGCAATATTAAAAACAGAAGGTGACATGCGATTCGCCCGTCACCTCGATGTGGCCCGCATCGACTTCTGCTACTTCGGTAACAGCCAACCCTTCCGCATCCGCATCGTCAACAAATACAACGATAACTACGATCACTTCTATATCAAACAGGCCGATGCCAACCGCATTTACGGATTGGAAATGGAACACCTGCTATCACCCAACCGAATGACCTACCTGACCCATCGCACCACCCTCATCGAAGAACATGTACCGGGTATTCCGGGCGATGTGTTCATCCGAGATTATTTGCATCATCCGGGTACCAATGTGATTCGTCTCGCAAAAGAATTTGTCAAATTCAATGAACGCTGCTTTGTTCAACTGCTCGGTGATATGCGCTCATATAATTTTGTCGTCAACATGATTCCGGATATTGAAGATGTGCAATACCGCATCCGAGCCATCGATTTTGATCGGCAAACTTATGAGGGACGGAAAAACACGTACCTGCCGCAATTTTTTAAAGAAAATTATGAACTGGTACAATTGGCGATTCAACACCTCGACCGTGAGTCCATCGCTCAATACCAGGCAGAAGAACAAACACTCATGACCCTCAGGTTAGCTTCTTCCCGCTACCGGATGAAAGCCATGCTGGATATTATGGTGAAAGATACCCTGGCACCACCTGAAAAAATAAGTCAACTGAGAGAAGAATTAGCAGCACACTATCAAATATCCATTGCAGAGAAAAAGGCACAAAATATGGGGTTACTACTCAAATGGCAAATGAAACAAAGGTTAAGAAATAGCCTGCAATGGCTACCCAAAAACAAATCCAGATTTGACGATTAATAGCATACTCAGCCAGTGATATAACTGAGGTAATAGTCCAGCACCCGACTGTAAGTAACCTGCACATGCCCTCTTCCTACCCTGACCGGAATTAGTCCGGTATTTTCAAGTTGAAACGGATCAATTAATATACCCTGGTTGAACAGGGTTCCGGGCCGGTTGTACCATTTATAAACAGTTTCTTTGATTGTCCACAATAGGGTGAGCAGATCTCGTCTTGCTTCCCCTTCATAACTCTGTACCCATTGCCATTCCTGTTCCGATAAAAATTTCTGTCGTACCCGCAGTACCCGATCGGAGATTCGTTCCATATCAATCCCGACGGCAATCGATTTACTAACAATCGCACCGGCCATATTACCGCTGTGCGTTAATGAAAAAAAATACCTGTCTCCGGGAACATAGGGCCTGCCGGCTGATGGATAGATCATGGTATGGTAAGGAAAATCAGGATAGAGGTGCAATAAAAGATATCCTGCCGCCAGGTGTTGAGCCTGTTTCTGTGGATGCAAAACGGGATATCGCAAACCCACCGCCGACATAAAAAAAGAGACATCCTCAGCAATCTCCCAGATCGCCAGGCGGGTGTTTTCATTGATATCTTGTTGATAATACAGGGGCACAGCCGTAACTTTACCAATTGTATGCAGAATTAAGACATATTTGCAAAGGATAGAAAAAATAATACCATGATTCTTACAGACCGGCGAATTCTTGAAGAGATGGAAAAGGGTACCATCATCATTGAACCCTTTCACAGAAGCGATCTGGGCAGCAACAGCTATGACGTTCACCTGGGTAAGTGGCTGGCCACCTATGTAGATGCCGAACTCGATGCCAAAAAACACAATACCATTGAATATTTTGAAATACCGGAGGAGGGATTTGTATTACAACCCAGCGGCTTCTACCTGGGCGTAACCCTGGAGTACACGGAAACCCATGCCCACGTTCCCTTCTTGGAAGGTAAATCTTCTACGGGTCGACTGGGTATCGATATACACGCGACCGCCGGCAAGGGTGATGTTGGCTTCTGCGGCAACTGGACCCTCGAAATTTCCTGTAAAATGCCTGTGCGTGTTTACCGGGGCATGCCCATCGGCCAACTGATCTACTTCCCGATAGACGGTGAAATTGAAGTGCGCTATAACCAGAAAGCCAATGCTAAATACAGCGGCCAGCCGGATAAACCGATTGAAAGCATGATGTGGAAGAATAGTTTCTAATCAGTTTAGGTTCGTCTTCCTTCCGCGACTGCGCTCCTCTGCTATTATCAAGCCGACTACTTCTCGGTAACTGCGTAATCCCTCACCTTGTCCGTTCATTCTGAGGTACTGCGCATATAATTCATTGAAGGCCGGCGTAACAGCATGTGTTCTTGCCCTAAAAAATTGTCGGATAGATTTCCTGTCGCGCTGCACAGCCTTATCTAATCTGGTGGTATTCTCCCGTATCTGCCGCCGAAGACCGGCACTATCCTGCTGCAAAGCATACATGCGCCATAACTCCTGCTGCACCTGGTCGTAGAGATCCAGTGCGGCTGAATACCTGAGACGGGCATCGCTCTGGGCTTCCGCTGCCAACCAGCCAATATAACTGGCTTCACTCTCCCGCGCATACCCCAGCTGATGTGCCACCTCATGGCAGGCTATATAGGGCAGTAAAATAGCCGGCAGCTCCGTCCTTACTTGTGCCTCACCCGTAAAGGGATTATAATATCCGGTATAGCCTACCCAATCGCCAAGCGCAGCAAATAAAGATTTTTTAAGGGAAGGAGACCGCCAGCGGAGTTCCGGAGATGTTCGCGCTAATGCTTCATAAGCAAGCAGACAGAGTTGCTGTATTTCAGGAAATGAGATGGCTGGCAAGGTATCACCGGGAATGGCAGCACGCTGCTCATTCAGTGTGCTAATCAGCCGGTCATTGAATCCAGTCAACTCCTCCAGGGTATATACGGGTTCACCTAGGTTACGGGTGATAGCTACCGTAGGTCTGTCGTAATTAAATCCCCAAAAAATCTTAAAAATCAAATATACCCATAAGCCGATGAGGAAGCTATGCCGGATGATTGCCCATCCATCAGGTTTTTGCTTGCCGGCCACCCAATTATAACAACCACGTGTTAACAGGTAAAGGAGGTAAAATATAGTACCCCCATAGAGCAGGTCTCCCAGTGAAAATGGAATCAGAACTGTAATTTTACGGAGGGAAACGCTGAAAAAAGGGTAGAAACCGCGGGAATAGTATCGCTCCACCGCTGACGGGAAACAAGAGAACAGAATGACCAGCGCAACTGAGAAAAGCAGGTATCGGTGCTGTCGGCAGAACCCGATTGTAGCGGCCATCAAACGATTCATGGCTACAAATATCCGGATAATCACCGGAATTGGATAACCTCCAGATTATCAAAGCGTTGAGATAATATTGGTGGTTATTTGCAATTATCGTACCTTTGCCCACCCATAAATGGACCGTTATGAGCCAGCGCCGGGAATTTGAGATTGCGTTTGTTGGGCTGAAACCGGGTTTGCATCAGTACGAGTACAGGGTGGATGATAAGTTCTTTGTTTCTTTTGGGCCCCAGGAGTTCAGTCATTGTGAAGCCAATATCCGCCTAACGCTGGATAAGAAAACCGGCTTTATGCAACTGAAGTTCGACATCGATGGATCCGTGCAGGGTATCTGTGACAAATGCGGTAACGCGCTACCAGTTCAGCTATGGGATGAATTTTCACTGCTGGTTAAAATGGTGGACGATCCGGATACAATGAATGAACAGGAAGAAGACCCCGATGTATTTTATATCGGTCGAGGCGAAAGTCACCTCTACCTGACCAACTGGATTTACGAATTCATCATCCTAAGCATTCCATTTCAAAAGATATGTGCCGATGCTGAAAAGGGCGGACCTTATTGTAACAAAGAAGTATTGGAAAAACTGAGGCAACTGGAACAGGGAGTAAAGAACGAGAACAACAACATATGGAAGGGGCTAGATCAATTCAAAGACCTTTCCAACAATAACTGACCATCTAAATTTTGATGATATGCCGAATCCGAAACGCAGACACTCCCAGCAGAGAAGTGCCAAAAGAAGGACCCATTACCTGGCTGAAGAAGTTACACTGAGCAAGGACAATGCTACAGGTGAAACCCATGTTCGCCATCGCGCCCATGTAAGCGAAGGAAAATTGTACTACAAAGGAAAACTCGTAGCTGAAAAAGCTCCGCTGAAAGCCTGATTGCAAGTATAATTTTTTATTGCCAACATGACAATGAACATTGGTCTTGACATGATGGGCGGAGATTTCGCACCATTAGAAGCCGTCAAAGGACTCCAAGAATTTTTAGCTGACAATCATTTTACTGCAACCATTCACTGCATAGGGGATGCCGCTGTGCTTACAAGCCTACTGGCAGCGCATGGTATCTCATTAGATTCGATACACATCGTTCATGCCGAAGAGACCATCGGCTACCATGAACATCCCACCAAAGCACTGCGTGAAAAAACACAATCGTCAATAGCTATAGGTTTCCAGCTGCTGGCAAAGGGTGAATTAGATGCCTTCATCAGTGCCGGCAATACCGGTGCTATGTTAGTAGGTGCCATGTTCAGCATTAAACCTATTGAAGGGGTACTGCGACCCACCATCTCATCCGTACTACCCAAACTGAATGGCACTACCGGGTTGCTTCTCGACGTTGGACTCAACGCTGATTGCAAACCCGAGCAGCTCAATCAGTTTGCCATCCTGGGGAACCTATATGCCAAACACATCCTGCAAATTGATGAACCTAGGGTAGCCCTGATGAATGTGGGAGAAGAAGAAGGTAAAGGCAACTTACTTGCGCAAGCTACTTACCCCCTGCTGAAAGAAAATAAACACATTCGTTTCATCGGCAACATCGAAGGCAGAGACCTTTTTAATGACAAGGCCGATGTAATTGTCTGCGATGGTTTCACCGGCAATATTCTGTTGAAAATGGCTGAGTCGGTTTACGACCTGGCCATCAAAAGAGAGATTGAAGACGAATACTTCAATCGGTTTCATTACGAAAATTATGGCGGAACCCCCGTGTTAGGTGTAGCCAAACCCGTTATCATCGGCCATGGCATCAGCCACGCCCGTGCCTTCAACAATATGATCCGCCTGGCCTGTAAAATGGTAGAGCGTGATATATGTGGCAAAATATCGCAGGAATTACTTTCCTGACCTTCCTTTTACCTTTTCTTTCCCGTTACAATCAACTAACTTTGTACAAACAAGTGTTAGTTTATGTGGCTGAATAATGTGCTCGAAACCATAGGTAATACCCCGCTCATCAGATTGAACAAACTGGGAAAAGAGTTTCCCTGCACCGTACTAGCCAAAGTAGATTACTTCAATCCAGGCAACTCTATCAAAGACAGAATGGCATTGAAGATGGTGGAAGTGGCTGAACAGGAAGGGAAACTGAAACCGGGGGGCACCATCATTGAAGGTACCAGTGGCAATACCGGTATGGGACTCGCCCTCGCTGCTTGCGTGAAAGGTTATCATTGCATTTTTGTAACCACTGATAAACAATCGAAAGAAAAAGTAGATATCCTCAAAGCCCTGGGTGCGGAAGTGATTGTTTGTCCGACCAATGTTTTACCCCAGGACCCCCGCAGTTATTACAGCGTAGCGAAAAGACTGGCACAGGAAATACCGAACTCCATGTACATGAACCAGTACGATAATCTCGCCAACCGGCAGGCACACTATGAGAGTACGGGTCCGGAAATATGGGCGCAAACCGAAGGAAAAATCACCCACCTGGTTTGTACTGCCGGCACCGGTGGCACCATCACCGGCACTGCCATGTACCTGAAAGAAAAAAATCCGAACATACAGATCTGGGCCATCGATGTATATGGTTCACTGCTCACCAAATATTATAAGACGGGTGAAATCGATATGAATGAGGTACACCCCTATATTTCTGAGGGGTTTGGGGAAGATTTCGTTCCGGGTAACTACGATATGCGGTTTATCGATCACTTTGAACAAGTAACCGATAAAGACGGAGCCGTAATGGCCCGGCGCATCGCGCGGGAAGAGGGATTGTTCTGCGGGTATAGTGCCGGCAGTTGTCTGCAAGGGCTGATGCAGTTGAAGAGCAGACTGAAAAAAGACGATCTTGTCGTTTGTATTTTTCATGACCACGGAACTCGCTACATCGGCAAAATTTATAATGACCAGTGGATGATGGAGCGCGGCTTCCTGGAAGTAAAAACATTTAAAGATATCGTGAACGGCCGTAGGGGGAAATCCTTGCTCACACTCGATGTTAACGATAGTGTGGCCAACGCAGTTGAAATGATGAAAAAGTACAACATCGAACAAATTCCACTGACAAAAGAGGGAACTATATGTGGTGCGGTAAGTGAAAACGGACTGTTTCAAAAAGTATTCAGCAATCCAGATATTCGCCACGAAACACTGGCAGCAGTGGCCGAGCCGCCCTACCCTGTCGTTCCCTTCGAAACACCCGTGGAAAAACTCGGACAGTTGATCAACAAGGAAAATGGTGCTGTGCTCGCCAAAGATGAGAAAGGCGAATTTCACATCGTTACCAAATACGATGTGATTCAAACACTGGCGCAATAGCAGCAGTATGAAATGCTAACATCCGTTTGGTATCAATGAATTAAATTGCTCCCAAATTCATTAAGAAAAATAGACAGTTATGGGAAAATACAGTGCCGGTGTATTGTTCGGTGAAGAGTTAGCCGCTCTATATGAAGATGCTAAGACCAATCAATTTGCATTACCTGCCATCAATACCACAGGCAGTAATACGATCAACGCAGTGCTGGAATCGGCAGCGCGCGTGAATTCTCCCGTCATCATTCAGTTCTCCAATGGAGGTGCCCAATTTATGGCGGGCAAGGGAATGCCCAACGATCAGTTGCAGGCGAATATCTCCGGTGCCATTGCCGGTGCCACCCATATTCATCAGTTGGCCAAATACTACGGAGTACCAGTTGTGGTACATACCGATCACGCAGCAAAAAAATGGTTACCCTGGATCACCGGACTGCTGGATGAAGGTGAACAATTCTTCAAAGAAAAAAAACGTCCCTTATTCAGTTCCCATATGCTTGATTTATCGGAAGAGCCACTTGAAGAAAATATTGGAACATCAGTAGCTTTCTTCCGCCGCATGGCGCCGATGGGTATGAGTATTGAAATTGAGTTAGGAGTAACAGGTGGCGAAGAAGATGGTGTTGATAACAGTGGAATTGAAAACGACAAACTTTACACCCAACCCCAACATGTTGCCTATGCTTATCGGGAATTAAGTGCGATTGGGAATTTATTTACGGTAGCTGCTGCATTCGGAAATGTGCACGGTGTCTATTCACCGGGTAATGTTGAATTGCGTCCGGTAATTTTGCACAATAGCCAGGAATATATTCAAAAAGAATTCGGTACCGGCGAGAAGCCAGTCTACTTTGTTTTCCATGGTGGAAGTGGATCACCGCAACACCAGATTAGGGAAGCCATTGGATACGGTGCCATTAAAATGAACATTGATACCGATTTACAGTGGGCTTTCTGGGATGGCGTTCGTCATTTCTACCAAAAGAATGAGGCTTACCTGCAAGGTCAACTCGGCAATCCGGAGGGGGCAGACAAGCCCAACAAAAAGTACTATGATCCGCGCGTATGGTTACGTAAGGCCGAAGAATCATTCAGTAAAAGGCTGGAGATAGCATTTGAAGACCTGAACTGTATCAACCGGAATGCTTAATATACTCATCGCCTGGCATAAGCATCAGTTATATCTTTTTGGCGCCTTTTGATTTCTTCATCCTGTGGAAACATCACCAGCGCGCTGTCAGCCATAAGTTTCAATCGTGCATTGGCTCCCTGGCTGGCATTAAGCATATTACTCAAATACTGAGTCCAGGCGAAAGCATCTTTGGGATGGTATTTATTGTACAGGGCAAATCCTTTTTGTAACCCCGTGGTATCATACGTTCGCGCAACACATGCCATATAAGTCTGGTAATAAGTTTGGTTGCGGGGTCGCTCAAAAAAACAAAGGCGGGCATAATACGCGGCACTGTCCCAATTCTGTTTTTCATAATACATGTTAGCCCGAATATTTTCTACGTACATCATGTAGGGGTTGGCTTTAGCACCGCGACGCAGGTACAGTTCGGCTTCTACTTCCCGTTTATTACGCCAGAGATACATACCCAGCATACCTTCGATGGGTTGTACCGTATTGGAAACCAGGTTGGGTAGTGCAGGGAAGGCATTTACTACCTGATCAACCGGGGCTGTAAGGGTAACTGCATTCAGTTCCTGCACATAAAGATTTTGGGCTATCGATGAGCGCCAGATGAGAAAGCCAATGTAGATAACCGGTAACAAGATGAGTCCGACCAGGAAAGAATAAATCAATGAGAGGCCACTATTGGCAGGAGCACTTTCAGAAGTGCGGGCGGGCAATAAAGTATAGCCCAGTAAAACTCCCATGCCTGCAACTCCCAGCAGCAGTTGATTCACCGGTTCCTCTTTGGGGAAGTTCAAAGCGCTGTCGGTTGCAAATGCTATGACTGCTACCAGGGCAAAGAAACTGAACATCGAGATAAGCTGATGCTCACTCTTCCAAAAAGCCCGGAGTCCATAGAAGATAAAAAACAGGAAGAGAGAAGCATAAAGCATACCTCCAATGAAACCCAATTCAGCAAAATATTCCAGAAAATCGTTGTGGGCATGAATAGGTACAATGAGTCCGTCGTTGTATTCGCGTGAATAAGGAATGGATGCCAGTTTCCAGTTACCATAACCACTACCGGTGAATGGATGCTTACGGGCATGTTGCCAGGCAGCATCCCACAGTATAAATCGGGCCTGTGTGCTGCCATCATTGACATTAACGATATCGCCTAAGCGCTTGTCGACAGTTCCATACGCATCAACTGAAGCATTTGAGTCCGTGTATTGGTACTGAGCATAATTAGTAGCTACCTTGGATGAAACTACTGACAACCCAATAAGAAGAATCCCCAGTAAAAGTCGAGCACCCAATGCCGCGGTTGCCTTGTCTTTCAAATAAGTGATCAAAGAAATCAGCAGGAAAGCAACTACACTTCCAATGATGGCCACCAGCGCAGTTCTTGAATTCAACAGAAATATAGTAGTAGCTGCCAGGAAAAAAACCAACGCATACCAAATGCGCCAAACATTTTTATAGTAAAAGATTCCTGCCAGCACCAATGGAATTTTTACAACCATGGCGGCAGCATAAATATTTTTATTGCCAGCATTCAGTCGCATGGAAAGTACCAACTCACTGAAGGTTAATTCGCCACTGCCCTTAAAAAAATATAGAAGAGAGATAGTGGCCTGAACAAAGAGAAAGAAGGAGACAATGCCCAGAATGGCAGGAATCAAATCCGAACGCCGGTAAAAAAATAGAAAAAGATGGAAAAATGTTAGCAAGGAGGTAGCCAACCTGACCAAACAAACGATGGTCTCAGTCGGATTGATGGACCATACCAACGAGCAGGTAGCAAGAAATACAAGCGACAAGTAAACCCAGATCAGTCGCAAAGAAAAAAGTACACGTATCGCCTCATTGGCTGTATCTCGTTGAAAATACAACATGACAATTGCCACTACATTTATCATCATCAGATAAAGCCATTGGCTACCCAAGTATTCAATTCCATCCCAGGGTCCGACCCATTCAACCCCCATAAATAAAACCAGTAATACAACGGGCATCCACTTCACCAAGTTAGCGCCACCGACAGTTGCAGCACTTGTTGTTGGTATTTTTACTTCTGCTACCTGGGCCTTCGAATTAAATTTCTTATTTTTCTTCATACATAAAGAATAATCAAACAGGGAATATGCAGCATTTCCCAGACAAATTACATAAAAATCAGCAGTGCTGTTCGCACTGTTGAAAACCAATTAGTAAGGGGGGGTTGGGATGGGAATCAGATGGCAAATATGTAGTATCTTTGTATACTCAACAGGATAATTCCTCATGAAAAAAGAAAGGGAAGAAGATCTGGAAGCCAACCTAACCGGAGAGAATAATCCCGGGGGAGAGACAGCAAAACCGAGGTGGTTTAACCGCATCCGGAAGGGCATCCTTACATCTACTGCTGACAAGAAAGAAACCCCCGAGGGCCTTTGGAATAAATGTCCGGAGTGTAGTCATATCTGTACGACCTCAGAATTAAGTGAGCACCTATTTGTCTGTCCGAAATGCAACTATCATCACCGCATTGGCAGTTTAGACTATTATGACCTTCTGTTTGGTGAAGACCAATACACCGAGCTTTTTGAAAATATTCGCAGCAAAGATGCATTGGGTTTTACCGACTTGAAATCTTATCAAAAGCGGCTCGATGATATTCATGCGAAAACCGACTTACATGATTCCATGCGGGTTGCAACAGGCAGCATTGCAGGAGAAAGGGCTGTAGTGGCCTGTATGGACTTTGAATTTATTGGCGGATCACTCGGTAGTGTAATGGGTGAAAAGTTCAGCAGAGCGGTGGATTACTGTATTGAGCACCGTCTGCCTTATATCGTGATCAGCAAAAGTGGGGGTGCCCGAATGATGGAAAGTGCATTCAGCCTGATGCAACTGGCTAAAACCAGTGGCAAATTATCTCAACTCAGTGATGCGATGTTACCTTATATTTCGGTTCTTACAGACCCTACCTTCGGAGGTATCTCAGCCAGCTTTGGCATGCTGGGTGATGTTAACATTGCTGAACCCGGCGCCCTCATCGGTTTTGCCGGTCCGCGGGTGATTCGGGAAACCATTAAAAAAGACTTGCCGGAAGGATTTCAGCGCAGCGAGTTCCTGCTCGAACATGGTTTTCTGGATTTCATCGTCGCAAGAAAAAATATGCAGGAAAAACTGGCACAACTCATCCGTTTATTCAGCAAGTAAACGCTGACGATTCCAGCAGGTAACTCCTTCTCTCAACCTTTTCCCCGGTAACTGAAGATGGCACAGGAAATGAACAATCGGCAAGCCTATTTCAATTACCACATAGACGACAAATATGTGGCAGGCATTGTATTGCTGGGTTCAGAGGTAAAATCCATACGAGAGGGGAAGCTCAGTTTTCAGGATGCATTTGGTTTCTACGACCATGGTGAACTCTGGTTACGTGGTCTTTACATAGGAGAGTATTCAAAGGGAACCGTAAATAATCACATCGCGGTCCACGACCGAAAACTGCTACTAAGTAAAAAGGAATTAAAGAAATGGGAGTCGAGGATGAAGGAGAAAGGACTAACCATTGTTCCGCTACGAGTATTCTTCAATGAAAAAAATCTGGTCAAAGTTGAGATTGGACTGGCCAGGGGAAAGAAACTACACGACAAAAGAGATACCATCAAAACAAGGGAAGTTACCCGCGAAATCAAAAGATACCTCAAATAAGAACTTGTTTCCTGATTGTACTTACTCGATATACTTTCGTTTAGGTTCCTCCTTGTATTCCATCTGCTCTAATAATGCTTCCGGCGTCGGATTATTGGTTAAGGCACGGGCAACCTGAAAGAGCACCAGAAAAATTATTAGTCCGGGCAACAATTCTTGCCAGCGAAACCAATAGCCCCACCAATGATAAACAGCTCCCCGCGTTGGCACAGCAGCCTCATAAATAACCTCGACTTTTTCACCAGGTTGATAATTGCGTAAAAGATAGAGCGCATTTACACGGTGTTCTTCGTATCCGGTATGGTAATAGGCAAAAGGCTGCTCCCGCCCATTTTCAACTTTCTCAAAAACAATTTTGGCGGGAACCCGCTCGCCATCGAAAAAATCAGGTTGCCGGGTGGTTATCAGATAACAGCCGTAACAAACTAAAAATAATATAATCAGTATTCTTGTCAGGGGGACAAAATTACATCAATGAGAAGATGAACCATACCAGTCATCTTAATTTGCCAGGCTTCTGAAGTCTACAGGAACCAGTTTGCTCACACCCGGCTCCTGCATGGTTACCCCATAGATCACATCCACCGCACTCATAGTTTGTTTGTTGTGGGTTACAATGATGAACTGAGAATTGTCGCTGAACTTTTTAATCATCTGCGTGAACTTGCCCACATTGGCATCATCTAATGGAGCATCTACTTCATCCATGATACAGAAAGGAGCAGGCTTAATCAAGTAAATGGAAAATAATAAGGCGGTAGCAGTCAGCGTTTTTTCTCCTCCACTCAGCTGGGTTATCGAAGAAGGCTTTTTACCCTTAGGCTTCGCGATGATATCGATACCGGTCTCAGCCAGATTATCCGGATTGATCAACACCATATCTGCAGTATCTTCTTCCGTAAAGAGCGCCTTGAAAACACGCTGGAAGTTTTCTCGCACCTGATTGAAAGTATCCAGAAATTGCTGATTGGCTGTCGCTTCCACTTCATCGATGGTTTTCATCAGGCTCTCGCGTGCTGATACGAGGTCATTCTTCTGTTCGAGAATAAACTCATATCGCTTCTTCATTTCAGTAAAAGCCTCGATGGCTGTAGGGTTCACATCGCCCATATTTTCCATGCGTTTCCGCATTCTGTCGGCAGCGGACTGCAATTCTTCGAGTGGCGTTTCAGTATTTCTTCCTTCTTCGATGATATCATCCAGGTTGATTTTGAATTCTACCTGCAATCTTTCCTTCATACCTGCCAATTGCAGCTTCAGCTCGTTCACCTGGTCTTTGAGTAACTGGATTTGCTGATCAACCTGCTCTTTATTTTTAATCCTTGAGCGCAGGGCAGTTTCTTTGTCTTGCATGGTATTACGCAATACATAGAATGCCTGATCTACTTCATTCAGTCTCTTTTCTTCTGCCTCCTTACGGATAATCATTTCCTGCAGGGCTATGGCAGCTGTTTCGAGTTGGTTGGTACTTTCTGTGATGGCAGCTACTGATTCCTCCAACTGTGTTTTATTGAGTGTAATCTGATTTTCAAGATCGCTCAACTGATTTTTCTTGAAGGATAACTCCTGTTGTAAGCCAGCTATTTTACTTTGTTGCTTAGTCAGCAAGAGGTTGGTCTCATTTAGCTGAAATACATGTTGATTGTATTCCAGTTCTGATTGCTGGTAATCAGACTCCACATTTTTCAGAGAAGCACCGGTCTGCAGCATTTCATCGCTCAGCTCTCCCAGCAATGCGCGTGTGGCTGCAATAGCGGCCTGCTCCTCTTCCCCTCTTTTTTCTAGTTCGGTGAATCTTTGTAAGCTGCTCTGCGCGGTCATCTGTAAATTTTCCATTCTATTTCGCGCTGCAAATAGCTCATTGGTAATGCGGTTGATCAGTTGCTCTGTTTCGCGGATGGCTTTTTCCTTCAACTGGTCATTAAATGCTATTACTTCCTGGTGTTTGGCCTGGATGTCAGATTTCAGCAAATTGACTACCGCCTCCTGATCTGATATGTCTTCAGCCAACTTTTCCAGGTTCTTCACCCGGCCGATTTTTTTCCCTTCAAATAATCCAATGCTACCGCCGGAAAGTGTAAACCTACCTTTCACATATTTACCCGACTTTTCGAGAATGACTGCATCACCGGTGCCCGATTGCTCAAGGGCAGTTTCATTTTCAGCAATGAACACATGCCCCAACAAGTATTCAGCCAAACGGGCATACTTACCATCTACTTCTACCACATCAAGGGCACGAATGGTTTGAGCCGGCTGAGCTACAGACCGCGAGTAGCTGCTGAAAGCATCCAGCAGGAAGAAATTCGCTTTGCCTTTGCGATTATTGTCGAGCAACTGCACGGCCTGCAGACCTTCCTGCAGATTGGCTGTAACATAGTAGTTCAGATAGGGCTCGAGCAGGTTTTCCACCGCGGTGCGGTATTCTTCTTTTACATACAAAATATCAGACAATACAGGAGCACCATGGTTCCAGGAAGGGTTATTGTGCAGGAATTTGATGCTGTCGGGATAACCTTCCATTGAGTCAATCAGGCTTTTCAGCAGGTTATATTCATTTCTTTTGGCATCGAGCTTACGATTTTCCTCATTCAATTCATTCCGTAAAACCTCGAGCGCAGCCTGCGTATCAAATATCAGTACTTTGGTTCTTTCATGCTGCTCTTGCAGTTCTTGTAAAGTCTGGCGATGCTCTGTTAACTGGGAATCTTTATCCGTTGACTCTTGCTGAAGTTGTTGCAGTTGGTTCTCACGCAGGGTTCGTTCATCGGTCAGTTGTTGGAGCGTGCGCTGAATATTCAAAATAGATGTATCAGCAACAGCCACTTTCTTTTCTGCATCAAATTGTTTTAATTGCAGTTGCTGGTAGCGACCACGCAGTGCATCCAGACCGCTGCGTTTTTCATCAAAAATGCGGCGCTTTTCTTCCATACCGGCCTGGCCTTGCAACACTTGTTGCTGCATCTCAGCCAACTTAACATCTTCTTCGGTGAGTTGCAATTGAGTATACTCAATGGAGTCTCCGATTGTTGCAAGCTGACCGGTTGCTTTTTCCAGAAAATCTTGCAGTCCTTTTTCTTTCTCCTTCAGGTAATGCAATTTCTGGGTAGCAAGGTTCTTATCATTTTCCCCTGTGCGTAATTCCTGCAATAACTGGTTGAAAGCCTGCTGCATGCCCTGCAGTTCTTTTTCCTGCTGTATGAAGGCTAATTTTTCCTGCTCCTGAGCCGCCTCCTCAGAGGCAATGGCAGCTTCCAGTTGAACTTTACTATCTATTGCTGCCTCCTGCTGTTCCGTGAGGGAAGAATAATTGGCATGAAAGCCTTCCAGCGATGCCTTGGCCAGTTCTATGGCTACTTCACGGTATTCTTTCTTCAGCTCATAATATCGTTCTGCCTTTCGAGCCTGGCTCTCCAGCGATTTCAGTTGGTTATTGATTTCGAAGAGCAGATCTTCGATGCGCGCCAGATCTTGCTCGGTAGCATCTAATTTATTGCGCGCTTCTTTTTTCCGTGTTTTATAAATGGTAATGCCGGCAGCCTGTTCCAACATGCGGCGACGGCTATTGTCTTTGTCTTTGATGATATCATCCACCATCCCCAATTCAATGATGGCATAGCTGTCATTGCTGACTCCGGTGTCAAGAAAGAGGTTATGTATGTCTTTCAGACGGCAGGTGACATCGTTCAATCTATATTCACTCTCACCGTTTTTATAAAAACGACGTGTTACAGTTACTGTGTTAAACTCCGTAGGAAGTAAGTTCTTGGTGTTTTCAAAAGTCAAACTCACTTCCGCCAAACCGGAGGCACTGCGGGTTTTGCTTCCGTTAAAAACCAGTGCTTCCAGGTTCTCACTACGAAGGGCAGATATCTTCTGCTCACCGATTACCCAACGAATACTGTCAATGATGTTGCTCTTACCACAACCGTTGGGTCCGATGATGCCAGTGATACCCTCATCAAAACTGACTACGGTTTTATCAGCAAAACTTTTGAACCCCTTGATTTCTAATGATTTTAATCTCACACTACCTATTTTTTGTACCTGCGAACATACAAGAAAACCGCTATAAGATTTTCAGAAAATAAATAGCCTGTGCATAAAGGGTGGAGAAAATAATGTCAGGAAAACAATCAATTATATAAATATTTACTATAATTTTGATTATCAATTAATTATGAGATATATCTATTATTTTTTTCTCATTCAAATATGGCCCATTTCTACCTGATTCCCCCGTATTTTTAGGGCTACTCATTTAGCCATGGCAGCTGTTATTCTCTGTGTAACCAACGACCTGTTTTATGACCGCCGCATGCAAAAGATTTGCGGTACCCTGCAAGCAGCCGGTTATGAAGTTACCTTGGTAGGCAGAAAAAAATCATTGGGTATGCAGGATATGCAGCCGGCATATCAAAGACATTGGCTGCCTTGTTTTTTTAAGCGGGGTGTTTTCTTCTATTTGGAGTACCAAATCAGGCTATCTCTTTACCTCCTGCGCGTTCAAAAATCTATTCTTTGTGCCAACGATCTTGATACCATGCCGGCTGTTTACCTGGCATCCATCCTAAGAAAACTACCTAGGGTAACAGATGCACATGAATTATTTACAGAGCAAAAAGAAGTGGTAGTCCGCCCGCTGGTACATAAAATTTGGCTGCTGGCAGAACGTTGGCTGGTTCCGCGATTTCCCTTGGGGTATACGGTCAATGAGCAGCTGGCCAATGAATTCTATCAAAGGTATGGTGTTCAGTATGGGGTAATCAGAAATGTGCCCATCACGGTTTCGCTTCCTTCATCCCAATCAACTCAAGCAGAAAAGTGGATCATTTATCAGGGAGCAGTCAATGAAGGCAGGTGCTTTGAACAATTGATTCCTGCGATGAGAGCAGTGCCCGTGCAATTAAAAATATACGGTAGTGGTAACTATCTGTTTCAAGTGCAGCAGATCATTCAAGCTGAAAAAATGGAAGATAGGGTTGTGTGCATACCTCCTGTATTACCGGAACAACTGATTCACATAACCCCGGGGGCTACCATTGGCATAACCCTCTTTGAAAAGAAGGGATTGAATCAATACTGGTCACTGGCAAATCGTTTCTTTGACTACATCATGGCAGGCATACCGCAGATATGCAGCGATTTCCCGGCTTACCAAGCCATAATGGATCGATATCCTGTCGGATTACTTGTTAATCCTACAGACCCGAAATCGATTGCCGATGCGCTGAACAAATTACTCTCCGATGATGTTTTATATGAGAAATGTAAACATGCCTGCCTGGAAGCCCGCAATGAACTCAATTGGGAAAATGAAAGGGATCGCTTATTGGCGTTTTACGCAAAAATTCAAAGTTGAAAAAAAAGCTGCACATCATCTGTTTTACGGTACCCTATCCGGTGAATTATGGTGGTGTCTTCGATCTCTTTCACATGTTGCCGGCTCTGCAATCAGCGGGGGTTGCTATCACACTCCATTGCTTTGATTATGGGAGGGGGCAACAGCCGGCACTGGAGGCTTATTGCGAAAAAATTTTTTACTATCAGCGAAATGAGGGGCACAAGGGAATTACAGCACGGCTTCCCTATATTGTTTCCAGTCGAAAAAATGAAGCGTTGCTGCAGAACTTGTTGTCAGACGATGCGCCCATACTTATGCATGGTATTCACAGCACCTACCTGTTGAACGACGAGCGATTCACCCATCGTGCCTGTCTGGTTCGTCTCCATAATACAGAGCACTTGTATTACAAACAACTTGCCCTTACTTCCAGATCCTGGATGAAAAGTCTGTACTATTTTCTCGAGAGCAGGCTACTAAAAACATACGAGAAGAAGATAGCGCGGCGGGCCAATTTTCTTGCAGTGTCGCCACTCGATGTGCAACGATATCGTGAGCAATTTAATTGCAAAAATATTTCCTACTTACCAGTATTTCTCCCCGACTGGGAAATGAAAAATAAGGGTGGCATGGGATCTTATTGTTTATTCCATGGAGACCTGCAGGTGGCGGTGAATGAAAAAACAGCCATCCGCTTACTGACACGAGTGTTCAATCAATTAAAAATACCACTGGTTATTACCGGACGAAACCCCTCACCCCGCCTGATGGAACTGGCCCATCGTGAACAACATACTTGTCTTGTTGCCAACCCTTCTGACAGCGAACTGGAAGATATGATTGCCAGAGCGCATATACATGTATTACCTGCCCTGCATGGAACGGGCATCCAACTGAAACTTTTACATGCACTCTACCAGGGCAGGCATTGTATTTCCAATATGGCTGCAGTAAAAGGCCACCCCATAGCACCTTTGGTGCATACAGCAGAATCAGATGAAGCCCTTGCCAATCTGGTGCATCAGCTCTATCAACAGCCTTTTGGGGAGGAAGATTTTAACGATCGAAAAAGAATTCTTTCAGCTGCCTTTGACCAATCAGCTCAAACCAATCAACTGATGCAGGTGCTTTTTGGGAATAACGTTAATTAACTATCCGGCAGCAACAGTTGTTTTGCTATCTGAAACGCGATTGTTTTCTGTTTTCAGCATGCGCGAGGGATAACGATTGATCACAATAAAATCGTGGGTAGCCATTAAGACGGAAGTCCCGTAATCCTTTGAGATCTGTATCAGAAGTTGCATGATTTCATCGCTTGTTTCGGGATCGAGGTTTCCGGTAGGCTCATCCGCCAATATTAATTTGGGGGAATTGAGCAGCGCCCGAGCAATGTCTACCCGTTGTTGTTCTCCGCCACTCATTTCAAAAGGCATTTTATAACCTTTATTCTTCAATCCCACTTTTTCCAGTACATCGTTGATTTTCTCTTCTATCAGGTGCTCATCTTTCCAACCGGTAGCTTTTAAAACAAACCGCAGGTTGTCATGTACGTTTCTATCGGTAAGCAGTTGGAAGTCCTGAAAAACAACACCCAGGTTTCTCCTCAGATAAGGTACTTTCTTCCAGTCCATATCTGTTAGGTCAAAACCTACTACTGACCCCTTTCCTTCCCGCAAGGGTAGTTCACCATACAGTGTTTTTAGCAAGCTGCTTTTTCCCGTTCCTGTTTTTCCAACCAGGTAAACGAATTCTCCCCGACCGATGCTGAAATTGACATCCCGCAAGATCAGCGCTTCCCCTTGATAAATATTGGCAGTTTGTATGGATACGATGGGCTCAGTCATGGTATTTTTTCAGTTGTATACGTAAAGTTAGTCGGGTGGGTTTGAAAAGGATGTTAATATTCGAAACGAATGGTTTTCTCTCCCGTTTGTAAGGTTAATACTTTGCCTTCAGCAGGTTCTACTCTTCCTACCAGTTTTGCGTCTACACCAAATTGTTGCGACAGCTCAATGACCCTGGCTGCTGCTGCCTCCTCAACAAAGATTTCCATACGATGACCCATATTGAATACCTGGAACATTTCCCGGTCATCGGCACCTGAATTCTGCTGGATAAGTTGAAATATAGGTGGCGGTGTAAAAAGGTTATCCTTAATAACATGCATCGGTCCGGGCAGGTACTTCATACATTTGGTTTGTCCGCCCCCACTGCAGTGTATCATGCCCTTTACATCATTCGGATATTGTTCCAATAATTGTCTGATTACGGGGGCATAGGTGCGGGTGGGTGACAATAACATTTGTCCGATGGTTCTGTTTACATCGCCCAATGGGAAGGCATCAGTGAGACGATGCTTACCCACATAAACCACATCATCGGATAATCCCGGCTCAAAACTCTCGGGGAAAGCGCTCGCATAGTGCTTACTTAAAACATCATGTCGGGCACTGGTAAGACCATTACTGCCTAATCCACTGTTATATGTTGGCTCGTAGTGACAAGTACCATAACTGGCCAATCCGACAATTACTTGTCCCGGACTAATATTCTGATTTGTGATGAGCTGTCTTTTAGGCCAGCGGGCCATCATGGTTCCATTTACGGCAATGGTTCTGACCACATCGCCCACATCGGCAGTTTCGCCACCGAGGTAATGAATTTTTATGCCATATTCAGACAACAGGTTAAAGTATTCCCTCGTGCCTTCAATCACAGCTTCCAATACATCCCCACCTATCAGTAATTTATTCCGGTCAATGGTGGAGGAAAAAAGCAGGTTATCTGTTACTCCCACACACAATAAATCATCCAGGTTCATAGCGACCGCATCACGGGCAATTCCTTTCCAAACAGATAAGTCACCCGTTTCTTTCCAGTAGAGGTAGGCCAGGATACTTTTGGTTCCGGCCCCGTCAGCGTGCATGATATTGACATAATCGGGATCGCCCCCTGCCATGTCAGCATACATTTTACAAAAGGCATACGGGTATAACCCCTGGTCAAGTTGACGGATGGCTTGATGTACTTCCTCTTTTTGTGCAGAAACTCCTCTGCGGGCATAAATCGACATAGACGAACTGAGTGGAGAGGGTACAAAGGTAATCAATCCCCGACATCTGTCGGATGTTATCAACACCTGAAGTTTCAAAGGTAATTTTTGAGTTGCTGACCAAAAAGGGTAGTTTGACTAAAGCTGCTTAATTTTGTACATCATGAAAATACATGAAATAGGCGTTGCGCCCCTGCCCTCTTTTCATCGGGCGGTTATTACCATTGGCAGTTTTGACGGAGTTCATACAGGTCATCGGAAAATTCTGGCCCAAATGAAGGAGGTCGCCAACCAAATTGGCGGAGAAACCGTCATCATCACTTTTTATCCGCATCCCAGAAAAGTGATTGCATCCATTCCGGGGGAAGTTAAAATTTTAAATACAGTTCGGGAGAAACGGGAGTTGCTGGCAGCCGCCGGTATCGACCACCTCGTCGTGATACCCTTTAATCATTCATTTGCTCAAAGCAGTGCTGAAGATTTTGTGGAACAGTTCCTGTTTAAGCAATTCCATCCACATACCGTCATAATCGGCTACGATCATCGGTTTGGGAAGAACAGATCCGGAGATTATCATTTACTGGAGACCATGGGCCAACAACTCGGGTTTCAAGTACAGGAAATCAGCGAACAAATGCTGCAGGAATCGGCCATCAGTTCTACCCGTATTCGCCAGGCTTTATTGCAGCATAAGATTCAAGCAGCCAATGAATTGCTTGGATATCCTTACTTTTTTGAGGGGAAGGTGATAGAAGGAAATCAACGGGGAAGAACACTGGGCTATCCCACCGCCAATCTACAGATAACGGATGATGACAAACTTATTCCCGGCAATGGGGTGTACGTGGTTTACACCTTGATTGATAACCCTGATCATCAGGCGGCAAGAGCAGAGCGGAGTGGAATGATGAATATTGGCATAAGGCCAACGATTGACGGAAAAAGCAGGGTTATTGAGGTGCACCTTTTCAACTGGTCAGAAAGTATCTACGGACAAACAATTCGGGTGCAGCTGCTTGATTTCATTCGGGAGGAGCAAAAGTTCATTTCACCAGAAGTGTTAAGGGAACAATTACAGCGCGATGAATCTTATGCCCGCAATTGGCTGCAGCTGCATAAGATTGGAATCAAATCATAATTTTTACAGCCAGTTCTTTCATCAAATCAGCATCGGTACTGCCAGCATCCCCAATACCTACCATGCGCAAATTATATTGATGAAGTAATAAGAGTGCGCGCTCAATCTGATCATAGGTATATCGCTGAGAAGATTCCTGGTAATCTTTCAGGAAGTAAGGTTTTATACCTAAGTGGTTGGCGACGGTTTGCGGATCGGCACCCCGCATAGCATATAACATATACACTTTACTAAAAAAATTGAAAAGTGCCGGTAATATCATTTGAATGGGGCCGGCTTTGGGATTGGCATCAAAATACTGGATGATCTGCATGGTTTTAGAAAGATTTTTCTTTCCAAAAGCGGCTTGCAATTCAAACACATTGAATTCTTTGCTAACACCAATAAATTCTTCAATGTCATCGGCGGTAATTTTCTTCCGACCACCTAGATTAACCGCTAATTTGACCGTCTCGTTGTATAATCTGCTGAGGTCATTCCCGATGTGATTGACCAACATTTCCTGTGCACGAGGTTCGATACTCAAACCCTGTGCTTCTACCATCTGTTCTACCCAGGCAGGTAGTTGATTTTCATAGAGTTTTTTAGTCGAGAGTAGTTCTGCACTTTTTGCTATCACCTTTGCCAGTTGCTTTCGTCCATCCAGTTTTTTATCCTTATACGCAACAACTAAAACAGTAGAAGGCTGGGGCTTTTCAATATAGGGCAATAGTGCTTCAGCATCTCGCATCATCTGGGCCTCCCGCAATATTACAACCTGTCGCTCCGCGAGCATAGGGTAGCGACGGCATGCGTTGATGATATCTGAAACATCAGCATCCTTACCATAAAAAATTGAAAGATTGAATTCAGCCTCAGCAGGTGTGAGCAGCTTGTTTTCGGCATAGTCCAGCAGAACATCGATGAAATAGGGTTCCTCACCTTCTAGCCAGTAGACGGGACGAAACTGTTTGTTTTTCCATTGCTGCAAGATCTTTTCTACTGACATCAATACAAAGATGTGCCAGACCTGACGAATAATAAAAAACGGGGAGGTAAAGTTGTGAACATTGGGGGTTCGTTTGGGGAAATAAGTGCGACAGATCTGGTGGAATCTGTTCAAAATCAGTCTAGTAAAAAAGATACCTTCTTCTCATACGGCGGAATGTTTGCACCTGAAAAAAGTGGTACTTGCCAAGTTTGATTATTCAATTGTGGCCATGCGCTTGTTTTGAACATATTTTTTGGCTACCAAAAAACACGAACTGATTGAATCCCGATGACCCTTTACCTATACTTACACTTGTTAGCATGAACGATTTTTTATAGAAAATTCACCCTGAAAGTCAGATATGGCATGGTTTTAGATAATATTTCTTGTGTTATTTTTGCAACAACGGTATAAAACATAATGCCGCTATTTGCAGGGATTATTTTATTTTGAAACCCTCTATACATCTTTGTTATATAAACAATTTTACACATTTAAAAAACACTTATGGAATCGTTTGAAAGTAGTAATCAACAACTACCCGATCAAAAAGACAATCGGAAAGTAATTTACGGAGTATTAATAGCTGCACTGGTGGCTACCTGGGGCTATATTTTTTATGATAAGAGTCAACATCGCCAGGCAGTAAATACCCTGGAAACAAGAATTTCCAGCGTCGACAGTGCCCGTTCTGCGCTACAACAAAATTTTCTGGAAATTTCTGCCAAGGCAGATTCGCTCACCCAGACTACGGTACAATTAACCGGAGATCTGGCAGCAAAAAATGCTGACATCGTGCAACTGAAAAGTAATATCAGCAGCATTTTGAAAAAGAAGAATGCTACCGAATTTGAGCTCGAAGCAGCCAAGAAACTGATCGGAGAATTAAATGGAAAAGTGGATGGATTATTTGCCGAAATTGAAAAACTGAAAGGTGAAAATAAACAGTTGACAGTAGCCAATGAGCAATTAACTACAGAAAAAACGCAGTTAACGAGCGAAAAGCAAAACCTGGAGCAAAACTTAACGGTAACAAAAACCGAAAAGAAACAACTGGAAGATAAAGTAGATGTAGCTTCTACCTTACATGCTTCTCAAATCGGGATAGGTGCATTTGCTATTTCCGGAAGTGGAAAGGAAAAAGAAACCTCCCGTGCGAAAAAAGCAGATTTGTTGCGTGTCCAATTTGTATTGGATGAAAACAGAATCACCCCTACCGGTAACAAAGAACTATTTGTGGTAGTTACCGGTCCAGACGGAAAAGTAATCACCGAAACCGGCAACACCTTCACTACCCGTGAAGAGGGTGTAAAAAACTTTACGAGCAAGATTGGAGTGAACTATGAGCAAGGTAAAGTGGTACCCGTTAATTTTGATCTGAAGAGATCCGATAAATACAGCGAGGGCGATTATAAAATTGAAATCTACCACAATGGTTTTAAAATCGGACAAGGCATTAAATCGCTAAAGAAGGGTGGACTCTTTGGCTAGTTTTTTTTAACCTATTTTTTATCCAGCCGGTATCATTACCGGCTGTTTTTTTATGCCCAATGGCTAATCAAGGCAATTGGAGTTATTTCATCTAATTTTATAGTGAAATGTCTAACATGTCTTTTCGCCTCTCCTGGAAAGTATTACTTATCATTTTTGCTCTGCTGGGCGTGGTGAGTAGTGTCTTTTACTCACGCCATATCTCAAATCGTCTCGAACAAGATGAACGCATACATGTGAATACTTGGGTAGAGGCCCAGCGCACCATTTTACAGTCATCCGATAGTGCCAGCATTACGTTAGCTACACAATTATCCGTTCAGAATAATCGGATACCGATCATTGAGACAGATGAAAAAGACAATATTACCGGCAATTATGTGAACCTCGATAGTGAAATGGTTAAGCAAAATCCGGACTATCTCAACAAACAACTTCAGATATTTAAGCAACATCAACCCAAACCCATCGTATTGGTGTTGAAAGAAAAGCCTTTTACGGCAAATTATTACTATTACGGTAAAAGTTCTCTGTTGGATGAAATTCGGTGGTATCCGCTGATTCAATTGTTGATTGCCAGTTTATTTATTGCCCTGATGATTGCTTCCCTTCGCTATGTCAATAGAAATCAGCAAAACATACTCTGGGTATCAATGGCTCGTGAAACAGCCCATCAGCTGGGTACGCCGGTAAGCAACCTCAAAGGATGGGTGGAATTATTGAAAGAGCGTCCGGAAAACGCTGACATTGCACGGGAATTGAATAAAGATGTAAATCGCCTGCAATTGGTAACAGACCGGTTTGGCAAAATCGGCAGTGCCCCCAGTCTGGAAAAAGAATTTCCGTCAACCCGCATTACGGAAGTGGTAGATTATATGAGCCGACGCATGGGCAGACAAGTAACAATCAATTCTCAACTGGAAGAGATACAGCATACTGCTGCCATGCTATCTGCCCCACTCTTTGACTGGGTGATAGAAAATCTACTAAAAAATGCACTGGATGCACTGGAAGGCAAAGGCCAGATCACGATTAAGGGAACGAAAGAGGGGCAATCGCTGGTGATTGACATAACAGATACCGGAAAAGGAATGAGTAGCAATGAACGTGATTCAGTTTTTGCAGCAGGCTATACCACAAAAAAGCGTGGCTGGGGATTGGGACTGGCTCTTACCCGACGGATTGTGGAAGAATACCATGGAGGCAAAATAAGCATTCGTTGGTCTGAACCGGGAAGAGGAAGTTGCTTCCGGGTGGAAATACCACAAATTACTGATTAACTACCCCCGCCCTATTTCAGGATAATGGCAGCCAACGGCGGCAGGTTTAGTGTTATCCGATAGCAGTTGGTTGCTTTATCGACAAGAGTAGACTTAATTTCCGGATTGAAAACATTTCCGGTTCCCCAATAAGCGGCATCATTGCTATTGAAAACCTCCTTCCATTTTTTCTTTCCATACACATAAATTTCCCAATCGTTTCTCACGATGGGTGTCACATTCATTACAATGATCATTCGATCGGAAGCCTTCTTTCCAATCCGGCTGTAAACCATGACCGACTCACTTCTATGATTCAAATCAATCCATTCAAAACCACCGGGCTCAAATTGTTTTTCAAATAAGGCCGGCTCTCTCCGATAGATTGTATTCAGCTGACGAACACAGTTCTGTAAGCCCTTGTGGCAGTCAAATTGCAATAAATACCAGGGCAACTCACTTTTGTAATTCCACTCCAGTGTACTCCCAAATTCATTTCCCATGAAGAGTAATTTGGCACCTGGATGCGTAAACATATACGTATACAATAATCGCAGATTAGCAAACTTTTGCCACTCGTCGCCGGGCATTTTATAAATCATGGGACTCTTCCCATGCACTACCTCATCATGGCTAAGTGGCAGCATGAAGTTCTCATCATAGTAATACATCATACTGAACGAGAACTTATCCTGTTGAAACTGCCGAAAAACAGGATCCATTTTGAAATAATCGAGGGTATCATGCATCCACCCCATCATCCATTTCATACCAAACCCAAGTCCGCCCTCAAATGTGGGCCGGCTGATCTTGGGCCAGTCAGTTGCTTCCTCAGCAATTGTTTGTACATCGGGAAAATCGCGGTAAAGGGTTTCGTTGAGATCTTTAATGAAAGCAATGGCCTCCAGGTTTCCATTCCCACCATATTCATTGGGTTCCCACTGATGAGCGGAGCGGCTATAGTCAAGTCGCAGCATCGAACTGACGGCATCAACTCGAAGTCCATCGGTATGAAATCGGTCGCACCAGAAACGGGCACTGCTGATTAAGAATGATTTTACTTCACCGCGCTTATAATTAAAAATATAGGAATTCCAATCGGGATGATACCCTTTGCGCATATCGGCATACTCGTAGGTATGTGTACCATCGAACATAAACAGACCATGCGCATCGTAGGGAAAATGAGAGGGTACCCAATCAAGTATGACACCGATACCTGCCTGGTGAAGGGCATCGACCAACGCAGCAAACTCTTGTGGATTACCAAAACGGGAGGTAGGGGCAAAATACCCTGTTCCCTGGTATCCCCAGCTTCCGTCGAAGGGGTGCTCCATCACGGGCATGAATTCAACATGTGTAAAGCCCATATCCTGCACGTAGGGTACCAGTCTTTCAGCAATCTGTGCATAGGTATTGTACACTTCTTCATTGGCAGGGTCGGGGCGCATCCAGCTGGCCAGGTGTACTTCATAAACAGAAAAAGGGGCATCCAATTGATTGCTCTTCTTCCTGCTTTTCATCCAGGCTGCATCCTGCCAATCATATTGAATATCCCAAACAATGGAGGCAGTATGCGGTCTTTTTTCCCAATAATGAGCGAACGGGTCACCCTTATCTAAGCGTACACCCTGAAACCCATGAATATGGTACTTATACGCTTCACCCTGCAATACGCCGGGTATAAACCCTTCCCAGATGCCAGAGTGATCAAGACGAACACGTAAAGGATGCTGCTGATTATTCCATTGGTTAAATTGTCCAACCACCGAAACATAGGTGGCATTGGGAGCCCATACAGCGAAATAAGTTCCTTTTATATTATTCACTTCCAGCAGGTGACTACCTAAGTGTTCATATAAACGATAATGGGTTCCAAGTTGAAAATTGCGAACATCTTCTTCAGTGAAAAGAGAATAATTCCAAACAGGTTGGGTGGTATCTACAAAATGTACTGACTCATAAGGAGCCGGCTGTTTATGAGTCTTCGTCATTTCATTACCGGTCGATCGGCTATTGGAGTTTTGTTTTGCCATAACGACCTATTTTAATGAAGGAGATGATTCATGTAGCAGCTGGTTATTTTCTAAGTTCAAAAATCCTGAATTGTCCCGGACCTACCCGGAGTGCCTGAATAAACATTTCGCCTGTCAGTGCATCCATTGCTTTTGAAAACCCTGAGAAAGATTCTTCATAGTCTCTGAAAGGTATCTCTTTTGCTTCGCCCGATCTGTTCAATACACAAAGTACGGTTTGTTTCTGATGTGTGCGGGTAAATACATATACGCCATTTACTGGCAGAAATTGTTTGGTCTTACCGATCTGCAGAGGCAGTGACTTTTTTCTGTAACTCGCCAGTTGCTGAACGTAATTGAAGGCTTCATTTTCTGCTGCCGTTCTTCCAATAGAGGTAAATTTATTTACTGCATCGCCGGGAAATCCGCCCGGGAAATCCAACCGAACCATTCCATCACTCGGATTTTTAAAGTTCTTCATCAGGATTTCCGTTCCATAATACAGTTGTGGTATTCCGCGCAGCGTTAATAGTAACCCGATGCCTTGTTTAAATTTATTCATATCCTCACCCACCATCGAGAAGAAACGATCGGTATCGTGGTTATCGAGGAAAAGACAGTTATTGAGGGGTTGTTCATATAAGAAGTCCTGTGCCAGGGTCATGTGCAACTTATTAATGCCGGAAGTCCATCCTTCCGGCTGGTTCAGGGCCTCAAGGATGGCTGCGTTTAATGGGAAGTCAACACCTCCCATCATATTGTGATGAAAGGGAACGGGCATATCATTTTTAGTAAAGTATGCATTCCCCGCTACTGAATTCGTCCAGGCTTCACCAAATTGGGTAATGGAGGCATATTCTTTTTGCAGGGCTGTATTGATCTTATTGAGGAAAGGCTCATCGCAATATTTATACGTATCAATTCGCCAGCCATCAATTCCAAATTCCTCTGTTGCCCAGATGGCGTATTGAATCAGGTAGTTGGCCACGTATGGATTGCGCTGGTTAACATCAGGAAGATGAGGAACAAACCAGCCATCGAGTAATCTTTTCTTGTCTTTTTCAGCGGCATAGGGATCAAAGAGCATTTCTTCCTTGTGGTTGCTTCCGGTATAGGTAGGCCATTGATTAACCCAATCCGGAGCGGGCGCATCCCGAAAAATCCAGTGTTCCTTACCAATATGATTATAAACGGCATCCTGTATTACTTTCAGTCCCTTTTGGTGGGCTGACTCAACCATTTTCTTGTACGCCTCATTACCACCATATCGTTCATCGACTTTATAGTGATCCGTGAACCAATAGCCATGATATCCACTCAGCATGCCTACGGGCTCTTTTTCCAGTGGCATATCATTTTCATTTACCGGGTTGAGCCAAACAGTGGTCATGCCCAGGTTCTTGAGGTAATCAAGCTGTTGGGTGATACCCTGTAAATCGCCCCCATGACGCAACAATGGATTGGTTCTGTCGAGTGCCTTATCTCTCATCGTTTTTACTACATCGTTGGAAGGGTCGCCGTTGCTGAAGCGATCTGGCATGAGCAGATAAATGATATCGGATGAACGAACACCCTGTGCATATTCTTTTCCTTTACCGGGTCGGTTGGGTTTTAGCACATAGTTCAGTGTCAGCGTATCATCGCCGGAAAAGAATTGTATGGGAATAATACCAGCATTGGCAGAAGCACCAATATTCAGTTGAATGGCCAAATAACGCTTATTGGGAAAACTATCTATTGAACTGACTTTAACACCCGGATAAACAACAGATACTTTCTTTCCGGAAAGAACCTGGTCTTTACTCCGAACGATGATTTGAATTTTATTCCAATTCATTTTCGTGAACCAATGACTGGGGTAGGCTTCTAATGATTGTGACCATCCGGATAGAACACCCATACCAACGAGAATAAAAGATAAAAGGAGCTTTTTCATAGTTACCTGAATCATTTTTTTTGAATAAAATTTACCGGGCTAAACCCGTGCAGCGAGGAAAAATCAAATCAGTTTCAAAGTTCTTTGGGTGCAGCATTCTCTTTAACAATCAAGGCACATACCAGTCCGGCGGTGCACAGCAATATTCCCCCAATCATCACAGCTAACAAGCGGTCATTGCCGAGGTAATGTTCCATGATTTTTCCAAAAAAGAGCGACGCAAGTATTTCCGGCAGAACTATAAAGAAATTGAATACACCCATATAAATACCAGTTCTTTCAGCTGGTATACAACCCGACAGAAGTGAGTAGGGCATTGAAAGGATAGATGCCCAGGCAATACCCACCATACTCATCGAGGCAAACAACCAGGAGGGATCGGATACAAATGATACGGATATCAATCCCAATCCGCCAATGAGCAGACAGGCCGTATGGGTCATTTTTTTTCCAAGTTGCTTCACCCAAAAAGGAATGGTGAATGAAAAAGCGAATGTTACCAGGTTTAGAATGGCAGAAGTTTCATTTGCCAGTTCGAGTCCGCGGGTATATTGTTCACTGTTGGCGACTACATCTCCTTTGAATATTTGAGCGGCAACACCTGTACTGTAATAAAACCACATCAGGAAGAGGCCTGGCCAGGTAAGAAATTGTACCACGGCCAATCTCCGCATCGGGACAGGCATTTCGTGGATGGCTTGCAGTATTTCTTTGGCACCTTTCATGATACCACCGCCAGAATCAGCTTTTGCCTTCATTTTCCAGTCCGGATCAGAGGGAGGATATTCCTTGCTGCGGAATATGGTATAGAGCACGGCGCCCAGAAAAACGAAAGCCCCCATGTAGAATGACCACATGATATTTTGAGGTATTCCTCCTGCTCCTTTTTCTCTTGAGATATTCAGCCATTTAACCAGTAATCCGGGCAGGTAACCGGCAATAAAGGAAGCAGCACCTATGAACATACTTTGCATGGCATAACCAAAGGATTGTTGTTTTTCATCCAGGTTATCGGCCACAAAAGCGCGAAAAGGCTCCATGGTGATGTTGATGCAGGAGTCGAGTATCCAGAGGGTTCCTGCCGCCATCCATACGGCGCTGGCATTGGGCATGAAAAGCAGTGCCACTGAACTAAGTATGGCTCCTATCAGAAAAAAAGGTCTGCGCCGGCCGAGAGTGGGGTGCCAGGTTCGATCACTGAGATAACCCACAATGGGCTGCACGAGTAATCCGGTCATAGGTGCTGCCAGCCAAAGGCCGGGAATTTCCTCGGGCTTTGCTCCGAGAAACTCGTAGATAGCACTCATATTTCCCATCTGCAAACTCCAGCCAAATTGGATACCAAAGAATCCGAAGCACATGTTCCAGATCTGCCAGAAACTGAGGGTTTGCTTAGGCCCTGAATAAGCAGTTGACATGGAAAAGAATTTTGTAGATTGATTGAATCGATTTCAGGCGCAGCCGATCAGATGACAAAACCGTCGGGTAAAACAGCCATTTTCTTTACTACGACGATTCCGTCTTTTACGGTATACAGACTATGTTCAGTATTAGTCAGGTGTTTACCCCCATTGATACGAACATCATTACCAATTCGGCAATTTTTATCTATGATGGCATCTTTTATATAGCAACGTTCTCCGATACCTATCATGGGAAGTCCTTTTGCACGGTTCTGATCCATCTCTTCAATGGTCTCGTAATAATCATTACCCATAATGTAGGTACTGACTACAGTGGTGCCATGCCCAATGCGGGCTCTGATACCTACCACACTTTGTTCTATGCGGCTGGCATGTATGATGGAGCCTTCCGCAATGAGTGTTTTCTCTAACGTGGTACCACTGATCTTAGCCGGCGGTAACATGCGGGCACGGCTATAAACAGTCTTCGTATTATCAAATAGGTTGAAAGGTGGAATTTCATCTGTTAGAGAAAGGTTGGCCTCAAAAAATGAGTAAATGTTTCCGATGTCTGTCCAGTACCCTTCATACTGATAGCTGGCAACCTTGTATTGTGAAATAGAATTGGGTATAATTTCCTTACCGAAATCAGTAGCGGCGGGGTGCACTTCATTCAGCAGCTTATAGAGCACATGCTTACTAAAAATATAGATACCCATAGAAGCCAGGTAATGCTTACCCAGGCGCTGCATCTCAGTACCGGTATCACTCACCCATTCAGGCAATAACTCTTTTTTTGGCTTTTCAATGAAGGAGGTTATCATACCTTCCTCATTACTTTTCAGGATGCCAAACTCAGGTGCATCTCTATCATCTACCGGAATCGTAGCAATAGAAATGTCGGCACCCTTCGTTACGTGGTTATTCAGTAATTCACTGAAATCCATTTGATACAATTGATCACCACTTAAAATCAGAATGTATTCAAATTCGAGATTGGAAATATGTCGGAGCGACTGACGAACCGCATCGGCTGTTCCTTGAAACCAACCCGGATTGTCGGGTGTTTGCTCTGCTGCCAGGATATCGACGAAGCCGGTACTGAATGCACTGAAGTGATAAGTATTTTTTATGTGCTTGTTCAATGAAGCAGAATTGAACTGCGTCAATACAAACATCCGGTTGATGTGGCTGTTGATGCAATTACTGATAGGAATATCGACCAATCGGTATTTACCGGCGATGGGAACGGCGGGTTTTGAACGACTGGAGGTAAGCGGGTACAACCGGCTGCCGGCACCGCCACCCAGGATCACTGCTACTACTGCTTTTGATATACTCGTCATATGGGCAATTTACAGAAAATTAGCCATTGATAACTATTTTGTTCACGCAGATCCCTATCTTCAGGAACGATAGACCTGATCGTATTGTTGGACTGTATTTTCCCAGCTATGATCGATCTGCATCATCCGCTTGCGCATGCGGCCAATCTGGTCTTTATCCTGGTAAACTTGTATGGCGCGACCAATAGAATAAATAATGTCACCCACTGAAGCCTGATCGAAACGTATTCCAAAGCCTTCGGGATCGCCCATATCTGTTACCGTATCGCGCAAACCACCGGTTGAACGAACTATTGGAATGGTTCCATAGCGCATGGCATACAATTGATTGAGTCCGCAGGGTTCAACCCGGCTGGGCATGAGCAGAAAATCGGCGCCGGCATACATGAGGTGACTAAGTGATTCATCATACCCTATCACTGCATTGTAAGTGCCTGAGAATGGCATCAACATATTGGTTAGACTGCCTTCCAATTGATGTTCCCCGCTACCCAAGATCAGGTAGGAAGCGGAAGAACCAAACTGATGGATGGCGCCAGAGATGGCATCGGGTAATAAATCTGCCGCCTTTTCCCCTACCAGTCTTCCGATAAACACCAGCAAGGGTTTACTTACATCAAATCCGAAGCGGTGACACAACAATGCCTTATTTTTCTCTTTGCCGGCAGCAACTGTTGCTGGGGTAAAATGATTTTCGATATACCGGTCGGTTGCGGGGTTCCAAACATCTATATCTATTCCATTGAGTATGCCTGCACATTTCCCTCTTTCATATTCAAAGAGTTTTTCGAGTCCGTTTGACTGAAATTTCAACTCCTCCAAATAGCTATGGCTTACGGTGGTAACGCGATCAGCGCATTTTACGGCGGATGCAAGTGGATTGATGTTATTTGCCCATTCCAGCATTCCTCTTTTCCAGAGGTCCCAGCGAGGAATAAAACGACTTTTATCCCAGGTCATCCAGCCCTGGTACTGGGCATTGTGAATGGTTAAGATCGTTTTGATGCCTGCCAGGGACTGAAAGTCATAACAGTAGCGCAACATAAAAGGTACCAGACCGGTATGATAATCGTGGCAATGGACTATGTCTGGCCGGTGCTCCCATGTTTGCATCCACGTGAGTGCTGCAATTTGAAAAGCAGTAAATCGTTCCGCATCATCATCATATCCATAAATCTTTTGTCGATCGAGCAGGCCATTGATATCTATCAAAAAAAGGTCATATCCGAGGGTCTGGTGCTTCTCTTTGATAATCGTGAAATCAAAATGCCAGTTAGCCAGATTCGCATGTCCCTTAAAATCGACGGTCCATTCATGGGTATAAAGAAATGCCGTTCGATACATGGGCATTACCACCTTGGCAATATGTCCGGTCTTGCACTGGTATTTAGGGAGTGCGCCTACTACATCTCCCAGACCTCCTGCTTTCGCTACGGGGTAACATTCTGCGCTGAGGTGTATAATTTCCATGGGTGCTGATTTCCGATGAAAGTTACCAACAAATCTGATTCGGTCAAATTCTACAGGGAAAAATGAAAAATCATGAAATTTATATTACTTTAGTTCCCATTCAAATAACGCTTGTCATGAAAACAAACCAGCAGCCTACCAATACCGGTGCACTTGCCAATTTAGTAATCGTTTTTTTCTTTTGGGGCTTCATTGCTGCTTCTAACAGCATATTCATTCCCTTTTGTAAAACACATTTTAATCTGAGTCAATTTTCGTCTCAATTGATTGGTTCCGCCTTTTATGGTGCCTATTTCTTTGGATCACTCATCTTATTTCTGCTTTCGAACCTGATTGGATATGATATCCTGAATCGTATCGGATATAAGAAGGGCATCATTTATGGCTTATTGATCTCTGTGGTTGGAGCCCTGCTGATCATCCCTTCTGCCAATGCCAACTCATTTCCTGCCATCTTAGCCTCCTTTTTCATTGTTGCCCTGGGATTCTCCCTGCAACAAACGGCGGCGCAGCCTTTTGCCATTCTGTTGGGTGACCCAGCCACCGGTTCACACCGCTTAAATCTCGGAGGAAGTGTGAATTCTCTTGGTACCACACTAGGACCACTCATCGTAAGCTATTTTCTCTTCGGTACACCCAGCAACAGCAATGCTGAAGTGACCGTTACCAATATCAATACCCTCTATCTTATCGTGGCAGGTGTTTTCGCAGCGGTTGCCATCTTCTTTAGCTTCTCGAAACTGCCCGATGGAAAAAATGATGAGACTTTTGAAAAGGCCGGTAAAGCCACCTCATCACTGATGCTCATGACAGCAGCTTTAATAGGTATCGTACTTGTCGGACAATTATCCAATGTTCCCAAACTATGGCTGTTATTAATGACCTTAGTTAGTGTTATGGGTATTTTATTTTATTCCAATAGCAAAGCCATTCAACAGCCGGAAGGCTGGGGTGCCATGAAATACCCTCAGTTAATTTTTGGCATGTTGGGGATTTTCCTCTACGTAGGAGTTGAAGTAACCATTGATAATAACTTCGGTGCACTGTTGAAACAACCCGGCTATCTCACTGAAGCAGGACTGGATGAGAGTAAAATTTCTAAGTATATCTCCTTATACTGGGGAAGCCTGATGATTGGTCGCTGGACCGGCGCTGTGAGCGTATTTAACCTCCGCGGGATGACAAAAAAAATTGTAATGGCTGTTGTACCATTTGTAGCCTTTGCCGTTGTGTTGATAGTTAGTATGATCTATGGCAATGATGTAAGTGACCTGTATGCTTATGCCATCATGATTGCTATAGCTGTCGCCATATTTTTCTACGGTCAGGAAAAACCCGTTAAGACCTTGCTGGCCGTTTCCCTGCTGGCCATGGCGCTAATGCTGGTAGGTGTTTTCACCAAAGGTATCATCTCGGTTTATGCATTCATGGCCGGGGGGCTTTGTTGTTCTGTCATGTGGCCTTGCATATTCTCATTGGGCGTAGGTGGACTGGGTAAATATACCAGTCAGGGCTCTGCCTTCCTCATCATGATGATTTTGGGCGGAGCTGTCATACCACCCCTGCAAGGTGCAATAGGTGATATCAGCACGATTGGATTACATCAATCTTACCTGCTCGCTGCTTTGTGCTTCGCTGCCCTCGCCCTGCTGGCATTGAAACTAAAGCATGTACTCACACAACAGGGACTTAATTTTGATGAACAAGTAGCCGGAGGACATTAATTATAAATAGTCTTGGTCGTATAGAAAGGTTTATTCAACCAACAAATATTTCCTGCATGGAACAGCTAGCAATTGGAATTGACATTGGAGGTACAGGGACTAAATTTGGAATCGTAGACCGCGTAGGCAATCTGCTTTTCTCCAGTGAAATGTCTACAAAAAAACACGACACCATTGAGTCATTCATTGAAGAACTGCACACCAACCTTTTGCCCCTGATTGAACAGGCAGGCGGTATCGGCCGCTTCATTGGAATTGGGGTAGGTGCTCCCAACGGCAATTATTACAGCGGCACCATTGAATATGCGCCCAATCTTCCCTGGAAGGGAATTATTCCCCTCACGAAAATGATGAAGGATGTTTTTCATTTGCCGGTTATACTTACCAATGATGCCAATGCAGCTGCGATTGGCGAAATGATGTATGGGGCGGCTAAAAACATGAAAGACTTTATCATGATCACCTTAGGAACAGGCGTAGGAAGCGGAATTGTTGCCAATGGACAACTGATATATGGTCATGATGGTTTTGCCGGTGAATTAGGACATACCATCATCATTCCCGATGGGCGTTATCATGCCGGCACTGGCAAACATGGCTCACTAGAAAGCTATGCCTCCGCTACCGGGGTTGTACTTACAGCACAGGAACTTTTGGCAAGAGATGATCAGCCCAGTTTATTAAGATCCATTCCCATAGAAAGCTTGGATTCAAAAAAAGTATATGAGGCAGCCATGAAAGGAGATGTGCTTGCCAAAGAGATATTTGATTTCACCGGCAAAATACTTGGGATGGCACTTGCCAATTTCGTTATGTTCTCAAGTCCGGAAGCCATTATTCTATTCGGTGGACTAACCAAGTCGGGGGATCTGTTGCTCAAACCCGTTCGGGAACACATGGAAAATAACCTGATACAGATTTTCCAGAATAAAGTAAAGATTTTAGTTAGTCATCTGAAAGAATCAGATGCTGCTATACTCGGTGCTTCTGCCCTGGTGTGGGATATGAAAAATTGAGGCGGTTAAGTCAACCACTTTATTTCCTTCCAACAATAAAAACGGCTGGTACAGGTCGCTGACCTTCCTTATCACTGGGCTGTATGGTGTTTTTACCATTTACCAGCATGCAACTGCTGCCCCCACCGTCCAGATTGAGTGCTTCCGCACAACCTAATTGCTGAAACATAGCAGCCAAATGGCCCAGGGTAGCTCCTTCCGCTTTGCCCGGGTTTCTTCCTTCAACCACCAATAAGATTAATCTGCCATCGGAAGTATAGCCCATGGCTGTGCGGGGATGCTTGTCTTTAATGGCATCACCGGCAAATTTTCTTTCAATATTATTAGTGATTTGAACGTGGCTATCTTGTAATAATACCGGACCACCACCCACAGCCGTCTCCATTTTCCACTTGCGAAATGAGCCCCTGTTTAAAAAAGAGGAGGCAGCTGGTCGGGCAATCGAATCTTTCCAGCTATTCACAGGTTGCTGGGTCGCCATCGGATACCGGGAAGCAGAATCAACATATAACCAGGCCACATCCGCCTGCCGGCGGGAATTGATACCAATCGCACTTCCCAGCACATGGTAATACAAACCACTATCCCTGCCCTTGGCAGGAATAGTTTGCACCTGATAGGAAAGTAACTCTCCATCGCGCATCACCACATTCAGGTTACTATTTTTCACAAACTCAAAAAATGTACAATTGATGACCAACAAGGGTTGATTCCCCAACTGATGGTATTCTTTAGGTGTATAACGCTTCCCATTCCCAACCATGGTTGAAAAATCGACGGAGCGATCTTTCAAATTAATACTAACATAATAAGCCTTATTGGGTTTCCCATCTGTGGGTGTCTCTGTGTAAAAAACCTGCATAGCTGTTGGCAGGTCACCATATAAACTATCTACACGCACCCAGTTCCACTGACCAAAAGCAGATGTAACGAGAATACAAAAAACAGTAAGCAGGGAAAGAGACTTCATAGTTTGATAGTTAGGAGGCGATGGTAGCCGATACTGATTTTTCAGCATGCCACTGGTTACGACCCCAACCCGAAATCACGTGCTTTTCACTATGATAAGATGAACGCACCAGTGGACCGCTTTCAACATAATCCAAGCCTAATTCATACCCAATTTCCCTGTATGCAGCAAACTCATCCGGGTGAACGAAACGATGCACGGGCAAATGCTTGCTGGTAGGCTGTAGGTATTGACCGAGGGTGAGTACATCACAACCCACTTCTACCAGGTGGCGCATGCTTTGTATCACTTCTTCCTTTGTTTCTCCCAACCCCAGCATAATGCCTGTTTTGGTTCGCATGCCCCCCTGTTTCAATTGACGGAGTACTTCAAGACTCCGGTGATATTTCGCTTGAACCCTTACTTGCCGGGTCAGCCGTTCCACTGTTTCCAGGTTATGACTAACCACTTCGGGGGCGGCTGTTATGATTCTTTTGATCTGATCAGCATTACCCTTAAAATCGGGAATCAGGGTTTCTAATGTAGTATCCGGATTCAACCCTTTAACTGCTTCAATGGTGTTATACCAGATCACCGATCCGCCATCAGGTAACTCGTCTCTGTCGACACTGGTGATAACGGCATGTTTCACTTTCATCAGTCGGATGGCTTCGGCCACACGTCGAGGTTCTTCCCAATCAACCGGGCCCGGACGACCGGTTGCTACCGAACAAAATCCACAACTACGGGTACAGGTGTTACCCAGAATCATGAAGGTTGCCGTTCCGGCTCCCCAGCATTCGCCCATATTAGGACAATTACCACTTTCGCAAATGGTATGAAGCTGGTGGATATCGACGAGACTGCGCACATGCTTATAATTCTCTCCAACTGGCAGTTTCACACGCAGCCATCCGGGCTTCTTACCCGTTCTGACAGTTTCTTTTTCAGGAGAGGAGGTAGTAGGTGTTGTTTCCATAAGGAAGGGGCCGGTGCAAACTGCTTATTCCGGCAGGCTGCAAAAATACTTACTTTCTTTTACCAAAGCAGATAGCGGCATAGGCATTGAAAAAGAATTTCCTTTCTGGAACATCCAATACCATGGGCATATTTTGTGTATAATAGGAGGCATGCAGTCCAATTTCGATGGCAGAAACCATCTCATTGTACCTGCCATAATCAAAACGAAGGGCGGTCTTGGCCTGAAAACCCGGTACAAACTTGATCTCATCCCAGCCTTTTGACAAACCACCCCGACCCAGGATATTGCCGGGATTTAAAAAAGTGGTTTTATTGGTGCCGGTATATTTAATCGTTTCGCGGTTCGCGGTTGAAGCGTTCAATACCTCAATGTAATAGGGCCGCAAAAGTCCGGCAGAGAAAGCACCCCCGTAGATAAGTGATACAGCTACCCCATTCTTATTTCCCTTCCCGCCTAGTAAGCGCTGTGAGCCTACGCCAAGGTTGAGAGAATAAAAGTTATTGATTTTACCAAAAGTATAACTGGACACAATTAGTAAGCCCCCCGTAGAACTAATGGTTGGCACTTTTTCCTCTTTCGGATGATGGCGTTCGCCAAAAGAGAGCCACCAGAGGTTGGTTTTGGTAATGGTCTTGTACTTGCCTTTCTCCAGGAAAAAACTCCAGCCATCGGTATGGAAATTCAAGCCATAGGTGAGCTGCTTTTGATAAATCAGTGCTCCCTCCTCTTCCTGCCGGATTAATTGATTGATCTTATCTTTCTTTTCCTGTTTTTTGCGAGCTTTCTCTGCGGCAACATCCTCCCGCGTCCTGTCTTGTGCTGAAAGGAAGAAGGGGAATAAAAACACCACAAAAAAGAGCAGCCGCCTCACTGGGAAAAGTTTAGTTTCATGTAAATTTATAATAAAAATAGGTCTATGACTTCACAAATTATTTATAAAAGTGACCTCCGCACAGAAGCAGTTCACCTGCAGAGCGGAACAATGATAGAGACCGACGCCCCGACCGACAACCAGGGGAAGGGGGAACGCTTCTCCCCGACCGATCTGGTGGCTGTAGCCCTCGGAACATGTATGGTTACAACGATGGCCATTAAAGCGAAGACCATGGGCATCTTGTTAGACGGAACCCGGGTAGATGTTACCAAAATCATGGTGTCAGATCCCCGGCGCATAGGAAAACTGGTGGCACATGTTCACTTCCCTACAGGGATTTCGGATGACGAAAAAACCCGTGAAATAATGGAAAGAACGGCACGTACTTGTCCGGTAGAGCGTTCCCTGCATCCCGACATAGAACTAGACATGCAGTTTAACTGGGGTTAATGGACGGCTGGAAAATATGCTGACCCACGGCACAATGCAAACAGTTTTTTGATTGGCAGAAAGTATGCGTGAGTTCAGTGAGTGCCTGAGAATCAACCGAGCAGCTATTTTTTATCCCTGTATTGTTCCATAGTTGCGTAATTCGATTATGCTCCGGCGGCAACTGGTAGTATATTGCCAACACCTTCCTTTTCAAAGATTCATCCCCCCTGCTTTGTGCGTAAGTATGAAAAACAGGAAGCAGCACATTGATAGCCAGCGTATCTACTTTTTGCTGTCCGATTGCTTTTCTGACGGTCCGTGAAAGTTTTCCTGCCCTGTAGTGCGTATCCCAATAATCGCCAGCAGTCACCATACATTGTTCACGCCATTGATGCAAGGAAAAAGAAGAGAGGAGTCCATTGAAAAATAGTGGATGATTGTAAAGCAAGGTGGATAATTGTGCAATGCGCAGTGTAGGAAATGAAGCTGGGCGCATGCGCAAAAAAGCAGGTGTTCGGGAAAGAGGTGTTAACTGATATTTATACCGCAAGTACTCGTACTCCTTGGTTAACTTCCTAAGATAGGCATCGGTAGCAGACACCGGTAACAAATTGGCTTGACCCAGAAGAAGCGCTTCCCATTCGATGGCAGACAATTGCTTTTTTAGCAATGATGACAAAGGGATACTTCGCGCAAGCGAAAGAAAGTAGTCACCATTTACCTTACCCCCCGTGTGCTCAAAAAAAAGCCACCAAAAAACAGTGTTCCAATCATCCCCGTTTAAAGACAGCCATTCCTTGAGTCGGGGCGTCTTTCTCTCCAGCCGCAGCAGCAGCAGCTTTTCTTTCCACCGGCTCCAATCCGGCGGTGGTAATGCAGGTAAAAATGAGTGACAAACAATGGGTTGATTGCGATCCATCATTTCCCGGTAACGATGAATGAGTTGGATGGGCACGCGACCCTTCAACTCAAGGGCGGGCAGTAAAACCTGGTTGTCATCATATACCAGTCCATCATCTTCCCATACGACATGCAATATGACGTTTGAATACTGCGGATCACCCGTATGTCGATGTCGATGCCAGTCAGATGATCTGCCATGTAATTCAACCTGGCCACACCAAACGGTATCGCCCAGCCGAATGAGGGCACCAAAAAAATCGGGGCCCTGGTGACGGTTTAATTTCCCTGGCTGTAAAATTTGTACATCCTCACCACCGGCTGTTTTCAGGCTATGCTGGTTAAACAGCTGGTGTTCCCATATGTATTGCAGCAATTCTTCTTCCATACCTTCCTGATTTAAGCAGGAAAATTAAGGTGAGGAAGAAATGAAAAAATACCTGATTTTTTAATGCCCGGAAAGCTTAGCAAGTGCTTCTACTACCCTACTCACGGGAAGTCCCATCACATTATAGAAATCACCTTTTACGGATTGAATACCAACTACGCCAATCCATTCCTGAATGGCGTAAGCACCTGCCTTATCAAATGGCTGGTAACGGCTAACATAGTGTTTGATCTGTTCGGCGCTGATGGAATGAAAGGTTACTTCCGTCGTATCTGAAAAAGCAATTTCACCGGCTGCATGCAAAATCACTACCCCTGTAATCACGCGGTGGGTTTTCCCCGATAGATCGGTAAGAATAGCTTCGGCATCTGCAGCATCAACGGGTTTCCCGATGATGCGGTCACCCAGCACAACGATGGTATCAGCAGCAAGCAGCGGCAGTGCAGCTGGATTGTGCTTCAGATTCACCTGCCGGGCTTTTTCTCTTGCTATAAAAATGGGCACTTCCTCTACGGGCATTTCGGGAGGGAAGGATTCATCGGTAGGAATTACGTGTACGGAAAAATCCACTTCTGCCCATTCAAGTAGTTGACGACGACGGGGAGATTGTGAAGCAAGTATAATGCGGGGAAGCTGAATAGACATAAATCAGAAATAATAGGCGAAAAATAACATCGAAAAAATTCCGGTCAACATAACCCATTTGATCCAACTACTCAGGCGATGAAAATCAGGCTGCGTTTGAGCTGATGAAAGTTGTTGGAGAATTAGCAGCAGCGGAAGAACAATCAGAAGCAAGCAATAGGCAATGCTGAGCCACCAGCCATAAGCTACTACATACACCTGCAGCAGCAACAATGTTCCCGCCAGAACAATGATCCAAACATATATAAAAACCCTTGAAGCCTGAAGCCCCCAAACAATTGGCATGGTTCGGCAACCATACTGCTGATCTCCCATGCGATCTTCCATATCTTTCAGCACTTCCCTGATCAATGAAATGACAAAAGCAAAAGCTGCATATAGCATGGTCAGTCGAAACAGGCGTATGGCCGCCTGATCAGGTGATGTAACAGCTTGTAAAGATATTGGCGATTTAGAAAAGAATATAATTAGAATCACCCAACTGGTCAGTAAGGATATAACGATATTCCCGATCAATAACTGCCTTTTAAAATTGGTAGAATACAACCACAACAAAACGATACAAATCAGGTTGGCAAAAATCAGGTACCAAAAGTGAAAAGGTGAAAGAGCAAGAACGGTGCAAAAGAAACCCAACAAACTGAGTAGCATATGCCAGAAAATAGCCCAGCGCCGACTGACACCATGGTTCACTACTACTTTATCCGGCTTATTGATCTGGTCAATATTCAGATCAAAATAATCGTTGATGATATATCCCGCCGCTGCGATCAATACAGACGCGATAACTAGTAAAATAAATTGTGTAAGGTCATGGGTTTTATAAATAGGCAGGTAAATGCCATATTCATAGCAACACTGTGTGATTACAATGAATAGTAGATTTTGCCAGCGTACCAATCTTAAGAATGCACCCAAGTTTATCGTATTCGGATTAATGAGCGTTATAGATAGCTATCAATTAAAGAGAGGATACAGCAGGATCTTCTCCCCAGTCGCCCCTCAGTTTTAATACCTTCTCCAGCACATCACGAACACAACCTGCACCACCAGCAAGAGGAGATATATATACTGATACTTGTTTGATTTCAGGGGCGGCGTCGGCCGGACAACAGGGTGTTCCAACCAATCGTAATGCCGGCAGGTCTGGCATGTCATCACCCATATAAAGTACTGCTGATGGGGGTATAGTATGTTGCCGCAGATATGCTGACAATGCGGCACCTTTGTCTTTAATACCCATCTGGATATCTGTAATACCTAATCGTGTGAGGCGGTCGCGCACTTCTTCAGAAACAGCCCCCGAGAGAATAAATATCCTGTAGCCTTTTTTGATGGCCAATTGAAGGGCATAGCCATCACGAATATTCATCTTGCGAGCCTGAACACCATTGGGTAAAAGCAAGAGACTGCCGTCTGTCAATACACCATCGACATCGAGAACAAAAGTAGAGATGTGTTGAAAATGTTCGATGGCGAAGTTTTTTACTGGTTGAGGGTTGTTTATGGCTGGTTGTCTCTCCATTCATACACCCAAGCGCTCTGAATCATTTCGAGATGTCCCTCGTTACTTTCTTCACGGGTGCCTTTAAATAGAGGAATTTCGAGTATCCACTCCAACAGATCTGTAAACCGTATTCGGTAGATGCGACTTTCACCAAATTCATCTCCAAAGCGTTCATACAACTTTTGGGCGATGTCTTCGTGGTCATTCCAATAGATGGGAGGTTCAAAGTGCGTCATGATCGGTTGATAATTTATTCGCCTAAAAATTGTGTTTGATCGGGTAAGGTAATGGAAATATCTCCCTGACCAGCCAGCAAGATGCACTGGCAACCCAGACGAGAATTTAAGCGGGGGTTCACTGCCCGATCGATGAAATCTTCCTCCTTATCAGAAATGGGCTCTATAAACATATCACCACTGTTTACATACAGGTGACAGGTGCTGCAAGCACATACAGCGCCACAATTGTGGTGTAACTCAATGCCGTTGTCTAAGCAGACTTCCAGCAAACTCTGATCAGGCTGAACCTGTGAAATAGTCACCGGCTCCAATCCTTTTTCTTCAAATGAAATATGAATCTTGTACATAGAATACCGCAAAAGTATCTTAAATGCCTATTCAACCCATATTTGTATAAATTGTTTACTGAAAAAAGTTAAAGCGCTGGTACTGACATGCTTTTCTCAGTTAACTACCTGGTAAGTTCAACAGATCAACTATTTACCTTGACGCCGTTTGCCCTATCTTTGCCGACATGAAAAGAAAAACAGCGGAATCCCTGGCAATTGCCTATTACCGCTGGAAAATCGAGTTGATGGGCTTCTTTTCTCCCCGTCAGGCAGCCAAAGAAGCCTACAGGTTATTTACCATCCCTCCCCCACCGAAACAACCACTACCCGACCCCCGACTACCAGCGGCAGCCCCCGTCAGTTTCCCCTTTCGTGATTTCACAATTCATGGATTTCGTTGGGATCCTCCACAGCCTACCGGTAAAAAAGTGCTCTTGATGCATGGGTTCAGAAGCCATTGCCTGAAATTTGAACACCTGGCAGGTGCCCTGATGGAAAAAGGGTATTCCGTTTTCGGATTCGACGCCCCAGCCCATGGCAGGAGTGGGGGAAAAAAGATTGAAGCGGTCACCTATCGGGAAATGATTCTGGAGGCAGATCGGCAGTTCGGGCCTATGCTCGCAGGGATTGGGCACTCATTGGGTGGACTGTCATTGGCGTTGGCTACGGAATTATGGCCGGATCCGAAAAATCGCTTGGCTGTTTTTATCGCCCCTGCAACTGAAACCACCCGCTCTATAGCCGAATTATTCAAGATATTCCCGGTAAGGCAAGCCATCCGGGATGCCTTCAATGACATTATCATGGAATTGGCCAACCTACCGGTAACCCATTTTTCCGTCAACCGGGTCGTACAAAATATAGAATCCCCTGTTCTTTGGATCCATGATGAAGAAGATTTTGTATGCCCACTGAATGACCTACAACCCAGTCTCGACCAGCATCCACCTGGCGTTCAGTTCCTGATTACGAAGGGTTTAGGCCATAACCAAGTGTATAGAGACCAGGCTATTGTAGACCGAATTGTAGCATTTATTCACAACCCGGAAAGTTGATATTTTTTTGAATTTCGCCGTTTCGCCTAATATTGCATCGCTGAAAACAGGAAAAATCCAGTTGAAAGCGTGTTCATATTTATATTTATTTTTATACAAATATTCGGTAGCCCCCTAACTTATGGCCAAGAACTTATTAATTGTGGAGTCCCCGGCGAAGGCCAAAACCATAGAAAAAATTCTGGGAAAAGATTTTGAGGTAAAGAGTTGTTTTGGTCACATACGTGATCTGGAAAAGGATGATATGGGCATAGATGTCAACAATCAATTTCAGCCTAGGTACCTTGTTCCGAAAGAAAAAGAGAGGGTGGTAAAAGAACTCCGTCAATTGGCAAAAAAGGCAGAGGAGGTTTGGCTAGCATCGGATGAGGACCGCGAGGGAGAGAGTATTAGCTGGCACCTGGCGGAAGTACTCGGACTTGACCCTGCTTCAACCAAACGGATTGTTTTTCATGAAATAACGGCGCCGGCCATCAGAAAAGCAGTTGACAACCCCCGCCGGATTGATATGAATCTGGTCAATGCCCAACAGGCCCGTCGGGTGCTTGATCGTTTAGTCGGATTCGAATTAAGTCCGGTACTCTGGAGAAAAATCGGCATGCAACGGAGCCTCAGCGCAGGGCGCGTACAAAGTGTTGCCGTGCGGTTGATTGTTGACCGGGAGCGGGAGATCAATCAATTTGTTACAGAGAGTAGTTTCCAGATAGAAGCACAGTTTACTGCCCGTGATCTTTTTGGCAAAGAAGTAAGTTTTTATGCCGATGGTCCCGGAAAGTTAACGAGTTCAAAGGAGGCACGTCAATTTTTAGAAAGTTGCCGCGGCGCCAATTATACGGTGAAAGATGTGCAGGTAAAACCTGCTAAAAGGTCGCCGGCCGCACCTTTTACCACGTCTACCCTGCAACAGGAGGCATCCAGAAAACTGGGGTATGGTGTGAGTAAGACCATGCTGTTGGCACAAAAATTATATGAGAGTGGTAAAATCACCTACATGCGTACCGACAGCATCCAGCTGAGCGATACGGCCATGGGCGATATAAAGAAAGAAATACTTAACTCCTATGGAGAGGATTATTATCAACCCAGGAGATTTAAAAATAAAAATCAAAGTGCACAAGAGGCACACGAAGCCATTCGCCCTACCTACATGAGTAATTCATCGGTGGCCGATGAAGAAACCCGCAGACTATATGAATTGATCTGGAAGAGAACCATTGCCTCTCAGATGAGTGAGGCTGAATTTGAAAAAACAATTGCTACCATTACCATCAGTACACGTCAGGACGTTTTAACGGCGACCGGTGAAGTGATGAAGTTCGATGGTTTTCTCAAGGTTTATCTGGAAGGGAAAGATGAGGAAGAAGATGAGGATACAGAAGGAATTTTACCTCCCCTTTCACCCGGTGACCAGCCTGCCTTCCAGCAACTGACTGCAAAAGAGAAGTTTTCCCGACCACCTGCCAGGTACACCGAGGCTTCGCTGGTGAAGAAGTTAGAAGAACTGGGCATTGGTCGTCCTTCCACCTATGCTCCTACCATCTCAACCATCATAAAAAGGAACTATGTTGAGAAACGTGATAAAGAAGGTACACCCAGAACCACAGCCTCACTCCACCTAAATGCTGCAGGAGAGATTCGCGAGGAACTCATGCAGCAAATGACCGGTCAGGAGAAGAATAAGTTGTTTCCCACCGATCTGGGTATTGTTGTAACAGATTTCCTAAAACAGCATTTTAACCGGGTAATGGATTTTGGCTTCACAGCTAAAATTGAACAGGAATTCGATGAGATCGCGGAAGGAAAATTGATTTGGAGTAAGATGATCGATGGGTTTTATCAACCTTTCCATCAAACAATTGAAAATACACTTGAAACAGCCGAAAGAGCCAAGGGCGAGCGCGAGTTGGGTGCAGACCCTGTCAGTGGTAAGCGTGTTATTGCCAGAATGGGTCGCTATGGCCCCATGGTGCAGATCGGCGAGCAACAGGATGAAGAGGAGAAACCTCGCTTTGCTAAATTGAATCCCACGCAAAGTATTGAAACCATCACATTGGAAGAAGCGCTCCAACTTTTCAGACTGCCCCGCCTGCTTGGCAACTATCAGGAAAGGGAGGTTGCCGTAAATGTTGGTCGGTTTGGACCTTATATCCGTTGGGGTGACCAGTTCATATCGGTTCCGAAGACGGTCGACCTCTATGAAATGGCCTTCGATGATGCGGTATCACTCATTGATCAAAAACAACAGGCAGATGCGCCTGTAGCCGAATACGAAGGACTGCCAGTTACCAAGGGTAAGGGCAGATTTGGCCCCTTTATCAAATGGAATGACCTCTTCATCAACGTTCCGAAAGCTTATAATTTCGATCAGCTTAGCAAGCAGGATATCCAGGAATTGATTGAAAAGAAGATGGAAAAGGAATCCAAGCGTTTCATTCAACAATGGCCGTCTGAAAAAATTGCAATTGAAAATGGACGTTGGGGACCATTCATTCGTTTCCAGAAAAAAATGCTCAAGCTGACACGAAAGAAAGACGGAGAAAAATATTTACCTGAAGAATTGTCAACCCTCTCACTGGAAGATGTAAAAGGAATGATCGAAGATCAGGTACCTGGTGCTTTTACTGTAAAAAAACGGGCCAAAAAATCAGCTACTTCGAGCAAATCCTCCCCTGCCAAAAAGAAGGTAGCGTCTAAAAAAGCAGCTACCCCCAAAAAAACAGTTAAGAAGAAATAAGTCAATTCATCTCTGACGCCAGCGTTTGCCGGTTTTTAACGGGCCTGCGGACTATCAATCGTACTTACCTAACCTGCGCAGGAAGCGAACGTGTGCGGAAACAGCTTGGCGCATGGTTGGATATTCAATGTACTGCAATTGATATTCGGCACAAACCATTTTTACTATATGACTGATGGCCGGATAATGTACGTGTGATATCTTGGGGAAGAGGTGGTGTTCAATTTGAAAATTGAGTCCGCCAACCAACCAGCTGATGATTCGGTTGCGGGTAGCAAAATTTGCAGTTGTCTTAATTTGATGGGCAGCAAATTCATCCGGGAGTCGGTTGGTACTTTCATCGGAAACCGGAAACTCGGTATGTTCAACGGTATGCGCCAACTGGAATACAATACTCAATACAAATCCTGCAAACATTGACATCACTAAGAAACCGATGAGCCATGCTTTCCAACCCAGCAAATAAACGGGTATAACGATGAAAGCGAGGGCATGGTAAATTTTTACAGCCCAGAACTCCAGGTGGTCACTGAAATGCATTTTTTTAAGCGGCATACTTCCGATCTTCCGTGAAAAATATTTTCTGTAGTCGGTAAAGAATAACCAGAAAATATAGAGAAGCATATATAAAAACCAGAAATAAATATGTTGAAAGCGATGCAGCCAGGCTCTTTGCTGGGTGGGCGCCATTCTCATTAAGAAGGTTACTTCAATATCATCATCCACACCATCTACATTGGTGAAAGTATGGTGAATCATGTTGTGCTTCATATTCCACATAAAGTGGTTGGCACCGAGCATACTGATGGTGGAGGCAGCGAGCCGGTTGAGCCATTTTTTCTTACTAAAACTACCATGACTACCATCATGCATCACGTTGAAGCCGATCGCTGCTACAATGCCGCCCATGAATACACATTCAGCCAACGCTAAATACCAGATGGGGGTAAAGAAAATTAAATGAACATATACGGCTACCAATAGTCCGATCAACAAGATGGCCTTGGTGAATAAATGGGGATTGCCGGTTTCATCAATGCCACGCTGAATAAAATATTCCTGAACACGACGCCGCAATTCCGCATGCAAGTTGCTCGGAACGGAGGGAAATTTGGGTATAGAGAAAGTAGACATAACTAAGTTGAAATTAAATTTATACAATGATACCACTAATTCGGGAGATCAGTTGTTGGTAGTTTCACAATGTTCAAAAAGCTTACCTGTTTAAAAGTCAACATATTGGCCAAAAATAGACCGACATATCCACACTGGGGAAAAGAAAAGGCCTTCTACAGGCGAAAAAGGTAGCACCCGGATATACTTTTTCATGGGTAATGCGTTAATAAATGGTAAAATTTCCCCGTTTACCATGCAGGTAACCAATGAATTGAATGCATTGTTGTCATTAATTGATGATCCGGATACAGAGGTATATGAATCTGTATCGGGGAAACTACTGGATTATGGTAAGCCCATCATACCCAACCTGGAGTATCTCTGGGAGAACCAGCCAGATGAAAAGGTTCAGGAGAGGATTGAAGGCATTATACGTAAACTCCAACTCGCTGAACTGGCAGCTGAACTGGTTGCCTGGAGAGATGCCGGATGTCAAGATCTGCTGACCGGTGCCTTGCTGGTTTCTAAATACGACCAGCCCGACCTTACTTTTGATTCTACACTCGATGCAATTGAGTCATTGCGGAAAAATATATGGTTAGAGTTAAACAACTTTCTAACACCGCTGGAACAGGCAAAGGTGATGAGTAACCTGATTTATCAATACTTTCAACTGAAAGGTAACCAGCTCAGAGGCAGTGAACCAGATGATTTCTTTCTTTTCAAAGTAATCAGACGAAAACAAGGAAATTCACTGACCAATGCGCTTCTATATCAGGCCCTCAGCCAGCAACTGAATGTAGACGCTGCTTTGGTTGCTTTCCCACATGTATATATGCTGGCTTTTTATTCTTCCAGCATGATGGACCAAGCAGCCTACCCACCTGAGAGAGCTTCCATACAATTTTTCGTAGATCCTGTCACCGGGAAAGCGTATACACAACAAGACGTTGAAATGTTCTTCAAAAGACTCAACATAGAACCTGCTGCGAGATTTTTCAGTCCCCTTTCGAACCAGGAAATAATATCAAAACTTTTACAGGAAGCAGCGATGTATTTTCGTGAGATTAACAGCGATTGTCCTAAAGCGAAAGAGTTATTCTACTTGTATGATGTTGTAATGGAAAATATCCCTGCTGAAAAAAATGAGCGCTTATGATCAGCTGGTCTGATTTTGAAAAAATTGATATCCGCCTGGGAACTATTTTGGAAGTATCTGCTTTTCCCGAAGCCAAAAAACCAGCATATCAACTAAAAATCGATTTTGGAACAGCAGGCATTCTTCGCTCATCGGCACAAATTACTACCCATTATAAGCCGGAAGATTTGTTGCAAAGACAGATCATTGCCGTAATCAATTTTCCGCCCAAACAAATAGCAACTTTTATGAGCCAGTGTCTTGTTCTGGGGGTATATGATGAAAATGGCCATGTGGTGCTGCTGCAGCCTGATCAACGCTTAAGTAACGGATTAAAAATCGGTTAATGCCTGACGTATACTATACCTATTATGAGAGTCCTATCGGACTGATTCGAATCGGGGGAACTGATTCCCATATTACGGAGGTACTTTTTATAGATGAACAAGATGATGTGATACATGGCGAACCTGGTATAACAGAGGTGATTCATCAATGTACAGAGGAATTGATTGAATACTTCCGGGGTAGCAGACGAACATTTGATACCCCCTTGTACCAAACAGGTACTGACTATCAGGAGATAGTTTGGAAAGAATTGCAGAATATTCCATATGGCAAGACCATCAGTTATCAGCAACTGGCAGATTCAATTGGCGATTCAAAAGCAACCCGAGCAGTAGCCAATGCGAATGGGAAAAATAAAATAATGATCTTGATACCCTGTCATCGTGTTATTGGTAGCGACCGTTCATTCACCGGCTATGCAGGCGGCATCTGGCGTAAAAAATGGCTGTTTCAGCATGAGCTGAAAACGACCATGGGTGTGCAAACCCTATTTTAGTACCACATATAATTCAACGCATATCGTTGGCAGTAAATCCAAGCGGCAATAGACTGCTGGCATCATTGATTATATATACCTCTCCTACCTGTCCGGCCAAAATCAAACGGATCACCTGACCGAAATGAAATGAATGTTCCACCAGTGCCTGTCTACACATGCCGCAGGGCGTGATGGGGTGCTTGCTCACCCCCTTGTGGTTATGAAAGCTAATTGCCATGGTGGTCACTGCAGCGCCGGGATAGCGTGAAGAAAGGGCAGATAAAAGTACCCGCTCTGCACAAATGGCTACCGGATAACTTGCATTCTCCTGATTGGTGCCGGTAATGCTTTCACCATTGGTAAGTCGAGCAGCGGCACCGACATGAAAAAGAGAATAAGGGGCATAGGATTGCTGCGTACTATTTCTTGCCTGCTGCAATAAAAGTGCATCTTCTGACGACAAAAGTTCAGAGGAAGTCAAGATCTCATATTCAAAAGGCAATTGCTGAATCATTCATTTATAAATTTCACATCAATGTATAGTGGAGAAGATTCGACTTCCCCTTGGGTTAAAAAGATTATTTTCATAGCTATACCATATCATGGATGCTTTTCCTACGATGTATGTTTCAGGCACAAAACCCCAAATACGGCTGTCCTGACTACGGTGACGATTATCGCCCATCATCCAATAATAATTCAACTTTACAGTATAAGAAGTCACTTCCTTTCCATTGAGCATATACTTTCCATTTACCTCATCGAGTTGATTGTTTTCATAGGTCACAATTAATCGCCGATAGATGTCAATGGTTGATGGACTTAATTCAATGCGATCTCCCTTTTTGGGTATACGAAGGGGACCATAATTATCCACCGTCCATGGGTAAAGTGCCTCATTGTTCGGAAAGGTTTGTCCGACCATATTATCAGAATAAAGGGAAACAGATTTTACATTAGACAGGGCTTTTACCTTTTTTGCCTCTGTTGGAGTCATATTGATAACGATTACGTCTGACTTGCCAGACATGAACCGCAATTGATCTTGGGGATTCTCGGTATCAATGCCCAACTCTTTTTCCATGAATTCAGTCGGAATCGGGGTGCCATCGGTTTGAACGATGTATTCAACTTGAGAATCGGGGGCCTGGAATCCGGGTTGACCATTAATAAATAAAACGCCTTCAATCAACTGCAATTCGTCACCGGCAACGGCAACGCATCGCTTAATGTAGTTATCGGTCTTATCCATCGGATGTACAATTACCGGATAACGATCATTCAGGGCTTCGCGGTTCCCATTGAATTCATTTCTTAATACATCATAGTAAGTAACCAGACTACCATGTGCTTCATCATTAATAATGGTATCACCGGCAGGGAAATTAAATACTACCACATCATTGCGCTTTACAGTTGACAAAGCCGGCAACCTTTTATATGGAATCTGAACTCCCTTTATATAAGAAGGGGCTGTCTTACTGAACGGCATAAAATTATGTACAAACGGGAAGGACAAGGGTGTTTGAGGAATACGCGCACCGTATGACATTTTATTGACAAAAAGGAAGTCATTCACTAAAAGTGTTTTCTCCATACTACCTGTAGGAATCACGTAGGCCTCAAAAATAAAGCTGCGTATGAGCGTAGCAGCAACAATTGCAAAAACCCCTGCATCTACCCACTCCCTTGAAACAGGCTTATGGTAATGACGAAGCGCTTCGGGTCCGAACCATTTCACTTTGGGAGAAAAACCCAGATAGGGAAAATATAAAAAGGGCAAGCAAACAGTGGCAGCATGGTCAGGTACCGATACTTTTTTAAAGTGCATCACAAAAATAATCGTCAGCCAGATGGTGATGAATTGACCAGCAATGGGTATGAACTGCAGCCAGAACCAGTACTTCCTGGTTTGGGTAGCTTCAACTATGCACCAGGTATTATAAAAAGGTATGAGTGCTTTCCATGGGGCGATACCAGCTTTTTTAAACATACCATACATCCCGACATGCCAGCCGATGATGCCAATAATCAGTAATAAATATCCCATTTGAGTGTTTTGTATAAAAAAATGAAATTAAAAATTTTCGTCTTTTGCAACCACTATTAATGTAAAACAAAACTTTTTACGTCTGACAATGAAATGTTTTTTTCTGAAAGAATAACCAGTCTTTCCACAACATTTCTAAGTTCCCTGATATTGCCCGTCCATTCATGTTTCACCAACGCTTCTAATGCCACGGGATCTATTTTCTTGACCGGCTGGCGGTAAGACTGAGCAATTTCCTGTAAAAAATGTTGCACCAGTAAAGGAATATCACTGGTCCTATCCTGTAGTGACGGAACTTGAATCAAAATAACACTGAGCCGATGATATAAGTCCAGCCTGAATTGTTTCTGTTCAACTTCCTGTAGCAGCTTTTTATTGGTCGCTGCAATCACCCGCACATCGACGTCAATTTCTTTCTCACCCCCTACACGGCTAATTTTCCCTTCCTGTAGGGCCCGTAAAACTTTGGCCTGGGCACTGGGGTTCATATCGCCTATCTCGTCGAGAAATAAGGTTCCCCCATGGGCCTGTTCAAATTTTCCGATGCGTTGTTTGATAGCGGATGTAAATGACCCTTTTTCATGTCCGAATAATTCACTTTCAATCAATTCCGAAGGAATGGCGGCACAATTAACTTCAATCAAGGGCTGTTGAGAACGATTACTTTTCTCATGCAACCACCGCGCCACCAGTTCCTTACCGGTTCCATTTTCCCCGGTAATTAAAACACGCGCATCGGTGGGCGCAACCTTATCAATGGTCGCCTTAATTTTTGCAATTGCCTCGCTTTCCCCTATGATTTCTTGAATGCCGCTTACCTTTTTCTTCAATATGCGCGTTTCCTTTACCAGGGTATTTTTATCAAGGGCATTTCTAATCGTTATAAGTAATCTGTTTAGATCAGGGGGCTTTGAAATAAAATCGAATGCTCCTTTTTTTACAGCTTCAACAGCCGTTTCAATGGTGCCATGACCACTGATCATAATAACAGGAACTTCCGGATTCATTTCCATGATCTGTTGTAAAACATCCATGCCATCCACTTTCGGCATTTTGATGTCACACAAAACGAGGTCGTAACTCTTGGAGGAAAACTGTTTTATGCCCTGCTCCCCATCCGGCGCCTCATCTACCTGATATCCTTCATGCTGAAGTATATCCTTCAATACATTACGAATGGACTTTTCATCATCTATGATCAGAATTACAGCCATATTGTCGATTACGTTAATAAGTAGGTTAAAGGGCTAACTTATTACAAAGTTGGTCGTTAAAGATATCAAAAAAGGAACGAACGACCATTGAACCGGATACCAGCTACGATATTCAAAGGGGGGGCGGCATTATAATATCGGCGCCCGGCGGCATTGATATCATTACCCAGACTATAGGTTTGGTTGAACAGATTATCTGCGGCGATGAAAAAATGCCAGCTACCGGATGCCTGATTAATGCGCCAACCGGCCTCTGCCTGTATCAATTGATAAGCGTCGGCCTGCTCATCATTGGCATCGTTTAGTGGCAAAGCAGCTGTTCCATTCCCTTGCACTTGAATATATAGGCCTTTCAGGTGCGTCAGTTGAATCCGGCTGGTGAATACATGAATGGGTACACCGGTTATAGGGTTTCCTGAATAATCGATATTGCCCTGTTTGTATTGCTTAAATAGATAGGGTTGATAACAATGGCCTACTTGCAGGGAAAATTGCCAGATTGTTGACTGCAATGGAAGTACCTGCCAATTGAGGGTGGTCTCCCATCCCTGCTGCAAAGTGCCACCGGCATTAACAAAGTACTCTGTTCCCGTGGCACTGTTCCTTCGAACAATGGCCTGATCGAGCACAAACCTATAAATAGATGCTGACCAATTGAGTCGACCAGGTATCAGGTTCCATCGTAAGCCGAGTTCCGTATTCCAGCCGACTTCAGCCTGAAGGTCTCCATAAAAATTTCCGTCGGATGGTCTGATTTCTGCCAGCGTAGGGGGAGAAAACCCTCGGGAAACGACAAACTGCAGACTTGCCGCTGCACTTATCTTCCGGGTGATGCTAAGTCTGGGAGTGGCTACTGTATTCAATTGCCGGCTCTCTGGACGACTTCCGGGAATAGAAATACGATGATAGTTAAAATTCTGCTGGTTGAGACTGATGCCACCATCAAATCGCCAGTGACCAACCTGTAAGGATAACTGGGAAAAAGCAAACCACTGGGCTGCCCTTAAGTTATCTTCCAACTGCAAGGTATCTGCATTCCCCCTTTTATTGCCGAAATTGAGTACTCCTGCCTGCTGGTTTGTCGACTCAAAACCTGTCAGCCATTCCACTATGGTAGTGCCTTTTTTCTTTATGAATTGCAGCGTACTGCCCGCTCCCCAATTGTTTTCCTTTCTTTTCTCATAATTGGTAATAAAAGGATTGACAAAGCGGGTTTGGCTGCTCATGATAAATGACTGCAATTGCCAGGTATCAGAGATTCGAATTTGGTGGGCCAGCGAAACTAAAGCTGTCTGGTTGCTAACAGATGTATTTTGTGCAACGGCGCCGGGTAATGTGCCTGTTGCGGGTCTTGCCTGCCGGGGATTCTGTAAATATTGTACCAGGTTCAACCCACCGGGTGTCTGATAAAAAAGATTAGAATAAAGCACCTGTGTAGTGAATACATGTTGGCCAAACTGTTGCTGCCAGTTCAATGCAACCGCATCTCTTCGGAGGGCAGACTGCTGTCTGTAACCATCGGCTTGCTGGTGGTCTTGATAAAATTGTATGTTTGAGCCGGCTTGTTTGTGTTTGAAAGTCAGTTGTTGTCGGAATAAACCAAAGCTTCCACCTGCAACAGCAGCAGAAATACGGTTCCCAGTTAATGGTTGGGCTTCATTCCCAGTTTGTAGTAATACAACGCCGCCTGTACCTGAGCCATAAGTACTGGCAGCGGGGCCTTTCAAGATATCCATCGACTCAACCATTCCGGCAGGTAACAAATTTAGATAGGTATTGCCCCCGGCATCGGTTAAAGGAACATTGTTCAGGTATATTTTAATATTTCTAACCCCAAACGGACTTCGCAGTAAACTTCCGCGAATAGAAAAGCGATAACTGCCGGGTGAACGTTCTTCCATACGTACGCCCGGAACAAGATTAACTGCTGGAAGAAGTGAAGTACCCCCCATAAAAGCAACATCTTTTTGCGTGAGGTGAACGGTAGAAGCAGGTAACTGATGTAATCGATACTGTTGCCGAAAGGCAGTTACCGTAATTGAATCTAGTTCAGTAATTGATTGTTTCATCACGGTATCTGACTGATACTGCCAGGCATAGGACTCACCAGGAACAATTAATATCCCTGTCAGTATAGTTACTGCGAATAAAAAACGAGGATGCCGCAGCAGAAGATATATAGACGAGAATGGCATAATGAAAAAAAAATACCCGGCTGGTTTGTCCGGGTAAAATTTTTATGGTGTGATTTGATTTATTTTTTCATATACATCACTTCCTTCACCAAACGAACGGTTCTGCTTACATCCGGAATAGCCAGTGCAGCCAGGTTGGGTGCATAATGCATGGGGGCATCTGCGCTCGTAATCCGGCGGATAGGTGCATCCAGGTAATCGAATCCTTCCTTTTGTATGCGATAAGATATTTCTGATGACACAGATGCAAAGGGCCACTGTTCTTCAACGATTACAAGTCTGTTGGTTTTTTTAACACTCTCCAAAATGGTCATCCAATCGAGTGGACGGATGGTACGCAGGTCAATTACTTCAGCGCTTACACCTTCCTTTTCCAACTCTTCTGCAGCACCCAGCGCAACTTTCATCATTTTATTAAAGGATACGATGGTTACGTCTCTGCCTGACTTTTTCACGTCTGCCTTTCCCAGGGGGATATAATATTCTTCATCGGGTATGTCAGACTTATCGCCGTACATGACTTCACTCTCCATAAAAACCACCGGATCTTCTTCATAACGGATACACTGTTTCAATAATCCCTTGGCATCATATCCATTGGAGGGGGCTACCACTTTGATGCCGGGTATATTGGCATAATAGCTGTCAAAAGCTGTAGAGTGTTGTGCTCCTAGTTGCCCTGCACTTCCATTGGGTCCGCGAAAAACAATGGGACAACCGATTTGGCCGCCACTCATGGCCAGCATTTTTGAAGCAGTATTTAAAATTTGGTCCATGGCCAATACAGCGAAGTTCCAGGTCATGAATTCAACAATCGGGCGGAGACCATTCTGAGCTGCCCCTACTGCAACCGCAGCAAAGCCAAGTTCAGAGATGGGGGTATCAATTACCCTTTTTTCCCCGAATTCAGCGAGCATACCCTGGCTTACTTTATATGCACCATTGTACTCTGCTACTTCTTCGCCCATAAGGAAGACGCGTTCATCTCTTCTCATTTCCTCATTCATGGCCTCACGAAGAGCCTCCCGAAATGCAATAGATCGCATGGATGGATGTATTTGTTTGAGGTGCAAAAATATACGATTATCGACTACATTCCCAAATCTGTCCTTGCCATCAATAAAAACCCCCTCCTTTTTGGGGAGGGGGTTAAAAAGTACAAGGAATCAAAACCGATTAGAACACATTCCAGCCGAAGCTCATGTAGTAGAGACCACCAATTTGGGGGTTTCCGAAGCCGGTTCTGTAATATTTATTGAAGATATTCGTACCACCCAGTTTAATCAGAGACTTCGTGTTGAGCAATTTGTAGCTCACAGAAGCATCCCAAGTAGCATAAGATGGCATTTGACCTACACCAAATGTTCCTTCGTAGAAGAATTCATCTACCCAGCGATATACTACGCTGTATCCCCAACGGTTTTTGCTACCAAATCCAGTGTTGTTCAAAGAGATATTGGTACGGTATTGGGGCGTGTTAAAGAAGGATACAAAACCAACTGGCAGTGTACCGATCTTATCAGAGTATAAGTTGGCAGATAAAGTCAGGTTACGTCTCAGCAGGTAGTCGGCTGAAATACCCCATCCGGATGTTTCTACATCACCAGGTGTATTGGTAGAGATACTATAAGCAATACGTGCATTGGGGTTCAGTACATCTGTAACAGGACCTCCGGGATTTCTTCTTTGGATTACATTGACACTGCTGATGAAATCTTTATAAGTAGCCCAGTAGTAATAGAAATCAATCAACAGACGATTCGCAATCAGACCCTTATAACCAATTTCATTGGAAGTCATCACTTCTGGTTTGAAATCTGGGAAAGCTTGTTGCTGGAGGAGTCCTGGATTTGGAGTACCAGCCAGTACACTTCCACCAAATGCCTGAACGCTTGCTACAGTGTAAGCTGGGTTACCACTGAAATTGTAGAAGTTACGCAGAGCAGGGAGACCACCCATCAAACGGGTTCCGCCACCAATTGTCAGATTAATCCACTGGTTTTGAGTAGTGGGGAAACGGTAAGCTTGCTGATAAGAGAAACGAAGATTATGGTCTTTCGCAAGTTTCATAACTGCAGAAACACGGGGAGTGAAACGACCGTCAAAGTTGGTATTCTTATCATAACGACCAGATGCAGTAACTTTCAGGAAGTCACCGAAAAATTTCTGTGACAACTGAGCATATGCACCTACTTCATTGATGTTGATATTACCGGCAGTATCAGCAAACAAAGTACCCTGAGAATTCAACACAAATTGTCTTGTATTGAAACCTACCAGGAAGTCTGTTCCTGTTTTGGTCAGACCTAAGTCATTAGAAAGGTTGTATTGACCTTCAAATACACGCAGTTTAGAACGATCCAGGAATAAACCACCGCCCTGAGAGATCGGTGTGTTAGCTACGCGCTGGAACAGGGGGTTATTACCGATGAAGCCAGTTGGGCGACCTATGTCAGCAAAACCACGAGCTCTATTGTGGGCATCGATGTTAGATATACCAAAAGATCGGGTACCGGCATATGCAGCGGCATACTGAAGGAACCAGGTCTGGCTTGGCTTCAGGGCTTCATTAAACAAACGGGTTGTGATGGTTGCGTTGTAAGCATTACCAGAGTTTTCACGTGTAAAGTAATAACGGAGGAACCAGTTTTTACTCTTGATTTCAGCTTTGTACTGACCCATTACGAGGTTAACCAGTGAATAACGGTCACTTCCGGTGTAAACTGAGTTACCAGTGCCCCAGTATGCTTGTAATGAAGCTTCTGTGTTGGCATTCAATTTGTAGTACAAACCGCCCGTAAACTTAACATTCAAAGTTGTTGGATCAATGATTTGGTTTTCGTTGAAACCGGTTCTGCTCACATTAACACCTGAAAAATAATTACGCACATGTCCATAAACAATGGGGGTAGTTCCAGTATTCACCAGAGCACCCAATCCATTTGCATTGAGCCAGAAATTGTAGTCATTGATGGTAGCAGCTGGAGACGCATTTAGGAAAGCAGTAGAGTTACCCAAAATGGTATTCCAGAGTGGACCAAAAGCTCCGGCCAGCTGACCGAAAACACCGTCACGAACGGCAGCAAGTGAAGAAGTGGTTTCATCACCGTAAACGTTAACACCATCATAGTTAGGATCGCTCTGTCTGTTGCCAGTTACTCCAATACCATAAGGGTTGGCAGCTGTAGAATTTCTGTTGTAGTTATTAGCTTGATTAGCTTGCCAGTCTTGAGCCTGGATAAACTGACCACCGATTTTAAAGGCGAATTTTTCAGAGATTTTCTTAGCCCAACGGAAACTCCAGTCGAAGAAGGGAGAGCGGGGGCGCTGTAAACCATCTACGTGGTTTACACCTTGCTTAATTTGAAAGCTAAGACCCTGATATTTAAAAGGATTTTTACTATTGATCAAAACTGTACCATTCATACCACCAGAACCATAGAGGGCAGAAGATGCACCCTGCAATAATTCCATGTTTTCTACATCTAATTCAGTGAGACCGATGATACTACCTACGGAAAAGTTCAGACCTGGTGCCTGGTTATCCATTCCATCGATCAATTGGTTAAGGCGGTTGTTACCGCTGCTGTTGAAACCACGGGTACCAACGCTGCGGAAAGTAAGACTCGCAACAACCACGTCCACACCTTTCAGGTTGGTCAACATGTCATAATAGTTAGAAGCAGGCGTGTTTCTGATAGCAGTCGTACCAATGCGTTCGATAGAAACGGGAGATTCCAGAATTCTTTCCGGAACGCGTGACGCCGCTACTACCACCTCATCACCTAGGGTGTAAGATGGAGAAAGGTCAACGTCCAGGTTTTGACTGACAGAATTAACCACCACCTCTTTGGAAGAAAATCCGATAGAGGAGAAAACAAGGGTGAAAGGCAATTTCTGCGTTGTAGAGAACTTGAAATTACCTTTATCATCCGTAAAAGTACCAGCAGTTCCTCCCTTAACGGTAACGGAAATAGCTGAAAGTCCTTCCCGGGATTTTGTGTTTTTAACGGTTCCGGAAAGAACGGTGGAACCCTGTGCCCAGGCAGATCCGGCAAAGAAACTACCCAGAACAAGCAAGAATAAGAACTTGAAAACTGGTTTCATAAAGGGCTAGGTTTAAGAATTAATTCTAAAAGTAACGCATGTAAAATCGTGGCTAAAATTTAATTTGTCCACAACCCTACACGAATTGTTAAGAAAAAACAAAGATAAGGAGGAAACAAATACGAACATAGCCGATTAGATTTGTACAATGAAATTCCCATTATTTCCTCAACAAACCGGTTTTTACAGCGGAAAAGTTCGGGATGTCTACTATATCGGGCAGGAATGGCTCGTAATGGTAGCCAGTGACCGTATTTCCGCTTTTGACGTGATTTTACCCCGTCCCATACCCTATAAAGGGCAGGTTTTGAACCAAATTGCGGCGTTCATGCTGGAAGCTACCCGCGATATTTGTCCTAACTGGTTGATTTCCACACCTGCACCAAGGGCGGCGGTGGGAAAAAAATGTATCCCTTTTAAAATTGAGATGGTTGTCAGGGGCAATCTGGTGGGCCATGCCTGGCGGACTTATCAGTCGGGTAGTCGGGAATTATGCGGTGCAGTGCTTCCGGAGGGACTGAAAGAAAATGATTTTTTCCCCACTCCCATCATTACCCCCTCCACCAAAGCTGCCCAGGGCCACGACGAAGATATCAGCCCCTCCGACATCATCGGGCAGGGACTGGCAACCGAAGCAGAGTGGGAAGTATTGCAAAAATATACCCATGCTCTTTTTGCGCGAGGTAAGGAGTTGGCCGCCAAAAGAGGCCTGATTCTCGCAGATACGAAGTATGAGTTTGGAAAAATAGGCGATGAGATTTACCTTATGGACGAAGTACATACCCCGGACTCATCCCGCTATTTTTATCAGGAAGGTTTTGAAGAAAGGCAACAACAGGGCGAAAAACAACAACAACTGAGTAAGGAATTTGTAAGGGAATGGCTGATGGCCAATAACTTTATGGGGAAGGAAGGTCAACAAGTTCCTGCCATGAGCGATGAATGGATCAACACCATTAGTCAGCGATACATATCACTCTATGAAAAAGTAACGGGCACCGCATTTCAACCTATGGACTTATCAGATCAAGAATTACAGGCATATATCACATCTGAGCTGAACAGATTGGGTATCCATTGATTTATTTCCCGGCCATTAAGACTTGGCTTTGAATCGTTTGCTTTGCACCTCCAGCCCCCTGTAAGTGATTTAAACTGCGTACATATCTATATGCAGAAGAATCATTCACACTGCGCTTTCAGCTGCTCCTGGTAGAACTACCCATAACCCCACCCTACCAACGAATATTGAATTATTGACCCGAAAGGTAGGCTCCTCATTGCATGTAGATTCCCGGCAACTTTACATTACTGTCATCCCCAAGATAGAAACCAATTTCTTCACAGAGAGCATGACAGTATTCATCTCACACCTCATTTTATAGTGCTTCCATTCATGTTTGGATGCCAAACCGATGATATAAAATCAGGTTCAGCAATAAGGTGGCTGCAGTTCTTCTTTAAAATTCGGAGAGATTCGCACCTTTAGAGTACACAGATTTAGTTATCCCGCTGCCGGGGCCTAAGTCGTTCTCTGCTTTTATTAAACACATTCCGCCCTCTGTCTACCCCGGAGCGCAACTCTTTTTGTCTTTCTACTGGCATGTGAAGGGTCGACTTACATGCCTCGCTGCAACATTTTATCATTTCCTTGGCACAGCTGTCACACTGAATAAATAAGAGGTGGCATCCTGCATTTTCGCAATTCACATGTTGATCACAGGGAGCCCCACATTGATGACACCTTGCTATGATTTCATCTGTGATTCGTTCACCGAGTCGATTATCAAATACAAAGTTTTTTCCGTGAAATTTCATTTCAAGTCCCTGGTCGCGAGCATCCTGTGCATATTTTATGATGCCGCCTTCGAGGTGAAATACATTGGTAAATCCCTTATGCAAAAGGAAGGCACTTGCTTTTTCGCAACGGATGCCACCGGTGCAATACATGATGATATTTTGCTGTTCGTTCCCCTTCAAGATATCACAGGCCATAGGTAGTTGCTCACGAAAGGTATCGGAGGGAATTTCAATGGCCCTCTCAAAATGGCCAACCTCAAATTCGTAATGGTTGCGCATATCCACTACGATGGTTTTCGGATCTTCCAGTAAACGATTCATATTGGCAGCATCAACATATTTCCCTTTTTTTTCCATAGAAAATTCCGGGTCATTGATTCCATCCGCTACAATTTTATCTCTGACTTTAATCTTCAGTACCCAGAAGCTTTTGCCATCATCATCTACTGCACGATTTAAGCGCAGTCCATCCCATCCCGGAAGGGAGTAAATGAAATTTCGAAATGCTTCAAAAGCATGTTCAGGTACGCTTACCTGGGCATTCACCCCTTCATGGGCTATATAGATTCGCCCAAATACCTGCAGGGCACTTAACTGCTTATACAATTCATCTCTGAATTGCTGCGGATGTGAGATGGGGGCATACCGATAAAAACTGAAAGTAATGCGATGAAAAGATTCCTGCAACAAGCGTTGCTTGAGCTCGGTATTAGATACCCGATTGTGTAGTAAGGCCATACATTTCATTTTAGACAATTATTCCTAACTGGAACAAATGTTCTTTACAAAAAGAGCTGCTGGCAGGGCAGCCAAAATGAATACAAAGATAACTAATTTCCTCCGTAACAAAGGTAACTAGCGGTCGAACAATGGTAGTACCATGCGAATGCCGGAAAGCGGTTCTTTGTTATTCTGGAAGCCCCTAACATAGGTTACCTGAATTACTTTTAAGATATTGTTGATCCCGAAATAAGCTTCCGCATAATCAGTGACACCGCGTACGTGCAATAGATTACACCCTGTGACAAAAAACCAATTCAATTTTTTAAATCCCGGTATTTTATTGGAGAGCAATCCATTCAATTTATACTCAATATGCCCTTCCAACATAAAATCAGATTGATTACTGAACTGATAATAGGGTGCCAGTTGAAATGAACTCATGAACGGATTAGCAACAATGGTTTGGTTACCATTGATGTGCAGGAAATCTGGAAGATAAGCCTTGGTTTGACCTATAAAACCTGCAGCAACCAGATTGTATTCCAAACTGCCCCCCGTTTTCAGGTTAATTTCCTCATTGATGCCTAATGACCAGCGGTTAAACTGTACATCACTTCCGAACCACCCGGAAATTCCGGTCGTAAATGAAGCGGAAATAGTCGGAAAGGCTGTCTCTGCCAAAATACGGGCATTGGGAAGTTCGATGTATTTACCACCGGGTCTCCAGGTCAATGCTACGCGCATTTGAGATGCCTGGTGACGGGGCATAGAAACGCCTGCAGTTTCACCGGGATCATTGGGCGTATAAATTCTTTTAAATGGATTACTCCAGTTGGCAGGATTCAACAAGTTTCTAAGTGGAAAGCGGTCTTGAAAACGGAAAGATGCCAACAGATTAATTCCTTCTCGCAAACGAATGGAAGTGCTTAAATTGAAAAATTTCGCTTCAAATATTTTCATATGGTTAGCACCATAGAGAAGGGTAGCAAATGTGTTGCTGCGCTCATCAATTGGATTGGATGGATTGAACTGGTAAACAGCACTTCCAAAGCTGACGCCTACTGATTTTCTCTCCTGACCACCCCAGAAATAGGAAGCACCCAGGGATGCATTGAGATGCTTGTTGTCAAACCCGTAACGCAAAGTTGGTGTTATCGCCAATAGTTGTCTGTCTTCCCACCTTTTATTATAGGAAGGTGATGTTTTAAGAACTAGTCCTTCGACCGTGTTATAATCGACTGAATTAATGATTGGATCTATACTGAGGAGTTCTTTGGTCTTAAGCTTTGAAAATGTTTTTCCGGTTAAAAATATGTTCCCGAAAGTGATCTTATTCCTGATTTTATCGAGTGAATCGAGATAAGCCGGTTGTTTTCTTACCTGTTCCAGACTATCTTTCTTTGTATAATCTCTCACTTCTTCCGATAACAATGGTACCGGACGGATACTATCCCAATAGGAAGCAGTTTTTTTGTTCGAACTATCGTAAAATTTAATGATCGTATTATCGAAGAATTTTTTAGCAAACCGTGGCTTGAGATTAAACTGGTCATAGACCTCCAAAAAATTTCCAAAAAAATCGAAGCCCAGTACTTTGCCTGACGGATAGATAACCTGGTTCTTGATCACCCAGGTACTCCCTGTGGGCACCTGTTGTTGAACAATGCGCAGGGTATCTAATAATTCTAACTGTTGTTTTTTCAGTAACATCAAGTCAACACTGTGAATATACCAGTCACCCTCAGTGATGTTAATGTAACCTGTAAAAAGTGGCTCATAAGTTCGCTTGGGGGTCACTTTGATTCGATTGACTTCAATGCCATTTTCAAAAAAAGTTCCTTCGAATTTATAGCGGTAATAATTCAGCGCTCCGGATGAAATAGGCGAGATGAAACCCCTTGGATTTAACCCCTCTCCTATTTGAATAACATTTCTATAAAAGTTGATGTCTTGTGGTGTATTAAAACCAAACCCACTGCTACTGCCACTAACCCGTGTTGAAACCACCTCTACCTTACTTTTTCCATTGCTGTCTACCGATAAACGGGTAAGTGATTCGGATAGATAAATCATTCTGTTTTTAGCACTATCTCCATATTCTGCGTCTCCCTCTACAAAAGTCACTTTCTGACCAAACAATCGTTTTGGATATTTTCTAAGCTGCAATTGACCCTTTACATATACATCACATTGGTACGCTGTTAATTCCTTCAAGTGTGCCTTGCGGGCCTCTATTGCTTTTCTGATAATCGCATAAGCCGGATCTTCGGCCGATGAACTTACTTCGACTTGTGCCAACTGGTATTGTCTTGGACTTAAAACAAAATCGATGTTGAGGTCACTTCCTTCTACCTTTATTTTCTTTTCGACTGTCGTAAAACCGACATACTGGCAAACTAGGATGTATTCTCCCCGATTGAGTTGTAATTGATAAAGCCCCTTCGCATTGGCAGAAACTCCCCGCGTAGTTCCTTTCACGATGATAGAAGAAAACGGGAGAATTTGTCCGGTAGGGTCCTTTACATAACCTCTGATTTCGGCGGCTAAAGAAGACGTACAAATCGATAATGCACCCAATAAAAAAAAGGAAGCGATATTTTTAAACCTCATATAATGTATTACGGGTATTATCGCATTTTGTTACAAAAAGTGCGCCAAATATTTACAGCAATGATGTTACTCCAAATTAATGCTAACGATAGCCCTGGCAATCCGGCGTACATGGTATCCGGTAAGTGCACCCATTCCACTGACCAATCCACCCACTAAGCCAGTAACAAGTATTAATAACGCAGAGGAATGACCCATTGACAACATTGGGGCTACTTTTTGAGATAGTAGATGTTCATTGGCTGCATCCTTGAAAAATGCAAGTATCAACCAGAGCAGGAACATACCCGCAAAGCCGGCAAAAAAAGTGGTGAACGCACTCTGACGAATGGCCAATGCAATCAAAGCGGAAGAAAACACAAAGAACCACCAGGGAAAATTAGTATACACCCCCACCACATAACCCAGATATGCCGTAAGAATAATTGAGGTCAGTAATTTCATTATTGATAAACATTAGTTCGAAAAAGTCATTTTCCATTTCATCTGATCACTCGCAGCAGCAGCATCCCGCTTTAAAAAGATGGCTTTATTATAAGTTCCCTCTACCCAATTATTTACAAAAGTATCATAATAGATGCTGCCGGGATTGCCGCTTTGTCCGCCAGCATATACAGAATAGGCCTCTGTTTCGGGTGTCAGGTGCACAACCATCCGCCAGCCGGGTCCATGGTTACTCTTTGTGGCATTGATAATATTCTCACCACCCCCGATGGCCAAGTGTAGGCGACTCAGGGAGGGAATTTTTAAAAGATGTTGAACATAGGTGTCTTTGAAAGCCGACCAGGTGATTTTATTCCCGGTCTCCAGCGTTTCCAAGTATTTTACTGCCTTGCGACATGCCGCCAAAACAGCATCCTGAATGGTTTCCACTTTGCCTTTGGTCTGGATATCATCGGCCATAAAGTCTCCCTTACCTTTTAACATTCTCTCCAATAACGAATAGGAGTCTGGCCAGGGTAGGGTAAGCTTAGAAGCCGCCATCTCATCACTCCAGATTACTGACTCCAGGCTGTCCCAGATACATTGGAAGATGGTTGCACCCTTTTCCTGCGGATTGTTTTGCAGGTTCCAGTTTTCCATCTCAGCGATGAACTTTTTTTCGTTGGGTGTCAACGTATTTTTATCAATGTACTGAACCAGCACCGGTCGCGCCATCTCCGCAAAAACATTATAATTACTGGTCTGCAGTTTCATCATGTCTTGCGGCGTAATGTTATTCATTGCCGAGAGCCGCTGGTTGATTATGATTCCACGGTATAGTGGAAAGTGTCCGGCAGAACCTAAATAATATGGATAGGTGGAATCAACGGATTTTTGATTGGCGCTACTCACAAATCCCCTGATTGGATTCAGGATGGCAGGATTCTCCTGCATAGGGATAAAGCCCTGCCATTGATAAAATGAATCGGTTCCAGGCATAATGAAGTCGCCCTGGTGCTTCCACTTAGCAATGAAGTTACCTTGCTGGCGGATAGCAATATCACCCGCTTTGGATGCAAATACAAAATTTTGTCCGGGGCAAGTCCAATGACTGACTGCATCAACGTAATCATTATAATTCTTAGCCCGATTTAAAAGCAAGAAAGCCTTGATGCCAGCATTTCCCGTGGTGGCAGTCCATTTCACCGTTAGCGTGAGGCCACGGGCATCCGGACTATTGAACTCCTTATCATATAATACCGGACCGAACTTAGTTATCGGAACAATTTCACTTAGGTTGGCGGCATCCTTCACCTGAATTACTTCCTGACGCTGGTCAGCCATAATCCAGTTACCATTCATCAGGTATTCTTTCTTCAATTCGTCTTTAAACCGAACATTGTAGATATCCATTACATCTCTTCCGGCATTGGTCACACCCCATGCAATGCTGTCATTGAATCCAATAACAATGGCAGGCGCCCCGGGAAAACTTGCCCCATATGTATTATGGGTGGGAGTAGAAAGCTGCATCTCAAACCATAGACTGGGTAAGTTGAGTCCAAGATGTGGGTCATTACATAAAATGGGGGACTTACTTTGCGTTTTACTTCCACTTACTGCCCAGTTATTACTGCCATTGTTGGCATCTGGCAGCTTGGGCCTGAATTTTTCAGTCGTGCTGGCCGTAGTTACAGTAGAGTCACTGGAAGAAAAATATCTTACCGCGAGATCCGATGGGGCCTGCGGGCGTATGGCAGGTTTTGCGAAGGTTGTTCCGCTGGGAATGATAGGGTCGAGTGAATCTTGAACCAGTGGATACAACTGACGGAAATTATCCCAGCCGAAATAATTTTTAGCATTCGTCATTTGTAAATCTGTACCCACATCGCGGCCACTCAGATCAAATGCCATAAACATCAAAAACAGGTACGACTTGAGGGAAGTCCATTTTTCGGGCTGATAGTCTAGTAACTTATATTCAAAGGGAATTTCTTCCGGCTTGAGGCTATTTATATACGCATTGACACCAGCTGCATAGGCATCGATGGCCATTTTTGAGGAAGAGTCCATATCAGTGGCTTGCATGGCCTGCTCAGCGCCATATACCATCCCCAAACGACGGAAAAACCGATCGGTATTTAATCCTTCCTTACCTATAATTTCACTTAACCTGCCGGCAGCAACGTGGGTTTGAAACTCCATTTGCCAGAGTCGGAAGCGGGCATGTATGAATCCCTGAACAAAGTAAGTATCAAAATCATTCTCGGCATATACGTGAGGAATAAGCTTTTGATCTATGAAAACATCCACTTTTCCCTTCAACTGAGGTGATTTTACATTCAGGTTATAATCTGCAGCGGCAGACTCGGCATTTTGCCAAAATCCCTGTTGGGGTGATAGAAAGTAGCCCAACCTGGGGCTTTTCATGGCACCAATCTGCCATTGACGGTTCAATGCCCAGATCAATGAAACAGTACATGTCAATGAGATAAAGAAATAAACAAAACGCATGCGAATGGGTTAATCTAAGTATGAAAGTACAATATTTTGAGATAATGAGCTGTTTTCAAAGCGCTTATCTCCCGAATGACGATTCCCCGGGCTTTCGTAACTTTGCAGCCATAGCCCGATGAAAAAATTTAATGTTCCCCCCACTTATAGAAGTCCGCTGATCGCTGCAATCAAGCAACGGAGGAAAGATGCGGACAAGCTGAAAAAAGACTTTTCCCCTACCCCGTTGCACCTGGGGCCCCTTACAATCTGGCTGGCCAGGCATTTCGGATTTTGCTATGGTGTTGAAAATGCCATTGAAATTGCGTTCGAAACCATTCGTAATCATCCGGGGAAAAGGGTTTTTCTGTTGAGTGAGATGATTCACAACCCTCAGGTAAATGCTGACTTATTAGCGCTGGGTGTTCAGTTTTTACAAGATACCAAGGGTAAACAACTGATCTCATTCGATGAACTGACTCCCCAGGACATCGTTATCATACCAGCATTTGGTACGACCCTTTCCATTGAAGCTCAGTTGCGCGAGCGTGGCATTGAGACGGCAGCTTACAATACTACCTGTCCTTTCGTTGAAAAAGTTTGGAACAGAGGGGAACAGATTGCCGCCAAAGGATATACCATAGTAGTTCACGGTAAACCAGGACATGAAGAGACAAGGGCTACTTTCTCCCGCGCAGCCGCAAGCACACCCACCATTATTGTTAACGACCTGAAAGAGACAAAGTTGTTGGGGGAATTCATTACCGGCGAAAGAAGTAGTGAGTCCTTTCATGAAATCTTTTCAGGTCAATACTCAAAGGGGTTCGATCCGACAAAAGATCTGGAAAAAATTGGAGTCATCAACCAAACCACCCAATTATCAAGCGATACCCTGGCTATTGCAGATTATCTGAAGCAATTAATGATCGGTCATTATCAACTCACCCCCGATAAGATAGCCCTCCACTTTGCAGATACCAGAGATACCCTTTGTTATGCCACCAACGATAACCAAACTGCTGTGCGGGAAATGCTTCAAACACCTGCGGATCTCGCTATTGTTATAGGAGGGTATAATAGCAGCAATACTTCCCACCTCGTAGAACTTTGCGAACAACACTTACCCACCTGGTTCATAGATGCCCCAGATCGGCTGCTGACTGAAAAAATGATTGAACACCGACGCTGGGATAGCAAGGAATTGCTGGTTTGTGAGAACTATCTCCCAGCTAAGCAACCTGTCACCCTATTAATTACCAGTGGGGCCAGTTGTCCGGATGCGGTCGTAGATGCGGTAATTCATCGATTGGCAGGGTTTTATGGAGTTACCCCTGAACTGGAAGAACTGACCCGTAACTGGTGTGATTAACAAGTCATTTTTCTGTCAGACGACCACTCTTCACCAAAAAATATATTATTTTGAATTGAAATAACTCATTCGTCGGTTTTGTTGCGGTTTTTTAATAATCAGTAACTTAATCGGTGACTATGGGTAAAAAGAAAGACTTTTCTGAACTTTCTGGAAAAGAGAAGTCACTATTCATTCAATGCTAATAACGATGACGATGCCAACCTGGCTCATACAAGCCATTAGCTATATCTGGCCGATTACGATTCGGCGTTACGAATCCAACTACAGTGGTCAGTTGTTCATCAGGTTTTTTATGGGTAAAAAGATACTCGATACCGGCAGAACCAATTACTCGTTTGGCGGTCTGCAGAAAGTATTGAAAAGAGCATTGGAATTACTCCCCTTCCACCCCAATACGCAAAAAATTCTCATTCTTGGATTTGGGGGCGGTTCTGTTTTGGAAACATTACGATCACAACATAAAAGTAAGGCACACATTACCGGCGTTGATATTGATGGCGTGATGTTTACCATTGCCCGGAACGAATTCGAAATTGTAGAAAAAGAGGATACGAGATTTGTGATAGCAGATGCGACAGAATGGATAAAAAATCAGCCGAACCAGTTTGATCTGATTATCATCGATCTTTTTATTATTGATACCCTTCCGACTGCTGCTACCCAAGTCAGTTTCATAGAAAAAGTATCCGAAGCTCTTCTACCTGGCGGACAATTAATTTTCAATACAATACCCGAAACACTGTCTGAGGAGTCGTTCGAACTGCTCATTCACTATCTGGAAAAAAAAGGCATCGAACTGCAAAAAATGAAAAAATGGGGCTATTCTAATAATATTCTACTGGGCAGAAAGAATGTAAACTTACCCGTTCAGTAATCCCCTTGCAAGTATACCCTTCAGGGAAAACCCTCCCAATAGTTCAGGTATTCTACGGTTTTTCTCAGCCATCGTCGGGGCTATTTTTACACCTTTCTTTCCTGCCCAATTACCTATCTGGAAAGTCGGGGAAGTTACCATTCAATTGATAATCATGAAATGCTTTTCCCTCCTCATTGTCTATTCACTGGCCGTAAGCGCAACTGCACCATATAATCAACGACCATTCGCAAGTAATCAATCAGACTATTCCGTATTAATTCAAATGGCTTCCAACTACAACAAAAAATACATTCGTGATTTTAGTGCCGAAAAGAAAACCAATAAGACAGTATGGAATACATTGCCGGAGCAGGTAAACCCAGCGAAGGGATTGTACATGATCAAACTCACAGCTGAAGCAGGTATATATTGTAATCACATCTGTATTCGAAAAGCCTATCTGGATGAAAATAGTGCTGCTGAAGTTCGATCCATATTGCCTTCCAATTATTATCGGATTGAGCGCCCAGATCAAAAAACCATCGAGTTGTATTTCTCAAAAGGAGCTAATACCTTTTTTGCCGAAAACCCCGGATTTATCATCATCAGTGGAATGAAAAAAGCAGATAGCTGTGAACTGCCCGATCTGGTGATAGGCAGTCAATCGTATGAGAAATTAATGGCCCATCGTCAAAAAAATACCCCTATCTATCACACCGCCAGCAGATAAAAGAGGTTGCAGAACTTCTGATTAAAAAGACTATTTTTCCGGCATAAAAATGCCCCATGAAAGCGACCGGAAAAAAAAGCAGTATAAAAAACAGATTACAGCTTCTTATACTCGGATTGATGCTCGTATTGCTTGCACAAAACATTCAAGCGCAGGATAAGCTTGCCTATGTGTTATTCAATGCGAAAGGGAAAAAGGTAAACTTTGGCAAGATGATGGAGCGATTGGAAGAAACCGATATCCTGCTATTCGGCGAATATCACAACAATCCCATTTCCCACTGGCTGCAGTTGGAAGTAACTACCGGTCTTTCCGGCAAACGTCAATTGGTTTTAGGTGCAGAGATGTTCGAACAAGATAATCAGCAGGCATTAACTGACTTCATTGGGGGAAGAATCAGTGAGCGTCAACTTGACTCAAGCGCCCGGCTCTGGAAAAATTATCCCACCGACTATGCTCCATTGGTTCGTTTCGCCAAAGCCAATGGAATTGCTTTTGCTGCAACAAATATTCCACGACGTTTTGCCTCATTAGTTGCCAGGGGCGGACTCGAAGCGCTTGATACGCTCGGTTATAACCAAAAATCATGGATGGCCCCTTTACCCATTGCCTACGATTCGACGCTGCCCGGCTATAAGAATATGCTGGCAATGATGGGTGGTCACGGAGGATCCAACTTACCGAAAGCGCAGGCTATCAAAGATGCAACCATGGCACATTTTATCTTACAATATTCTCGCCCGGGGAGCCTCTTCATTCACTATAATGGTGCCTACCATTCAGACTTTCATGAAGGTATAGTCTGGTACCTGCAACAGAAACGGCCGGAACTTCGTGTGGCCACCATCTCAACTGTATCGCAAAAAGACATCAGTAAACTGGACAAAGAACACCTGGGGAGAGCAGACTACATCATCTGTGTTGATGAGAACATGACTACCACTTATTAGGAGAATAAAATCAGATGTGCCCCTTGGCCCAGTCCAAAGCAATGGCCAGCTGTTCATCGCGGGTTATAGAGGTATTATCGAGTTCAATGGCATCAGTAGCTTTTCGAAGGGGACTGAACTCACGGTGGCTATCCGTATAATCCCGCAGTTCGAGATTGGTTTTTACTTCCTCAATTGTGAGATTCGGATTTCTATCAATCAATTCCTTAAAGCGACGTTCCACCCGTACTGCCGGATCAGCTGTTACAAAGATTTTTAATTCTGCTTGGGGAAATACAGTAGTACCAATGTCCCGACCATCCATTACAATTCCCTTGTGTTCCCCCATCTTTTGTTGCTGGGCAACCGAGAATTCACGTACCTCCTTAATAGCAGCCACTTCACTCACGTGTTCACTTACCAGCATATCCCTGATCAGCGCCTCCACATTTTCATCATTCAGGAGCATATCACTTTGTCCGGTTTGGGAATTATATTCAAAATGGAGATTGATTTCAGCCAATGCCTTTTTCACCTGAGCAGTCTGTGTCCAATCGATGTGGTTACGTAAAAAATAAAGCGTAATGGCGCGATACATAGCACCACTGTCAATGTAGAGATAGTTCAATGATCTGGCCAGCTGACGTGCCAAGGTACTTTTACCACAAGAAGAGTAACCGTCGATGGTTATTATGATAGACATACAGAAAGGGTTATGTTATATTCCCAGCTACAAAGGTGAACTAATTTGGGGGGAAAACAATATAGCAGACCGCATCATTTTAACTCAGCAAACAACTGGGGATAATCGCTGATGATACCATTGACACCCATATCTTTTAATCGCTGAAGCGTTGGCAAGTCATTGACCGTCCAGGGTATTAGTACCATCTTTCTTTCTTTGCACTGCTGCACAAGAGCAGGTGTTACCAATTGGTGCGCCGGACTATAAATAGAAGGAATGAAACCCAGGTTTTTCAATTGACTATCCAAAGACAGCTTGTCATAATCCTCAATTAGAAGTGCTGTCTTAAAATTCGGATATTTTTTATGCAGGTATTGTAGGGTGCGGGGATCAAATGACTGGATAATGACATAGGGAGCGATTTTTTTCTTCTGAATAATAGATACCAATAAATCTACAAACTCAGCCGGTTCAGGGTGATAAATCGTATCACCGGCAGCTTCGCTTTTTGTCTCGATATTAAAAAAAGGTAAGGGGCGGTTTCGCTGCCGACAATAACTGACTACACTATCAATCATATCTTCCAGTCGTGGTTTAATTGCCGGCATTTTCTGTTGACGGGGGAAACGCGGATGAGGGGCCAGACCAACGTCAAACTTCTGTATCTCTTCATACGTCATTTGATACAGGTTCAGGCTTTTCTCCTCGGCTATTGTTACTCTTTTTCCGTCGGGTGTAGTGGAAATTTCATGATTGAAAAAAGGTTCGTGACTCAGCACTACCTGTTTATCTTTCGAGATGACCACATCTGTTTCCAGGGTGGTAACGCCGAGTTCCAGCGCATAGATCATGGCGGGAATGGTATTCTCGGGGCGCAGGCCCCTGCAGCCCCGGTGACCTTGTTGATCGAATGAAGGCATATCTTTTTGAGGAAAGTGATTCGCATGAAAACATCCGGAAAAGAAGAGGATGATGATGAAACATCCAATCACAAACTTTTTGCTCTCAAACAGCATATAGAATAATCTTATGAAGCTGCTAACTATTTATGATTACCGGCTTGGTAGCAGGCATACTGGCATTCCTTCTGGCAATATTACGCACCGCCTGTGCAGTGATTTCTCTAAATGCCTGCTTGCTCAACTGATCTTGTCCTGCCATTGCTGGTATACCCGCATCGCCACCCTCCATGATACCCTGAACCAAAGGTACCTGGCCTAAAAATGGCAACTCATATTCTGAAGCCAGGTTCTTACCCCCCTCCTTACCAAAAAGATAATACTTGTTATTCGGTAATTCTGCAGGGGTAAAATAAGCCATGTTCTCCACAAGTCCGATCACCTGCACATTGATCTGTGCCTGTCCGAACATGGCGATGGCTTTCTTAGCATCTGCCAATGCAACCAATTGGGGCGTTGTCACAATCACAATTCCAGTTACAGGAACCGTCTGCATCAGCGTCAGGTGAATATCACCGGTTCCCGGAGGCATATCGATAATCAGGTAATCTAATTCCCCCCAATCTACTTCTGTTACGAACTGCCGGATAGCACTGCTGGCCATCGGTCCCCTCCAAACCACCGCATTTTTTTCATCGACTAATAGTCCGATACTCATCAAACGAATACCCATCTTTTCCAGTGGCACGATCATACCCTTGCCATTCACTTCCCGCATCAGCGGTCGCTCCCCCCGAACACCGAACATAATGGGCACACTGGGACCATAAATATCAGCATCCATCAACCCCACCTTAGCACCACCTTCGGAGAGCGCCAGCGCCAGGTTAGCAGAGATGGTGCTTTTTCCCACCCCACCCTTTCCACTAACTACTGCTATGATATTTTTTACCCCCGACAATACCTGTTGCTCCCCTTTTCTCCCTGTAGTCGTTTGCGCTGTAAAATTCACCTGCACTTTGGCAGCCTTATTGACCAATAAACGGATGGCATTCTCACAAGCAGTGCGCATCATATCTTTCATCGGACAAGCAGGGGTGGTGAGCACCAGGGTAAAACTAACATCATCACCAGCTATCCGGATGTCCTTTATCATATTAAGAGTGACCAGATCCTTGCCCAAATCCGGCTCCTGCACCTGACCCAATGCCTTCAAAATATCCGCTTCTGTCATCACGAAAGTTTTTGTTAAAATGAAATATCTGGGTGCAAAGTTAAACCCTGCCTGCCGTACTTTGTTAAATCATTCACCTGACCGAAAAAATTAACGGTTCTCCTTCCTTCCGGGAAGACATTGTACCTTTGCCAACAAATATGAAAAAAATAATATTTATTTGTTTGCTCATCCTCGCCGGCGGGCACTCATTGTTTGCGCAGCAGAAAAATCCCAACGACTCGATCGTACAGCTGTTTGGGGTGGTGATGACGGCAGACAGTCTGATAGGCATTCCTTCCTGTAGTGTTATCGTATTAGGAAAAGGTAGAGGAACCATCACCAGCTATGATGGGGTTTTTTCCATAGTCGTTGTAAAAGGAGATCAAATCACATTCTCCAGTATTGGCTTTAAGGACAAGACGATAGAAATTCCGAGGAATTTGAATGACAACCAATACAGTGTGATTCAATTGCTCGTAAGCGACACGGCTTATCTGCCGGCGACCATCTTAAAACCGCGTCCCACGCGTGAACAGTTTGAAAGAGATTTCGTAAACATGACGGCACCGGACGATCTCTATGAAACAGCGCGGAAAAATACCGATGAAACCCAGCGCAGAATGTTACTTGCCAACCTGCCATCGGATGGTAAAGAGGCATTTAATTTTCAAATACGCGCACAAGCTAACAAAGCCTACTATGCCGGTGGTCAAATTCCTCCACAAAATATTTTTAACCCGGCAGCCTGGGCAAGTTTTATTCAATCCTGGAAACGAGGCGACTTTAAAAGGAAAAAGAAGTAAATCACCCCTTTCTCACTTCCTACCCCATTCATCTAATACATCACATTTTATGTCATTACAGCGTATAGCAGTTATTGGTGCGGGTACCATGGGAAATGGAATAGCCCATGTTTGTATACAAAATGAGTTAGATGTTGTTCTCATTGATGTTTCAGCAGCGGCCCTTGAAAAGGCAAGACAGACCATAGAGAAAAACATGGAGCGGCAGGTAAAAAAGGGAACCCTTTCCAGCGATCAAACCAATGCAGCCTTGAATCGCCTTCGTTTATCTACTCAATTGACCGAATCTGTTATCGACTGCGACTTAGTGATTGAAGCTGCCACAGAGAAACAAGCTTTAAAGGAATCTATCTTCCGCGAGATGGATAAAGTAGCACCTGAACATTGTATTCTGGCAACCAATACCTCTTCCATCTCCATTACCGCGTTGGCAGCAGTGACGAATCGTGCTGATAAAGTAATCGGCATGCACTTCATGAATCCGGTACCTGTAATGAAGCTGGTGGAGGTAATCAATGCCTACCAAACCAGTGAGTCGGTAACCGATCAGATTCTGGAATTATCGCGTCGCCTTGGAAAAATACCCTGCGTGGTGAATGACTATCCCGGATTCATCGCCAACCGCATCCTGATGCCCATGATCAATGAAGCCATCTCCAGTTTATATGAGGGAGTGGCAGGCGTAGAATCGATAGACAATATCATGAAACTGGGTATGGCCCACCCAATGGGCCCCTTACAATTGGCAGACTTTATCGGATTGGATGTTTGTCTGAGTATTTTAGAAGTATTACACAACGGATTTGGACAACCGAAATATGCTCCTTGTCCTTTATTGGTCAATATGGTTAAAGCAGGGAAGCTGGGGATAAAATCCGGCGAAGGCTTTTATGATTACTCCGCAGGAGCTGACCAGAAAAAAGTTAGTGCCCGATTCGTTTAATTATTCAGCATGTTCTTCTTTCTCTCCAAACTGCTGTATTTCTTCATCACGCCATTTTGCTGGTTAATGCTGCTCCTATTGGCAGCCTTGCTGTTCCCTAAAAAAAGAAAAGTTTTATTGGTGTCTTGCTTATTGCTGCTGGTGGTTTTTTCGAACCCATGGCTCTATCGAAAAGCCATGATGTATTATCAGGAAAAGCCAATCGATTCAGCTGATACCATTCTGCCAAAAACAGCTATTCTACTTACAGGCATTGCAGGATTCGATGCAGCTGGTCATGGCTATTTCGGCAGATCCGCCGATCGTTTTATACAAGCGGCCCAACTGCTGCATACAGGAAAAATTACAAAGCTGATCATTTCAGGTGGCTCGGGAAACTTCTGGAGAAAAGAAAAAACGGAGTCGTTGTTCATTCGTGAACAACTCATGCTGCAAGGAATTCCTGATTCATCCCTGCTAGCAGAAACCTTATCCAGAAACACTTTTGAAAATGCTGCGTTTACCCGTCGATTCATCGACAGTCTGCACTTAAAGGGACCGTTCCTGCTGATTACATCAGCCATCCATATGCCCCGGGCAAAAAAAGTTTTTACCAAAGCAGGCATCCCATTCATTGCATATCCCTGTGATTACAGGGTTTACCAGCAGGCAGGCGATTTCAAAAATACTTTCTATCCAGACATAGCCAATCTTTCTGACTGGGAAGATCTGATCAAAGAATGGGTGGGAATAGTTGTCTATCGCCTTACAGGAAAAGCTTAAATTGCACCTGTATATAAAAGCATACTATGCACAGTCTGCTCAGGCAATTCCAACAAGACGGCTTTCTCATACTGGAAAATATGGCAAGCGCTGCAGCCTGTGATGAACTGATTGAAAGAACAAAAGCACTGTCAAAGGCTTATGACATCCAGGGGCACCGAAGTATTTTCCAAACAAAAGAGCAATCTAAAACTACGGATGACTATTTTTTAAATTCGGGTGATACAATTGCTTTTTTCTTCGAAAAAGATGCTTTTGATCAAGAGGGGCAACTCAAAAATGATGTATTCCATTCCCTCAATAAGATAGGGCATGCACTTCACGATCTGGATCCCACTTTTGCTCAATTTTCACGCTCCCCCAAACTGCAGGAACTGGCGCAGGCATTAGAATTGAATCACCATGTTTTAATTCAAAGTATGTTAATCTGCAAACACGCCCGTATCGGCGGAGAAGTAGATGTGCACCAAGACTCGACTTTTCTTTACACAGATCCGAATTCTTGCATTGGTTTCTGGTTTGCCCTGGAAGATGCAACGCAGGAGAATGGCTGTCTTTGGGCCAAACCTGGCGGACATAAAACCAGTCTGCACAGTCGATTTAAACGGAAAGCTGGTGGCGGAACAGAAATGGAACTGCTGAATACAACAACCTATGAAATGGAAGGAATGATTCCATTGGAAGTAAAAAAAGGCACCTGCATCGTATTAAATGGCTTATTACCTCATTACAGTTTGCCAAATACCAGTGGACGTTCGCGCTTTGCCTATGCCATTCATGCCATCGACCCAAGATGCCATTATCCTGCAGAGAATTGGTTGCAAGTTAATTTAGACACACTAAAAGGATTCTTTCACTAGCACCAGGAAAGAAATGACTGTCGCGGCTCAATTGGAGTTATAAAATATGTCCAAGAGGTCATCCTTATTCAAGTAGGATACTTGCGGTTTCAGACCTCGCATATCGGGTGCAGCTATCCCCACTTTATATTCTCTATCCGGAGAGGTGATGCGCCGGATTTCATCCCAATGACCAGCGGCCAGAAAAGATTGAATTGTAGCTGAGCCACCTTCTACCAGGATACTTTGAATAGCATGCGTTCGGCAGTAGGCAACCATACTTTCGAAAATAGTATCACCAGTATACTTCCACCAGGTTACTGCCTCTGACTGACGATGCTCTTTTTGATTGAATACGATGGTGGGCTCACCATCGCGGAAAACCTGCAAATGTTGCGGCAAGTCTCCATGCGGATCTATCACAAAACGCAAAGGATTGTTTCCCGGCACCAACCGCGTTGTAAGCTTTGGATCATCCAGTAATGCCGTTCGATACCCAACTAAAATAGACTGTGCTTCACATCTCCATTGATGCACCATACGCTGCGTCATCGTATTGGATATCTGCCATCTTTCCCCTTTCAGGCCACCCATATAACCACGCTTGGTCTGCGCCCATTTCAACATGATATATGGCCTGTGTTTTTCATGAAAAGTAAAAAACCTTCTATTCAGCCACCGGCTTTCTTTCTCCAGCAACCCTAGTTCTACTTCCACTCCGGCAGCCTGCAACCGTCTAATTCCCCCGCTGCTCACGGCAGGAAAGGGGTCGGCAGCAGCTACCACTACTTTTTTAATTTGTGCTTGCAGAATCAGATCGGTGCAGGGAGGTGTTTTACCATGATGGCAGCAGGGTTCCAGCGAAACATATAGGGTGGAGGAAGGAATGAGCTGCTTATTTTCCGGCAATACGCGCTGCAGGCAATCTACTTCAGCATGAACACCGCCGTAACGGGCATGATAACCTTCCCCAATGATTTTATCTTCATACACCAATACAGCCCCTACCATTGGATTGGGAGCTGTAAGACCGCTACCCAGTTGAGCCAGTTGCAGACAACGTTGCATATATTGGGTAGCAGCATGCATAGATATAACAAAAATAGACAAATGGTAGTTACTTTGCAGCATGACATTCCGGGAAGCAGAAACGATTTTAACTGATGAACTAAAGAACTTGTACGATCAACGCGAATCCGTACAAATAGCAGCCTGGGTAATGGAGCACATTACCGGAAAAAAGAAAAGCGAAAGACTGGTAGCCGTCAGACAAGAGTTGAATGAAACGGAAAGGGCCAACTGGCGGGGTATAAAAGATAGGTTACTACAGGGTGAGCCCATTCAGTATGTGTTGAACGAAGCCCCTTTTCTGGAATGGATATTCTCAGTAAATCGATCTACCCTCATACCCAGACCCGAGACAGAAGAATTGGTGGCATGGATACTATCAGATCACTCTTCTGCAAAAAAACTTCAAGTATTAGATGCAGGAACAGGCAGTGGATGTATCGCCATTGCATTGAAAATCAACCGATCAGGATGGCAAATTATAGCCGCTGATATCAGCCGCGATGCCCTTTCTATAGTGAAGGAAAATGCTTCCAGATTAGCAGCAGAAGTAGAGACGCAGGAAATAGATATTTTAGATATCAATCATCCGGCGTGGCGAACTGGCTGTGATATCATTGTGAGTAACCCACCCTACATTCCTATCAGTGAAAAGGAATGGCTGGCAACCCATGTTAGCAGATTCGAGCCAGAGAGAGCCCTTTTCGTTCCAGACGATCATCCACTGTTGTTTTATGAGGCACTTGGCTTAGCCGCAAAAAATTATCTTTTACCCGGTGGTATGCTATACCTTGAAATCAATCAGGCTTTTGGAGCTGCAACCACTTCATTACTGGAGCAAATGGACTTTCAGGTAACTTTGCGAAAGGACTTGCAGGGGAATGACAGAATGATACGAGCAGTGAAAAAGAATTAAAGTTAACTTCTGATTGTTCAAATCCATTAACTAGCCCGAAAAAAACAGCATGCTTCAACTTACCGAATTGTTGGCCGGTATCGGATTGTTTCTGTTTGCGATGCATTTTCTGGAAACATCGCTGAGAGAACTATCGGGAAGAAGATTCAAACTTTTTCTGCAAAAAATGGCAGCCCGGCCCATCAGTGCCGTGGCAGGTAGTGCGCTGATCACAGGTATTCTGCAAAGCAGCTCAATGGTAAGCTTACTGGTGCTGGCTTTCCTTGGGGCAGGTGTATTCTCACTGGAACAATCACTAGCGCTGATATTAGGTGCCAACCTCGGTACAACACTGGATAGTTGGATCATAGCGGTTTTTGGATTTCAGGTGAATATTGAAAAAGCAGCATTCCCCGCAATTTTTCTGGGAGCTTTACTATTACTGATCGGCGGAAAGCGAAAACAATTCAGTCAAGTATCTTTCTTTCTCTTAGGATTTGGTTTGTTGTTTCTATCGATTCACCTGATGAGATCATCCATGGAAGCAGCTGTTCAGCAATTCAACATTGAAAGTTACTTACAGTCGAGTCACTACCTTTTCCTGCTTATTGGCTTTGTCATCACATTTTTAATGCAATCAAGTTCCGTTACCATGGCAATTGTACTGACTGCCATACACAGTGGAATTTTGCCACTTGATAAAGCTGTTTATATTGTGCTGGGAAGTGAGACAGGAACAACGATTAAAATATGGCTAGCATCGCTGGGTGGCAGTTCAGCAAAAAAGCAGGTTGCTGCGGGTAATTTCTTTTTTAATCTGTCGCTTACCATTCTGGCACTCATCTTCATGCCAACGATCATTCATTTCATTACCAAGATCTGCGGTATCAGTCAACCATTGATTGCACTGGTTAGTTTTTCAAGTCTGATCAATTTGGCAGGTGTCATTCTCTTTATTCCGATCCTACAACCGTATGCAAAACTTTTGAAGAGATTATATCCTGCCGGCAATCATCATAAAACCGGTTATTTATTGCCACGGGAAAATATTGACGCTGATACAGCCGCCGATCTTTTACAAAAAGAGGCAGGATATTTTATGTATAATACTATGTTACTCAATAATCAATTACTTCAAATGGCGCCCGAAAACTATCCTCGTATACCCAGTTATGAGGAGAAGAATGAGCGATACAAATTTGAATCCATGAGTAGGGAGGAACATTATGACTGGATCAAGGAATTACATGGTGAAATACAAGCGGTTTATTTCAGGTTCTCACAATTAAACCTTCCTGCAGAAAATACCTATCTGCCCTTGTACATATCTTCCATCAGAAATGCCATGCATGCAGCTAAAAGTATAAAGGATATCACTGACAATATTGATAACCTGAGCAGGTCGTCCAAATCTCTCAAATTTGATTTTTTTACAGCCTTCCAGCAACAAGCTGAAACCCTGAACACTTCGATTATTGCTTGGATGCAACAACTTGAAAAGCCATCTTACCAAGAGCTGCTTACTGCCAGCAGAGGAATTGAAAATAATTATAGTGAGCTACTCAATCGTTTTTACAAGGAAGCCGCAGATTCCAACTTGTCAGAAATGGAAATAACGACTTTGACTAATTTCAGCAGAGAGTGTTTTAGCGCGAATCGGTCTATGCTAATGGCTTTGAAAGACTGGATACTGGATGAAAAAGAAGCGACTTCATTCAATGAGGAACCGGCCTTCCTTAGCTAACTTACAATAGAGAAAGGAAATCTGCAAACAGCAATAGGGAGGGATAGCAATTACAACTTAGGTATCGCAACGTTTAAGCGACCACTGGCCACTGTGGACTGAATACCTTCGGTAGCAGCATTTTCAGGTAAAGAAAATGACCGGCGGAATAAAAGATTTTCTTCCTGCGGGGCATGGATGGTCTTTTCAGCAGCTATGAAAAGTATACCATCCTCACACTCAAATGAGAAATCCTGCTGATCAAACCCGCTGACAGGCATAGTAATATAGAAATACTTTTCATCTGCACTAATATCTACAGATGGCATATAGTTTTTCCAATCCAATGTAAAGAGCTCGGATTCAAAATCGAGCAATCGAGCACCAAAAAAATCATCGCCACGGAGTGCATCCAGTGCCAGGGAGGGTAATTTTTGTTCGTATGCAGCTACCATTTCCATGAGATTAATTTACAAATGAGTGTTAGTTTTTTCCAAATTTCAGTTATAAATGTTATGTATCGTTCATTTCTTATTGAAAGATATCCACATTATTTTCAATCCAAATTACACTTAATTTAAATGTAAATTGCATTTATCAACCACCCCGGTATCCAATGTCTGCAACCACCCCCACCAAAAAAAAGCGTATGTCGCTGAAAACCAAGTGGAAAAAAGTTGGTCGTTTAATAGGGCCTGGGTTGGTAACCGGGGCGAGCGACGACGATCCCTCTGGTATTGCCACCTATTCACAGGCTGGTGCTGCTTATGGGCTTTCAACTTTATGGACCTCGCTGCTGGCTTTTCCGCTGATGGCGTCTATACAGCAAATGTGCGCTCGTATTGGCATTGTAACAGAACAGGGATTAACCGGCACATTGAAAAAGTATTACCCCCGGCCAGTACTTTATATAATGCTCTTATTTAGTTTTCCGGCTATCGTAATGAATATAGGTGCTGATATTGCCGGTATGGGGGCAGTAGGCAATTTACTGATCCCGTCTATCGATGCCGGCTTCTTCAGTGTTTTTTTTACACTACTCTTACTCATATTGATCATTTATTTGCCCTACAGAAAAATGGCTTCCATTTTGAAGTATCTGTGCATTGTAATGCTGGTATATTTCATAGTCCCCTTCCTTTATCAACAAGACTTTAGTAAGATAATCAAGAGCACCTTTGTACCCCATATAGAATTCAACAAAGAATTTATGGCAATGCTGGTGGGCATCTTAGGCACCACCATCTCGCCTTACTTATTTTTCTGGCAAGCCTCCGTAGAAGTGGAGGAACAGAAGAGTCGAAAAAACAGAATCATTGTCGATAAACAATTTATTCAAGAAGTTGACAAAGATGTTGATGTAGGAATGGCTTTTTCAGGTCTCGTTATGTATTTTATTATCCTAACCACGGGAACCGTCCTACACCAGGGAGGAATCACGAATATACAAACGGTGGAAGATGCTGCCCGCGCCTTACAACCGCTGGCGGGAGATGCAGCCTATTTATTATTTTCAACCGGAATCATTGGAACTGGACTTATAGCTATACCCGTACTAAGTGGATCACTCTCCTACATATTCGCAGAAACCTTCGGTTGGGAACAAGGGCTGAGTAAAAAATTTCACGAGGCAAAGGGATTTTATACCATTATAGCCATTTCGCTATTAGTAGGATTAGGCATGAATTATTTAGGCATCTCTCCTATTCAGGCACTCATCTATACGGCCATTTTATATGGAATTACTGCCCCCGTTTTGATTGCCATTATTCTGCATATCTCCAACAACCGCAAGATCATGGGTGAATTCGTCAATGGACCCATAACAAATATACTGGGCATTGCAGCCGGTATAATTATGACCATTGCTGCCGCTACCCTGGTCTATCTTCAGTTCTGGGGATGATTATTGACACTTGAGTCTTACTAAAAGAAGAAGTAATAAAAAGCATTTTACTTTTTCTCTTTCATTTGCATCATAGCCATGATTTGCTTCATAGTATGCTCCATGCCGTTCGGACTTCCATCTAAAAAAATGGTATTACCCTTCCCTAGTTCAGCAAAATTTTTTACCGCCTCGGTCCACATGCTGAAAAGAATTACGTTGGTATCGAGATTGGCTTGCTTCATTTGCTCGGCTGCCTGCGTCATACCGCGTGCCACCTCCTCTCTGAATAAAGCAACACCCTGGCCGCGGAGGCGGGCTGCCTCTTTTTCAGCATTGGCAGATATCATAATGGCATTGCCTTCTGCCTCAGCAGCTTTGGTTTTGGTGATCAGCAGGGCCTGACCTTCATTCTCAGCGGCAGCCTTAAGGTTATTGCTGGCAACCACTTTACTCATACTATCCATGATGACTTTATCAAATGTAATATCATTGATTTGCAAGTCTTGCAAATAATAGCCCCAGCTTTCGAGTGATTGATCGATCTGATCTTTTACAAACTCAACAATTTCTCTGCGTAAAACCAAAATCTCAGCTTGTCTTTTAGTTGCAACAAAACCACGAACACTTCCCTCGACAGTTCTGATAAGTGCCTGCATCAGGTCTTTTTCGCTGATAAATTTGAAAGCAACATTTTTGATGGTCTGTTCTTCCTGGTTTATAACGGAATACAACAGCATGCTTTTAAAATACACATTCGCCTGATCCAGTGTCACTGCCTGAAACTCAAGTTCCACGGACCTATTCTGAATGCTGATGGTCTTATACACCCTTTCAATGAGTGGTATTTTGAAGTTCAATCCTGGCAGTAATATTCTGCGGTACTTTCCAAAAAGGGTAATTACTGCAATGCTTCCCTGGTTCACGGTAACCAAACCGCTGACTAAAAAAATCAATGCCAACCAAATAAACCATAAATCAACTATGAGCTGCATATATTTTCTTTTAAAGTTACGAAATCTAAAGGAAGGCAATAGAGAATCATCTTCCTGCCCAAACCTGCACCAACTCAACCAAAACATCTACCGCTCGCTCCATGTCTGAGACGCCAACCCATTCGTGGCGGCTGTGTATAGACTGCATCCCTGTAAAAATATTTGTACACGGCAATCCCATGTGACTCAATCGACTCCCATCGGTACCGCCCCTGACCGGAACTAGTTGCAGCTGAACACCTGCCCTACTATATGCAATTGCTGTCTTTTCTTTTATTTGGGGAAATTGATCGACAATTGATTTCATGCTACGATATTGTTCTTTTTGTTGCAGTTGACATTTTACACCCCATTGACTGGACACCTCGATTGACAACTGCTCGATTTGTTGAGCTTGCTTTTTTAAAGCTGCAACATCGAAATCCCTTAGCAATAGTCGAATGACAGCTGACTCAGCAGTGCCGGAAATTGTATGCGGATGAACAAACCCTTCCCGTAAATCAGTATGTTCAGGAGCAGGCAGCTGCGCAGAAATCTTTTCCAGCAAGTCAGCGGCTACTTTGATAGCATTGATCATTTTCCCTTTTGCATATCCAGGATGCGCCGATACACCAGCAATGGTTATCGTTAATTCGTCGGCATTAAATGTTTCCTCCTCATAAGTACCCAATTCACCGCCGTCAAGGGTATAGGCAAAATCAGCTCCGATTTCTTCCACTTTTAGAAATTCAGTGCCGCGCCCGGTCTCTTCATCAGGTGTAAACAAAATTACCAGTTGTCCATGAGGTATGGAAGGATCGTGCAGCAGGTGTTCAATGGTATTCATTATTATAGCTATACCGGCCTTATCATCTGCCCCCAATAATGTTTTACCGGAAGCTGTTATGATAGACTTACCAATATGCGAACTTAAATAGGGATGCTCAGACACCCGAAGCACCTGATTAACATCATCTGGTAACACGATATCAGCTCCGGAATAATTTTCATGCAGGATAGGTCTGACATCAGTACCTGAACAATCTGAGGAGGTATCCACATGACTACAAAAACAGATGACCGGAACAGATTCGGCCATATTGGATGGTATGCGTGCGATTACATACCCTTTTTCATTTAACACAACATCTGCTACACCCAACCCCTTCAGTTCATCAGCCAAGATCCGGCTCAGATCCAATTGCCTTAGTGTACTGGGAAAAGATATACTATCGGGATCGCTGGTCGTATCAACTTGCACATAGCGCATTAATCGATCGGCTACTGAATAAAAAGTTGTTTTTCCCATAATTGAATGTTTAATCAAATAATTTCTTCTTATTGTATAAAAATTCTCTGACACAAAACAATGAAAAAGTTATGATTCCTACCTACTAAGCTCACTAAATCTCAACTATGGAATGCCACAACAAGCACAAATAAAATAGGTCCTGCAAATACAGGACCTATTGTAGGACTATACAATTTCATACGATTATGGCTGAATAATCAACGACTTAGAATTGGTAATAGCCACCAGTTCCAAATCAAAATGCAGCGCCTCACCTGCAAGTGGATGATTAGCATCTAAAATAACCACCTCTTCTTTTACTTCTATGATACGAACTGGCAACTGTTGTCCGCTGCCATTACTCATCGCCAATTGCATTCCGACTTCAGGAATCATATCGGGTGGAAACTGCGAGCGAGGGAAATCCATGATACGATCATCCATTTTAGGGCCGTACGCCTGATCGGCTGGAATCACTATCGTTTTTTTGTCGCCAACTATCATACCGGTAACCCCGGCATCAAAACCGGGAATAACCATTCCACTTCCTACTTCAAATTCCAGTGGCTCCCGGCCGGCTGATGAATCAAATGTTGTTCCGTCTTGGAGTTTACCGTGATAATGCACTTGCACTGTATCACCATGTTTAACTTGTTGCATGCTTTATTTTTTTTGATAAATGATGGAGGCCATCGCAGAACAACCCCCTGCTCATCTTTCGGCATGGCCAAAAGTTTATGCATCGACCTGTTTCACAAGGATTCCGGCTCTAAAATACAATGCTTCAGTCATATTTTATCGACTACCGCCTGGTTGTTTTAAAAAAAGCCATGCTGTTAAATTCAGCCTTCATCGATTCAGTATGTCGTTAAATAGTAATTTTGGGGTATGCTGGCACAATCTATGCGAATCGTCTTTATGGGTACACCTGACTTTGCCGTTGCTTCATTGGAGGCCCTGGTAACAGCCGGTATGCAGGTGGTGGCCGTCGTTACTGCACCAGATAAGCCCGCAGGAAGGGGACTTCTGCCTACCCAAAGCGCAGTAAAAAAATATGCTGAATCGAAACAATTAACCATACTTCAGCCGGAAAAACTAAAAGATCCGTTGTTTTTACAGCAATTACAACAATTAGAGGCCGATATCCAAGTTGTCGTAGCTTTTCGCATGTTACCGGAAGTTGTATGGAATATGCCCCCGCTGGGAACCATCAATGTGCATGCTTCCCTGCTGCCCCAATACCGGGGAGCGGCTCCCATTCACCGTGCCATCATGAATGGTGAGGAAATGACCGGCGTTACCATCTTCCGACTGCAACATGCTATTGATACAGGTGGAATATTATTACAGGAATCGATTCCCATAGGAGAAAATGATACCCTCGGTCAAGTGTATGAGGTTTTAAGCAAAAAAGGGGCCATGCTTTTGGTAAAAACACTGGAATTACTAGCAAGAGGTGAACTGAAAGAACAACCACAGGAATCGATGATTCAAGGCGTTTTACACCATGCACCTAAATTGTTTACGGAAGATTGCATGATAGACTGGAACCGAACTACAAAAGAGATACACAACCAAATCAGGGGCTTATCGCCCCACCCGGGGGCAATGACACGCCTGGATGGTAAAACCCTCAAAATTTTCGCTGCACAACCCGAGGTAAGCATTCATTCAGTGCCAGTTGGGAAAATGGAGACAGATGGTAAATCCATACTTCGCTATGCCTGTGTGGATGGTTGGCTGCACCTGCATGAGTTACAGTTGGAGGGAAAAAAAAGGATGATGACAACAGAGTTTTTAAGGGGCTATCGGCCGGCGCAGGAAAACTTACTGTAAATGCTGCATGAGCGTTTGCTTATCGAGAACACCTTGTCTCCGAAATGTCTCTTTACCATTTTTATATACAATAAAGACAGGTAGAGCGCTCACTTGATTGGCCAGCATGACTTCCGTATCTTTTCCACCGTCTACTTTTACCAACATAAATTTTCCCTTCAACTCTTTCTGTATATCCGCTAAAACCGGCTCCATTTTTTTACAAGGCGGGCACCAAGCTGCACCAAAATCAATCAGTACGACCGGCGCAGATACAATAATCCTTCGATATTCCTCCATGGACATGGATCTTAATCCGGCATCACTGATGGTAGGAAACCCAGCCTGATTCCAAGCAATGATGCCACCTTCCAGATTATCTACTTTGTTAAATCCTTGCTGCACCAGCCATTGACCGGCCAAAACACTTCGTCCACCCGAGGCACAATAAATTAAAATAGGCCTGCTCTTATCCAAATATTTCACCCGCTCTGCAAATTCCTCCGGCTTTGTCCAATCTGCCTGCAACGCATTCGCCAGGTGCATTTGTTTATATTCCCCTGCGGTTCTTACATCCAACAATTGATATTGACCCGTTGTAATTTGCTGCCGGAACTGCTGCGCTTTCATGAGTCCATATTGTGCAGACACCGAGCCTATCAAAGACAATACAATTCCGGTCATGATGCATTTATACTTCATAATTTTTTTATTGGAAAAAATTTACGGATACTGAAAACAATTGTTCTGCTACACCCAATTGTTGTGCGGCTGCATTACTCAATCGAATTAGAAGTCCTTTATTGGGTTTTATATCCAGTAAGGGACCAAGTACAATGGCACAAACAAATTTATCTGCTCCTGCTGAGATACGTACGACTGTTCCGGGTGCAATATCATTCATCAATACATAATATCTTTTATCGCTCCAGCCGGTGATGGATTTAAATACAGCACAGAGACCTGTTTTTTCCTGTAATAACTTATCACCACCGGTGCTATTAAAGGCAGCAGCAAAAAAACCCTCTTCGGGTGATGCCTGTAAAGCCGTTTGCGGCGAAGTTGATTTTGCATCCCCCATTACAGGTGATGCCTGAGCAGATGGCACAGCAGCTGACAATACATCAGTTCCGGAAGTAACAGCCTCCTGTCGCTTAACACCCAAGTAACCAACCAGCAACAGTTCTCCATCTTTCAATGCATTATTTCTTAACCCATTCCATTCCTGTAATTGTGCAATGCCGGGCTGAAAGTAAAGCAGGTTGATGCGATACAAATTATCCCCTTTTTCTACTACATGATAAACAGGCTGGCCAGTGCTGGTTTTTTGAAGATTATCGGCAGTAACAGGAATACGCCAGAAAGTTGGTAATCGATTATAATCTGAAGTCTTAACCCCGTTGAATGCGAATAATTTTTCTTTTGATAAAGAGGCAAGGGAAGCTATTTGTTCGATTGTTTCACCAGCTTTGGCTTTATACTGAACATAGCAATCCGGACATTTTCCCAGGACCATTAGTTTGGATTGGGAAAAAGACAGGCAGGGTAGTAAAAAAAGCCCACTGATAAAAATCAACTTTTTCAACGTGCTGGTTTCAGGTGTTAAAATTACTGCCAATCAGCAGAGCTACCAAAGTTTATCCGTTTATCGAACGTCGGATACGCCATTCAGCCGGATAATAATTATTCAACCGCGAGCCGGCATTCTTAACCCAACCCAAGACACAATTTTTATAAGTCAGCAGGCTCCATCCTTTGTCTAGCGGAAGTTCGAATGTCTGCCGCGCAAGAAAAGACAAAGCTTGTTCCCGGTCAACCTGCACCAACGGCCAACCTTCTTTTTTTCCCTGCAGCATGGCCCACTCATGAGAGGGCACGATATCTTTTCCTTTTTGTTCTCCCAGTGCCACACCGGCTTTTTTTATGTATAAACTGCCGGCGAGTTGCGATAGTGATTGCAAATGTTGCGCGGGTATAAACCGAACAGTGCCGGATTGTAAAAAGAGATGGTGCGAAGCTGTTAAATGAAACAATGAACGAAACTGCTGAGCCATCTGCTGTCCGACAGTTTCCGGCAATACCTCTCGGGATGTAACAAATCCATCTGAACGCTTTTTCCGAAGAACGGAGGCATAAAAACCTTCCCCCTGCAACTTATCCGGAAAAAAGCGAAAGGTACCGGGGATAGGGCCTTCCACAATTCCCCAGTCAGCAACTACCGGTATTGGCAGGGGTTCCATATCCATTTCTTCCATCAGCCAGCGGGTGATGTCTTCATCCTCCTCCGGAGAAAAGGAACAGGTAGCATAAATCAGGTAGCCCCCTTCCCGCAACGCAGGTAATACATCTGACAAAATCCTTTGCTGTCTTCTGTTGCAAAGTTCCACTTGATCAGGTTGCCAGGTCTCTATGACCATGGGATCTTTCCGAAACAATCCGCTTCCACTGCAGGGTGCATCTACCAGCATCAGATCAAAAAAATCAGGCAACTGACGAAAATGTGAGGGGTCATTATTGGTGACAATTGTATTGGCTGATCCCCATTTAACCAGATTTTCGGTCAGGATAGGTACCCGCGTTCGAATAACTTCATTGGCGACCACCAAAGCCTGCTCAAAATAGGCTGCGAGTAAAGTGGATTTACCGCCGGGTGCTGCACATATATCTGCAACCCGCAGGGGAGCTTCCCGAGAAAAAAGAGCAGATAAAATATGCCATATAAACATGCTGCTGGCTTCCTGCACATAGTAGGCACCTGCATGTAACAGGGGGTCCATTGTAAAAGACGGACGAGCTTTCAGATACCTACCATCTGAACACCAGGGAACTGGGGTTACCGCCCAATCTGGCGACAGGTCAGCAGGTTTACCGGGATTCAGCCGCAGCGATATAACTGGAGGGTGATGTTCATGGGCAGCGGTAAATGCCTCGACATCAAAACCGCCAATTCCCTGAAGACTGGAGAGAAGCTGAAAAGGCAACTGCATTTGTTATTGTTTCATGGCATAAGAAATTCCACCCCAAAGGTGCTGCAAAAAAACAGGATCCGCATAAGCAGCATCGGTGTGACCCAATCCTGTATAAAAAGCCCTGCCGCCGAAAATTTCATGGCACCAGGCAATAGGATGAAAGGAACCATTGGCACCTCCCTGATAACTATTTTCTTCCAAAGTGATCAGTACCTGAAGATGCGGCTGAATATTTTTATAGTTGTACCACTCATCCTGCCTTTTCCATTCCAATGCGAGATGACGGGTAGACGGGTGCAAAGTATCCCGAATCGACAATAAGGCCTCCTGCTGTTGCGGGTGACTCAAAAAATAAGCGCCCACCAAACGATTATACCAGGGCCAATCATACTCTGTATCTGCAGCTGCATGAATACCAACAAAACCGCCACCCTTATTGATGTATCGTTCAAATGCTTGCTGCTGTTCTTCGTTCAATACATCACCGGTTGTACTCAAAAAGACAACGGCAGCATATTGCTTTAACTTTTTACCAGTAAACAACGCTGCATCTGTTGTAGTATCAACAGCAACGCCATGATCGACACCCAATTTTACTAAGGCCCGTACACCCGAAACAATAGATGTATGATAAAATCCACGGGTCTTCGTGAACACCAATATTTTCTTAGATGGATCGGGCATACTTCTATGACCGGCGTGCAGCAAAAGGGGGCCAAACAAAAGAATTAGTATACTTTTTTTCATGTCGGGAATCAATAAAAACAGGTCTAATAAATCTGGACGTCAGCAGTAATCATAAATTACTTAAATTGAAGGCCGTTTCTTTAATAAACATACAAAATAATTACCAACGAATCGGTCAGTTATGAAAAACAATACGGGTATCTTATTGTCACTTATGATGTTTCTTGAATACTTCATTTGGGGCGCCTGGTATGTAACTATGAACACCTACATGGGGGAACATCTCAAGGCAACGGGAATAGAAATAGGCGCAGCTTATGGGGCACTGGCTATTGCCACCATGATCTCGCCATTTTTTGTTGGTCTGGTTGCCGACCGATTCTTTGCAGCGCAAAAGATTATGGGTATTCTACACCTGGGTGGTGCTGCCTTGCTGATGGCTGTTACCTATGTCGAGCATAACAGCACTTTTTACTGGGTCATATTGTTATACTCGCTGCTGTACATGCCCACCATAGCTTTGAGTAACAGCATAGCTTTTTCACAGATGTCAGATCCCGACACACAATTTCCCTGGATTCGTGTTTTCGGTACCCTGGGCTGGATAGTTGCCGGCTTGCTGATAGGACAACTAGGCATCGAAAAGACTTCTTACACCTTTGTGATGGCAGCTGTATCTTCGGGTATTTTAGGATTGATGAGCTTCCTGCTTCCCAATACACCTCCCAAAGGTAAAACTACCGAAGCTGGTGAGGCAATGGGCACTCCCGCGCTGGTATTGTTACGCGACAAGCCTTATCTGATCTTTTTCATTGCAGCTATATTGGTATGTATCCCACTTTCATTCTATTATGGCTTTGCCAATACGTTTCTCAATGAATTATCCTTTAGCCAGGCTGCAGGGAAAATGACACTTGGCCAGGTATCAGAGGCTGTTTTCATTCTTGCCATCCCGTTTTTATTCAACCGAATCGGAGTAAAAAATATGCTGCTGCTGGGTATGATAGCCTGGATCTTACGCTATGTCTTTTTTGCTTATGGCGATACGGGTGTACATACGTGGATGCTGTATGCAGGCATCATACTGCATGGTATTTGCTACGATTTCTTTTTTGTTACCGGTTATATGTATACTGAAAAGAAAGCAGGTGCATCGATCAAAAATGCTGCACAGGGACTGTTTACCTTCGCCACTTATGGTGTAGGTATGTTCATAGGAACAGGCTTCTCCGGTTGGATCGTTGACAAATATGCAACTAAAACAGGGCATGCATGGAACTCTATCTGGATGGTTCCGGCCTATATTACCCTCGGAGTTCTGATTTATTTCATTTTGTTCTTCAGAGAAAAAAATGATTCCACTTTAAAAACACAACAACTTTAAAAAATTGGCGCTATGAAAAAAATTGCAATGCTCGGTTCTGGCTTTATCGGTCGTTTTTATGCCGATTCACTCCAGGGTTACCGGAATAAAGATAAAGTGGTGAGTGTATACTCCCGTCGCGAGGAAAGTGCGAAAAAGTTTGCCGAAGACTATGGATGCAGCCACTGGACCACTCAGCTGGAAGAATCCATCGCCCACCCCGATGTAGATATAGTATGTATTGCTCTTCCCAATAACCTGCATGAGGAGGCTGTAATGCTCTGCTGCAAGCATAAAAAAGCAGTAATGACCACCAAACCTTTGGGAAGAAATGCGGAAGAAGCAAAGAGAATGTTACTGGCTGTAGAAGCAGCAGGCATTTTCAATGGTTACCTGGAAGACTTGGTTTATACACCGAAATTCATTAAGGCGCATGAAAGTGTAAAAAACGGTGCACTGGGAAGAATACTTTGGGCCAAATCAAGAGAAACGCACCCTGGTCCGCACAGTGACTGGTTCTGGGACCTTGAGCAGGCGGGTGGTGGATGTATATTAGATCTCGGTTGTCACTGTGTAGAGATCGCCAGAAGCTATATTGGAAAAGATATTCGTCCGGTAGAAGTTATGTGTTGGGCCGATACACAAGTAAAGCCAATCGAGGCGGAAGACCATGCCATTGGTTTGGTAAAGTATGAAAATGGTGCCATCGGACAATTTGAAGTTAGTTGGACATTTCGGGGTGGTTTGGACTTACGCGACGAAGTAATGGGAACAGAAGGTACCATCTGGATCAATAGTTTTTTACGTACCGGTTTCGATATGTTTACCACCGGCAAGGGAGCAGATTATGTAGCGGAAAAAGCGGAAAGTAATTCTGGTTGGCTTTTCCCTGTAGGTGATGAACTCAATGAGTTAGGCTATAATCACATGTTTATGGATATGTTTAATGCCATGGAAAAGGGTGTCGCTCCGAAAGAAACTTTTTATGACGGATATGTTGTCAATGCCATACTCGATGCAGCCTATCGCTCAGCAAAAACCAAGCTTTGGGAACCAGTACAACTCGATATTTGGAGAGGCAAAACAGGACTGACCAAAGAGAGTCATTTGGTTGAATATGATGCAGATCATTATCTGGTAAAAGAAGAAATGACGCATTATGGTGCAAAAAAACTCATCTTAAAAAATAAGCATACCGGAAAAATATCTGAACAAATTATTTCCTAATAATACATTGTGCAGTAAACTGCTGCATTGACAACTTTGGTTGCCTGCAGCCATCCTGCTTCATTGCAATTATACTTAAGACGAATATGCAAGAACATTTCATCCATCAGGTATATTTCTGGTTGGCGAATCCGGATAACCAAGAAGACCATGCTGCGCTGCTGAAGGGCCTAAAAAATTTAACTTCCATACCCAACATCGTTCATTTTCATATTGGTGAACCGGCAGCTACCCGCCGGGAAGTAATTGATAGCAGTTATTCACTATCATGGTTAGCGATTTTTAAAACAGCGGCCGACCAGGACAGTTACCAGGAGCATACCCTTCACCTGGAATTTGTTTCTTCCTGCGGCCACCTTTGGAATAAGGTAGTGGTATATGATTCGATTGACGGAACAAATCGTTGATCAGAGATTGCCTTTTTTTAATTCAGTCACCGCATGATGCGCTGCCCGGGCCGTCATTGCCATATAGGTAAGAGAAGGATTTTGCGTACCAGTGGAAACCATACAGGCGCCATCGGTCACAAATACATTTTTACAATGATGTAGTTGATTGTTCGCATTGAGCAGTGAGGTAGCCGGATCTTTCCCCATTCGAACACCACCCATCTCATGTATATCCAAGCCCGGTGCCTGCTGGCTGTCACTGGCATTGATATGTGAACAGCCGGCTTTTTCGAGCATGAAAGTCCCCTGCTCCATGAAATCTTTTACAATTTTTTCATCATTATCGTCATAAGCAACAGAAGTAATCAGTAAGGGTATGCCCCATGCATCCTTTTCATTGGGGCTCAATCTAACATGGTTGGTTTCTTTAGGGATGGTTTCTCCCTGCATCATCATATAAACGCCCCACTCGCCTGCCTCTGTGATAGCTTCCTTAAAAGCACCGCCTATACCTTCTGCTGTTGCTCTTCTTCTGCCTGCCCCAAAATGCACCATATACCCTCTCAAAAAATCGGTCTCCTGACGGTATACATTTCGAAAGTTGGGCATCATCAGTTGCGTAGGTCGGCGCCCATAATAATATTGATCGGCCGGACCCGCATATTTTGCTCCGACAGAACCGCGATAGTTGTGAAAAGCAATGAATTTCCCCATCAAGCCATTATCATTTCCCAATCCATTGGGAAAACGGCTGGATACTGAATGTAACAGCAAAAGATTGGTATTCAAACAACCCGCATTGATGAAGATAATACGTGCAAAATATTCTGTAACTGCTTGGGTCTCCGCATCTATAACCCTTACCCCTATTGCTTTCTGAGCAGTATCATCATAAATAACGGAATGCACCACTGCATGCGGGCGGAGTGTCATTTTACCTGTTTTCCTCGCCCAGGGCAATGTAGCAGCGTTGGAGCTGAAGTATCCTCCAAATGGACAACCCCGATCGCAGTGATTACGTGCCTGACATCGTCCCCTACCCTGTTCCAAATGGATGGAAGCAGGTTGGGTAAGGTGAGCACACCTGCCCTGCACCACATGACGCCCGGGAAATGCCCGCATAATTTTTTCTTGCAATGCTTTTTCCACGCAATTCATTTCCCAGGGTGGCAGAAACTCCCCATCAGGTAAGGTTTCCAAACCGTCTTTGTTCCCACTAATACCCGCAAATTTTTCTACATAAGAATACCAAGGTGCAAGGTCATCATATCGGATGGGCCAGTCTATAGCGAAACCGTCTAGAGCCGGGGCCTCAAATTCAAAACGACTCCAGCGCTGCGTTTGGCGAGCCCACATCAATGATTTTCCACCTACCTGATAGCCTCGAATCCAGTCAAATGGCTTTTCCTGCACATAGGGATGCTCATGGTCATTTACAAAAAAATGTCGGGTGGCTTCTCCATACGCATAGCATCGGGCAATAATTGAATCATTGATCTGTTCCTGCCGTGTTAATTCACCCCGGTGCGGAAATTCCCAAAGGGGCTTGTTAGCGGTCGGGTAATCTTTCAGGTGTTCCACATCACGCCCTCTTTCTAATACCAATGTAGAGAGACCCTGTTCACACAATTCTTTTGCAGCCCATCCGCCACTAATACCCGACCCAACGATAATAGCATCATACGTCTGCTGCTGCTTTCCTCTACCGGCGATATAAAGTGTATCTGACATTAATTTCGAAAACTAAGATTGTAGAAAATTACTTCATTATCAGTATCAGCGTCAACTTAATCTGGAATATTTTTCCTCATTTGACTTTTTTCGGTATCCGTTGGCAGCATTCTTGCTGTAGTCGATGAGAAAATTTAATTTAGTGGTCGTGAAGAAGCTTCTGATAATCTTGCTGCTGGTTAGCTGTCTTTCCTGTCATAAAGAACAGGTGAGTGAGGGCTTAACATTGCTGCGTTTACCGGAGGGTGTGAATGTTATGCAGCAGGGCGCGAAGGGTGACGGTTTAACAGATGACACACCTGCATTTGAAAAAGCGATGCGGGTGGCTGATTCACTTAAGGTACCCGTAATTATTCCAACAGGCAAATACAAAGCGAATATTAAAATCAGCTATGATCATTTATCACTGTTGGGGAAACAGCAACCTTCTGAAAAATTCGAATTTGGAACAATAATTATGGGTTCTATCAATTGTAATAATAAAAAAAATATCACCATTCAGTATTTGGGAATTGATGCAAGAGACAATCCGGTTGCAGCCGCACTTACTTCAGGTGATGGTGCTGACTCCAGCGAACTCAATCAGACTTTTAACCACATTAGTTTACTAGGGGGCGGATACCATGATTTTAATCACGGAATACTTTGCCAAACAGGCAGATCAATCCTCATCAAAAATATTATTGTCAAAAATTTTTATCATGGAATTGCCATTCGCTCCGGAAAAGTCAAAGTAGACAGTATAGAAGCTATTTCCTGTGGCTTTACTTCCGTAATAGTTAAGTCTGCAGAAAATAAAAACTGCCGAACCAGTGAAGTCGCTGTCAATCATGTTACTGTCAAAGGCAATCCGGCGAATCCTTTTGAAAGAGGCGGTACTATTTTAATACAATCCTATGAAAATAATAGCTTGACTGAAAATATTTATATTGGAAATATAACAAGTTATGATGCAGGGGTCTCTGCTGTTGCGATTGACGAATCCAAAGGAAATGTCAGAAATGTTTTGATAGAGAATTGTATTGCTTACTACCAGGGGGATGACCCCAGCAGGGCTTGCTTTGAAGTGTATGGAGGCAGTGAAGTTACTTTTAAAAATTGTAGCAGTATTCAAGCCAGGGGTACGGGGTTTCGTTGTGCCGGGTCTGTACAAAAAGTGCGGGCAGAACATTGTTATGAATCCGGATCGGGTATGCGTGCGTGGTGGGGCAATTTTAGTTATCTGCAACTCAACGGTGTAGAGATCATCAAATAATCAGTGAATACTTCACGATTTATCTTAATTTAGAGATGAAAATACTCCAAAATATTTCGCGAAAATAATCTACTTACTATGTTTTGTACCAACTGCGGCCAGCAAATAGATAACAAAGCCGCCATCTGTATTCATTGTGGTGTTCCCACCCCTAATTACAAATCTCCCACCGGCAGCGGATTTCAGCCAATGGATCTACCCGAAGGCAGATTTGACTGGTTAACAACACTCCTGCTGTGCTTTTTCTTGGGAGCACTGGGTGTACACAGCTTTTATACCAAGAAAACAGCCATCGGTGTAGCGCAATTGCTTACACTTGGCGGATGTGGTATTTGGGCCCTGGTCGATCTGATTATGATTATAGTAGGTAGTTTTAAAGATGGCAATGGAAATACCCTTTACCGCAAATAAATTCATTCGCTGGTTGCTGTTACTATGCCTCATGGCCTGGATCTGGCATCTGGACTACCGACAGCTACAACCGAATTTTACCTTTTGCCTGTTTCACCAAATTACAGGCAGTAATTGTTATGGCTGCGGATTTTTACGTGGGGTTGCTGCCTGTCTGCACCTTGACTTCAAAGCAGTCTGGCAACTGAACCCCCTCCATATAATTACGATCCCACTCATCAGTTGTATTGTGCTACAAACTATGCTGCCCGCCGATATCATCAAAATTATTTGTGCCAAAAAACATATTATGCCAATCATCCGGCTGAAATTATTTCAATCGCTCATAATTTGTATGCCGCTGCTTATAACTTCTAGCTCTTTGTTTGCACAAGTAAAAAAAGCAAAGCGCACTTCACCCATCGGTGTTTTTGATTCCGGCACCGGCGGATTAACAGTGCTGGAAGCGCTTTTGACCATGGATGAATTCAACAATGCCACCGGTGCACCCGGTAAAGACGGAATTCCTGACTTTCAAAATGAACATTTCCAGTACCTGGCCGATCAGGCCAATATGCCGTATGGAAACTATGCAGCGGAAAATAAAACGCCCCTGCTCAAAGAGCATATAATTAAAAATATGCGCTTTCTGTTGGGGAATTCTTTCAGACGATTGGAGAAAGAAACCTGGAAGTCGACCTGGAAGGAATCAGCAAAAATGTTGGTACTGGCCTGCAATACAGCTACTGCCTTTGCACTGACAGATATCCGACAATTTTTAAGGGAAGAAAATAAGGAAGTACAGGTAATCGGTGTGATTGATGCCGGCGTAAAAGCTGCCTTACAACAACAAAGAGAAAAAGGCAGGGGAGCCATTGGTGTTTTTGCGACCGCAGGCACCGTTGCATCAAATGGATATCCCAGAACCCTGATAGAAATGTCTGCACAACTGGGTATGCCTGAACCAGTCATTACAAGCCAGGGGGGTGCCGGTCTGGCAGAAAGCATTGACAGAGACTGGAGTTATTATGTAGATACAGCATCGCGATATAGAAAAGAATATAAGGGTCCTTCGGTGAAAAATGCGCAGTACAAGATTGACACCACATTGATGTCTATCTATCGATTTAACAGAACCGGTAATAAGTTATTGTGCGAATATGACGACAAGGGTGCTTGTCAGGATATTCAATTGAATGATCCGGAAAACTATGTAAGGTATCACCTGGTTAGCATGCTGGAAAAAATGCGGCAAAACAAAACACAACTTGCCATGAATACCCTCATTTTGGGGTGTACGCATTATCCTTTTATGCGTCCTATTATTCAGGAGGTGTTATTAGAATTATATGACTACGCGGATGAAGGAGGATATAGATACCGGAATTACCTGGCAAAAGATGTGGCCTTAATTGATCCTTCCTACGAAACTGCTAAAGAAGCCTATTGGGTGTTGAGAAATATGAACCTTCAAGACAATACAACCAAGCGTAAATCGGATTTGTTTTTTATAACGATTCCCAATAAAGATTTGGCTGAAATTGAATTACAGGAAGATGGCTGGTTTACTTATCGGTATAAATATGGCCGACAAGCAGGAGAAAATAAGCAGTATGTAAAGTATGTACCTTTCGACAGATCTAATATCTCTTCGGCTACCTATCAACGAATCGAACAGGCACTGCCAGCGGTGTTTAAAGATGTTTCAAACTATGTGCTCGGAGCAGGCCAATGAGTCTTTGCTGTAAGAACGCTTTCGGCCATCTATGGATACATACGATACCCATCCCTTCCTCGCAGTAGAAGTTGAATTAAATCTAAATTAAGGTTGGGTAATAGCATGTTGCTTTTATAATTATCCAGTAATTTCGGCAACTGATATGATATACAAATTACTGGTGCTTTGTATTACATCTCTGCTCATTTTAAGGCTGGATGCCCAAGAAGATACTATTCCTTCATTACAAGAAGTAATAGTTAAAACCAGTCGGATGAATCGGAACGGAAGGTATATTCCCTTCTCCCATTCAATTGTTGACAGCTCCACCATCTTACGACAAAATGGTCGGTCGGTACCCGAGTTGTTGGATGGAACAGCCGGCGTCTTCATTCAAAAAACCAGTCATGGTGGGGGTTCACCATTTGTTCGCGGTTTAACCGGTAATCAGAACCTAATTTTAATTGATGGCATCCGACTCAATAATTCCATTTTCAGATTTGGCCCCAATCAGTACCTCACATTACTCGATCCCCTTTCTGTAGAACGCATTGAAGTGGTAAAAGGAACCGGCTCTGTTCAATATGGAAGTGATGCGTTGGGCGGAGTAATAAATGTGATTACCCAAATGCCTGCCTTTTCAAATGAACGCAAATGGTCTGGAAGAACCGACCTCAGGTGGACCAGCGGCGGAATGGAAAAAAGTCTTCGCCAGCAGATGAACTTTAGTAGTCAACGATTTGCACTGATGCTATCAGCCGGATACAGTGATTTTGGCGACCTGCTGGGTGGCGATACCACCGGATACCAGCGACCTTCGGGTTATTTACAACAATCAGTTGAAACCAAATTCAAATTGAATGCCGGGAAAGGGTGGCTGGTGAATGCAGGCATCACCGGAGTGAGACAAGGTATGGTTCCACTGTTTCACAAATACCAGATGGAAAGATTCAAACAGAGTTTTTCAGATCCATTGGAAAGAGGATTCATATATGCACAGGTACAAAAATCTTTTCGGGGCAGAAAAATTCAGCAACTCTCTATTCAATTTTCGAATCAACAAATCAATGAGCAGCGAATTTCACAAGCAGGCACCGGCACCACCATCAGTTTTGAATATGACAGAATCAAAAGCATGGCCATTCAAGCAGAAGCGGTTTGGAAATTTACCGGAGACTGGATCAGCCGATTGGGTATAGAATGGAACCGTGATAATATTACTAGTTCAAGGAATCAGCTGAATACGAGTACCGGAATCACAACTCCCAGAAGAGGCCTTTACCCGGATGGTTCCATCTACCAGCATGCTGCACTCTACAACATACATCAGCTAAAAATGGGAAAATGGCAATTGGAAGGAGGATGGCGCTACCACTTATATAACATTCAGCTGATGGAAGCAACATTGGGAAAAGTTACCGTAAAGCCCGACGCATTGGTTTTTCTATCAGGGGCATCTTTTGCCATTACTGAGCAGCTGTTTCTTTTTGGTAACATCAGTTCCGGATACAGGGCTCCGAATATTGATGATATGGGAACACTCGGTATCATTGATTTCAGATACGAAGTTCCTTCCTATGGATTACTGCCTGAAAGATCCATCAACAAGGAAATTGGCATTAGGTACCACTCCAACAGGTGGAGATGGTCTAGTTCGCTTTTTCACACCAATCTTACAAATCTGATAAATCGTGTAAAAACCAACGAGGTCATATCTGGTTACAATGTTTATATCAAAGAAAACAATGAAAGGGCCTTCATTCAGGGATTAGAATTCGAATCGCGTTATCAAATAAGTTCCCAATTGAGTTTAAATAACATGGTGACCTATTTGTTTGGACAAAACACTACACGGGCAGAACCACTGCGCCGAATTCCGCCCTTCAATAGTTTTATTAGCCTGCAGTATCAACTTAAAAAAATCAGAACCGGAATAAGTTGTGAACAGGCACTTACGCAGCGAAGATTGGCACAGGGCGACAAAGATGATAACAGAATACCTGCGGGCGGAACGCCCGGATTCATGGTCCTACATTGGTATGTGGGGGGGTCTTGGAAAGAGTTCCAGTATAGATTTTTTCTGAATAACCTGACCAACGCTGATTATAGAAAACATGGATCAGGCGTGAATGGTATGGGCAGGTCCTTGACAGTTTCCTTACAATATGCCTTTAACTGAAAACAGAAAGTTTTCAATCGTTAAGATTATCCTACTTAATTTAATCGCCAAATACTTACCCTACACCTGGTCGGGGTTATGAAAAGAAGTATCCTTCTAAGAATTACTGGGTTTTTTTGGTTTTGAATTCTCCATTGGATGTTTTTGTCAGCGTCTTTAATCGGCAGATTGCTGCATTTCGATAAGAGACGAAAGTTTGAGTATATCCTACCTGATAAAGCATGGATTGTAGTCTGGAAACACGGATAAAGATGCTGAAACTAGTTTATGAGCCTGTTCTAGCTTTTTCAGTCCATCTGTTGCCGATCTTTAGTCAGAAGATAAGTTGGTAGCCAAAAAAATGATTGGCGGGGGTTAAAAAGTCAAAATAAGCGACAAATACCGCCTAAAACCGCAAATTCCCGCATAAATCAGAATTGTTGATATCTATAGAAAAAAAATATGATTACAAAAGGCTACATTGTGTTAAATTGCTTTCGTATATTTTAACATTGCTTTGTAATCTGGGTAAATCTTTCGGTGCATGTTTGCCGCTTTTTGCAAGATTTTTCAGATAAAGTTTAATGTTAGCATGTACAAATGCTTTTTTCTTAAACATTTACTTCACCAACGAACCAAAACAACAACTATGAGAAGAGTTGCCTGCCTGGGGAAAATCATGGTTTTAGCCATGCTTTTAATCTTATCCCCTTCCCTGATGGCACAGGAAAAAACGGTTTCGGGAACCATCGTATCCGACGATGATGGTTCACCATTGCTCGGTGTAACCGTTATCAACAAAAACACCGGCAAGAAAACAGCCGCTAACAATGTCGGTTATTATTCCATCCCAGCACTAAAGGGACATGTACTCGTGTTCAATTATGTGGGTTATGCTGCTAAAGAAGTAACTGTAGGAGACGAAGAAAAAGTAAGTATTCGTCTGGTAACTTCTGATAAAAGTTTGGGAGACGTAGTTGTAACCGCTTATGATATCAAGAAAAGTAAGCGAGAGTTGACCTACCAGGCACTTACGGTAAGTGGCGATGAAATCGCCTCTACTCGCCGCGACAACTTTATTAATTCTCTTGCCGGACGTATTCCCGGTGCGATGATTACGGCTACAACAGGTATGCCCGGAGCTTCTGCGACCATCGTACTGCGCGGACCAACTTCTATCGATGGTTCCAACCAACCTTTATTTGTGGTAGATGGTTTGATCATTGATAACAGTTCATTTGAGATGCAAGACAGGTTGCCAGCATCAGGAGGCATCAACCTGGCCAATAGAAACAATGACTTTGGTAACCGTGCCATGGATATCAATCCGGAAGACATTGATGCGGTAACCGTATTAAAAGGACCAGAGGCGACCGCACTTTATGGTTCCGATGGTGCAAATGGTGCCATCATTATTACAACCAAGAAAGGTAAAAAAGGCAGAGCATCAGTTAGCTACAATAACTCTTTCCGCTTTGAAAAAGTAACTCGCTTACCTGAAATCCAAACCGTTTATGATCAGGGCTTCGGTGGTATTACTAATAATACGCAACGCCAGTTTTTTGGTAACCGCATTCCTGAGGGTGTGAAAGTATACGATAACCTCAGAAGTTTCTTCCGTACCGGAAAGACCCAGCAACATAACCTCGCTATTGAGGGAGGAACTGACATGAGCACTTATCGCTTTACTGCCAGTACATTTAATAATGATGGAGTCGTACCTAATACCGGATTTGATCGCTACAATTTGCGACTCAATACTACTTTCAAACTGAGTCCAAAATTCAATGTAACAAACTCATTCACCTATATCTCTTCCAAAACCCGTAAGGGGTCGAAGGGCGCAGGTGGCTTTTTGTTGAGTCTCTTAACTTGGCCGGTAGATGATGATGCGCGTAATTTTGTAGACGCGAATGGTAATCGTCGCTCTGTCAATGGTAACTTCCTGCAATTAGCAGAGGATGATAATCCATTCTGGGATCTCAATAGAAACCAAAACTTTGACCAGAATGACCGTTTGATGGGTAATTTCCAAATCAGCTATGACCCCTACAAATGGTTGAACCTTACTGCCCTCATGGGAGTTGACTTCTACGCTGACCTGGGTACCTGGTTTACACATCCGCAAAGTAACCTTGCCAGAACAGTAGGGGGAAGTATTCTTCAATATCGTTCCAGACAATTATTGATTAACGGTGCCTATCGTGCTACCATCCGGAAGAAAATCGGCAACGTCAACAATGTAATCACAGCTGCTTTCACGTTTGATTCCAGAAAATATGAAGTAAATGGTACGCGGGGAGAACGTCTTTTCGATCCGGAGTTTGTTAGTCTGAACAATGCAGATCCAACCACCATCGGAAGCATTACTACCGCTGAGAATAACAACCGACTGGGCGCATTCATCAACTACAATGCCAGTTATAAAAATTTCCTGAACTTCTCACTGGCAGGAAGAATGGATGGTTCCAGCCGTCTGGTAGATCCTACCAACTGGGATCCTGCTAAACCTTACTACTTCTATTGGTCTGCCGGATCAAGCTTAATTCTCAGTGATATCATCAAATTACCCAAACAAGTTACTTACCTGAAGTACCGCATCAACTACGCTACAACAGGTCGTGACCCCAGAACACCCTATGTAACTTCCAACCGTTTTGCCCAATCTACTTTTACGGGAGGCGGTTTCTCACCCTTCGTTACACAGGGTAACCCTCAATTGCGCGCTGAGTTCAGCCAACAATTTGAAACAGGTTTAGAAGCTAAATTCTTAAAAGGAAGACTGGGCTTTGACCTGACATACTATTCCAACAAAACGGTTGATCAACTGCTCAATCCTCGCTTGAGCTATGCATCAGGTGCCATTTTGAAATGGATCAATGGTGGAGATGTAGAGAACCGTGGTTGGGAAATGCAGATTACCGGTACTCCTATCAAAAGCAAAAAGTTCACGTGGGATGTGACAGTGAACTGGGCACGTAACCGCAACGAAATTTTACGGATGCCTTCTGATCTTCCCTTCTTCTATAATTCAGATACCTGGATTGCCGGTATCCGTAACATTGCCACGAAGGGCGGTTCCATCTTCGACCTGGCTGCAACCCGTTTCCTCCGCAATACCCGTGGTGACGTGTTAATCAGTCCTACTTCAGGTTTACCGGTTCGTATATCCGACTACATTAAAGTCGCCAGTCGTCAGCCGGACTGGAATATGGGTCTTATCAACAGTTTCACCTTCCTGAATGACTGGAATCTCTCTTTCAACCTCGATATTCGTAAAGGTGGAGATATCTTCAATGGTACAGAATGGTTCCTATATTCAAGGGGTGCCAGTGTTCGTACCCTTGACAGAGAGACGCCACGTGTTATAAGAGGTGTATTGCAGGATGGTCTTGAAAATACATCGAACCCTACGCAAAATACAATTGTTCTTACGCCATTCGCCCGTAGTGAGTTTTACTCTTTAGGGGTAGCTGAAGAAGATTTTATTGAGCGAAATGTCAACTGGGTTCGTTTAAGAGATGTAACGCTGAGCTATCGTTTGCCCAACAAATTGATCAAGCGCCAAAACCTCTTCAAGAGCGCCTCCGTATTCTTCACTGGTACCGATTTGTTCATCCTCACCAATTATCGGGGTGCTGATCCAGCAGCCAATGCCAACAATGCTGCCTCCAGAGGTGGTATAGGAGGTGTAGGCATGGATTATGGTAATATGGCAACTCCGGTTGGTATCAACTTTGGTGTACGCGCCCAATTCTAATGCTTAAATCAGTATAACATGAAAAAGTCAATATATATAATTTGTCTGGTGATGCTGGTAGCAGGTATGACAGGTTGTAAAAAATACCTGGACATCAACTCTGACCCCGCGTCACCCAATGTGCCCTCCTTAGCGGCACTTCTTTCACCCGCACAGGCAGTTATGTCGAGAACATTGGTTTTCGATGGTCGTGCAACGGGTGCTTTCACTCAATTCTGGTCTAACACCGGAGTACAAGAAACAAATGATATTCACAATGCTAACCAGGGTGGCTCCGGAGCGGGCAACCAAGGTTGGAGAGATGTGTATCAATTGCAGGGTCCGGCCATCGACTTAATCATCCAGCAGGGAAGTAAAAATGAACAGTGGGATTATGTTGGCGTTGCGTTCGCATTGCGTGCCTGGGGATTCCAACACCTCACTGATATGCACAGTGACATAGTTTTCCGGCAGGCCTGGGAGCCCAATCGTGTTTATTTTGATTATGATAACCAGGAGACGGTTTATAGGGGTATTGATTCCATTTGCCGCCGTGCTTTGACTTTCCTGAATAGAACAGATGGAAAAGTTAATCAATCCCAACTGGCCCGCGGAGACATCATGTTTCAGGGAAGACGCGATCGCTGGATTCGCTTCGTCTATGGCTTGATGGCACGCAATTATCATCGTCTAACCAACAAGGCGGATTACAAAGCCGATTCTGTTATCAAATATGTTGATTTGAGTCTTGCTTCCAATGCAGACAATGCAGCCATTCCACACTCTGCCACCAGAAACGACGATAGCAGTCCACTCGGACCCGCCCGTGATAACTTCTCAATTCGCCGTCAATCCAGATTCATCGTTCAGTTATTAGATGGTACCATTTTGCGCGGTAGTGCTGCATCTGTCAATCGTGATCCACGTATCAGAGGAATGTTGTCGCTCAGTCCAGATACTTCATTCATTTCTCCCAATATGACCGAATTGAATGGTGGATATCGATTTTTATTGCCTTCCGTAGGTTATACGATTGGTACAGTTGGTTCGCTTACCTTCCGCAGAGCGCCCGCCACTGTTTGGGGAGATAGTGCCATTACGAATCCTGCCATCAATAATTTTACTGACAGAACAATTGGAAAATTTGTTTTTCGTAACAATGCGGCCTTGCCTATTATGAGCTACAGTGAAATGCAATTCATCAAAGCTGAAGCCGCATTTAGAAAAGGAGACAGGGCTACGGCATATACTGCTTATATCAATGGCATTAGTGCGCATTTTGATTTCGTGAATGCAAACAATGTCGGAGTTGCCAACTTTGTTCCTATTAATGCTGCTGAGCGGAATAACTATTTGGCCTCACCTGCGGTAAAGCAAAATGCAGGAACGCTCAATATGACTGATATCATGCAACAAAAGTTCATTGCTAACTGGGGTTGGAATTTTATTGAGCAATGGAGCGACATGCGTAGATTCCATTATTATGATGTGGATCCTGCAACCAGCTTACCCGTATTCAATGGATTTCAGACCATTACAGTTTTCTCAGCTTTCAACGGCGGTCCAAACCTGGCCTACCGTACATGGCCAACAAATTTTTCCGAGTTCGACTGGAACCGGGAAGCATTGAGAAAAATCGGTGCCTTGAACACAAATTATCACACACTGGAAATGTGGTTTAGTCAACCTTAACACCTTAAAGATGTATTGTATGAAAAAATACTTATTAAATATACTAGCAGCAGGTGTGGTATTGTATGGTATGAGTGCCTGTCAGAAGACAGAGCTCAGGGCAACAGAATACGATCTTCCCACCACCCAGACATTTGTCAGATTTGTTTTTGTATCGCCCGGACTTCCCTCGGTGATGATCAAAGTCAATGACAAAAAAATCAATGGAAACTTTACCTCAGGATCAGCAGGTATATTCCCTACCAATTCAACTGTAGCAGAATATGCAGCAATACCACCGAATGGTGCCTTGCGCTTATCGCTGCCGAATACCGGAACAACCAATGATTCTGTCGTTCTCTTTACAGGTAATATGACGACCATGAAGGGAATCTACTACACAACCGTGTTAGCTGACTCGAACTCTACACGTTCACTCGTTTCATACGTAGATGACCCGGGTCCGTTGCCCGATAGTGCATTTACTCGCTTACGCTTTATCAACGCCAGCGGAAAATCTCCCGGATTAACTTTAATCCGAATAGACTCCTCCTCTGCTACTTTGGTAACCAGGGATACCCTTTTCAGAAACGTTGCTTTTGGTAATGCTACTGAGTTCATTACTATCCCGACTAATCCGGTAAATGCCTTCCTGCGTTACAGGTTGGTACAAACTTCTACTGGTGCGCTGGTGGGAACTCCCTTTACACCATTGGTAGGAAACTCATCGAACCGCAGGGCAACCACTGTTATTTCCGGTGGTATCTGGGGTACTACTTTTGCGCCAGGCATTTCATTTCAAATTGTTAACAAGTAAACCTGACTGTCATGAAATTATTCAAAATATCATTCCTTGTTTGTGCAGCAGTCCTGCTCTTTTCTTCTTGTAAGAAAGACGAGGCCACAGTAACGCTGCCCGATCTGGATGCATATCTTAAAACTCAGTCTAATCTGAGCACTTTCAATGCAGCCATCGAAAAGGCACAATTGTCAGACTTTAAGAAAGGTCCCGGACCTTTCTCCTGGCTGGCACCTACCAATGATGCTTTTACAGCTGCAGGCATCACCGCTGATTCTCTCAACCGGATGACACAGGGTGCTGCCAGTTATCTGGTGATGTACCATATTTTATCATCTGGTAGTAATCCGCCCACAGCTGTTCTCACCAATGAGATGATTGCACAGTTTTCTGTATCCAGAGCAACTCAGCTGGGCGGCACACTGGCATTTATGGGTCAAAAAGGCAATGACTTTTTTGTAAATGGCTCTCGCATAACCAGCGGCAATAACCGGCTCAGTAATGGTGTACTTCATGTCATCAATCGAGTGAATACCCCACCGCAACTGAGAGGAACTATCCAGGCCATTTTACAAAATACCGGTCAGCACAACCTCTTCATTGCACTTTTAAACAGGGCTTCTCAGTGGGCACAGTTAAGTGCTGGCACATTTACTGTACTGGCACCAACAGATGCAGCAATCACAGCTCTTGGGGCGCCCTTTAATTCAAGCACGACTATCAATACGATTCCTGTTACTGATGCAACGCGAATTGTACGATTCCACATGTTTAGTGGTGCAAGGCTGTTCAACAATGACTTCAAAGACGGACTGTCGCCTTCAACTATGCAAGGTCCGGGCAGAAGTATTCGTATTACAAGTAACGGTACAGGATTAGCAGGTCCGCTAAATACAGCGCCTGTTCAATTTGGAGGTACCCTTAGGGATGTACTGGGCACCAACGGTGTTGTGCACTCACTAAGCGGGGTACTGTTACCGGGTAACTAACCACATTCAACTTTTTATCAAAAAGCCGGCAATAAATTGCCGGCTTTTTTTTATCTTTTCTCCATGAAATCATTTGTGACTTTACCCTTTATTGTGCTTTCCTTGATCGCTGCATCATTTTTAACTGAACCAGACCCAATTCAGGAGAAGCTAATTTTAAATCTAAAACAGTGGTTTGAAACTTATCCCCAGGAGAAGGTTTTTGTTCAAATGAGCAGACAACAATTTACTGTAGGGGAACAAATCTGGATCAAAGGCTGGTGCACTTTCCGACAGAAGCCAAGTTTTTTAAGCCGCATTGTTTATGTAGATGTAGTAGATGAAAAGGGGAAAGTAGTTAATAAATCGATGTACCGCCTGGATAGTCTTGGATCCTTCTATGGTCAGATCGACATCCCCAGAAAATGGAAATCCGGAAACTATACTCTTCGTGGCTACACTGCCTGGATGCTGAATCAACCGGACTATATTTTTCATCAACCCTTTTTTATTTATGGTGAAGATGAAGTGTCTAAAGTTAAAAACTTTCCTGCTAAAACATTACAGGTTAAGTTTTTTCCGGAGGGCGGACAATGGATTGCAGGGGTAGAGAATAAAATGGCATTTGTTGTTGTAGATGAGATGGGTATGCCTGTCAATACCACTCTGTATATAAAAGACGCGGTAGGCAGAGAAGTTGCCAATGCATCGGTGCAGCATCAGGGGATGGGCGTTTTTACCCTCACACCCCAACAAGAGAGCTATCAGGCGGAAATACGTACTTCCGGTGGCGCTTCCTTTACCTATCCCTTACCTCCGGTACAACCAGAAGGGATACAACTTACAGTGATTAATAGCAGTCCAGCCCGCATGTTTGTATCTGTGCAACGTGGTAGCAAAGGTGCAGAAAAGTTTCCAAGAGTTTTAGTGATGGCACACATGAGCGGGCAACTAGTCTATTCCACTTATCTTGATTTTGATGAGGGATTAACCACAGCCCCTATTCTGAAAAAGAATTTGCCGGCAGGTATACTGCAAATAACAGTAATGGATACACTGGGAACGCCATTGGCTGAACGCCTCGCATTTATTGAAAACTATGAGTTGGCAAAACCACAATTGTTATTAGAAAAGAAACAAACCACTAAAAGAAGCGAAAACAATTGGCAATTGTCAATGCCAGGAATTGAACCTGCCTCCATCAGTGTGTTAATCAATGATGCAGCCATTGATGAAAAAATTGGAGTAGAAAATTCAATTGCCAGTCATTTTTTACTCACATCGGATATTAAAGGATACGTACACGAACCGGGATTTTATTTTCAGAACAAGCAACCCGAGACACTGCAAAAACTTGATTTACTGATGATGGTACATGGCTGGAGAAAATTCACCTGGAAGCAGATACTCTCGAATGAAGCTCCTGTGTTAAGGTATCCGATAGAATCGAATCTTCAGATGAAAGGCAAAGTGACTAAATCTGATAGAACAGAAGTGATAAAAGATGGTAAGGTATCTTTTATTATTAAAGGGGAAGACTCGACTACTTATTTAATTGATGCGATATTAACTGACAAAGGAGAATTTATTGTAGATTCTGTACCCATTAGGAATAAGTCGACCATATCTTATATGGCAACCAATAACCGCAAGGAAAATCTGGTGGCAGATGTCAAGTTTTATCCTTCCTTGCTCGATACGCTTGAAAATGCAGTTGTTCCACCTCAACCTAACCTGGATACCATCGTGCTGGCCAATAGAAAGTCCCAATTGGCCAAGCTATTATATAGTCAATTGCTAGTAATAGATACCTTTTCTTCTCAGGCAAGGTACCTGGGAAATGTAACGGTTACCGCAAAAAAGATGAGCAGGGTTGATTCGTTACAAAAAGTATATGTATCCAGTTTTTTTGAAATCAGTGACCAGACATTGGAAGTAGTGAATGATAGGGGTTACATCAACATTTGGCAATTTTTGCAGCGGGAGGTTCCTGGAATTAATGTTAATCCATTTGAACCGGGTGGTGTGCAAAGTGTAACATTTAATCGATTCTCGGGCATGGTATTAGGAACGATGAATGAAGATGGCAGTATGACAGGTGGAGCAGATGATGGTATTATGTTCTTCTTGAATGAAATACCGGTACCCATGTCTATCATAGATGCTTTAAACCCGGATGAAGTGGCGCTCGTAAAAATTTACAAGGGCGCATTGGCTTTTTCTTTTGGAGCTAATGCCGGAGCCATCAGTATTTATACCAAAAAAGGAAGGAGCTATTCCTCTAATAAAAAACAATTTGTCAATTTTCAAAAGCAGGGGTATGCTGTTGTACGCGAATTTTATCAAGTAGATTATCAGAGAACACCTGATTACAACAAAAATGTAACTGACAAGAGGGCAACTCTTTACTGGAATCCGCGCTTCCGACTTGATAGTACCGGCAAGGGCCGTATACGTTTCTTCAATACTGATCTCTGCCAAGAATGGAAACTAGTAGTTCAGGGAATTGACCGAAAAGGGAAAATAATTTACATAGAGGAAAGAATCAAATAGATAGGTAGATAACTATTTTACAGATTCGTTTCATTTCTTTTCAATTACTTTACTCTTATCAGGTAAACTAATATTTTAATCCCTTAGACCTTCCCGATGCATCGGGGCGCTCTAGCCCACTACTTTTCAAATAAACCTATAACCCGAAAAGAATTATAGATAATTATTTGTGGAGAGTATCGTCCCGATAAATCGCGATACGACCTCCCCGATGCATCGGGGCGCTCTAGCCCACTACTTTTCAAATAAACCTATAACCCGA
>CAYUXJ010000005.1:111423-150006 GCA_964448845.1 uncultured Sediminibacterium sp.
CTGCAACTCGATATGAATTGCAGATACATTGTATTGTGGAGAGTATCGACCCGACGCGTCGGGTGACGACCTCCCCGATGCATCGGGGCGCTCTAGCCCACTACTTTTCAAAAAAAATCTGCAACTCGATATGAATTGCAGATACATTGTATTGTGGAGAGTATCGGGGTCGAACCGACGACCTCTTGCATGCCATGCAAGCGCTCTAGCCAACTGAGCTAACCCCCCAATGGATTGCAAATTTAATTATTGAGGGGGGTATTTCAAAATTTAACTGGAAGGACTACTCCCAGATCTCATCCTTACCAACCAGCCAGTTTTTCACAGCCTCGGTCGTTACAGATTTGGGGCGCTCAATCGGGAAGCCCAAGGCCCTATCCCAACAAAGACTGGATAAAACTCCTAAAGCACGGCTAACGGCAAATAGAACCGTATAGAACTCATATTCTACCAAGCCATAATGAACCAATAATGCTCCACTGTGGGCATCCACATTGGGCCATGGATTCTTAATCTTACCGAGGGACTGTAAAATTGGAGGTACGGTCTCATAGATATTCCAAACCGTATTTACCAGTTTGTCTTCCGGCATGTGTTTCTTTCCAAATTCCATCTGCGCGGTAAAACGAGGATCAGTTTTTCTTAAAACAGCATGCCCATATCCCGGAACTACCTTTCCGGCAGATAAAGTATCCTGCACATATTTTGCAATTTGTTCTTTCGAAGGTGAGTCAGTACCCAAACTCTCCTGCATCTCATAGATCCACTTGATCACTTCCTGATTGGCTAATCCATGCAGCGGACCGGCCAAGCCATTCATACCAGCGGCATAACTGAGGTAAGGATCACTTAAAGCTGACCCTACCAGGTGTGTGGTATGCGCCGACACATTTCCACCCTCGTGGTCCGCATGTATCGTCATATACAAACGCATCAATTCCATAAAACTTTCATCCTCATAACCCATCATATGTGCCAGGTTACCAGCCCAGTCTAACAGGCCATCCGGATGAATATGCTCATTATTTTTATACTTTCTGCGATAAATATAAGCGGCAATCCGGGGGAGACGGGCTATGAGATCCATTGCATCATCGTAAACATATCCCCAATACTCCTTCTTATTAATACCCTTAGCATAAGCGCGGGCAAAATTGCTCTCCGTCTGCAATGCCATCACACCCGTAACAAACATGGTCATTGGATGGGTATTGATTGGTAAAGCATCTATGGTAGCAAAAACGTGGTTAGGCACATGACTTCTTCTCATCCAAACATTGGTAATATGCTGCACATCCTGCTCTGTTGGTAATTCCCCCACCAGCATCAGATAAAAAAGTCCCTCGGGCATTGGTTCACCCCCCGGCTTTGCAGTTGGCAACTTTGCCTGTAACTCAGGGATACTGTAGCCGCGGAAACGTATACCTTCCTGTGCGTCTAAAAGACTGGTCTCTGTCACCAAACCTGTAATACCCCGCATACCTTGGTAGATCTGAGCCAAAGTTACCTCCCCGGCCTTTTTATTACCATGTTCTTTGAGCAAATCCTTGATCTCGGTATTAGCAACGTCAGCTCTAGCCTTGAATCTTTCTTTAATGATGCCCATAATGTTTATCGTTTATTAGATGGGGAATGTAAGCAATGCGTTATAGCAATCAAAAATGATGCCGAACAAAGGTAGTCCAAGTTCATTTGCAGAGCAAAGAAGAGAGGCCTAGGGAAAGTTAAAATCGTTTTAACAATTACTTGGGTGCCCGGCGATACATATACCAGACTACCCCCAGGAATATAACATTGGGTATCCAGGCAGCCAGTAGAGGTGGCAAATTACCCTTGGTAGAAAAGATGGTAGAGAACCGGTCTGCTATAATAAAAAGGGCTGCCAGCATAAATCCGATGGCCAAGTGAAATCCACTCCCGCCCCTCACTTTTCGGCCCGCCACAATAGCCCCAATCAGGGTTAGTAAAATAACCGTTATGCTGGTGGCATCCCGACGATACCGCTCGACCAATAGTTCATTGAGTCCTTCCGATCCCCGTAATTTTTCCAAGGCTATAAACCGGTTCAGTTCGGGCGTAGTCAAACGCTCTTTGGTGTACTTATCTCTCCCCAAGTCCTGGGGTGTAAAATTATATGTCCGGCTTTCATAATCAAGCAGGGTTACTTTCTCGCCCAGCTTACCAACCTTCCGGTTGAGTACAGATTCGAGCCGCCACTTTTTGGTAGCAGTATCCCACACGATACTCTCTGCCCGCATGTTCTCCTGGAGTCTGTTATTAACCATCCGATACATAAAAATCGGGCCGCCACGCTTGATCAGGGTATCATAGCGCATAATTCCTGCGTAGGTAAAAGAATCTACACGAAAATAGATGTGCGTATTCCCTCCAACCAGCGCATTGTAGCTAGAGTTGGCATCAATGTATTTTGATTCAAAACTGCTCCGAATTTTATTAGCACGGGGAACGATGTACTGATTGGCGAACCATAAAACAATTGCCAGGAATATACTTCCAATCCAGTAGGGCCGCAACCAACGCCAATAACTGGTACCGCCTGCAATAATTGCTATGATCTCACTTTTCACTGCCATTTTTGAAGTGAAATAGATCACCGAAATAAATACAAAGAGCGGGAATAATAAGGCTATAATATGGGGTACAAAACCAATATAATATTCAAGTATGATTCTTTTTACCCCCAGTCGGGAACGCACCATTTCATCGGTCTTCTCACTGATATCTACGACCACGGCAATGATGGTAAATAAGAGGATGGCAAAGAAGAAGGTAAACAGAAACTTCCTTAATATATACCAGTCGATCTTTTTCATGGTGCCATACAAAGATAATATAATGAGCGCGCCAATGGATAAAATCAAGTTCCATATGCGCTAGAGCCGCTGCTTGGTGACCCGAATCATTTCCTGTTTCCAGGCAGCAAATTCACCAGCCAAGATTTTATTTCTCGCCTCCCCTACCAGCCAGAGATAAAAAATCAGGTTTTGTAAACTAGCTAATTCCAACGCCAGCAATTCATCTGCCACAAATAGATGGCGGAGATAGGCTTTCGTATAAGGTAATTGGCTTTCCTCCGGTAATCCCGGGTCGATGGAGGAAAAATCATCTGCCCACTTCTTATTACGAATATTAATTACACCCTGCGTGGTGAACAACATTCCATTTCTTCCATTTCGGGTAGGCATTACACAATCGAACATATCTACCCCGAGCGAGATACATTCCAATAAGTTCCAAGGGGTACCCACACCCATCAGATAGCGAGGTTTTTCTGCAGGCAGTATCTCACAACAAATTCCTGTAAACTCGTACATCATTTCTTCCGGCTCGCCGACACTGAGTCCACCAATAGCATTGCCGGCAGCATTCAATGACGCAACAAATTCACAGGATGCCTTCCTTAAATCAGGATAGGTTCCCCCCTGAACAATAGGAAATAGGTTCTGAGTATAGCCATATAAGGAAGGATGAGCTGCCAGATAGTTCATACAACGGCGTACCCAACGATGGGTCAATTCCATGCTGGTTCGGGCATAATCATATTCACTGGGATAGGGCGGGCATTCATCGAATGCCATGATGATGTCTGCTCCAATGCTCTGCTGAATACCCATCACCGACTCGGGAGTAAATAAATGGCGGCTGCCGTCAATATGGGACTGAAAGACTACACCTTCCTCACTGATTTTCCTGTTGGCAGCCAGAGAAAAAACCTGATAACCCCCACTATCTGTCAATAATGGCCGTTGCCAATTCATAAAGCGGTGTAACCCACCTGCCGCTTCTAAAATAGCCGTACCTGGCCGAAGATACAAATGATAGGTATTACCTAAAATGATACGTGCCTTTACCAATGTTTCCAATTGCTGCTGGTTTACAGCTTTGACAGTGCCAACGGTTCCAACCGGCATAAAAATGGGTGTCGGAATATCGCCGTGGTCAGTGGTCAGGAAGCCTGCGCGGGCTTTGGTTGTCGGATCGGTCGCTGCAAGGGTAAAAGTCAAATCGGCCATACACAAAAATACAAGAAAGGAGCCGCTAAATGGAGCAATATTCTGCAGCATAATTAGGATATGAGGTCACAGGATTGAGCCACAACCACTATTTTTGCTGCATGATCCCCGAAATTGTCAGCCAAGTATTTTTTTATTCCTTTTGTGCAGTCACCCTCATTCAGCTATTCTATTATCTGGTATTTTTCAGCAGACTGGCTTTTTACCAAGAAAAACCTAAGCAACAGAGTAATGACCAGGCTGTTTCAGTTATCATTTGTGCCAGAGATGAAGCTGAAAACCTGGCCAGAAATCTGCCGGGTATATTGGTTCAAAATTATCCATCTACACACGAACTAGTGGTCGTAAATGATAATTCACTCGATGATGGCAGATATGTAATTGATGAATTTAAAAAATCATTCAAGCACATCAATCATATTCTGCTGACGCAGGAAGCCAAATTGATTTCCGGAAAGAAATTTCCCCTCAGTATGGGTATCCGTTCCGCCAAATATGAAACCTTGCTGCTGACGGATGCGGATTGTATACCGGCATCTGAATTTTGGATAGATAAAATGCAACGCGGGTATGATGAGCATACAGAGATCGTGCTTGGCTACGGTCCTTACCATAAAAGACCTGGCTTACTCAATAAACTCATTCGGTTTGAAACTTTCCATACAGCACTTCAATACTTGTCGTATGCATTAGCAGGCATCCCTTATATGGGAGTAGGTCGAAACCTCAGTTATAAAAAAGAGCTTTTTCTAAAGAACAAGGGATTTTCCTCCATCAATTTTATACCAAGTGGAGATGACGATCTGTTCATCAATCAGGTGGCAAATAAAAAAAATACTGCCGTCATGATCGATCCTGACACATTCACCTACAGCGAGGCAAGAAAAAGATGGAGTGAATGGATGGTACAAAAATATCGTCATTATACCACCAGCAGATATTATAAGCCTTTACATCAATTTCTGTTGGGTCTCTACTCAACTTCTCTTTTTCTATATTATCCCTTGCTTATACTCTCGGCTATTTTCTTTGACTGGAGAATCACCCTTGCCCTCTTTGGCAGCCGGTTTCTGTTGCAGGCAGTAGTGTTGTATAGAAGCATGAAAAAACTGAAGGAACAGGACCTCTGGCCCTGGTTTCTTTTATTAGATGCCTGGAACTTTTTTTATTACATTTTTACACTGCCGGCCATATGGAAATCTCCCCGGAAAAACTGGAATTGATCCAACGATACTTCAGCGATTTTACCCCGGTACAACTAGAACAGTTCCGGCAGCTGGAAGCACTCTATAAAGAATGGAATGCAAAAATCAATGTGATTTCCAGAAAAGATATTGACCATCTCTACCTGCATCATGTACTGCACTCCCTGAGTATAGCCGCCATCGCCGATTTTCAACCGGGCACCCGGGTACTGGATGCCGGATGTGGAGGTGGATTTCCTGGCGTTCCACTCGCAATTTTTTTTCCGGAAGTCAATTTCCTACTGGCCGATAGCATCGGAAAAAAATTAAAAGTGGTGGATGAAGTTTGTGCAGCAACTGGAATTAAAAATATCAAGACCGCACATGCACGTGTAGAGGATCTGAAAAAGAATCATTTTCATTTTGCGGTATCCCGTGCAGTCGCCCCGCTGAAAGAATTGTGGAGATGGTGTTCCCCGCTTATCAAAAAACGTTTACCCGCTGATCCGGATAATCCTTTACAACATGGGCTTATCTGCCTGAAAGGTGGTGACCTGACAGAGGAAATTGCAGAGAGTGGACTGAGACCCCGCATGATGCCCATCAGTGGAATTTTCCCCGAATCTTTCTTTGAAGAAAAGTACATTCTCCATGTATCTAAATAAAAAGAGGGAAGACGAAATATCTTCCCTCTTTCATATATAAATTAAAAACTGATTAATCAGGAACAGTAAGTCGGTTGTTTACCCGATTCACGTCAGCCAGTCGGCTGGAAGGATCAATTTCAATGGATTTTATTTCTTTCATTGAGCGTGCAATTTGCATACCATATTCCGGGTGTGTCCAGCGCCAGGCTTCGTGTTGAACCAAAGGAATCTTTCCTTCTGCCGGCTTAGTACCATACATCAGATTCAATGGTATGTTATGCAGTTCCTGGGAGCCATCTTTATAGGTAATGAGCACATCGACCGGCATAGGCATTTTCCCTACGCGTCGAATGGCTACGACTGTTTTGCCATCTTTTAGATTAATGTCACCCAAAGCATAGTCGATTGTCTTCGTACTGTTGATCCAGTATTCCTTGTACCAATCAAGTTCCAACCCACTTACACGCTCAGCTACCCTGATAAAATCATTCGGATTTGGATGTTTAAATCGCCAGGTATTGTAATAAGAAATTAGAATAGTATTCAGCACACTATCTGAAACAATGTACCCCAACTGTGCCATGAAAACTGCTCCCTTGGAATAAGAGGCCACCGAATAAGCATAATTGGTATTATAATGATCGGAATGGGTGGAAGCAGGTTCCTCATAACCACTGCGAGCCAAGGCAAAATAACTACGATAGGTATTATTATAAAAAAATCCTGTCTGCCGACGCATTTCAGCCATAACGCGGGTGGTGGCATAATCAGTAAATCCTTCATCCATCCAGGGATACAAAGATTCATTGGTACCCATCATCATTTGAAACCAGCTGTGCATCCACTCATGTATGGCCGTGCCTATACTTGCCGATTTTATGAGGGTAGCCATGGGGTACTCCATTCCACCATCTCCACCCTGAATGAATGTATAGGTTTTATATGGATAGGCCCCGAATGTGCGTGCAATAACTGGATACGCCGATACCATGCTATCTGCCAGCCGCTGCCAATTCGCTTCGAGTGAATCTACCTGCTTATATACAACCCTTAACTGTGGCCCATTGGGTAGTGCACGGGTGATGAGTTTATAGGTTGGATCTGCAGCCCAAACAAAATCATGTACATTGTATGCCTGCCATTTCCAGGTAATCTTGTCACCTGCCGGTGACTTGGCCCCCTCACTTCCCGGATAACCAAAGCCAGTCTCCTGTGGATTTAATAAATCACCCCCTGCCGTTACCAGGTAGCTCTTATCGAGGGTAATCTGAACATCAAAATCACCCCATACCCCATAAAATTCACGCGCGATATAAGGATTTGCATGCCAACCCTGATAATCATATTCCGCCAGTTTTGGATACCACTGACTCATACTATATCGAATACCCTCTTTATTATCGCGACCACTGCGTCGAATCTGTGAAGGTACCTGTGCTTCAAATTGAAGATCAATATTGACTTTAGACTTAGGCAATATCGGCTTTGTGAGTACAACTTCGAGAATAGTCTCGTGCTCTTTCAATTGCTGACGCACCCCATTAATGCTGAGCTGACTAACCCGCTGGTAGCCTATTTCAGCGGGCGATAGTTTACTAATCCTATCCTTCACGCGCTCATCCCAATCTAGTCCGTCACTATTTCTGGTGGACTCAAATAATTTATTTTTTCCCAATTCCTGGCTCCGCACATCCATACTACTGCCGGGTTGAAATGCATTCCAATAAGTATGGAAGAATAATCGATATAGCGTGTCGGGAGACTGATTAAAGTATTCAATTTTTGAATTGCCCGAGATGACATTGGTTTTAACATCCAGGTCCACTTTCATATTATATCGAATACGTTGTTGCCAGCGGTCGGGCTGTGCCTGTAAAAAGAGGGTCGAAAAAATACCCAACAACAGCCAACTCATTTTTTTCCTTTCCATAAAAAAGTATTTAACTAAAAATTTCAACTAAAATACAACAAACTAAAGGGTTATCACGCGTCTTCGGTGAAGACGTCTTCTGGAGCAGTCGGCCGGTCTTTCTCCGTTTTCCCTGCCACCACCAGAACAATTTCACCCCGGGGGGGATGTTGGTTAAAATAATCAACTAGTTCTTTCAAAGTTCCCCGCCGCGTTTCCTCAAACATTTTTGTCAATTCTCTGCTCACACTGGCCAAACGTGTTTCGCCCAGGTACGCTGCCAACTCTCGGAGGGTTTTTACTAATCGCAAAGGACTTTCATAGAATATCATAGTTCGGCTCTCAGCTGCAAGCTTTTTCATTGCAGTCTGCCGTCCCTTTTTCAGGGGAAGGAATCCTTCAAATGTAAAACTATGAGCTGGCAACCCACTATTAACGAGGGCTGGCACAAAGGCTGTAGCACCCGGCAAGCACATTACTTCAACCTGGTGTTGAATACAGGCTCGCACCAACAGGAAGCCTGGGTCAGATATACCGGGTGTGCCGGCATCAGTAATCAAGGCCATTTTTTTTCCTGCCTGAAGCTGCTCTACCAGATGAAGTGTGATTTTATGTTCATTGTGCTGATGGTAAGCGGTTAATGGCTGCTGTATATGATAATGATCCAGCAGTTTACGCGAGGTTCGGGTGTCTTCACATAGAATCAAATCCACCTCTTTCAGCACCTCTAATGCCCGAAGGGTAATATCTTTCAGATTGCCGAGGGGTGTGGGGACCAGGTATAACAACAGGCTTAGATTTAGTGTGAAGTAACTCAGTCGACGAGTGATACCTCAAAAAATTCCATTACCGGGTTAGCCAGTAATTGCTGGGCTGCTTGACGTGCCAATGATAAAGCAGCCGCCTCATCGGTTGCGTCTACGGAGAGCGTGATGTGTTTACCTACCCTTACATCTTGTATAGCACTGATACCCAGCTGATGTAATCCATTCATCACTGCTTTTCCTTGTGGATCAAGTAAATCTTTTAGGGGCATTACTTTAATCTGAACCTGGTAGGTCATGGTGTCAATTTTTTATGAAGTAAAGATACAATCAGATAAGCTACCCACCCAATGGTGATTCCAAGCCAGCCCAGAAGGAAGCAACTACTGATTGTAACAAGTAGAATAATGACAATATATCGTATCAATAAGCGATTCGATGTTGCGCCCGAAAATTTAAAAGCTAATAGTGGCAATCGGCTTACCATCAGGTAGGAACTGAGGAGAATGATTGCGTACCAGCTCCAAGGATTTCTAAGCAACTCAATTTGCCAGGCAGACCCTGAGAACCAATAAATAAGCGGAAAGGAAGCTATTAATATACCAGCCGCTGGTATGGGTAGTCCAACAAAATGAGAGGAGGTAGCCGGATCTGTATTGAATCTCGCCAGCCGATATGCGCCTGCCAGGGGCAATAAGAAAGCCGGAAAAAGCCAAATTTCAGCAATATCTAATCCATCCGGCTGGGATGCGTACGCATATCGGAGGAACTGATAGGCAATCATACCGGGTGCCACTCCAAAACTCACCACATCTGACAAAGAATCTAGCTGCGCTCCCAAAGCAGATGTTGCTTTGAGCCACCTTGCCACCCATCCGTCTAGAAAATCAACGATAGCGGCACCGAAAATACAGCAGGAGGCCCAGGTGATGCTTTCTGGTAATTGTACCAGGTTCTCACCATATTCATTGGAGGAAACCGTTAAGCCCGGTTGGAGGATAAAAACCAATGCCTGGCAGCCCAGTAATAAATTCAAGAGGGTAAATAAATTCGGAATTTGTTTCATGCCAGATCAAATGTGATTTTTTTTACTTTTTGTGTCGCATGTATCTTTCTATTTCATCGACCGTAATAGGAATATTTTTCATCAGGTCGATATGGCCATTTCGGGTAATCCAGACATTATTTTCAATTCGAATTCCCATCTTTTCCTCTTCGATATAGATACCGGGTTCTACTGTAAACAACATCCCTTCCCGAATGGGCTCTGTTCTGGTTCCTAGGTCATGTACATCCAACCCCAGGTGATGAGAAATACCATGGTAGAGATATTTTCTGAATAAGGGCTGCTCCGGGTCCTGGTTCTTTACATCTGATGCGCGGAGTAATCCAATTTTTACAAATGTTCGGGTTGCTTCTTTGCCAACCTTATCGGTATAATCAACGATGGTGATACCTGGTTTCAGCAATGACTTAGCATAAGTATGCAAATGGAGACAAGCATTATACACCTCTTTTTGACGGGCCGTGAATTTACCATTTACAGGAACTGTCCGCGTTAAATCGGCGCAATAATTGGCATATTCCGCTCCGAAATCCATCAAAATAAGCTCTCCGGACTTACACACTCTATTATTGCTAATATAATGAAGCGTGCGGGCATTATCTCCCGATGCGATGATGCTGTGATAGGCCGGCCCGGTGGCTTTGTTGCGTAAAAATTCATGCCAGATTTCCGCTTCTATTTCGTATTCATGAACACCGGGGCGAATAAATTGAAGTAATCTTTTAAATGTAGTACCTGTAATATCGATAGCCTGCTGAACCAGCTCAATCTCATGGCGGGTTTTGATGGCCCTTAATTTTTTTAAGATTTTAGCAGCACGGTGATACTGGTGCAGTGGATATGCCGACTTCAATTGGTCAATGAAACGATACACATGACTTCTGATATCAGTTGCCTTGCGATCGTTCTCATTGGAGTCGAGATAAATGTGGTCAGCGAGGTGTATCCAGGTCTGCAGCATAGCTTCTAAGGTATCGAGCCACACGATGGTGGAGATACCCGACATTTTCGAAGCCTCGGCTGCGCGGAGTCGTTTGCCGTCCCATTTTTCCTTCAATTCATTGGGTCGTTCCAATACCAGCACTTCACGATATTTCGGGTCGGGACAATCAGGAAAAAGTATCACCATCGTTTTTTCCTGGGTGATTCCACTCAACCATACAATGTTACTATTTTGCTTAAATGAATGGAGTGCATCTCCATTAGATGGCCACTCATCGTTGCTAACAAAAACAGCGATACTATTAGGAAGCATCTCTTTTACAAAGCGCTTCCGGTTGGTGGTAAAAAGCACCGAGGGTATAAGATCGTACTTCATACTTGCCTTTTCTATACTGCAAGATAAAGAGATTGTGGCTTAGACAGCTCCCTTCTTATACACGAATTGTTCAGAAAGAAACGGTGGGACAACGAAACTGACGCTTGTCTTTCCCGGGTAAAATACCGGTTTTTACAATAGAGATTTCATAAGCCCCCCGGGTAAAGTTACTGCGACTCAATGATGAAATGGTTGCATCATAATTAAAGGTCATCCGCAAATCATTAATTTGATATCCAAAGAGAGGGATAACAGCATCACCAGTGCGATAGTAAAGGCCCATAATAAGCTGGCGCGATCCATTATCACCCAGATCCCTATTGGCATTTACTCCCGCAATCAATTGCCGAACATTTGCTACCTGGCTTACAAAAATATTAGGATTAACAATCCAAACATCCCTAACCTTAAAATTGGCATTCAGGAAAAAATTATAACGACTACTTACTTCATTATTTGAAATGCTCGATTCAAAAAAAGTTTCTCTAGGCCGATTGAGTCGCTGCACACTCGCGCCGGCATTGAAGTAAAAATTTTCTGAGGCAAAATAAGCATAATTCAGTCCGACCTGCAGATCAACAAATCCTACCTGATTCGTTGCAAAGGGCTCATTGGAAGGAATGTTTGAATCAAAGAAAATACCATTCCACTGGTTATCAAAAGTAAGTTTTGAGAGGTCAATACGTTTCTGCGTAAATCCGACTGCAAAGCCGCCGCTAAGTAAACTACTATACCCCAGCATTTGATGATAGGCAAGAGAAAACAAACCTGTCGTGGAAGTCAAGCTGCCAGAACCCGCCTGATCTCTGAGTAACATGCCGCCCATGCCCAACCATCCATTCTCCAGTTTATCACCCAATAATTTGACATCACCCCAGGCAGACGTTGTTTTATAGGGCGATCCGATATTGGCAAACTGATTGCGATAATTGACACCCAGCCGGTAATCAAAATCAGGGTTAAAGCCAGTATTCGCGGGGTTCACAAATAAGGGCGCATTATAGTACTGAGAGAAATGCAGATCCTGTCCATTACTCTGCAATGGGCTCCATACAGCCAAACAAAATCCTATTGCTATAAGACCTATTTTTTTCATTAGCGGAGTAATGTTATGTCGCCTTTTTTAATTGTTTTCTTCCCATCTGAAAATTCAACATCGAGTATATAATGATACACGTCCTGGGGCAGTAATTTGCCTTTGAGCGCGCCATCCCACCCCTGCAGTGGGTTATTGCTGAAAAAGACCAATTCCCCCCATCTACTGAATATCCTCCAGTTGATTTTGGCAATTCCAAAACCTTTGATGAAAATACGATCATTTTTGCCATCCCCATTGGGAGAGAATGCATTGGGAACATCTACACTTGGAACTACTTTCACTGTTACATCGATACATGCCGTATCTGAACAACCTGCGGGATTAAATGCCACCACACAAGCATTGTACGTATCAGTAGCATTGTATAGGTGACGAACAATGGTATCTCTGCGAAATGTTTGCAAGGTAAAGCCATCCCCAAAAAGCCAGAGATATCGACTGGCATCATTGCTCAGGTTCACAAAATTAACTGGCTCATTCTCCGGAACAGGATTAGGATTGATATCAATACCTGCATCGGGGTTGGGCTCCACGCGCATCTGGAATGAGGTTGTACTGGAAATATTACAGGAGGCTGCATCAATAGCTGTGAGGGTGATCAAATAATTCCCGGTAGAGTTATATAAATGTGAGGGACTGACTTCATTGCTCGGTGGACTTCCGTCTCCGAAATCCCAGATAAAGGTTTGCCCACCCAGAGAGGTATTCTCAAATCTGGCGAGATAGGGTACACACCCTTGAGCAGGGGTAGTAAACCGGGCAGTAACATTCGAAGCGATTCGAATTTGCTTGACCAAACTATCGGGCTCGTTACAAAAATTCGTATCAACCAATACCATTTTTACCTGATAAGTACCGGGTGCTGCATACGTATGGGTAAAGGATGTATTACCAGAAGAAAAAACAGTTCCATCCCCCATATCCCACCTGAAACTATTGCTGGCAAATGGTTTCAGGGCAGTACTGGTATTGGTAAACCGAAAAGCAAGGGATGTACAGGGGGGTAATTTTATTTCATCAAAAGCAAGATCCGCCCGATCATTTCTTACCCGTAAGTTGATAAATGCGGAATCAGCTATGTTACAGGTGCTGGAATCAACTGCGATCAATTTTACACGATATAATCCGGCGGTATTAAAAATATGTGAAACACTTGGACCATTAGTGATTAAGGGAAGTGAACCATCATTAAAATCCCAGATATATTGTTTACCCATGGCAATTGTATCGACAAAATCAACACGCATAGGTACACAACCTGCAGTATCTCGCAAGTTGCCATCAATACTTGTTCGAATCGTAGCCCCAACACCTGCTAGATTGAAGGCAATCTTTACTGCTGCCAGGTTACAATTGGCAGCACCATTATTAGAGGCCCATACACCAGGTGTTGTAGGAAAGCGCGGCTTAACATTGCCACAATTAGCGCAAAGTGACTGATAGATTACCCCATTTTCATCAAAGCGGCTGGTTCCTCCATCCACATGCTCACCATAACCACCTTCCTGACCAAAGAAAGAACCATACAACTGTGAGGTAGCATTTTTTTCAAGTACGAAGAAGTAAAGATCGCTGTTATCGGTAGTGCGCTGAAAGCCATCGGGTGTAACCGATAGTCCAGTGGTTCCCTGACTTGGATAACCAGTACCAGAGTTGGCAGCTCCGCCCCAACCAGAAAAATATACATTCTCGCAACGATCGACCAGAAAAGCAGTAGGAGAAATATTGGGACTGGCGCTATTCGTGCCAAATGAGGTTGAATAGACTGCTGTACTGAGATCCGGACGAATTTTTACAATAAATTGTTTACCGCCGGGTTGAGAAAAAACAGCGTTCTCTACCGGCCAGCTTCCTGTGGTGACGCCACCAATATAGGGAAATCCGGATCGATCAAATTGAACACCATAGATACCATCAATACCAGATGTTCCCCAATAGGTTGACTTGAGCAACAGTCCATTGGTAGAAAATTCAGCTAAAAATCCATCTCCTACTCCTCCCTGAAATGTTGGATACCGCACACCGGATTTATTGCCGGGAAAATTGCTGCTGGCAGTTGCACCAGCCACCAGAATGTTATTATTAAGGGGATTGATTGCTAAAACGAAGGCTGCATCATCATTATTTCCCCCAAATAAAACACTAAAAATTACGGAGCCCAGATTAGGACTTAGCTTCAGCATAACGGCATCCTGTGCCCTTCCTACACTATTGGTTCCTGCCAAGGTTGTTTGGGGTGAAACTGCTGTTGTAGGGAAATTGGTGGACTGCGTGCAGGTAGCAAATAAGATGTTGCCGGCATTATCGATAATCACCTCGCTTCGGGCATCATCCCCATAGTTGCGAAGAATAGACTCCGCACCATTAGATGGAGAAATAAATTTATGACGAATATTTACCCCATCATTTCCATTCCCCCCTATGCGCACCGAACCAATCAAAGCTGTTCCTGAGGCATTCAATTTAGTAACTACGATGTGCCAGCCGGTAGGTGATGGGGTACCATAGGTGCGGAGTGTCCCCAGTGTTGGATAGTCAGCAGCAGTTGAACGACCTGCAATTACAAGATTGCCATCCCGGTCTACTACCATACTATGGGGCTGTTCATTTCCGATTGCGCCACCAAGATAGGTAGCATATTCCCGATTGGTTCCGGAGGGATTAAATTTCATAATGGCTATGTCGAAGCCGGCACCTTCCCCCGTTCCGTTGGGATCTCCTCCCTGAAAACTGGTTTGGAATGCACCGTTACTTACTGGAAAAGTAAGTCCAGGACCACTGGCAAAAACGATACCGCCCGAATAAAAATTTCCTTGTCCGTCATAGGTGGCAGTATATCCCCAATTATCGGCACGACTGCCGGTGAAAGTTGAGAATACCAGACTTGGATCAATAACAACTGTTCCATGGGGATCTATAGTTCCCTCTAGTTTGAAGCGAAGTATATTCCCTTTCAGATCAAAGCGGCAGGGTATTTCTTTTTTCAAGCCATCCGCCAACTGGTAGGTGAAGGGTGGCATTTCTTTCACCTCCTGAACCGAGGTAGATAATAACAAGGCCCCTTCCTTGAGCCGAAGTGAGGATGCACCCTCAACATACATGGCAATATCCTGCACACGTCCACCCGGGTGAATGATAAAGTCATATTTAAAAGACCCATCAGCCGTATAATACCGGATATCGATATTGGGATAAATGTTTTTATAAGTTACTGCCAGAAAGGTTTTACAGTCACTGGCCCAACGGGAAGGATCATTACCGATGAAATAATTGGTGTGGGCATCTACCAATTTATCCGGAACAACTTCTGCGTTCGGATTGGCATTTAGAAATCTTACTTGGTATTGGTGCGAACGAATGGAGCGGGGCATTTCCGAGGTCATCGGTCTCTGCAATCCGGTTTCAGAAGAACTGTGTTCGGATGAATGCTTTCCATGCGTTGCTTCTCCGATTCGTGTAAGGTCGTCTTGGTTGTGAAGAATTACCTTGTAGCCATCTTTTGTCAGCAAAAACATTCCGGCCGACAGATCTCCTTTGAATTTGACCGAAGCATGCCACTGACCCTTATTCTCTATGAATTGCATCTGATCTTGCGCATCAGCCATCACAGACCCCATAAAAAGGGCTACAAAAACACCCGATATCTTTAGCCAATTGTTCACAGCCATAAATTTCCCACTTATTTTCTCGAAAAAGGTGAATGTTATCAAGAAATCCTGCTCCAGGCAGTTTTTCCTTCCCGCATACTTAGATATTGTCTTAATATCAAATTCTTTGCCAATTCAAGGTTGAGATCCTCCCCCACCAATAATTCTGCCTCTATTTTGGCTTTTTCCAGCCAATCTCTATCATGTATAATGCTGGCGATCTTTGTGTTCAATGCACCGCTTTGCCTTGTTCCTTCAATTTCACCAGGTCCCCGCATCGCTAAATCCTTCTCTGCCACCACAAATCCATCCTGGGTGGTGGTCATTATCTGGATACGTTCCAGTGCCTCTTTGCTAGCTTTACTACCCGTTAATAATATGCAAAAACTTTTTTCACTACCCCTGCCGACTCGTCCCCGCAGCTGATGTAACTGAGAAAGGCCAAATTTTTCAGCACTTTCTATCACCATAACGGTGGCATTGGGAACATCTACCCCCACTTCAATAACCGTGGTACTTACCATGACATGGGTATTTCCTGATACGAAACGCTGCATATTCGTTTCTTTCTGTTCGATGGGCATTCTACCATGTACCATGCTGATTCGGAAGCGGGGCTCAGGAAAAAAACTTTTAACTTGTTCATACCCCTGAATCAGATCTTCATAATTTACTTTATCACTTTCCTCAATCAGTGGATAGATAAAATAGGCCTGACGTCCTTTTTCAATCTCAGAACGAACAAAATCATACACCTGTGCCCGGGCAGACTCATTTCTATGCACTGTCTGTATGGGTTGACGTCCGGGTGGTAATTCATCCATGATGCTGTAATCGAGATCACCAAAAGCAGTCATTGCCAGGGTGCGTGGTATCGGAGTGGCAGTCATTACCAGCACATGTGGCGGAATGATTGCTTTTTCCCAAAGCCTGGCCCGCTGCTCCACCCCAAAGCGATGTTGTTCATCAACAATTACCAGTCCTAATTTTGCAAACTTCACCTTTTCTTCTATAACTGCATGTGTGCCAACAACTATTTGGATGGAACCAGCTGCCAATCCTTCCAGGATCTCTTTCCTTTTGGCTGCTTTGGTACTACCCGTTAGTATTGCCGATGTTACCGGCAACTCTTTCAATAATTTTTGGAGGCTACCAAAATGTTGTTGCACGAGTATTTCAGTGGGTGCCATAAAACAGCTTTGAAAGCCATTATCTGCTGCTAAAAGCATACTCATCAGTGCTACGATTGTCTTGCCGCTTCCTACATCACCTTGTAACAATCGGTTCATTTGCCGACCATGCCCGGTATCGTTTCGAATTTCTTTCATTACCCTTTTTTGAGCTCCTGTCAATGAAAAGGGCAGATAGTGATGAAAGAACTGATTGAAGAGATCACCAACGGTTCCAAAAACGACACCCTGGCTATAACGATGTCGTCTTAAACGAACCAGATTCAATCGAACCTGTGCAATAAAGAATTCCTCAAATTTCATGCGCTCGAGGGCCTGACGGTATTCCTCAGGATTAGCAGGAAAATGCAACTGCCGATAAGCCTTTGCCCTGCTGGTGAAATGATACTTTTCAACGATCGATTCCGGAATGTTTTCGGGTATATCTGTAGGTCTTATTTGCTGAAACAGTTGCGCAGTCAGCTTTGCTAACTGGCGTCCGTTGAGTCCACGTGCCTTTAACTTTTCCGTACTGGGATATACCGGTTCAAGATGCGGTTTACCTCCGGCAGCAGCAGGAACAAATACCTCTATTTCCGGGTGTACGATCTGGGGCTTCCCATTAAAAAAACCCGTTTTACCAAAAACCAGGTAGGTTGTACCGGGTTGCAATAACTTCGTAACCCAGTTGATTCCCTGGAACCAGGCCAATTCAAGGATGCCCGATTGGTCTCTTATCTGAGCGACTAGTCTTTTCGAGCGCCCGGCACCTACCATTTCTGAGAATAACAAGGTACCTGCCACTTGAATGGTATCTGTATCTGATTTTATATCCCGGATCAGATGTACGCTGGTCTTATCAATATGGCGAATGGGGAAATGATCTAGTAAATCAGAAAAGGAATGGATGTCGAGTTCCTTTTTCAGCATCTCGGCACGAACCGGGCCAACCCCCTTCAGGTATTCAATGGGTGTAGATAATATGTTGGAAGTGCTGGATATAAGTAATCAGTTGAAATTGAAGCTCTGCAAATTTAATCACTTCACAACGAAACGCGACCCGTAAAAATAGTGGATTAGTGGGGAGAAAAGTCGAAAAAAAAGCACCCTGAAGACACGGAAAACCTCAGCACATCTTATCTTCGCGCCCTATGAGTAAAGAGGTGGTTTTAAGTGGCATCCGTCCCACGGGCTTTCTGCACCTGGGAAATTACTTCGGCGCCATGCGCAACTTTGTGCGGATGCAATCTGATTTTAACTGCTATTTTTTTGTTGCCAACTGGCATAGTCTTACTACCCACCCCGATACCCAGACGCTGCGACAAAGCGTTAATCGGGTGGTGGCGGAAAACATTGCTTGCGGACTTGATCCCGAGCAAGTGGCTTTATATGTTCAGAGTGATGTACCAGAAATCGCAGAACTTTACTTATACCTGAATATGTTGGCGTACAAAGGGGAACTGGAGAAAACGGTAACCTTCAAAGAGAAAGTACGTCTGCAACCTGACAATGTCAATGCCGGCCTGCTTACCTATCCTGTATTGCAAGCAGCAGACATACTCATACACCGGGCTGTAAAAGTACCCGTTGGCAAAGACCAGGAACAGAACCTGGAAATGGCCCGCAATTTTGCTGAAAGGTTCAATCATCGCTACGGAGAGGTTTTCCCCCTGCCTTATGGCTTTAACTATGGTGGTGAATTGGTTAAGATTCTGGGATTAGACGGAGAAGGTAAGATGAGTAAAAGTGAAAATCAGCTATCGACCCTTTACCTGGCAGATGACGATGAAACCATCCGTAAAAAAATTGCACGGGCCAAGACCGATCAAGGTCCTGCTGAAGAAAATGCTGATAAGCCGCCCTATATAGAGAATCTCTTCACCTTACTAAAATTGGTTAGTTCAAAGGAAACCGTTGAAAAGTTTGAATCTGATTATAACAACAGTAAACAGGGTGATTGCATTATTCGATATGGTGATATGAAAAAGCAACTGGCCGAAGACATGATTCGCTTCATTACCCCCATCCGTGAAAAAGCTGCTGATTTACAGGCTAATCCGGATCTGCTGAATAAGATCATTCGGCAGGGTGCTGAGAAAGCAAGAGCCAGTGCTGCACAAACACTTACCTTGGTGAGAAAAGCAATTGGAACTGGCAATTAAAGCCAGGCAGCAAGATAGAAAGGATGGATAAAAACCAGCCATCCGAATGTTGAAATTTATTGTACCTTGGAACTATGGCAAAAGCAAAAAAAATCAAGCATGTGGCAGTGGCCGGAAACATCGGTGCCGGCAAGACCACCCTCACCGAGTTGCTCAGTAAGCACTACCGCTGGATACCCCAATTTGAGGATGTGGACCAAAATCCCTACCTCATGGATTTTTATGATGATATGCCCCGCTGGAGTTTTAATCTTCAGATCTATTTTCTGAACAGCAGACTCAACCAGTTGCTGGAAATTCAGCATGGAACTGAGACGATTATACAGGACAGAACCATCTTTGAAGACGCTAATATTTTTGCGCCCAATCTGCATGAAATGGGACTGATGAGTAAAAGAGATTTTGATAATTACTATCAGTTTTTCCAAACCCTGAAAAGCATGGTGCAGCCGCCCGATTTGTTGATCTACTTAAAGGCATCGGTTCCAACCCTTGTATCACAAATTCAAAAAAGGGGCAGGGAGTATGAAGAGAATATCCGCCTTGACTACCTGAAGAAGTTGAATGAATTTTACAATAAATGGATCGAGAGTTATCGTGAAGGACCGTTATTGGTTATAGATTGCGATAAGAATAAATTCGCTGAAAACGAGGAACACCTGGGCGAAATTATTCGCAAGGTTGACAGCACACTTTTCGGTCTGTTTTAAGTTCAGCCATTGATTACCGGTGCTGCCTGACGAATTTTTTCATCGACACCCGCTGCATATTGGGCGAAGTTTTCTGAAAATAAACGTGCCAGTTCGGTTGCTTTTTTATCGTATGCTTCCCTGCTTGTCCAGGTTGCCCATGGCAGTAAAACATGGTCGGGAACTGCTGGACAGCTCATTGGGATATCCATACCAAATATGGGATGCTTTACAGTTGGTACTCCCGCTAAATTTCCTTTCATAACAGCAGCAATCATGGCACGGGTATAACTGATTTGCATTCGCTGACCCACTCCATAAGGTCCGCCGTTCCATCCGGTATTGATCATCCAAACGGCAGCGCCCTGTTGTTCCATTTTTTTACCCAATAAAGCGGCATATTCCCCGGGATGCAGCGGGATGAAGGGAGCCCCAAAGCAGGCGCTGAAAGTAGCCGTTGGCTCTAAAACACCTGTTTCCGTTCCGGCAACCTTGGCTGTATATCCACTAATGAATTGATACATGGCCTGTTCAGTCGTAAGACGGCTAATGGGCGGTAAAATACCATACGCATCGCAGGTAAGGAAAAACAATACAGATGGTTGCCCGCCCCGCGCAGGGGAACAGGCATGCGGAATAAAACTGAGCGGGTAACTCACACGAGTATTTTCGGTGATGCTTGCATCCTCATAATTCACCCTGTTAGTTCCAGGATGAAATTGTGTATTCTCCAGTAAGGCACCTCTTTTTATGGCACCATAGATAGCAGGTTCATCTTTCGGACTAAGCCGAATTGCTTTGGCATAACAGCCTCCTTCAAAATTGAACACACCCTCTTCCGTCCAGCCATGCTCATCATCACCAATCAATTCACGGGCGGGATCAGCACTCAAGGTCGTTTTTCCCGTTCCACTCAACCCAAAGAAAATAGCGACATCACCCTTTTCTCCTTTATTGGCACTGCAGTGCATACTTAATACACCGTGCTCTGCCGGCAACAGGAAGTTAAGCACAGTAAAAATGCCCTTTTTTATTTCCCCAGTATATCCGGTTCCCCCTATCAAAATCATTCGTTCCGTAAAAGATACAATGCTGAATTGGGGGTGAGGAACACCGTCTGTTGCCGGGTCGGCTTGAAAGGAAGGCAGTTGAATGACCAGCCAGTCCGGACTACCCTGGGTTGTTTCCGGATTCAGCGGTAGAAACATATTAGAAACAAATAGATTGCTCCAGGGATTTTCATTAATCACCCTAACAGCATAATGATACTTCGGATGGTCTCCCGCCTGCACGTCGCGTATCCACATTTCCTTCAACTGACCCGCATAGGCCAGCATTTTATCTCGCAACCGGTAAAAAATGGCCGGATCGATGCGTTGATTGAACTGATTCCAGTTTACCCGTTTTTCAGTGATGTCATCCAGCACGATGAATTTATCCTTGGGAACCCTTCCTGTAAACTTTCCTGTTTGTATGCAGAGGGCACCTGTATCACTTAGTTGTCCCTCGCCCCGTTCTACAGTGGCATCTATCAGTTGGTCTTTGGTGTGCTGGTAATGGGTTCCGGGATATAAATTGCAGGGGAATGCCCCTACCGGCTGCTGCTTCCAGTCAGATAAGATGTCCATGCTTACAAGTGTTAGTTATTCGCAAAAGTAAACAAATCGCCTTACCCCCGACTCAAACACAAAAGGACATATAATTATCCATTTATAATATATATTATTATAATATATACTTAGATAGTCGTCCGGACTGAATAACCAAAATGACGCTCCAAAAAACGTAACATTTTTTTATACTTCTACTTAACTTGTCCAGTAATATTTATTCTTAGGTTTGATGATTATTTCTATTAATATGAAAATATTTTTGTTGTCGGTTCTTATGATGCTTTTTTTCTTCTCCTCAATGGCTCAATCTCCCAGCGATGAGCGTAAAAAAGGGTTCAAAAAAGAGAGGATATTTGTGGGTGCCAACCTCAACCTTGGATTCATCAACCGAACTTTTAATATCGGCATCAACCCGGAAGTAGGATACAGTCTTACCCGGTGGTTAGATGCGGGCATTGCAGCGAACTTTAATTACTTCTCGCAGAACGCATCAGAATTCAGTTCCATCCGATACCGCAATATCAATTATGGTGCTGGAATTTTTACGCGCATCTGGCCAGTAAACTTTCTCTTTCTGCAGGTTCAACCAGAGTATAATTTTATCAATTCTGCGCAAAAAAATGTGTTGACCCAACAAGCAGCCAAATATAATTACGATGCGGGTAGTTTGTTGGTTGGACTTGGCTATGGTTCGCGCTTGATTGGAAGTAGTTATTCCTATTTTACTTTAATGCTGGATGTACTGCAAAATCCGAATTCACCCTATCGGGACCGATACAACGATCCAATCCCAGTAATCAGAGCGGGTTTTGGGATGTATCTGCAGCCAAGAAGGCGATGATTTCTTGTGGGTCATCAACTACCCGTAAACGCTCACGCCAATTCTCATAAAGGAAACCCTCTTGTTGCATTTGATTCATGTGCGCTATCAAGTGCTGATAGAATCCGCCTGAATTCAATAGATAGATGCGCTTATCGTGAATCTGAAGGGTATTCCAGGTAAGCATTTCATATAATTCATCAAGGGTTCCATTTCCGCCGGGTAAGATAATGGCGGCATCACTCAGTTCGTACATCAATTTTTTTCGGGTATGCATATCGGGTACCACCCTCAACTCAGTAATACCGGTATGCTGCTGTTCCCAATTCAATAATAGCTCGGTAATAACACCAATTACCTGCCCTCCGCCTTCCATCACCGCATTTGCAACGGCCCCCATAATTCCAACACTCCCACCCCCATACACGAGGGTGATGCCCTGACGAGCCAGCAATCCACCTAATTGACGGGCATGACTGATGAACAAGGGGGATTGGCCAGATTTTGAACCACAGAAAACTGCAACGCGGGCTATCGACATAAGTGTCAAATAAAATGGGAAAATAGGTGAAATATTTTTTACATCTTTACATATTACTTCATTGTTTTGCACAAACCATAGATATGTCTCCTATATTGCTATTCAGCTTCGTGATCGGTTATTTCCTTGTCTTGCTCGCAGTAGCCTGGTATACCGGCAGAAACAGTACGAACGAATCATTTTTCATTGGAAACAAGAACAGCAACTGGATGCTGGTGGCCTTTGGAATGATTGGGACTTCACTGAGCGGCGTAACATTTGTGAGCGTTCCCGGAGCCGTAGGCGATATAGCTGGCGGACATTTTAAAGGTTTTGCCTATCTCCAGGTAGCGCTCGGCTATCTGCTCGGATATACCGTAATCGCCTTTATTCTACTTCCGCTCTATTATAGACTAAACCTTACTTCCATCTATCATTATCTGATGCAACGTTTTGGAAGAACTGCCTACAAAACAGGCGCACTCTTTTTCATCATCAGCCGGACAGTTGGCGCCACTGCAAGGCTTTATCTCGTTATCAATGTGCTGCAGTTTTTTATTCTAGATCAAATGGGGGTACCCTTCATCGTTACGGCCGCCATCATTCTTCTCATGATACTCCTATACACATTTGAAGGTGGAGTAAAAACAATTGTATATACTGATACCCTGCAAACATCCCTAATGATTGCTGGGTTGGTGGTTTGCGTAATCTTTATATTGAATCAACTCAATCTTAATCTGGGCCAGGCCGTCGTGCAAATGCGGGATGCAGGTTACCTGAAAGTTTTCAATACCGATATCAACAGCAAAGGATTTTTTCTGAAACAGATTATTGGAGGCGCATTTATTACCATCGCCATGACCGGTCTTGATCAGGAAATGATGCAAAAAAATATCAGCGTTAAAAGGCTGGCTGACTCCCAAAAAAATGTTCTGTCCCTGGCAGTGGTATTGGTATCTGTTCTCGTCCTTTTCCTATTCCTGGGCGGATTATTATATCTGTTTGTCGTTTCAAAGGGTGGCGTTTATCAGGAAGTTCTTACAGGTGGAAAAGCAGTTCATCAATTGATCTTAGATCAAAAAAATATTATTGGTGACAAGGTTTTCCCTTCTGTTGTAATGCAATATTTACCTCCGGCGATTGGTATTCTTTTTATCATAGCACTGATTTCGGCACTCTTCCCCAGTGCAGATGGAGCCCTCACTGCTTTAACCTCCTCTTTTTGTATCGATATACTTGGTCTGCAGCAAAAAGAGGGTTGGAGCGAACAACAAAAAAAGAAAGTCCGCTTAACCGTGCATTTTTCATTTACCCTCGTATTCCTCGTCTGTATTCTGATCTTTTATAAGATCAATGACAACAGCATCATTGATATCATTCTTGATCTTGCCGGATATACCTATGGTCCCCTGCTCGGACTTTTTGCTTTTGGTATATTCACCAAGCGACACCTGCCCGACCATATTGGCATAACCATATTAGCGCTACTGGCGCCGGTCATAAGTTATATCCTTAGCAAAAATGCCCCTATCTGGTTCAACCAATACCAAATCGGCATTGAGCTGCTACTGATCAACGGCATGATCACTTTCGCAGGACTATTTTTACTTTCCCGCTCTGAAAAGAGGTAAAAATGGCGGATATTTGCGGTATGGAATTAATCAGTGCCGTAGTAGAAGCCTATGCAGGAAAATACAGTAGTCCGGAACCAGAACTGCTGTCTACCATCGCAAAGCAAACGCAGGAAACGCATCCACGTGCCCACATGTTAAGTGGTCACCTTCAGGGAAGATTACTCGCTATATTTTCAAGATTGATTCAACCCAGGTATGTACTGGAAATTGGAACCTTTACCGGCTATAGTGCACTTTGCCTATGCGAAGGTTTAGATCCCGAAGGGGAATTACACACCATAGAATGTCGGGAAGCGGATGCAAAAACTGCAGGCACCCATTTTCAAGGCAGCGATTACCAGCAACAGATTCACTTGCACATTGGCCAGGCCGCTGAAATCATACCTCAGCTGAATTACCTTTGGGACATCATATTTATTGATGCCGATAAAACCGGCTATTCGGATTATTATGATCAGGTGATGCCCAGATTAAGAAAAGGCGGACTGCTCATCGCTGATAATATTTTTTTTCATGGTGAAGTGCTGGATGAAAAAAATCAAAGCAAGAATCCAGCTGCCATCCGAGCTTTCAATGAAAAAATCTTGCAAGATACCAGCGTAGAAAAAGTAATATTAACGGTAAGAGACGGACTGATGCTGGTGGTTAAGAAATAAACAAGCGATTAGAGATGAAAGTAAAATCCCTGGTGACGACTATATATCTGCTTGTCTGCGGTTCGTTATTCGCACAATCAGCCACTACGGAGGCCTATATAAAGCAATATAAAGATCTGGCAATATCTGAAATGCAGCGCACCGGTGTACCTGCCGCTATCAAACTGGCACAGGCCATTCTGGAATCTCAATCTGGTATGAGTACACTCGCACTCACTGCCAATAATCATTTTGGTATCAAATGTAAAGCTGAATGGACGGGTGGCAAGGTGTATCAAGATGATGATGAAAGAGGCGAATGCTTCCGCGTATATCCTTCCGTAGAACAATCCTTTAAAGATCATTCTGACTTTCTAAAAAATCGTCCCTATTACACTTCACTTTTTAAGCTCGATCCAACAGATATGCAAGGCTGGGCTTATGGCTTAAAAAAAGCCGGTTATGCGACCAGTGTAACCTATCCCAAAAGTTTACTCAAGATTATTAAGGACTATGACTTAGAAAAATACAACAGCTTTGCTTCTGTAAAAGCAACGCCACAACCGGTTACAGCTGTATTGGAAAAAGCGACCGAAACCGTCATCAATGACCAGGAAATCATTTATACAAAAAGCAGTCTTTTTCCACGTGGCATATTTACCATTAATCGGTCAAAAGTTATTTTCGCCATTGCGGGAACTACCCTCAAAGCTATTGCGCTTCAATATGATGTCAGGCAAGAAGATTTACTAACGTTCAATGATATGCCTTATACAGAAATGCTAACAACGGGCAGACTTATCTTCCTAGAAAAAAAATTAAAAACAGGAAGTAAATCATTTCGGATTGCGCAACCGGGAGAAACATGGAGAGATATTAGTCAATTAGAGGGTATCCGACTCGAGCATTTACTATTGTACAATCAAGCGAGTATTTCTGAGGCTGCGATTCCGTCAGGACAAAAAATTTGGTTACAACCTTCCAATGGAGATAGCTCTATGACTACTGGAAGCCATTGATTCAATCTTTTACCCAACTAAACATACCATACCGATGCCTGATAAAGTAATCACTGTTCACGATAAAAAATTCGTGTCGTATATCGAAGCAAATAACTTGCAAATAAGAATCAGTGAAATTGCTGCGCAGTTGAATACACATTATGCAGGAAAGAAGCCATTATTTCTAGCTATTCTCAATGGCTCATTTATGTTTGCAGCAGATATTTTCAGACAAGTTGAAGTGGAGGCAGAAATATGCTTTGTTCGGCTTGCCTCTTATGCAGGAACACAATCAACCGGCGAAGTAATTACCGCCATCGGGTTGGATACTGAAATTCAAAATCGCCATGTTGTGATTTTGGAAGATATTATTGACACCGGAAGAACGCTTTCGGCTTTTTTACCTACCCTTCGGGAAAAACAACCCGCTTCCATTGCCATTGCAACGCTCTTACATAAACCGGCTGCCACCTTGTTTCAGGTGCCGATTGACTATTGTGGTTTTACCATTCCCAATTTATTCGTTGTAGGATATGGACTCGACTATAATGGATTAGGTAGAAATTTACCGGGCTTATATCAGTTGTTGAGCTAATTGTTTACATCTTATCTATATTCTCTAGTTCCTGCTTAACATATAACAATATTAATTATATATTTGCATCAATTTGACTAAATTCTGTCTAAAAGAGATTGTTTTTGTGTAATTTTCATTTTCTATAGTACTGATGTTAGAAGGCGCTTTTAAATATACCCATTTCACAGCTTTCTTTAATCTGAAATCTGTAATATACCTCCGTCGTTTTTTCCTGCTCGTTATCACGCTTTTTTTTACAGCTCTACAACTAAAAAGTCAGACCTATTTCATCACAAAAATATTTTATCCGCCATTCAAAGGTGATTGGCGTTATCCAACCGTAAACCCATCGTCTAACAAACTATATATTACGCACGGGAACCAGGTTAGTATCTTAGATAAGAATACAGGCGATTCAATAGGAATTATTCCCAATACACCCGGGGTAGAAGGTGTTGCGCTTGCACCAAAATTTGGTAAAGGTTTTACGACCAATAGTCAAGCGAATTCTGTCACTGTCTTTGATTTACGCAGCGACAGATTCATTAAAAACATACCGGTAGGTAATCACCCGGACTGGATCTTATATGATGTATTTTCCAATAAGATTGTGGTGGGTAATTACAAAGGTGGCAGCCTATCTGTTATTGATCCGAAACTTGATAAAGTAGAAACGACCATACCATTGGGTGGTACTAGGGTAACTGGTATGGTTAGTGATGGCAACGGTAATTTATATGTTCACCTGGAAGACAAACGAGAAATTGTTTGGATCAAAATGACCACCTACGATATTGAGATGTATTGGCCATTGGGTACCGGTAAATCGCCTGCCGGCATGGCCATTGATACTAAATATAATCGGTTATTTTCTGTTTGCAATAAGTTACTCGTTATCTATGATATAAATACGGCTAAAATTATTGACTCCATGCAAATCGGTGAAAATGCAGATGGTATTGTTTTTGATCCGATTAATAAGTTGATTTTTGTTGCAAATGGGAATGGCAATTTATCTGTTATTAGTCAGCTCGGTCCTGATGATTATGCTTTAGTTGAAAATATTCCAACCAAAAAAGGATCGAATAGTCTGGCTTTTGATGAAGCGACTTCCGCTTTGTTTGTTCCGGGTGCCGAGCAGATTCCCGCAACAAAAACATCGGTCAAACCATCTTCGCCGGCTGTTACAAAATGGAATCCCTCTACCTTTCAGGTGATGGTGTTAGTTAGATTATGGTGAAGAATTACTGAAAGGCTTCCCTTACCCTGTCGAAAAAGTTTTTATCCCCTTTACCCGGATTGGGTTTGAAGTTTTCGCTTTGATTAAGTTTTTCGAGCAGGGCTTTTTCCTCTGCTGATAGCTGCTGTGGGGTCCAAACGTTGACCTGGATTAACTGATCACCGCGTCCGTAACCCTGCACTTCGGGGAAGCCTTTGCCTTTCAGACGGAAGATTTTTCCGCTCTGGGTGCCTGCAGGAATTTTTATTTTAGCTCTTCCATCAATTGTAGGAACTTCTACCTGTGTTCCGAATGCGGCATCTGGAATGGATAGGTACAAGTCGAAAGCTACATTTAAGCCATCGCGGTGCAATTGCGGATGTGCCTCCTCCTCAATTTGAATAATCAGATCGCCCGGAGCGCCGCCACGTTCGCCCGCATTCCCTTTACCGCTCATACTAAGCTGCATGTTTTCCTGAACGCCAGCCGGAATATCTATCGATATCGTCTCCTCTCCATAAACTCGACCTTCACCCTTGCATCCACCACATTTTGCTGTTACTGTTGATCCCTCGCCATTACAAGCAGGACAAGTTGTAACTGTTTGCATTTGTCCCAGAAAGGTGTTGGTCACTTTTCGAACCTGACCACTACCCTGACAGGTGCTGCAATTTTGCAGACTGTTTTTATCTTTTGCCCCACTGCCACTACAGGAGGAGCATACAACATATTTTTTAACCTTTACATTCTTCGTCACGCCTTTGGCAATCTCCTCATAGGTCAATTTCATTTTGATACGGAGGTTACTACCCCGCTGTCCTCTGGCTCTTCCACCTCCCGAAGTCCGCCGGCCACCGCCACCACCTCCAAAAAAATTACTGAACACATCATCGCCACCGAAAATATCGCTGAAATGACTGAAAATATCCTCCGTATTCATGTTGCCAAAACCACCGCCCTGCGTGCCGGGACCAAAAGCAGCATGTCCGTAGCGATCATATTTCGCCTTTTTATCAGCATCACTAAGCACTTCATATGCCTCTGCAGCTTCTTTGAACTTCTCCTCAGCTTCCTTATTCCCCGGATTTCTGTCCGGATGAAATTGCATGGCTACTTTTCGGTAAGCCTTTTTTATCTCATCCGCAGCAGCAGATTTTGATACGCCCAGTATTTCGTAGTAATCTCTCTTATTAGCCATGATATTGATGTTGATCTATTCTGAAAGAGCAGAATAGGGGATTCTTTTTAGTTGCCTACAACCACTTTAGCAAAGCGAATGATTTTATCGTTCAGGTAATACCCCTTCATCACCTCATCGAGTACCTTACCCTTGAGTTCATCTGTGGGAGCAGGTATTTCTGTGATGGCTTCATGTTTTTCAACATCAAAGGTTTGGTGGAGGCTTTCCATTTGCTTTACTCCTTTTTGCTGAAGATTGGTTCGGAGTTTATTAAACACCAGCAAAACTCCCTCCTTTTGTGCAGCCAGATTATCTGATCCGGCGAGTTGCTTTTCAGCTCTGTCACAATCATCCAAAACATCCAACAATGACACCAAAACATCACGGGAGGCTGTCTGAATCAGGTCGAGTCTTTCCCGGGCACTTCTGCGACGGAAATTATCAAATTCAGCCATTAATCGGAGGTATTTATCTTTTTGCTCCTCCAGGTCTGTCCTTAATTTCTCCAGTTCAGGCTCCCCGGTCACCGGCTCATTGAGGTGGGTGGTACCGGCTGCATTTTCGTCAGCATTTACATCTACCGCATCCGTATTGTCATGAATGGGCTCATTCGGCGTATTTTCTTGATGATTCATATCCTAATTTAATGAAATTAACTCCTGTCAAAAATGTTGCCGGGGCAAAGAAAAGGGAAAAAATGGCAGAATAGTCCTTCATAGGTGAAAAATCAGCAGTCCGGGGAACCGATTGGCAGGTTGCTGACGCATTGCCTTATATTTGTCAGATGGCTGAGATCTGGCTAAAAAAACAAATTGCTCCCCGCATTTCCAATGGTCACCCCTGGATTTATGCAAATGAAATTGGGGAGGTCAAGGGGCCGGCAATGGGTGGAGAAATCGTAGATGTTTACTACTTTAATGGAAAGCTCGCCGGACGGGGATATTACAACCCCTTGTCGCAGATTCAGGTGCGCTTGTTGAGTCGAAAGCAGGAACCCATTGATGCGGCTTTTTTTCAAGACCGCATTCGGAAAGCCTGGGAATACAGGAGGAAACTTGGTTACACTGAAAACTGTCGATTGGTGTTTGGCGAAGCGGATGATTTACCGGCATTGATAATAGATAAATTCAATGATGTATTCGTTCTTCAAACCCTTTCGCTTGGGATGGATAAGTGGAAACAGGTGATTGTAGACGCATTGATTCATATGTTCTCTCCCCGTGGCATCTATGAGAGAAATGATGTGCCCGTTCGGGAGCTGGAGGGATTACCCCAACAAAAGGGACCGCTTTATGGGGAATTCAGTACAGATGTACCTATTCTTGAAAATGGATTACAATTTCTGGTAGATGTAGCGAATGGACAAAAAACCGGACATTTCCTTGACCAACAGGATAACAGGCGAGCCATAGCTCATATAGTTAAAGATGCAGACGTATTAGGTGTTTTTACTTATACTGGCACATTTGAAATTCATGCAGCGCAGTATGGCGCCCGATCGGTGCTTGGACTGGATGTTTCTGAACAGGCAGTGGAGCGAGCCCGCGTGAATGCTGCACTGAATGGATTAGCAGGTAACTGTAGTTTTCAGGCAAGTAATGCTTTTGATACATTAAAGCTATGGGGGCGGGAAGGGAAAAAATTCGATGTAGTGATGCTCGATCCGCCTGCTTTTACCAAAAGTAGAATTCATATCAGTAAAGCCCTGACTGGCTATAAAGAAATTAATTTAAGGGGCATTCAACTGATCCGAGACGGGGGCTTTCTCGTTAGCTCAAGCTGCACCAATTTGGTTTCGGAGGAACAATTTTTACAGACCATTGAAGAGGCTGCCAAAGATGCCAGGAAGAAAGTAAGGCAGGTAATGCTGAGCCATCAATCAGGTGACCATCCTATTGTTCGTGGTTTAGAGAATACACATTACCTCAAATTCTTTATTGCCGAAATCAGCAGTCGATAAGGTGGTATGCAGATAAAGACTTACTTAACTACTTGAAATTTGCCAGATTCAATCATCCTGCCATCCAGGTCGCGCAACTGATAAATGTAGATACCTCTGTAATAGTTTTCATCCAGCTGCACCGTCAAACGGGTATTTCCGAATATGCGGGTTTCCAGCATTTTTTTTCCAATAAAACTATAGATCTGGAGAATGTGTTGCTGGGTACTACTTCCCTGATAAGTAAAATTGATTACAGTAGAGGCCGGATTAGGAAATAACTGAACAAGCTTATTATCAGAGGGCCATTCAATGGTAGAAGGATAAACATGTGGCCGAAAATCCTTTTTGCTCCACAGTAAAAGTGGAAGGGTGAAGAGCAAAATATGGCTTTTCGGAATGGACATGATGCTGCTAAAATAGCCTATTCAAGGTTGAAATGGAACAGTCTTAAAAAAATTTAACAGTCAGTCCTTCTTACCACTCAATCTTATGCCAGTCCGGAGAGGGTTGCCTGTATGGCTGCAAAATCGGGCAAATCACCCGGTGTAGCACAAATCTCCGCATAGCGAACTACCCCTTGACCATCAATTACAAATGCAGCTCTTTTGCTTACGCCTTGCATTTCAAAAGCTGGAAAAGTCTCATACAAAACGCCAAAAGCACTTGCTACTGAACGATTAAAATCACTAAGCAGTGTGAAATTTAGTTGTTGTTCTTCTTTGAATTTTGCCAGGGTGAACAAGGAATCTACGGAGATACCAAGAACTTTGGCGTTGGATTGGTTGTAAGCGGCCATGCTATCTCTTACACTACACATTTCCTTGGTGCAAACACCGGTAAATGCCAAAGGAAAAAAGAGAACAACGACGGGAGAACCTGCTAAGGCAGACAGGGTTACTTTATTTTTTTCAGAATCGTACAGCGTAAAATCGGGGGCTGTTTGACCAACTTGTATGCTCATAATTTATTTTTTAGAGCACAAATTTACAAATAAAAATGGCTGAAATAAATCAGATTATTTGGGCTGGTTTCCCTGTGACCCAAAACCGTTGCCATAGCGAGCATCCTGCTGAAATACCTTATTGCGCTCTCGTGCTGAAAACTGATCAATGCTATCAATGAGCTCCTTCATCAAGGGGGGATGGGATTGATAATACCGGAGGGAATGGTAGAATTCCTCCCGGGTGAGCGAATGGATTTTTAGAACCTGCTGATAATAAGCAAAATTCATCTTTTTGGCAGCAAAAGTAGTATCCTTGATACTCTGAATATTATTCAATTCATCTGCCTTCATCATGTCCCACATTACCTTTTTCATTTCATCCGTTGACATCACCCGGCCAAAGTCAGGGCGGTCACAACCCACTGAAAAGAGAACAAGGAGAGCGCAAAGCTTATAATGAGGCCGTAAGCATAATCTTTCTTTCAATCTTGTTATAAAGAGAGATGTCATTGTTCAATTATTTGAGTTGCTGTTTGTAGGTAGACGCATTAATGACATCAAGTTCAGTCAACAAGGTAATGGCGCGGTTTCTTTCTTCTGCGGTTCCCTTTTTAAAAAGTCCGATTAATTCCTGCATTTTTCCCTGCATGAATATCTGTTGGATCATCGTATTGGGGTTCTCTTTATTAAATGCCTGTAATTGTGTTAAGCACTGTAACATATTCCGGCGGGCTTCCGCCTCACTATCGTACCATTTATCCATACCGGCCCTGTAATAAGAGTAAATGATATCGTGAGTTATATTGTATCGGTTGTTGATCAGGTTTTCATTCAACCAATACCTGTTTCGCAGTCCGTCAAACACGCGCCAACCGGCTGTTCCCTTGCCTTCCGGTGCATTATTCACAATCTGCTGTGCCTTTCGGAAGAATGCTTCCCCACCTTTTGGCGAAAAGGAATCATAATCAAGTCCGATGATCATGTATGCATAATAGGCAAAAATGGCCGTCAGGTTGGCGGCCTGGGGGTCGTTTCCCTGAATGCGGTTTTCATTGAATTCTACGGGCTGGAATTCCTGGTATTTAAAGGTAACATCAGCATCCAGAAAATTCAACAGGGCACTTTGGTAACTGCTGTTGTAAACAGGTCGAGCCGCTTGTACAGTTAGGGTAGCCTTATATACATTGGGATCAACAATGCTCTCAAGATTTAAAATAAAGCTGCACTCAATTTTTTCATTTTGCTGAAAAACGTCGCTGGTCCATTTACGGGTGTTCATCAGGTTATTCAGTTGTGTCTGCAGGGTAATGAAAATGCGTTTATCAACAGTGGTGGTAACGCGGCTGGTGATAACCGTTACTTTCGCCTGCAGTTCCTGTGCCCTAACCAGCCAGGGAGTGCAAGTACATATAAGAAGGAATATAGCGCGTTTCATGGCTTTAAATATACCGGATCAATGAATGCTACTTTTAAAGGTACGTCAATGCCAGCAAAAGGGAAAAGTACAGTTGTTAAAAAGAAAAAACGACAGCTGGTGGCTGTCGTTCTCACTTAGAAGAAGTTTATATTAACGGAAGAGATCCGCCTCATCATTCTTTCTGTAATACACCTTACTCTCCATAAATTCCTGCGTAGCCAGAATAGCCGGATTCGGCATTTTCTCATAAGCGCGGGAAATCTCAATCTGCTCTTTGTTCTCATGAATTTCCTCCAGGCTATCAGTATGACTGGCAAATTCTTCGAGTTTATTGTGGAGTTCCTCACGCAGGGAGATGTTGATCTGGTTCGCCCGACGAGAGATAATAGCAATTGACTCATACAAATTGCCGGTAACTGACTTGATATCCGTCAGATTTTTGGTTTCCACCACGCTGGGTATGTTGGCACTCATTTGCCTTCTCAGTTTGCTCATTTGGGGAGATTTTTTAAAAAGTTAATAGTTTCTGTCTTTATCTTATTTACCTCAGCAAAGTGCTTACTATCGGTAAATCTTTCGGTGAATTCATTGCATTCATTCAGTACTTTTTCAAAGCGCTCTTTTTGCTTCTCCTCGTAACTCATATCGGCATACCGCTGGTAAGCTTTAATAATAAGGTACTTGTACTCGTCTGCTTTTTTAGAATCCGGGTAATTATCAGCCACTGTGCCAAATGCAATAGCAGCAGCTTTATAATAACCGAGGTTATAGTACAATTCAGCGCTCTTGAATTCTTTTGCCTCCAGTTTTTCCCTACATTTATCAATGATGCCAGATGCCTCCTGTATGCGGGAAGATGTGGGATGTGTACTTAAATAGGCCTGCAATAGTTGCATGGTTTTGTACGTATTGGTCTGGTCCAATTCCACTTTGGGGGATTGCTTGTAGAAGCACATGGCTCGCATGAATTCACACTCTTCTGATCGGGTACTGGTGGGAAAGTTCTCAACAAAGGACTTGAATAGATTTTCAGCATTCAGATAATCTTTGTCATAATAATAAGAATATGCAAATTTATAATACATATCCTCATAATTTTGAGTACCCTTAGCGTAATTGAAGATGTCTTCGTACAGCTGTTGAGCGTATACCCAATCCTTTTTAGCGTAAAATTCTTCCGCCATTTTGTACTTATACTCGAAATCCTTGCTCTTCATAATCTTCCCGAACTTACCTGCACAGGATGCTATAAGCAGGGAAATAACAAGAAAATAAAATACCGGAATTCTCTTCATAAAAGCAGGCAAAGTTAACTATTTACCGGCAATTTAAGGTACTATAGCCGGGTGGGGCGTTAATGATCCTTTAAAATGCCTTCATTATCAGCAGAAAAGGCTGCCTCACCGGTTCAGGTGAAGCAGCCTTATGGATTAAGTCGATCGGAGATTTATTTTTCCCCTTCGCCTTCTTTCAATTTAGCTTTGATCTCAGCCAGTGCGCCAAGGTCACCCAGGGTAGCTTTTTCTACTTTAGACTGGATGTTTTTTACTGCTTTTTTGGTGCTGTCTGACTCGACACGGGCTTCCTTTTTGGCAGTTTCCTTTTGGTCATTCTCCTGCTGCTCGCGGATGCGGGTATGGCTCAGGAGGATGCGCTTTTCGTTGCGATCAAATTCAATTACAACGAACTGAGCCGATTCATCTACCTGGATTGTTTTGCCGTCTTCCTTTACCAGGTGGCGGTTAGGAACAAAACCTTCAAGACCGTAGGATAGCTGGATAACTGCACCCTTGTCTTCTTTACGAACGATGGTGCCTTCATGCATTGTGCCCACAGCGAAAGTCTCTTCCAGTGCATTCCAGGGATCTTCTTCCAGTTGCTTATGTCCCAACTGTAATTTGCGATTTTCCTTATCAATGCTCAGGATGATGATGTCTATCTTTTCACCTACCCGCGTATAATCGCCAGGATGGTTAAAGCGCTTCAACCAACTCAGGTCACTGATGTGAATCATACCGCCAATGCCAGGCTGTAATTCCACAAACACACCATAGGGGGTGATGTTTTTCACCAATCCCTGGTGCTTACTTCCCTCAGGGAATTTAGTCTCGATGTCATTCCAGGGATCCTGGGTCATTTGCTTGATGCTCAGACTCATTTTACGGGCTTCCTTATCGAGGGTAACCACTTTTGCCTCATACTCATCATGCAGTTTGAAGAATTCTTTCGCATTGATGGGGGTATTTGCCCAGGTAATCTCAGATACGTGTACCAGACCCTCTACACCCGGTTGGATTTCAAGGAATGCACCATAATCTTCAATGTTCACTACTTTACCTTTCACTACGCTACCTTCTGACAGTCCATCCGGCAATACATCCCAAGGATGGGGTGTAAGTTGCTTAAGACCGAGGCTAATACGTTTCTTATCATCATCAAAATCAAGCACCACCACTTGCAACTTCTGATCCAGTTTCACCACTTCACTTGGGTGAGAAATTCTACCCCATGAAATATCAGTGATATAGAGCAATCCATCCAGTCCACCCAGATCCATGAATGCTCCGAAATCTGTGATGTTTTTCACCACACCTTCCAGTACCTGTCCTTTTTCAAGTTTGCTCATGATCTCAGCACGTTGTGCTTCGATATCACTTTCGATCAGTGCCTTGTGCGATACAACTGCATTCTTGATGGTTTCATTGATTTTTACCACTTTGAACTCCATCGTTTTACCAACAAACTGATCGTAATCAGTTACAGGCTTCACATCGATTTGAGAACCTGGCAGGAAGGTTTCCATACCAAATACATCAACGATCAAACCACCCTTGGTTTTGCTGGTTACAGTACCGGTGATTACCTCTCCGGTTTTGTGTACTTCCACAATTCTCTCCCAAGCACGATAGATGCGGGCAGATTTTCTGCTGAGGTGCAGGTTACCTTGACGATCTTCCTTCTCCACTACCATCACTTCCACTTCATCGCCAACTTTGAGTGTGGGAACATCCCTGAATTCGTTCAAGGATACCAATCCATCACTTTTAAAACCGATGTTTACCACCACGTCGGTTTTGGTCAGTGCAACAACCAATCCGCGGATGATTTCTCCATCTTCGATCTGAACAAAGGTTTGATCATACACTTTGTCGTACTTAACGCGATCGCTTTCAGCATAATGACTCACATTGCGCTTGTCAATGCTCCAATCGAAATCGTCGTGTGCCGATGCAGGCACGGTCTCAGGTGTTTTTGTTGTCGCAGCAACGGCCTGATCAACTGATTCAGCGGCAGCCGGCTCCTGAGCATCTGCGTTTAATTGTTTATTAATGAATTTCATAAAAAACCCGATGGTTTTAATTCGGGGTGGCAAAGGTACAAACTTGCCGGTTAATCACCTACAAAAACCGGGGTTTTTAGAGAAAAATGGTTAGATACATATAAATTTTATGTATAAAGTATATACCTGTTAAATATCAATTCGATTGCTTGGAAATATCCCTTTCCCACCCCATGGCTTTCCCGAACCTCGCGGATATCCGGAAATAAGATAGTACATATATATCCCGCTTGATGTTCCGGCACCAGCCACTCCACCCGCCATAAAAGGTAATTTTAGATAGCTGGGGAAGCGAAAAAACGAGGGTTGCAAGCATCACGAATTGAATGAAACCAACTAACCCGCTGAAAGGTGAAACTTCAAAACCGTATACTACCAGAAGATTGTATACAAGGCTGTGATGATACCTGCCACCAATAAGGTACCTGCAAGAAAAGCAGGGTGCATCTCCAGTAAGCGACCACCCGGCTGCAGACCTTTGGGCTGTATGCCTTTTTTATTTTCCCACCAACTAATGCTGACCATGCCAATTACACAGATCAAGAATACAAATCCCATTCGGTCGATAAATGGCATTTCATAAATACCGTCTGCATTGAGCACTGAAAATCCATACGGCTGAAGAGGAGATAAATCAACCGCCTGCGGAAGGAATTTGAACAGTACGGACAAAAAGAAGCCACCAATGGTTGCAAACAAGGCTGCATTGGAGGTAGCTTTTTTCCAGAAGAAGCCAAGTACGAACATGGCGAAAATGCCTGGAGAGAAGAAACTGGTATATTCCTGAATAAATTTAAAGCCACCCTTTTCAATTCCCAGGTGGGGAGCCAGCAATATGGCAATGACCATGGACACTACGATGGCCCATTTCCCGATTTTCACCAACGCCTGCTCACTTGCATCAGGCTTAATTTTTTTCTGGTAAATATCCAATGTAAAAATGGTCGATATGCTGTTGGCTTTCCCTGCTAAGGAGGCAACAATGGCAGCAGTAAGCGCTGCGAACGAAAGACCCTTAAGTCCCACCGGCAATAAATTCAGGAGTGAGGGGTAGGCCTTATCAGCCATGAGTTGCCCATTTTCACCCATGAGTTCACCACCGGAAAAATAGCCTTTCTGATTTAATACATAAGCTGCTATACCAGGTAAAACCACAATAACCGGCATCAGTAATTTAAGAAAGGCTGCAAATAAAATGCCATTTCGGGCAGTGGGCAAACTGGCACCGAGGGCACGCTGGGTAATGTATTGATTACAGCCCCAGTAATTTAGGTTGACAATCCACATGCCCCCAATCAAAACAGAGAGTCCGGGTAAGTCAAGAAAACTTGGATTATCCTTTTTGAGAATCATGTGAAAATGATCATTCGCTTCAGTATACAAAATGTTCAGCCCAGACAGCACACCAGTCTGTCCATACATCTTGCTGACCAATCCCAATGCCAAATAAGTAGTAACCAGTCCGCCACATATCAGAAAGAAAACCTGAATCACATCGGTATAACCGATCACTTTCATGCCACCCAGCGTGATGAATATGGCAAAAATGCCGAGTAAGTACATACAGGTAGTAATGGAGATACCGCTGATACTATGAATCGCCAATGACCCCAAATAAAGTATAGAAGTGAGGTTAACCACCACATACAACAGCAACCAGAAAACCGCCATGATCATCGCTACTGTTCCATTGTAGCGGGTCTGCAGAAACTGTGGCATTGTATAAATCTTGTTACGCAGATAAACGGGTATAAAAAAGATAGCTACAATGAGCAGGGAAGCTGCAGCCATCCACTCGTAAGTAGAGATGGCAAGACCCATTGTGAATCCATTTCCACTCATACCGATCATTTGTTCGGCGGAAATATTGGAAGCAATCAGCGAGGCTCCGATAGCCCACCAGGTAAGTGAGCCTTCGGCCAGGAAGAAATCATGGGTAGCTGCTATGGTAGTTTGACGCTTTTTCCTATATACCATGTAACCATAACCGGTCACTATCAAAAAATAAAAAAGAAATACAATGTAATCAGCCGTTTGGAGCACCTTCATAT
>CAYUXJ010000006.1:0-125623 GCA_964448845.1 uncultured Sediminibacterium sp.
GAATTGGTTCGCCCCTCTGCCAGTAAAAAATAGTTCATTTTCAGAGAAAAGAGGCTGGTCATCCTGCCTACAAACAGCGGGTGCGCTGAATGAACAAATCTAATGCATTGAACACACAGTAACCCAATCAACTATCAGGCCTCCCGGATACAAATGCTATTCGCGTGCCTTCTAACAGGTATAGGAAATAATGTCAGAAAACAGCAGCTCAATTATTTATCGTAATATTGCAATATATAACTACATAGTCAGTACAATGGGGTCATCGAAAACCGAGTTTTTTACAAAAAAACAGAACAACATCGCATCCCTGGCTAAAGCATTTGGCCATCCGGCCAGAATTGCCATTATTGAGTATTTAATGAAAGTGGAGACCTGTATCTGCGGAGACATTGTAAACGAATTGCCACTGGCGCAACCTACCGTATCACAACATTTGAGTGAATTGAAAAACGCCGGTATCATTAAAGGAAATATCACCGGTAATACTATCTGTTACTGTATAGATGAAAAAGCAATTGAGAAAATACAAGCATTCTTTACACTCATTTCCGTCCATTTAAAATCACCAAAAAATAACTGCTGTTAACCGTATTCCCATGACACTATCCCAGTTAAAAATTTATCTAAATGAAGTTAATCAACTCAACTTCATTCTCCCAAGTGGAGGAACCGTACCAGCCCATTTTCATATCACAGCAGCAGGAGTCACCACTAAAACCCTAATAGACTGCGGTGGTACGATGAGAATTACCAATACAATTGAATTTCAATTGTGGGTTGCTGGTGATACTGATCATCGGCTCGAGCCCATACAACTAAAAAATATTATAGCCGCAGCAAGCCAAATTATTACAGACGACACCTGGGAGGTAGAGGTGGAGTATCAAAATGAAAGCATTAGCCGCTATGGTCTCGATTTCGACGGAAAGAATTTTCAACTTACCAATACATATACAGATTGCTTGGCAAAAGATCGTTGTGGAATTCCCCCCACAGAAAAAAAGAGTCTGCTGCTGGCGGAGTTAGAGGCACGGCCGTCAAAAAGTTGCACCCCGGGTTCCGGCTGCTGCTGAGCCTTTCTTTCTCTTAGGTAACAACATTATTTTTTTATCTATACACCAATCAATAAAAACAGGTCGCCTTTACAATCGTTTCAAGATGAATAAAATAAGAATACTGATTCTCTGCACAGGTAACAGTTGCCGCAGCCAAATCGCACATGGGTATCTTCAGCATTTCGGAGGTGAACAGGTGGAAGTGTATAGTGCCGGCATAGAAACACATGGGGTGAACCCCAGAGCCATCGCTACGATGCAGGAAGATGGCATTGATATTTCACATCACACATCGAATCACCTGAACGAATACCTGCACCTGCCCTTTGACTATATCATCACCGTTTGTGACCATGCCCAGGAAAAATGCCCCGTCTTTCCTGGCCATGCCACCCGCTTGCACCATAACTTTCCTGACCCGGCAAAAGCTACCGGTACCGAGGAAGAAATTCGGCAAAAATTCAGGGAAGTGCGGCAGGAGATAAAAGAGTATTGTGAAAAATTTATTGCGGCTCTTCCCTAACACCCCCCCGTTTTCAACTGAATTAACAGTATTTATTCAGGTCGTTGCACGATCAACTGCCGGTAAAGCACGCCCATCACCTGGTGTAAAAAAGAATTGACGCCCCCGGTATTACCCGGCGGGCAACCATTGCTGATCAGTACGAAACCAAATTTTTCATCCGGCTGAAAAAACATGGCACTATGCAACCCATAAGCAGAGCCGGTATGCCCCCAAAGAACTTTACCCGGCAATATCTTATCGGCCGTTTCGATGGCAAATCCATACCGGGACACTTCCTGCTGAGGAGTCTGCATCAATCGGGCGCTTTTACGAGAAAGGATCCTTTTGCCCCCTGACTTCCCCTGTCTGCTGTGCATGACCATATAACGAGCCAGATCTTCCGCACTAATTTTCATTCCGCCGGTAGGCGAAAACAAGGGCGTGGAATAACCCAACTGATAGGACGCAATCTCCCTGGTTCTGGATGCATAGGCGCCGGGAGACAGCACAAACTTGCCTGAGTCAGACCGGTATTCGTAAATAGAAGCCAGCCGTGAAGTGTCAATCTCATCTAAGTTGTACCCTCCAGACAAATGCAAGGGTAACAGGATATGACGATAAATATATTGATCGAAACGTTCACCGGATACGCTCTCAATGATAGCGCCGATCATATTATAGTTCAGATTACAGTAATTAAATTTTGTGCCCGGTGCATAACTGCTATACGCATCACTCCACTTAGTATTTTTGACTGGCTGGATAGCATCGAGAGAAAAATAACCTTGACTGTCATTAATAGAAGAAAGATGTGACATCATCAGTCGAAGGGTAATGAGACTGTCTGGATACCGCGGATTTCGCACGGGAAACCCGATCAGCTCACTAACATCCTGATCGATTGATAATTTCCCCTCCTCCTGCAATTGAAGAATGGCAGTGGCAGCAAAAGATTTCGAAATCGAGGCAATGCGAAACATACAGTCATTCGTGAGTGGAATATTTCGTTCCAAATTTTTATATCCGAATGACTGCACATACATAATTCGATTATTTTTTACAACTGCGACTGATAAACCCACCACAGGTTTTGTTTTCATGAGTGAATCAATAACCGCTGTAACCAAATCGGCTTGCCCCTTTACTTGAGATGCCAGCAAGAGCAACAGTAAAACACCTTTAATTTTTTGCATCATTGAAAATACTATTTCCTGAGAGAACAAAGCCATTCATACTAACACCCGAATTAATTATATTTGAATAAATACTAACTCATGGGAAAGCTCATTCGCTATTTTTTACTGACCGGAGTACTGGTGCTGGCCGGAATTCTCGTTTTCAACACTTCTAAAAAAACCGAGCCCGATCGCAGTGTGGTGATTGAGAAAGTTCCCGCTGCCGGTGACTCTGCCGTACAGCACCTGAGCAGGGCCTTACAAATTAAAACTGTTTCTAAGGGCGATACCCTACCCATTGATACTGCCGAATTTGTAGCATTCCGGCAATTTTTAGAAAGCAGCTATCCACTCATTCACCAGACATTACAGCGTCAAGTTTTCAATGAGTTCAGCTATCTCTATGCATGGAAGGGGAAAGATAGCAGTCTGGCCCCCTGGCTGCTAATGGCACATACGGATGTGGTACCGGTAGAACCGGCTGCTGAAAAAAACTGGTCGGTACCGAGTTTTGGAGGCACCATTAAAAATGATACCATCTGGGGCAGAGGAGCAGTTGACAATAAATCGAATGTTATCGCGATACTGGAGGCCGTGGAAAAATTATTGCAGCAAGGTTATACACCGGCAAGAACCATTTATCTGGTGATGGGTCACGATGAGGAAGTAGCAGGAAAAAGAGGGGCCCGCGTTATCAGTAACTGGATGCGAGAACAAAAAATTCGGCCCGGACTGGTTTTAGATGAGGGGGGACAGATTGATACCGAACATTTCAAAGATATCGAACGGCCGGTAGCTATTATCGCTACCGCGGAAAAGGGCTATACCAATATTGACCTGAGTGTAGAAATTCCCGGTGGACATTCTTCAATGCCAGCACAGGAAACGGCCATAGATGTATTGAACAAGGCGATTGTAGCAATACGCAAAAGCCCGATTCCGGGAACCATCACTCCGGTGGTGGAGGAAATGATTCGCCGTACAAATGCGCCCGGCTCATTTCTGAAAAGAATGGTGACCCAAAATCTATGGCTCACGGCTCCCTTGGTTAAAATGCAGATGGAAAAGAGCAAGGAAACCAATGCACTGATTCATACCACCTTGGTACCTACGATTGTGCAGGCCGGTATCAAAGACAATGTGATTCCTACCTTTGCTAAAGCAACATTTAATAGCCGTATCCTACAGGGACAAAGCAGTGATGATGTACTATCCTTTGTAAAAAAGGCCGTCAATGATGACCGCGTAACAATAAAAAAACAGACTACTTCCCTCATCGAGCCTTCGTCTATTACACCATTTACAGATCCGGCATTTAAGCAAATTGAAAGCATAGTAAAAAGGGCTGTTCCGGATGTAGTAGTGAGTCCGTTTCTAATGATAGGCGCCTCTGATTCTAGGTATTTCAGGGACTTTAGTGATGCGGTGCTAAATTTTTCCGCTCTCCAGAACATGAAAGGCTTTCATGGAATTGACGAGCGCATAGGGATTAAAGATTTAGATAGGATGATCTGGTTTTATCAGCAGGTTATTCAAAGTAAATAAACCAATTTTTCTATCTACTTGATAAGTAGCCAGTTACATTCAAGCTATCTGGCACATAGGAATTCATTTTGTGATAAATATCATTTTCTATGGATAAAGTGGGGGGTAGCTTTGGTGTATCATTTAGTAACTACTTAATCCTTTTTTATGTCTTACACCTCGGTATTACACCTGCAAAACAATCCAAAAGAACTGCTACACCTATTGAAGTTCTATGAACAAGAATTTAAGTTCCTGGAGAAGCTACTAAGCGAAGTAGTTAGTAAAAATACTTCCCGCGAAGCGCTCACTGAAGCTGAACATTTTCAAAATCAGTTCTTCATACAGAAGAAAAATATAGAAGAATTGGAAACGCGCATCAACCGACACCACCAGCAAACAGCCGATCATGCGAAAAATCATGTCGGAAAGGTAGATCAGCGCTTGCAGACAGAAAATGAAGCCATTGGAGATGAGATTTCCATATTGGAGAAGGTCATTGCCGAACTGCGTGCTTCCTATAAGAACTATCTGTTGAAATGGATGTAATCTGCTGACCTGAATAGCCCCTCCTACAATCCAGACTGTATATTTCGCCGGCTCAGCGTCGCAGCTTACCTTTGCGCATGGCCATTCAGCTGATAAAAAACCGATCTGATATCGGTGCAGGAACACGTGGGTCTGATTTGGGTATTGATGCCCTGGAAATTGCTGCCATCAATGCTGGTAATGATTATTTCAACCGCTACAGTTTTGTTGATGTGCCTACCCGCAACGAAACCATCTACCACAAGAATACCAATACCTTTGCCAAGCGGATAGAACACGTAGCTGAACAATGTGAAAGACTGACGTTGGCAGTTAGCCATTCATTGCAGGGGGGTCATCTCCCGATTGTTCTCTCCGGCGATCATTCCTCTTCGCTCGGAACCATGAGTGGCATCAAAGCTGCCTTCCCCGAAAAAAAACTCGGGGTAATCTGGATCGATGCGCATGCAGATATTCATTCACCTTATACCTCTCCTTCCGGTAATATACATGGCATGCCCCTCGCTGCAGCATTATCAGAAGACAACCTGGCTTGTCAAATCAATCAACCGGAAAAAAATTCCACCGACTGTTGGAAGCAAATGAAAAATATCGGCGTGCCCGGTGCCAAACTATTGCCACAACACCTGGTTTATTTCGGACTCCGTGATTATGAAACAGCAGAAGCCAATTGGCTGGAGAAAAACAAAGTGCCGGTATATACTGTAGATACTGTTCGTAATAAGCGTATCGATGTTTGCGTTGCTGAGACCCAACATTTTTTGCAAGACTGCGACATGATATATATATCATTTGATGTAGACAGTATGGACTGCGAGCAGGTTTCCCGTGGCACCGGTACACCGGTACCTCATGGTTTCTGGCCGGAAGAAGTCAACGAGGTAATTACTAAATTAATTACCCGTTTACCCGTGGTTGCCCTCGAAGTAGCCGAAATCAATCCCTTACTTGACAACCGATGTAACCGAATGGCAGAAACTGCCTTTGCCATTCTTTCGGCAGTCACAACCCAACTGGAAAATAAGCCCATACAGCAACTGTAATTCCATTGCCGCCTGGCAAAATCCCCTAAAAAGCAAGTTCCATTTTATTGAAATAAGTGCCCGGCCCCCGGCGTTGGCTATAACATCTTGCTTTAAAGTAAATAAAATGCTTATTAGTATAGAAAATGTTAAAACGGGCTTCTGTTCAGGAAAATAAAATAATTTTATTCCTTCTATATACTTTCCGGCCATTCGCCGTTAGTTGATAGAGTCCAATATCCAAGTCTTATGTATCGAGTTACCTTATCCGGAGTTTCCCGGACCTCAGAGAATTCTGCTGCTATCTGTTCGCATTATCGCTGTCTGATAATTACAGATACGCTTTCATCGATTCATTCCATTATCGGCCTCTGACCCCACTTAAAAAACATCGCATGAATTTGATTCCCAAACTGACATCACTGTTGCTTGCTTTTTTTTGGTTGACCGCGCCCCTATTCGCGCAACCTAAAAAACCAACCTTACTGATATTGCCCAGCGACAACTGGTGCAATCAGCGTTATTTCATGATGACCTTTAACGATCAGGGTACCACTAAGAAAGTGCCTAATTACAAACAGGCTTTTCAGGAAGATACCGAATTAGCACAAGTAATCGCCAAGCTGGGTGCCTTTATGCTAAGTGAGGGTTATAGCCTGAAAGATGCAGAGCAAGAACTAAAAAAACTAGAGCAGATCACAGCGGAAGATAATGTTACCGCCAGCAGCAACTCCGGCTCAGAATTGAATGAAACGCCTCTCGATAAACTGAAAAAAAGAGCCAAATCAGATATATTGCTGCAACTCTGGTGGGAGGTGAATAGAACAGATGCAGGCTATGTGATCCGTTATACACTTGATGCCTTTGACGCCTACACCAGCAAAAGGATAGCATCCTCTACCGGAAACAGCAAGCCCGCAGATAAGTTCATTCCTGACCTGCTCTTGAAGGCTGTAAAAGATAATTTTTCTCTCTTCAATTCACAATTGGAAAATCATTTTGCCGATATAAAGAAAAATGGAAGAGAGGTAATTGTGCGCATCAAAACATGGAAAAACTGGGATAAAGATCTGGAAGAAGAATATGATGGCAAGGAACTAAGTGAACACATATCCGGATGGATGAAAAAGAATACGCTAAAAGGTGTTTTTAATGTCACTGATAACTCAGAAACATTTATTCTTTATGAGCAGGTACGTATTCCCCTGGCCAACGAAACAGGAGATGCCATGGATGCCAGAGATTTTGCAAAAGGACTTCAAAAATACCTGAAAGCAGCCCCATTTACTATCACAGCAAAACTCATGACGCGAGGACTGGGAGAAGCTATACTGGTACTGGGAGAAAAATAATCATGCCATGAAAAAAAGAGGGAGCATTGTACTGGTACTCTTGATAGGACAACTAGCAAGTTATGGGCAGTCTTACAATAATGAAAGAACATCCTTGAGCCAATTCATCACCCGCATGTATAAAGCGGCCCCATTTACCGGAGTAAAAGTTTTTCGTGATTATGAACATACCTACCTGATATCACTGGTGAAATTGCCCAAGTCCGCTTATCCCTCGGAATCGGTGATAGATCGGGTGGCGGAAGTAAAGGCACGAGCACAAGTCAACCAATTCATGAATGGCTCGTATATCTCTACCAGCTCTGTCATTACTATTCCCGCTGAAGACAGAAAAAAGAAATCGCAACCTCCCGTGGAAGACATCAATGAAATAATCAAAGAAAATTCCATTGGGTACGTTGACGCAGTGGAACAAATTGCCTGCTTCACGGATGAACAAGAGACAGATAAAAAAGTGTTCATTTTTCTCCGTGAACTTGAAAAAACAAACAAGAAAAAATCTAATAAATGAAAAATATTTTTTCGCTGATATGTCTGTTGCTATCTGTTGTAGCTTTTGCCCAGTCTGATGATACAAAAAGAATTGCCCTGAATGCCTTTGTTTCCGATAATATAGAGATACCGACTGAAGCAAAATCGATGCTTCTAAATAAACTCAACACAATGGCCACACAATATGCCATGGCCGGAAGTGAAGACAGACCACGCTTTGTACTTACTGCATATGTTTCCATATTAACTAAAGATGTGGTAGCCGGACCACCGGCCATGATTGCACAAACGATGCAGATCAGTTTCTTCATCGGAGATGCGATTGATAATAAGGCTTTTTCATCTATCCAGATGAATATAAAAGGAGTTGGAACAAATGAAAACAAGGCTTTTATAGACGCATTTAAAAACATTCCTACTCAACAGGAGGCCATCAAGAAATTTATGCAGGATGGTAAACAAAAAATCATGGACTACTACGTTGCGAAATGTCCACTAATTGAAAAAAAGGCTGCAGCGTTGGCTGCACAAAGCAAATATGATGAGGCCATCTATGAACTGGCTGCCATACCCGATGTTTCAAGCGATTGTTATGCCACTTGTCAAAAGCAAATGGGAATCTATTTTCAGCAGAAGATAGACGGAGAATGTACGCAAAAACTTACCCGTGCAAAAAGTACCTGGAACAGTAATCCCTCTTATGAAGGAGCAAGATCTGCCGGCAATATCTTGCTGAGTATACATCCCGCCGCTTCCTGCCAGCAGGAGGTATCCACCTTTTTGAAATCCATGAGTGAAAAAATCGCTGCCGATGAACGTGCTGCCTGGGACTTGAAAGTCAAACAATACCAAGATCAAATCGCACGGGAAAATCAACTGATACAATATGCCAGAGAGGATGCGGCACGCGCCCATGAATTGTCAAAAATCAGAACAGAAAACTTTAGGCAAATAGCGATAGCGTTTGCACAAAATTTACCTAAATCGATTACAACCAATAATTATAACAGGATACACTGGTGGTAATCGCATCAGCGATTGACATACACCATGCAATTGACAAAGGTCAAAAGAATGCATGCTACATGGCCCGGAACTCTTCAGTGCCGGAGCAAAACAGTGGCTTACCTTCTCCTGGAACGCCCAGTCAAACCCAATGCCCCCAATAAGCTGCGTGTAATAACACTGGCAGCAGTTCTTCCCACTTGCTTCACAACAGGATTATCAAAGAAAGAGGGCTCACGGGTGGTTCTGCCGCCGCCCGCTGCAGGTTTTTCCTCCTCCGGCGGAGCAGCAGCCGCCGCCTGCTCGAGCTTGCGGGTTAATATTTCATAGGCGCTATCGCTGTCGATCTCTTTTGCATATTTGGCTGCCAGCTTACTGCCTGCCACCAATTGATCAATTTCGGCATCCATCAGAATATCCATCCGGCTGCGAGGTGCGCACAAAAGCGTGTGTACCAATGGTGTGGGTATCCCTTTTTCATTCAGCAACGTAACCAGTGCCTCACCAATACCCAACTGTGTGAGCAATTCATCGGTCTTATAAAACTCTGTAACAGGAAAATTTTCTGCTGCCTGCTTGATTGTTTTTCTATCGGCCGCAGTAAATGCACGCAACGCATGCTGCACCTTTAATCCCAACTGACTTAATATCGCTGCAGGAATATCTTGCGGATTTTGGGTACAAAAGAAAATACCAATGCCCTTGGAACGTATCAGCTTTATCACTGTCTCCAACTGCTGCAACAACGCCGAGCTTGCTTCATTGAAAATGAGGTGTGCCTCATCAATAAACATCACCAACTTGGGCTTATCGAGGTCGCCTTCCTCCGGACAGGTAGCATATAACTCTGCCAGCAACTGCAACATGAAGGTTGAAAACAACTTGGGCCTGTCCTGCATATCTGTTACCCGCAGCACATGTACCATGCCGCGCCCATCGGAACTTATGCGGAGTAAATCTTCAACGTCAAAACTTCTCTCACCAAAAAATCGATCGGCCCCCTGCTGCTGCAATTCAACAACTTTTCTAAGAATCGTTCCTGTAGATGTGGTAGAAATCTTTCCATAAGTTTTTTCAATTTCCTGCTTCCCCTCATCACCTATATATTGCAACACCTTGATAAAATCTTTCAGGTCCAACAACGGCATCTGGTTGTCATCACAATATTTAAAGATCAATGCCACCAAGCCCCCCTGAACATCATTCAAGCCCAGAATTTTGCTCAATAGTACCGGACCGAATTCAGTTACGGTGGCCCGCATACGGATGCCCTTCTCATTGCTGAGCGTCATCAGGTCTGTCGGATACGCTGCCGGCTTGTATTCCATCCCCAACTGCTGATACCGCGCATTGAGCTTTTCATTGGAAGCACCTGCTGCAGCAATGCCGCTCAGGTCACCTTTTATATCCATCAACAATACAGGTATACTGTTATCGCTCAGGCACTCACTGATCATCTGCAGGGTCTTGGTCTTACCCGTTCCGGTAGCTCCGGCGATAAGACCATGTCGATTGAGTGTTTTAAGCGGCAGGAATACATCGGCATCCGGAACCACTTCACCATTGAGCATGGCCCTGCCAATTTTTACATGTTCCCCCTTGAATGTATAGCCTGACTGGATGGCTTCCAGTAATTTAGATGTATCCGACATGCGAATGTATTTAGCGGTAAGATAAGAAAGAAGTGGAAAATTACTTGACTGCTTCGAAATATCTGTGTAATTTTTGGGTGAATTAAAAATAAATGATGATGAAAAGTGCCTGGTTGGGCTTGCTGTCAATATTAATCGTACTACAGGTAGCAGGACAAAATTTTAGGGTGGGTGCAGCCCAGGAAACCATCAATCCCGATGCCGATAGTCTGTTTTTTGCCGGTGGCAAAAACAACCGAAAATTCATAGATGTGGCTGACAACCTGTACGTAAAAGCAGTTGTCATTAGTAATGCCCAAACGAGCATCGCATTGCTAACAGTAGATTGTATCGGTCTGATGTACCCACAACTACTGGAAATTCGTGAGAAAGTTGCGAAAGCAGTACCGGCTTTCCCGGTGCAGCAGATCATCATGTCTTCAACCCATACCCATTCCGGACCAGATGTGGTAGGTATTTGGGGGGAAGACATCATGCACAGCGGAATCAATGAAATCCACCTCAATAAAATAGTGAACCAGGCGGCAATGGCATTACAAAAAGCTTGGAACAACAGAAGATCAGGCTTTGCCCGTTTTGCCATAGGTAGTTTTGGTGAAGACTGGGTGAAAAATATTTCTGAACCCGGCTTGCTAGACCGCACCGTTACCATCATTCAGTTTAAAGATGCCTTAAATAAAAACATCGCTACATTGGTCAACTTTGCCTGTCATCCTACCATTTTAGATGATGTGGCACGCGGCGCCAGCGCTGATTATGTAGGTGGCTTTTATAAGCTCCTGGATTCTGTTCAAGGCGGAACCAATCTATTTTTGCAAGGTGCTATAGGGGGCTGGGTTCAGCCCGAAGATGTGCCCAAAACTTACGAGCAGGCAATGAAGCAGGGTGAGCGGCTAGGGACCTATGTGCTGAATCGACTTAAAAAACCACAGAACATCACCAGCAGCGATCTGATCTATCGCCGGCAACGTGTGAAATTCCCACTGCAAAATCAGGGCTTCCGCCAACTCTCGCAAGCAGGTGTGATCAAACGGGTATTCGGCGACAGCGTAGATTCAGAAATCGTGTATGCTGCCATCGGCAATGCTGCCCTAGCGACGCATCCGGGTGAAACTTCCCCCGCCCTTAGTTTCAGCACCCGTACCATGATGAAAAACAATGGTCCAAAAATGGTGCTGGGACTATCCATGGATGCGCTGGGTTACATCCTCAAGCCGGGCTATTTTGAAGCCGGTAATAAAATACCCCACAGCAACTACCTGACCAGCATGAGTATTGGACCGCAAACAATGGATATCATCAGTGAAACACTCAAAACCCTGATCAAATAAACTTTGTCTATGGAACAGAGAACGATGGCGCCTACTATGGCACCTCAAAACGCACATTTAGATATTCCCGGTAACCCTTCAACGGCGAAAAGCAGCCAACTGCAACTCAACGACCGCAGTAATGGAAAACCCTTACGGGTATTGAGCGAGGCGGACTGGGCTTTCTGGAGGCACAATGGATATATTGTCATCAAGCAGGCTATTTCAAAAGAGCAGGCTGCAGCAACGGCTGATTTTTTATGGGAGTTTGAAGAAAAGGACCCCAACAGCCCTGCAACCTGGTATACTGCACCACGTGCAGAAATGAAAATGAAGGAGCTGGCCAATACAGGTATGGTGGAAGTGTACAATCATCAGCACCTGTGGAACAACCGACAAGTGCAACGTATTTATGACGCCTTCGTTGATATCTGGGGAACAGAACAATTATGGGTCAGTATCGACCGGGCCAACCTGAATTTCCCGATTCGGCCCGGCCATGAATACAAAGGATTCATTCATTGGGATTATGATCCGGAAACCAATCCGGTAAATGTTCAGGGAGTTTTGGCACTGGCTGACCAGACGGATGAAAATATGGGCGGCTTCCAGTGTGTACCGGAACTATTCAGGAACTATCCTACCTGGAAATTGACACAGCCGGAAGATAGAAATCATTTTATGCCCGATATCAGTGGACTTGAGCTGGTAAAAGTTCCGCTGGAAGCGGGCGACCTACTCATTTTCAATAGCCTCGAGCCACATGGCATTCGCCCCAACCTGAGTGAAAACAAGGTGCGCATCGCACAATACATTTCCATGATGCCCGCAGAGCAAGACAATGAGCCTTTGCGCCAATGGAGAATCCAATCTTGGCAAAACCGCATTGCGCCTGAAGGCTATGCATTTCCCGGAGACCCACGTAACTGGGAACAAACTCGCTATACAACGGCTGATCTGAATGATTTAGGTAAAAAATTGTTAGGACTTACTAACTGGGACTAATAATTGAGGCAGGCATGTATCTTTAAGATTCATTCTGCTACCTCCTATGAAGTATTTCATGCCTGTCTTCCTCTGTTGCCTTCTATCTGGCTACGCCATTGCACAAAACGATAGCTTACTGGGTAAAGTATATTTTCCCTTTAACCAACATCGGCTCAATGATTCTTCTACCATCTACCTCCGTGAGTTAGGAAGTCAACTTGAACCATACAGCAGCATCCGATTAACCGGCAGAGCAGATGATAGAGGAAACTTCGAATACAATGATGACTTATCGGCACGACGCATCAAAAGCGTAGCGAATTATTTATACGGAAGGGGACTTCCGCCCGACCAGATTACCACCCAATCGGCATTGGGCAAAAGAAGTCCGTTGGCTACTGAAGAATCCAATCTTTTCAAAAGAAGACACCTCAATCGGGTGGTAGAAATTTGGGGAACACCCGCCGGGCGAAGCAAAGAACCATCAACTGCTGTACAACGCAATTCCGACCCACCTGCTGCACCGGTTACCACGGCTGTTCAGATACAGGAACAAATTCAGGGAGGGAAGTCCAACATCGTCTTAAATAACCTCAATTTCGAGGGGGGGCGACATGTTCTGCTACCTTCAGCAGCACCCACTTTGCAAGCGGTACTGGAGGTAATGAAGAACAACCCAACCCTGGAGGTAGAAATTCGCGGACATATTTGTTGTGCTGATGCAAATGAAGACGGACTAGACATTGATACCGGCGAAAAGCGCTTGTCGCATAACCGCGCCAAAGAGATATATCTTTTCCTGATCAACCATGGCATTGCCTCCAACCGCCTCGCTTACAAAGGCATGGGGGGCAGCCAAAAAATCGTGGCGGAGGAATTAAGCGAACAAGATCGTACTACCAACCGCCGGGTTGAATTTATCATAATTAAGCGTTGATAATTAACGACTTACATATTTTCTGTCTTTTTTTCCTGCAATTTTTTCATTTCCTGGACAACATTTTGTTTAATATTTTGTTATAAAAGACTAAACAAAGTTGAATGTCTTCTAATAACTTGCTAAATACGGGAGCCAGGGCAGCAAAAAGGCCCGATATGGCATCTTATTTGCAAGGTATATCTGATAGGAGAATGACTGAGTCAATCAATAAAAACAATAAAACTATACATATGCCTAACCAAAAAAACATGTCGGTTCCCAACCACATTTTCAGCTGGGAATACAACATGAATGAGCTGGAATTCGAATAACCGGTTCTACGCTTGCCAAAAATGCTTGAGTCACTTTTTTAAGTGACTTTTTTTTGCTCCGCCGGGCCTGTCCGAGAAATAGAACCCGCATAGCTGGATAGCAACTTCATTCATGGTGTGTTTCCATCAAATGCAGCAATTGCGACAACCCACCTCCATTCATTGAGCCCTCAATTCCGTGTTGTTGTAAAAACTCAACAGCCAGTCCGCTTCGGATCCCACTGTGACAATAAATAATTATAGGCCTGGGCAACTCATGAATAAGAGACAGGTTGAATGGGAGTAAATCGACCGGTACATGAATGGCACCGGGAAGATGTGCGACAGCAAACTCCGCCGGAGTTCTTACATCAAGTAAAGAATAATTGCCTTGTTGTACTATCTCAATCAGCTTTTGATTCATAGCCCATTGGTGCTTTATGTGAGAACACCTGCAATAAAAACAAGGGGCGGCTTCATCGCAAGCCTACCCACTCGATCGATTGTCGGTGTAATATAATCAGGCCATCGTGTTCCATTTTTTTTAATAGCCGGCTAATCACTTCCCGCGACGTATTCAAATCGGCAGCGATTTCCTGATGCGTAAGCTTTAAATTCGACCCCCAGCGTTCTACCTGCCGCTTTAAATACTGTTCAAGCCGTTCATCCATTTTGGTGAAGGCAATGCTGTGAATGGTTTGCAGTAATTCTTCGTACCGTGCCCGATAGGTGCGAATAACAAAATAATGCCAGCTCTTATACCGGCGTAGCCATTCGTCTACCTTGCTGAGCGGAATAGAGAGATAGGCAATATCGGTAACTGCTTTGGCGAGCACTTGACTTGTTTCCTGGTGAAAATCACAAACCAGGGTAACGGCACAGGCTTCCCCCGGCTCGAGGTAATACATAAAAAATTCCCCGTCATTGGGGTCTTCTCGATATAGCTTGACTGTTCCGCTTACCACCAGTATGGCAGATCGTATATTTTGTCCGGGCCTCAATAAAGTGGTTCCGGCTGAGGCGCTTTGATATTGCGCTGACTCCAGCACCTCTTCATATAAGCCATCTTCCCAATCGGGAAACAAAGTTTTTAACGCCTTTAAATCCATACGATGTAAAAGTAGGGCTCAAAATTGAATATGTAACAATTGTCACTGGCAAAGACTAAAACTGCCTGTACTTTTGTGCTATGATGAAACGTGTTACAAAAATGGTGAAACAACCGGACTGGCTTTTGCTGTTTCGAGTATCGCTGGCGGGGTTGTTGATGGTGGAAGGTTATCGCACCCATGCCATGACTGATCTTAGTATCGGAATTGCATTGGCCATTTACTCCCTGCTGGCCGCACGATTTAAATGGGGCTGCGGTTATGGAAGTTGTTCTATTCCCCACAACCCCAATCGCTCTGCTCAGGAGAATAAAATTCCAATTGATTAATTGTATGTCAGAAAAAGAAACCTTTCGCAGTATTACTCAGGGTGAACAGCCGGTACTGGTTGATTTCACGGCTACCTGGTGTGGTCCGTGTAAAACGATGGCACCTATTCTCGAGCAACTGCACATGCAAATGGGTAGTTCGCTGCGCATCATAAAAATTGATGTTGATAAAAACGCGGCATTGGCAACAGAAATGCAAATCAGTGGCGTGCCAACACTTATCTTATACAAGCAGGGAAAAATACTTTGGCGACAAAGCGGTGTCGTTCCACTTCCTGCCCTCCAAAAGACCATCGCATCTCACCTCGCAGCATCGTAAACATCATCGGCTACGTATGTGTAACCAGCCAGTAATACAATGGCATGCCAATGGTAACATTGAAAGGGAAAGTAACGGCCAGCGCCATGGGAACATATAACCCTGCATTGGCCTTAGGTGCAGCAATCTTCATGGCAGCAGGAACGGCAATATATGAAGCACTGGCAGCTAATATCGATAGCATAAAACGATCGCCAATTTGATGTGTTACCCAATGACTGATCCAGGCGGTGAGGCAGCCATTGATCAGCGGGAGTAAGATGGCATAAAAAACTGGAGACCATCCATTCCTTAAAAAAGTATTCAGGCGTCTGCCACTTGTTATACCCATATCTAGCAGAAAGATGGCCAGAAATCCTTTGAAAATATCTGTGGTAAATGGTTTAATGCCTTCGGCCTGTTTGGCATTAGCCAGCCAGCCAATCAACTAACTTCCCATAATCATTACAACACTTCCATTGGTAAGTGCATGGTGCAGCGCTCCCCGTGTATTTCCCTTTCTATCCTCCGCAGGCCGATACCTTGACATGAGAAATAAAGCCCCCACGATAGCTGGTGACTCCATCAAAGCCATTACCGCTACCATGTGACCACTGGATTGTTGACGCAGCATTTCCAGATAGCTTACAGCAGTAACAAAAGTAACCGCACTAACAGATCCATATGTAGCAGCTATAGCAGCCGAGTCATACACTGAAAAGGAACGACGCAGAATAAAATAAGTATAGATAGGTACCAGAAAAGATAAAAGTAATCCTAGTGCAATGCTACGCCAAACCTCTGCTGTAAATGTTTCATGCGCCAGTTCCTGTCCGCCTTTGAAGCCGATCGAAAATAAAAGATACAACGCTATGAATCGGGAAGTGTTGGCAGGGATCTCCAGATCACTTTTTATATACACCGAAAATATACCCAGCAGAAAGAAGAGAAGTGCAGGATTAGAAAGATTATCGGTGAGCAATTGATAATTCATATGCGGCTGGAAAGTTACAAGTTATGATAAAAGAACGGATTCCGCACCGCGACGCAGTTTATCATTGATGGCCTGACCCAGTCCTTCATCAGGTACCCACTCGGCAACAATAACATCTGGTTGCGCTAAATCAAGTCGGTGCAATGCGTCATACAGTCGATGAGCTGCTTCGCTTAAGTCGGCAGACGGCGAGAGCACTTCCTGTGCGATAACTGCAGGATGGTCGACAGGCTGATGAAAACTAAGAACGCCTAAGCGCACAGCAGATAAATCAAGTATGGTTGGGTGAAGCCTGTTTGTTACAACCATGGGCGTTCTTGGAGCATAATGCCGCTGCTGCATGCCCGGGGCCCTGGGCGCATCACTGTGTGTGTCGCCTGCATAAGCAACAGGCTTTCCCAGTACCTCTTCAATTTGTTGTCGAGTTATACACCCCATCCGATACAGCACGGGCTGACCTGCTTCGAAACCAACGATGGTAGATTCGAGACCTGCCGAACAACGGCCTCCATCTAAAATATGTCCCTTTAATTCCGGCATGGCGAGTTCGACCACTGCAGCACTCGTTGCGCTTAATCCCATATAACGGTTGGCGCTGGGTGCCGCCAGGGGCATTCCCAGTTCACGAATGAGCTGAAGTGTAAGCGGATGATTCGGAATGCGTAAGGCAACTGTTGTTTGTCCACCACGAATCAGGGGCGATATTGATGCCGCTGCGGGTAATACAAAACTGATCGGACCGGGAGAAAAATTTTGTGCCAGTTGATAAACCTCGTCAGGAACAGTTGTAGCATATACCCTGAAATCAGCCGGATCTGCTACATGCACAATGAGCGGATTAGTTAAAGGGCGCTGTTTGATCTCGAAAATTTTCATCAGGGCCTGCTCAGATTGAATAGACCCCGCCAAACCATATACGGTTTCAGTGGGTATTACAACCACATCATCATTTCTCAGCAACTGTATATAAGGGGAAAGATCCATGCAATGATCAGGGGTTACATTGATTACAAAATTGTGGGTCTTCCTGCTGCTTGCCCGCAGGAAAAAACTGCTCTTGGTCAAACCCACAGTTTATACAAGATAATACTTCACTAAGTACCGAGTCTGTTGCGCTGCCACACCAGCTGCAGGGGAGTCCTCTCTCCACACGACTAACAGAAAAACCATACCACCCGCAATGTGAGCATATGCTACTCAAACGATTGGCCAATATTTCACCCACCTGTGTCAGGTGACGTTGCCTGGCAGGATTGTTCATAGCCCGCATATCCGTCTCGATATAACAATTCCCGAATGTCTGCAACAGCACTTTCATTTTCTCTACCACTACTAAATCGCTTGCAAGATCTTTATACACTTTCTGCGGTTGTTGCCGGGCAGATTTCAAGATAACCTTTTGTTCCGGAAACCCTACCGATTCTAAAAAAGCGATACAGGTTTCTTCCTCTGTAATTTCCTCAGCCCGGAAACAGGTGTCGAGTGTTACATCACGAACCACCAGTTCTTTCTTTTCAGCAATATCATAAAAAAGAAGCCATTCTTCTCCTGCTGCTATAAAACCCAATGCAGGATGTGGTCCAAATGATCCCTCTGAAGCCAATAAATATCCATCCGTAAAGTAGGCCGCTGCTTGCCGGCACTTTTCACGGGCGCATTCCAGCGGTGGCAAGGTTCGGTCGATTTCTCCGCTGAATGTTCCCAACAAATCAGTATCAATTTCCGTAAACGCTTTACAGATCAATCCTGTCTTAGCAGACAAAGCCGGCTGGAGATAAAGATTTTTTTGGTGGCGGGTAACGATGCGCAGCTCTTTCCCGCAAAAGAAAGCAGGGTAAAGTAAGTGATGATATGATACAGGTGCTGACATCTGGCATAACCTCGGCTGAAGAGGTCGATAGCCCGCTAGTGGGATGTGGCAAAGGTAAAAAGGGAATGGCTAAATAAACATTGATAAATACAATCTTATCAATATGAATTATTTACCCATCTGACTAAGCATTGGGTAATAATCCAAACCCGGCTCCTGGGCCGATATACATATAGCCATCTTCTACTCTAAATCCGCCGGCCAGCAAGTCTTCCTGTAAATCAAAACTACCATCCAGATCGAGGTAACGGGTGTTCTCACAGGCATAGGCAGCATGCAGGGCGGCTGTGATACTGATGATACTCTCATCATTACAACCCCAAAAAAGGTTTATCTGGGCAGCAGCCGCTATTTGGGCAATTTGAAAGGCGCCTAGCAAACCGCCGCATTTCATTAATTTGATATTATAAATCCCAAAAGGCTTTTCTCCCGCTGCAAATCGTAACGCTGCGGCAACATCTTTAACCGACTCATCGCCTGCCATACGAACGCGTATAGGGCCCTCCAGTTCCAGTAAAGAAATCTCGCTGCCAACCGGTAAAGGCTGCTCTACCAGTTCAACACCATAACCCTGTGTGGCGCTTAAAAATTGCTGCAGCTGGCTAAGCGTATAGCCCTGGTTAGCATCTACCCTGATAAGCATAGAGCGACCAAAGCGCTCATATAATTTTGCAATCCGCTCAATATCCTCTTCAACTGCCTTACCTGTTTTTATTTTTAATACCCGAAATCCTGATCGTTGATATGCTTCAGCTTCTTCGAGTGTTTCAGCCACATCCTTTATGCCAACCGTTACCGAAGTAAGTAGCGCTTTTATTTTCTGACCATAAAAATCAACGACCGGAATACCCAGGAACTTACCAAATGCATCATGCAGCGCAATATCAACGGCAGCCTGCGTGCCGGGATATAAAGCAAAATGCGAGCGCACTTCAACTATCAATTGCTGAAAATGACGTATGTCACGTCCCACCAATTGTTGTATCACTTCTGTTTGTAGATGGGCGGCTGTTTGTACCGGTGTTTCGCCTACTACTTCTTCGGCAGGACTCGCAGACCCAACCCCTATCATACCATTGGCTAACTCAATTTCCAACAATACCAATGTCACATCAGAAAAAGTATTGTAGGCAATGGTATACGGCTTCTTGAGCGGTACCTTGCGCAGCGATGTTCGAATAGCTGTTATTTTCATGATTCGCGGAATGGCATCAAAGCTAATAATGTAGGCAACAGTGGTTCAACACCCTGTTCAACAGGTAATAATACAGGTATGGAAAGCCTGCTGCTATACTGTGCCTGCCAGTGCAATGCTTCTTCCGGTGTACAACCAGCCGTATGTAATGCAAGTGCTATCACTTCAGCACCCAACAGACGAATGATTTCCATTTCTGATTCTACAGAAGGTATTGCACCCCAATGGGCATCGTCATCAAAATATTTTCTTGCCGGTGAAAAAAGCAACACAACTTTTTTGGCGTTGCCTGATATCAATAACTCAGACCCGCAGGGTCCACTGGGATTGCGCAGTGAGGACTGTCCCTCTAAAAAAATAATATCCGGACTTTCAGCTTTCCAACAAGAAACGATGGCATGTTCCAATTCGCCGGAAACAAAATCATTTACAGTTGAATCGAAAATGAATCCATACTTGCCGCCTTGCAACCAGCCTGTCTGACCGGTGTAAATCATCTCTGCCTTTCGACCTGCCTGTCGAACAGCTTGTGTAAGTAACCGGGCTGTCGTTCGCTTACCCATCGCACAATCCATTCCAAGCACTGCAACAATAGGTGCTGCCACCTTAAAAATGTCTCCGGTCCAAAAATGTAATTCCGAACGACTCCGCGGCTTGCGCACATCGGTGAGCGTAACGCCCTTCTCGGCGGCGAGTACCGTCAACTCAGGCTTGTCGGAAAGAAATTCATGTAGTCCGTTAACGATCGATAAGCCGGCACCTATCGCTTCTTTTATTTGTACCAACATATCGGCAGGAAGTTTGCCGCCTACTGTTGCAATACCAATGATCAGATATCGGGCAGCGGGCACTTGTTGCAACGCATCCTGCAGCGAAGCGAAAATGGGAATTTGCCTTTGATGTCCATCTAATAATTCTCCTGCATCGCGGCCGGCTGTGGCGGCATGATCGATAACCCCCTTAATGGTGAATCTTTCGGTGCCCCGAATAAGTCCATGTGCGGTTTTCGCATCAGAATGAAGGAATGAGCCATTGGTCAGTATCAAAGCCTGGTTCATATGCATTAATTCTTACTTGAACTTGTCACCAAAACACCCGGTAATTTACCTGTTGGCTTTTGCTGTTGCCAGGTAACCTGGCCACCAATCCAAACTTGCTCAATACCCGCTGACAAAGCCTTACTGTGCTCTATATCAGCGTGATCACGCACTTTATCGGGCTGCAATAATACCAGATCGGCCATATATCCCGGAGCAATCAAGCCCCTGCCTTTCAAACCTAAAAATGCTGCTGTGAGACCGGTCATTTTGTGAATGGCGGTTGCGAGTGGCAATAAGGGTTCCTGGCGAACATATTGTGCCAAAACGCGCGTGAAAGCACCATAACCCCTTGGATGACCTCCATTAGCCCCATCTGAACAAATGACGGAGAATGGCCAGGCGACAAAGTTTCTAATATCCGCTTCTGTCATTGACTTACCCATGATTGTCTCGACTGATCCTTCAAAGTCAGGTCGTGCCAAGCGAAAAGAATCAGCCATGGCAATCAGTTGCAATAAAGTCTGTGCCGGTGTCTGTTTTCGCTCAGCTGCAATGGCAGATAAAGTTTTTCCCTTGTAAGCAGGAACAGGTGCGTAATTGACAAGAACAGATCCAGCCGGATCACATAGTTCTGTTACGGCGAGTGTTGCATCTTCCAGGCTTTTATAATTGCGTGAAGGAAACAATACTTTGAGGGTAGAATTCCAAAAAGTATAAGGATAAACATCGGCAGTGATCTGGATACCTTCCTGGCGTGCCTGCTGCAAACGGGCAATGATGGCGGGTGAGGTATACCAGCTCGAACGTTTGGCAATTTTAATATGAGACACTTGCACGGGCATACCTGTTTCCCGTCCGATTTGTATAATTTCATCTAAAGCGGAGGATAGGTTGACATCTTCACTCCGTATATGACTGATGTACCTCCCTTTAAAAGCAGCAGCAGTTTTTGCCAGTAGAAGCACCTCTTCGCGGGAAGAGAAAAAAGCGGGCTCATATTCCAAACCAGTTGCCAAACCCAGCGAGCCCTTCCGCATCTCATCTGCCAGCAGTTCTTGCATAGCAACTGTTTCGGCAGCAGTGGCCGCACGTAATAATTGTTGCTCCCCCATAACTTTCTCGCGCAAAGTGGTGTGGCCGGTATAGGATGCCACATTTACCGCCACCCGACGCTGCTGCATCCAGTGACGAAGCGAATCCATCGGGTAGCTGCTGCCGTCCTGACCAATCACTATAGTAGTAATACCCTGATTATTTGTTGCTGAAGCTTCCGGGAACTTACGCAGCGAAGAAAAATGATGACTATGGGCATCTATAAAACCGGGACAGAGTATATTGTTTTGACCATCCACTACCTTTTCTCCCGGGAGCGCCTGCAGGTTACCCACCTCTATAATTCTGTCACCCTTTATCCGAACAGCACCCGTATAGGCAGGTATGCCCGTGCCATCAATGATCCGCACGCGGCTAATAAGAGTAGTGGCTTCCTGCGCAAAAGAGACATTTGTTAAACAAATAAATGCGGCGAGCAAAAACTTTAATCGCATAGCATAAAAGTTGTGTGGCTAAAGATAAAGAATCCTTAGCAGTGACCAATTACTGCGGGCAAAATCAGGTGTACGCCTGCGCTAAATATCAAAATTTAGTTAATCCCCCTGAAGCCGCATGAATTTGGTCGGGAGTTTGCATCCTATTATAATTCATATAACTTTATATCAAAGTCTCTGCAATGAAAGCACATCTGAACACGCTCATTCTCGCCGCAGCTATCCTGCTGACCGCATTGATTTTTTCCAACGCCTTCGTTAACCGGAATAAGGCATCGAAAACTATTAGCGTTACCGGCCTGGGCAGAAAAGACTTCGTGTCAGACCTGATTGTATGGAACGGTTCTTTCACCCAAAAGAACTTGAGCCTGAAAGAAGCTTATGCTAGTCTTGACAAAGATCGCGAGAGTATTCGACGTTATCTGCTTTCGAAGGGACTTACATCTGAAAACATCATTTTTTCAGCAGTTGAAATCAATAAACTCTTTGATGAAGTGTATGATGCCAATGGCCGAAAAACAAAATCAGTTTTTGAAGGATATAGTCTCAAGCAAAATGTGCAGATTGAATCGAATGAGGTAGATAAAATAGAAAACCTGTCGCGCCAGGTTAGTGAACTAATTAATTCGGGGGTGGAATTTTATTCAGAGAAGCCGGAATATTATTATACCCAGCTCGGACAACTCAAAATAGAGATGATTGCAGAGGCGACCAAAGATGCCTATACCCGTGCACAAAAAATTGCACAGCATGCAGGTGGAAAGGTGGGCTCACTTAAAAATGCAAACCAGGGTATCTTTCAAATTGTCGCTCAAAATTCAAATGAAGACTATTCCTGGGGCGGCTCTTTCAATACGAGCTCAAAAAAGAAGACTGCTACCATCACCATGAAGCTGGATTATGAAATCGATTAATCAAAGTATCTACAGTTGGAACGCCTTCATAGCCAGCAGCCTTCTTTTTATGCTGATAATGGCCGGTATAGCTGCTTGCAAGCGGCCTTCAGCTACTGACGAAAAATCATTGCACGAACAACAATGGAAGAGAGCAGGGATGCATAATTATGAATATACCCTACGCATTAATTGCTTTTGCGGACCCGAAACAACCGGCCCCCATCTTATTCGAATACAAGCAGATACCATTGTGAGCGTAAATGGCACTCCCTATGTAGCCGCCAACAGCTATGTACGTTTGCTGAAGATACCTGATCTCTTTCTGTTCATACGAGAGAGCGATGCCCGAAAACCTTTTCGGCGTTCTGTCAAATATGACTCCGTTTTGGGATACCCAACATCTGTGTATTACGATTTCGACGAACGCATTGCCGATGAAGAGATTGGCTATATCATAACTGATCTCAAAAAGAATTGACGGATAGCTGCAAGCGAACCGTACTTATGCCGGTATTAAACAATCACATCACTCCTTTTTAAATTCCGGAAACTGCAGGGAGGCGCAGTCTGCACGTCCCATCCGTATCGCTACTTGCAGATTTTTTTCATCCTTTATTCTAAACTTATTGCCCACTGCTTCCAGCGGACCATAAAGTACACTGATGCTATCTCTCTGCCATACCATTATCTTATCTTCCTCTTGTATCATGCCCTCAATCATGTAGGTGTATTTCACCCGTATGGTATCACCCTGATACGTTCCTTCCAACATGCCATTTGCACGGTCTTTCTGATCTGGCAACCAGAAAAATTTGCCGGTAGCCTTTCCTTGCTGTAATGTTAGCTGCAAGAAGGTGCTGTCTTTATTGAGGGCATGCAGGAAACAACCACCCCGCTCGGTAGTATCAACGCTGGCTGTTACCGCAGTTTCCGTGGAAATATTTGGCTGCTCGGTGCAGGACATCAGACAGTAGCCGGAAAGAACGATTACCATGATCAAACGTATCATAAATGAAATTTAAGTACTATGAAAATACTCATCTCGGGGGAAGCCACAAAAAACACTAAAACGACGGACAACGAATGCCTCTGCGGGTGGGATTTTTCTTGTATTGATAGATCAGTGAGAATTCGGTAGAGCGACTATAAGGGGTATTGATTTTGCTCTTTCCATAAGCAAGATCATAAGTAAATCCTGCCCGCCATCCGTTCCACTCTAGTCCCAGGTAAGGCACGTATGACTCACCATTGCGAATCCAGCAGCCGGCATACACTTCATAATTATTGTCGTTTGAAGCGATGTAATAGCTGGCAGCACCTCCATAGATCCATTCTTTGTACTGGAATTGCTGTTGGTATTGCGTACTGAAGTGCAGGGTGGCATTGGGCCCCAGGGGAAGATAGCCCCCGGTATGAAAATTATACCTACGATGCAGCGGATAGCTGTTATTACCAAATCCTACCGAAGGCTCCATCAGGTGATAGACAGAAGCGCCTGCATAAAAATAAATGTCATTGGGAAATAATCCTGCATACAAGATGCCGGCCTGCACATCAGCCAGCTGTCTGTTTTCACTGCCCAATGTGGCGAGGTCGGCAGTTGGTAAAACAAAGCCACCCACATCCAGCTGATCTTCCAGCGTGGCCTGTCCCCGGTTAAATGCAAAACTGCCATACATTACCTGAAAACCTGCTGTCAGCGAGAAATCACCATTGTAGTCAAATCCTTTTCTGTAGGCCATCGAGAGCCCTAAATAATTCTCTTTCAGAATACCCCCACCCGATTGATCACTCATACCCATTAATCCAATACTCATGCGATCACGTTGGGGAATTTTTTTGGTCATAACCGGTCCATCGACTGAAAAAGTGATGGTAGAATAGGCATTGTTGAAGGAAGGCCACTGGTTGCGCGCGTTGGCGGCAACGCGCAAATCACCATTAAAGAACCCGGTGAAAGCGGGGTTCAGCGTCAGGGGCGAAGCAAAGAACTGAGAGAAATGAGGATCCTGTGCCTGCAGCTGATTGACGCAGCTATGCATGATCAATATGAACAATAGTCGCCTGCCTATCATCGCAATAAAGTTATATTTCCACGATAGGTTTCAGTGCTGCCATCGGTAAGACCTAAAATCAATACATAAACATAGGTTCCTGCAGGTGCCGGCTTACCCCTGAAAGTTCCATCCCAGCCGCCTACCAGGTCGTTCGGTAACACATTGCTTATCTCAAATACTTTTTCACCCCAACGACTGAAGATCTGAAACTGGTTGACCTTTGATACGGTTTCTCCGGAAATAACATAAAAGAAATCATTTTTGCCATCACCATTGGGCGTAAAAGTATTCGGCATTGCCAGCTTTGACTGGAAGTAAACATTTACTGCCAATGTAGCCGTATCAGAACAGAAATACTGGTTGACACCGGTAATGAGGTAGTTACGATTGGTTAAGGTGAACAATATCGGATTGGGACAATCCGAACATGATAAGCCGGCGGAAGGTGCCCATAGAATACGCTTATAAGCATCGCCCCGGTTAATTACATTGAGTTGTACGTTGTCTTTGCGCAATAGATTCACCTGGCTGGTGATCAGGTCAATAGCAAAGGGAGTGAAGGAAGTAACCTGTGCATTGTTACTTACATTCGGCTCAAAAACAGTTTGCAAAGCATTGAGGTAGCCGAATACTTTGCCGGTGGGTGACTGCCGAATAATATGTTGTATGGAAGCACAGCCTGCCGTAAACACGGTATTGGAAGGAATCCATCCGGTGCCAATCAGCCGACCAATACCGCCAGTAGAATCATCATCAAAATACTGTATCTGCACCGGCTTTTTAATTTGTGTATAGCCCTTTAAAAGACAGATATCTGTGGTTACAATCATTGAATCCTTTGCGTAGCAATTGGCAATGCTTGGTTTCATTACCATATCAATAGGAAACACTTTAATATTAGCAGATATACTATCTACACAATCATAAATAGTCTTGATGCGCAACTTCACCAGCATGGTATCATTGACTGTAACAGTTGGAATAAGACAATTGGCACAGCTCATTTGTGCAGCCGGTGTCCAGTTAATTTGTGACAGCGGCTCATTCGATTGGTTTTTGGCTTTTATGGGCAATACCGTATTCATGTCCACAATCGTATCTGCCGGCTGGATGGTTAGCTTCGGCTGATAAAAGATTCGATAGGTAACATTATTGGTCTCATTGAATTCGTGTATCAGGTCATCCTCATCAAACACCGCCATTAGGGTATCCTGACGCACCGAATTGGCTTTCAGAATATGTGTAAAGCTGTTGCTGCATTTTCCTAAAATATCTACCGGCAAACTAAAATCCGGAACCATTACACTACCGCCGGGCTGTCCGGGTATTTTATTATAGAACCTGACTTTTGATCCGGCAGGTATTGAATCATACCCATTGTTCCCTACAGCAAACACGACACGAATGCTGTCTTCTTTATAGCAGTTGACCGACAGCAAAAAGATGGAGGCATCCGGTCTTGCATCAATCACATTCACGCTGTAAATAGGTGCATCATCGGTACAGGTACCATCGGTTCCCACCAACCGGATTCGATAAAAACCGGGTTTAGGGAAAGAGTACACCAGGTCGCGGCTGGTGGATACCAGCTGATAATTGTTGCCGGTACTGTCGGTAATAAACCACTGAAAGGAAGTAGCACCATAAGAGTAATTGGTAAAAGTCACCGGTTCTGAATAGATGGCTCCGGAATGGGTCACTTTTCTTTTATCAGGCGAGAACCTTGTTTCTACTCCGCAATTCACATTCACTTTAGCAATGTAAGAAGCATAACAATTTTTGGCCGGATTATAGGACCGAAGTGTAAGCTCATAAATACCGGGCGCAGCAAACGCATAGTTGAAATCTTTGGTAGTGCCGGCGAGGGCGCCATCTATCAGCCATTCAAATGGATCGTTTCCCGGAGTAAGGTTATTGAAAAAAATCAGTTCTCCTGCTTTTGGATACGGCTGGCTGCGGTATTCAAAAGCTGTTGCAGGAACGCCTGCACAGGGCGGATCACATTTATTGGAGGTAAGCAAACTGCCTCCACCATAAATTTCTACAAATGCCCGCATACGTTGGGCCTGACCTAAAGTGAAAACAGAGGGACAGGGACTGCCATAATCCATGAAGTTGGATATGTTATCTGGCATGTCTACTGTAAGCCCGGATATCGTATCGGTTTTGCACGAGTTTTCCGGACTATTACAGGGAGATGAGTTTACGCTGCGGTCGGGTGGTGTATCACAAACCCTATCACCATCTGTAGTACAATCATTATTCAGACAGCTTTGTCCTTCAAAAGTGTGGTAGAGACTGAGGTAGTGACCCATCTCATGCGCTACGAGTGGCGTACTGAGTCCGGCAACCACCAGTCCAAACCCCGGGCCGGCAAAACCACCTACGCCAACACGGTTCCACTTGCCGCATTCAAAAAAAGTGACAGGGTTTTCGGCACGAATATTTCCTACTACCCATATATTGATGTATTGCTGTCGGTTCCAGTCGGATACTTCCGGCAGCCTGCCGGTTTCAAGGTCCTTGTCAAACCCTTCCAGATAACTTTTGATGCGGTTGATGCCGGTAGTATTTCCCCCGTCAGGGGCAATGCTTGCCAGACAAAACTGAATGCCGGTAGGTACGCCTAGGGGGTCGCTGCTGAAAGCACCGCGGTGTGCAAAAGCATCATTGAGGTCATTGAGTGCCGCAACCACCATGGCATCGGTAATAGCATCCGGATTTTCGCTGACAATATGGAAAACGACAGGCAGCGCATACGTATTGGGGAAGTCGGGGGTGGGCAGGTTGATGATGCCCTGGGGCTGTACACTGTTAGGAGCCGTTTTCAGCATCTGGTGCCGAAGGATAGCCTGACGAATCAGGTTATTGGTATGCATTTCCTGCCGCAAAAAAGCAGGATCTTTTCGCGCTTGCTCATACCAGTCATCGGTTCCGCAGGAAGAGATTGGGGAAGATGGCTTATTAACCTGTGCCGGTAACTGTTGTACCCATATCAACAGCAAAGCGATAAATGCCCATTTCCAATTCATTATTGCGGTTTTTCAGTTCTTCGGATAGGATAGCCAACAGAAAAAATAAAAATACTTAACAATTCAAGAAGCTGTTGACCCCCCTCCCCGATCGTTCCCGAATAAACAATTCGTTAACAAAACCCCGGCCCCTGGCCATCGCTCAGGGATGAGTTGATCTAACATTTTATGAATCAATGTCTGTAAGCGTTGTTAGAAGATACGTTGTGCAGTCATTCCGCTGCCTTGCAACGCCTGCCCTGTTAAAAAACAGTCTGACCGAAAGCTGCCAATTTTTAGCCGACATTTTTTACATTTACGAAAAATATATCGGTATGCGTTGGCAAGGAAACAGGGAAAGTAGCAATGTGGAAGACAGAAGAGGGGGTGGCGGCAGGGGGATGGCCGTTGGCGGTGGCATCGGCGGCATCATTATTATGCTGATTTATCTGTTCATGGGAGGCGATCCCAACCAGGTAGTTAATCAGCTACAACAGGGTAATCAGGCACAAACGGAACGCCAGGCCAGTCCGGAAGAAGAGCGACTCGCCCAGTTCACCAAAGTGGTGTTAGGGTTAACCGAAACTGTTTGGGATTCCATTTATCGCTCGGAAAATAACAGGTATGAGCAGCCGAATCTCGTTCTGTTTACCGGACAAACGCAATCAGAAGGTTGTGGGGCTGCAAGCTCTGCTATGGGTCCGTTCTATTGCCCTGCTGAAAGAAAAGTATATATAGATTTATCTTTTTTCAATGACCTGACACATCAGTTTCAGGCACCCGGTGAATTTGCAATGGCCTATGTAATTGCGCACGAAGTAGGACACCACCTGCAGACGCTGAACGGCACATCACAAAAAGTACACAACGCCCGCAGACGCCTGAGTGAAAAAGAATACAACAAGCTTTCCGTGAAACTCGAACTGCAAGCCGATTTCCTCGCCGGCGTTTGGGCTTATCATGCCAATAAACTTCGTAACATTCTGGAACCGGGCGACCTGGAGTCAGCACTCGCTGCTGCCAACGCTATTGGTGATGACCGTTTGCAAAAACAAAGCAAGGGCTTCGTAGTTCCGGATGCATTTACCCATGGCACTTCTGAACAGCGCATGTATTGGTTCAAAAGAGGATTTGAGTCAGGAGATCTGCGGCTGGGTAATACATTTGAGCGCATCGAATAAAGCTGATAATTTTTTAACTCCGCTCACCAGTTGGTAGACGCTGGTCAGTAACTATTCAACAGTATACCAGCTATAGCCGCCTGCGGGGAGGGTAAATGTAAAAGGTATTGTATAATCTCTTGCCAGCCGATAGCTCACTGCCTTTCCTTGTTCTTTTTTAATAATCGCAGTAGTTTTTTTACCCGTATAATAAAGTGGCAGGCGAATGGTACGTGTGATTGCCGTATCGGTTGGATTGAATAACATGATGAACCCTTTCCAGGGTAGTGACGGGTCAACATGCATCCAGCCATCCCAGTCTCTTCCATCTGCTCTGCGAAGCTGAAGCAGATCAGCATTCAGAATAGACCTGTATTTTTTATACCAGGCAATAACAGCAGCCACCATTTGGCGGGTAGTATCTGCATCATACAAGCGAGGACCACGATAACAAGCCTGCACGCCTGCACCATAATATTGCATCATCAGTTGCCGATATGCGGGCAAGTGTTCCCGTAAAGGTTCCAGCACTGCTTCCGGTCCGCCCCCCTGGTACTGTGTCAGTGGAACAAACCCCCAGCCCATCGACGGAGTTTTCTCGATGGTGCCATCATGAATGTTCTGACGATTCAAAATCATCTGCTGTTCACGAGATAAAGAAAAATTCACTTCGCGATAACCAATGGCAATCTTATGGGTGCCATCTAAAAAATACCAATCGGGCGCATTGATATAAACGCCCCGCTCATTTAACCAGCGATAAAGTTCTTTCTGGATCTCCATTTGCTTCCATTGCGAGTCGTCCCAATTGCTGTGGCCGGGATGTTGTCTGGAAGCGCATCGATCGCCCGGATAAGGGCCATCATTTTCCCAGATATCAAAACCGGTGGCTGCAAAAAACTGCTTGATTTTATCTCTGTAGGCGAGTCCCCATTTACTCCCAAAACAAGGTGCGTTTCCAAAAAATGCACCCCCGGGTTTTCCGGTGGCTGCATCAATCACATCGTCTTCATCACTGATGCGCCGGCTGCTGAAAAGCGAATAGCCTCCCAATAAAATATTTTTCTGGTGTGCATAGTCTGCCAGCTTTTTCCAGCGTGTACTATTTTGTGTTGAGGTATCCTCCATATTGAGGTGGCTGCCGAAACTCAGGATAACTGCTTCATAACCGGTAGCCACACACTGGTCAATGGCCTGTGTCACTTCATCATCGCGTTTGCTTACCAGGTGCATGAATATTGGATTGCGGGTGATCCAGGGAGCGATGGTGCGGTACATTTTTCTTATCATCAACCCGCGTCTTTGCCTGTCATAACTATCCATCAATAATTCCCAGGTATGTACCGATTCAAATGCCTCTCCCTTTTTCAGTTCTACTCCGGGAGCATGCTCCGGATAAATTTCCAGTAAGCAGGGGGTTTGAAAATTATAATTGACCTGAGAAGTATAAGCAGGATCGGTTTTCCAGTGGGTCGTCTGGTCGCTGATATCATACCGCATTGCATTGTTGAATGCGTAGTTGGTTTCAACGTAAAGCCCGTGTTGTTTTTTCATCTCCTCCGGGCGACCCACAACAGCACTTTCTTCTTCTACCAACCCAAGTACCTCATGCACCACACGATTAAGTAAGAACTGCTGTTCTCCCTTGTAGGCAATGGTCAGCCATTTTTCCAGCAACGGCATTCCCTGATAGATGGCGTAGTGTACCGTTACATCCATGCCCCTGAACAGTGGCAGGCGGGATGTAAAATGAAACTGAATTTCTCTTCCGGGTGCAAGCGGATAGGGATTCCTGCCTTTGATTCGGGGGCGTATGGCACCCGCTGACCAATGTGTATAATGAAAGTCGCTGTCGGAGTAAGAGAGCTGGTCGGCTGATTTATTCGTCCAATATGCTTTTTCTGTTTGACCACGGGCACCACCTACTTGATAGGTTGTTCCGTTGATAACCAACCTTGCTTCCGGTTCAAGGCTACGCAATAATTGCTGGCCGGTACTAAGATTCAAAAAGTCTATACAGGATAAGTTGGGCTGCAATAGGAAAGAGCGACGGAGCAGTCCATTGGAAATAACCAACCGTCCGGCGCTTGTATCTATGCTTACCGGTGTGCGCACAGGTGTTACCAGCCAATCTTTTTCGGGTAAGGATTGGGCGGATACAAATTGTATCAGTGTGAATGATAATAAAAATAGGCCTCGGAACATACTGTTACGATATACGTGATACAACTGCTTGCTTGCTGCGACTTTATAAAAAGTAAGTTACGATAAAGGGAGGGAAAAGTAGAAGGCTCAGGCATCCTTGCGCGGTGACATTCTTCGGATGGCTTGTTGCAAAATGGCGCGAACGGCATTTTCTACTACAGGAAAACTGGGCAGTTCCTTTCCTGTATATATCAGGAAAATGGCCATTTTTTGTTGCTGGCTGTTGAGTGTTTCCTGCAACTCGTGTTTATGGAGACGATAGGCCTCCCGCAACAGCCGTTTGATGCGGTTTCTGTCTGTCGCCTTTTTAAAATGACGGGTGCTCACACCAACGCCTGCCTGTAAACTAACGGGAATAGCCGGTGGTTCAGGTAAATAATGGCATGTCAACAGGGGTACATGCATCGTTTTGCCTGTTGCAAAGAGTAGTTGAATCAGCTTCCTGCTCTTCAATTTCTCTGCCGCCGGGTATGTAAAGCGTGTAGCCGTCATGGAATAAAAAATGCCTCACAAAAATAGGAGGCATACTGATCATTGGTAAAAGCGTGGTGATGCGTCAGACTTATTTCAGTCCTTTTTCGCTTGACACCGTTAGTTTTTTCCGGCCCTTTGCTCTGCGGCTGGACAATACTTTTCTACCATTGGCAGTGGCCATACGCTGGCGAAAACCATGTACGCTTTTGCGACGGCGTTTATGTGGTTGGAAAGTCCTTTTCATTTGTTAGTTTTTACAGCCTCGAAATTTGGTTTCATTTCATGCGGGCAGTCACCATACTGCTGCTTGTGAAAGGACGGCAAAGGTAGGGGAAATCTGGCTTTTCAGCAAGAGAATAGCGGGTTTTTGTGAAAACAGGCAAGTCGTTATGCTGTCAGGTCAGCATGCTGGGCCTGCACGGGTGCTCCGAAAAACCGGGTCGCCTGCTGTTCGAAGTCAGCCGGGTCATCGGTGGTATAAAACGCCTGCCGAGATTGGCGACTGCAATTGAGGGCCATTTCGGGATGCCGCTCCAGGTAGTTGCGCAGACTTTTGGCAACGATATCGCCCTGGGTTACAACGCTGATTTGCGATGGGAGGTATTGGCGAATCTTATTCAGCAACAGCGGATAATGGGTGCATGCCAGCAACAGCGTATCAATATCGGGTGACTGGGCCAACAGATGCTGCAGGTGTTGCTGAACAAAATAATCTGCCCCCGGACGGTCATATTCGCCATTTTCAATCAGCGGAACCCACATGGGACAAGCTTCCTGATAAACCCTGCAACCAGGAAAGAAATGATGAATTTCTATGGGATAGCTGTTGCTATTGACTGTTCCGCTGGTACCCAGAATACCCACGGCACCGGTCTTTGTCATTTGTCCGATGATTTCTGTTGTAGGGCGAAGAACACCGAGCACCCGCCTATTCGGATCAATCGCGGGCAGATCACGTTGTTGTATCGTGCGCAAGGCCTTGGCGGAAGCGGTATTACAAGCGAGTACAACCAGGTGACAGCCACGGGCGAAAAACCACTTCACTGCCTCCAGGGTATATTGGTGCACAGAGGTATAGGATCTTGGACCATAAGGGGCGCGGGCATTATCGCCGAGGTATAAAAAATCCTGGTCGGGCAATTCCTTTACCAGTGCCTGAAGAATGGTCAGTCCGCCATAACCACTATCAAAAACGCCAATGGGACCGGGTTGATTCATGCCTTAAAAATAAGAACCCCATCGTTATGAAGGGGCTCTTGGTAAAGTATTTTCAGCAAAAAACGGCCATTAAGCTTTTGGCTTAGGGGTAGCCGCAGGTGTTTTAGGGGCAGCAGGCGCAGCTGTTGGCAGACCGGTACCACCGGCAGCTCTCCAAGCATCTTCTGCATCTTTTGGCAGTGGCAATTTCAGTTTGATGGCAACGCGAATGGCCAGGTTGTCGAGCAATGGCGGATTCACATAGGGAGAGAGCGCATCATTCTTAAGAACCAGCGTATATTTTTGGTCTGCAATAACTTCATTCAAAGCAGTCAAAATTTTAATGCGATATGGCTGCAGTAATTGCTCCTGCTTTTGGCTGGTAACTTCCTGCGAGTATTGCTGCCAGTAAACCAGTTTCTGGCGGCTCTTATTCAGATCATTCAAAGCCATTTCACGGGCTTTGGGAGGCATAGTTGCAGAATCTTTCTTGAAGAGACTGTCCTGACGGAGGAAAGTTTTGTACGTGTAATCGTATTCGTCTTTCAGCGAATCCTGTTGAAAAGATTCCAGTTCCTGGGTAACCTTATCGATACCGGGCATCAGTCCCAGCACCAGTTGTTCATCGAAATAGCCGATTTTAACCGGCTGTTGTGCAGTGGCGCTTCCGGCTGAAAACAGGAGGGCGGAAACTACCAGAGACAGGGTAAATAACTGCTTCATTTGTTAATTTATTGATTATTAGTGTGTTATGATTTTATTTTATCCCCAGCTCTTTGAGTACTTCATCACTCTTATCCAATTTGGGGTCGGCAAAGATAATGGTTATTCCTTCACTTTTATCGAGAATGAAATCATAAGATTTCGCTACAGCCAGTTTCTGTACAGCGTTGTAAAGCTTATCCTGTATGGGTTTCACCAGCCGTTGGCGCTCTCTGAACAGGTCGCCTTCATATCCGAAACGCTTTTTTTGCAACTCGCGCAGCTCTTTCTCGCGCACAAAGAGCTCGTCTTCGCGCTTTTTTCTAAGCTCTTCGGTGAGCATGAATTGTTCAGCCTCGAAGTTTTTATACATCTTATCGAGAATACCCTGTTTATCATCAATTTCTTTTTGCCATTGTTCTCCAATGAGTTGGAGTCGCTTATCGGCTTCCTTGTATTCAGGAATTTTATTCAGGATGTATTTGGTGTCGATTACGGCATAACGCTGGGCTTGGGTATTCAGGGACAGAAAACCCACCAGCAGGAAAAGCATCCAAAATTTTTTCATATACTTTATTTTAAAGTGATGGAATATGGGCTGGTAGCACTTCGGATGATGGTATAATTAGCTTATTCCGGCTCAAATCCAAGCATAAAGGTAAACCGGGCAGCATCTTTCAGGGCACCCCCCGGCGTTATCCTATCCAATCCTATGCCATAATCAAATCCGAGCAGACCAAACATGGGCAGGAAGAAGCGCATACCCAAACCAACCGATCTTCTGAGGCGGAAAGGATTATATTCTTTCATGGAATACCAACCATTGGCGGCCTCGAAGAATCCAAGCACAAAAATGGTGCTGCTTGGGTTGAGACTCAATGGATAGCGCATCTCCATGGTATACTTATTGAATATAGTAAAGTATTGAGAAGCGAATTGTCGGTCAGGGTTGATGGTCGGGTTGGAGTTGTCATAAACCGGATAACCGCGGTGGGCGACAATATCAAAGCCAAGGAGGGCGAACTGATTGCTTAAGCCGGCATCTCCCACCTGGAAACGTTCAAATGGCGAGGAGGGGGTGGAATAGCTATACCTACCCAGGAAGCCAAACTTGGCAGCCAGACGCATAACGAGCTGCTTGTTTCGCTCTTCGCCGTGGGGGCGACCAAACGGAATGAACCATTCGCCATTGAATCTCCACTTGTGGTACTCGATCCACTGATAGGGCTGATCCTTATTGATGTTTTTATTAAACAGCGAATACGGCGGCGTGAAGGCCAAGCTAAGCATGAAATTCGAACCGGAACGCGGGAATGTCGGGAAGTCTACGGAAGAGCGCTGCAGCGCGATACGCAGGTTAAGGTTGTTTACTATACCGTTATCGAATCCGGGGAGGTTAGTCGGGTCGATGGCATAATTTTTCAGTTTATACCGGGTATAGTTTATACCTGTTGAGAGTGAGAAATAGTCATCCGGCCATTTCAGCTGACGTGATAAAGAGGCGGTAGCACCTGTTGTAGAAAGATACCGCTGATCGGCAATGTTCTGGTTAAAGACGCCGGTAACGGGATCAAATGTTTGTCCGAAACGGGTATTGTAAACACTGAATGTAAGTGCATTTCGCTTTTTACCACCCAACCACGGCTCAGTGAATGAGAAGTTGTAGCTACGGAAGGCCTTACCATTACTTTGCACGCGAAGACTTAATTTTTGTCCGTCACCCATGGGTAGGGGATCCCAAGAAGTTTTCTTCCAGATATTTCGCAGCGAGAAGTTATTAAAGGATACGCCCAGCGTACCGGTTAGTCCGATGAAACCTCCCCAGCCGGCGCTGAGTTCCAGCTGATCACTTGATTTTTCTACTACCCCATAGTTGATGTCTACGGTTCCATCATCCGGATTAGGAACCGGTTCGAGTTTGATTTTCTCCTGATCGAAATAATTCAACTGGGCAATCTCACGCTGTGAACGAACGAGGTCAGAGCGTCGGAATTTCTCACCCGGAACGGTTCTTAACTCACGACGAATCACATATTCTTTCGTGCGGTCGTTACCGGATATGCGAACATTTTTGATAGTGGCTTGCGGACCCTCAATGATGCGCAATTCAAAGTCAATCGTGTCATTATAAACCGCCGTTTCAACGGGCTCTGTTCTGAAGAAGAGATAACCATCGTCTTGGTACAAGCCGCTGATATCACCGGATTCAGGACCGCCCCCACGACCCAGTTTTTTATTTAGGATCTCTGCATTGTAGATATCCCCTTTTCTAATGCCCAACACCGTTGATAGCAGCGAATCAGAATACTTGGTATTACCGCGCCAGCTGATGTTACCAAAATAATACCTTCTTCCTTCATTCAGCTTCAGATCAATGTTGATGTTACCTCTTCCGGTAGAATAAACTGTATCACTTTCAATAACAGCGTCACGATAGCCAAGGGCATTATAGTAGTCGAGAATCTTGCTCTTGTCGTCGAAGTATTTGTTCTGATCGAATTTGGCTGAATTGAGTTTGATGCGCACATACGGATCTAAAACTTTTCTGGTTTTGCTAAACGACAAAAAGCCTTTTTCCTTCAGGTATTCTTCGAAGGTGTAGTGCTTGGGAACAACAATCTGTCCCTTATCCTGCACGGGGAACAAAGTAAGGCGGGAGCGTTCTTTTGTATCTTTAAACTGCTTTTTCAGCTTAGCATCTTCCACCGTATTGCCGCCGAAATTGATGTTGTTGATTTTAACTTTCGGACCCTTATCGACGACAAAATCGAGCGACAAGGTATTGTCCATTATACTGTCTTTATTTTCGACAATTCTTACCCGGGTATCGCGGTAGCCTTTGTCGGCATAGAATTTCTTGATGGCTTCTACTGCCGAAATTTTCATGTCTTCTGTTACAACCCGATTGGGAACCAATCCGGTCTTTCCCGAAAGATCTTCGGTCTCGCCTTTACGCACGCCTTTAAAGAAAAAGCGCGACAAGCGGGGACGTTCGGTTACGGCAATTTCAATGTCAATGGTTTTCCCCTCCAGCTTCGTGATGAATATCTCCACATTGCTGAAATACTTCTGCGCCCAAAGTTTATTGATGGCTTTTGAGAAATTGTCGCCTCCGGGTAAGGTTACTTCATCACCGGAATTGATATTGGCGATGGAAATAAGCAGGTTTTCATCGAAGAAACGATTCCCGAGTACTTTAACCGTTCCAATCCGATATCGCTTGGGGCTCTTCTGATTGAAGATATTGAGCAGATCGACATTAATGTTAGTTATGGAAGTGTCTTTTCCGGTCGTTTCCTGGCTCTGAACCGATAAACTGCCCAGGGTGGTCACTAAAACCAGCAATAAGAATCTTGAAAATCTGGGCATCAGAACATTTTTTTCTTGAGTAGGGGGGCTTCCCGTCACTCAGCGGTTCGTTTGGTTGATAAAATTAGGCGGGGCAAGATAACGGGAATAATGAAAAGTGTTTGTTAAAACCCCATTGCGGCCCGGATTCGAAAAGACTAAAAATCATAGTATTCCAGCCTCCTGCTGCACCTGCTTGCCGGTTTTTCCAAAGCGGCGCTCCCGATGTTGGAAATCAATGATGGCTTCGTACAGGTTTTCCTTGCGGAAATCGGGCCACCGGGTGGGTGTAAAATAAAGTTCCGTATACGCCAGCTGATAAAGTAAAAAATTACTGATTCGGTACTCACCGCTGGTTCTGATCATCAGTTCCGGGTCGGGAAACTGCCGCGTAGCCAGGTGTTGCTGGAAAACCTGCTGGTTGATGTCTTCCGGAGACAGCCGGCCGGCTTTTACCTCTTCCCCTATACTTCTGGCAGCCTCAACAAGCTCCCAGCGGCTGCTGTAACTGAGTGCCATTATCAGGTTCAAACCGGTATTGGTTGCTGTCAGGTTAAGGGCTTCCTGCATCTCATCGCGCGCTTTCAACGGCAACATCGAGAGGTCGCCAATTACATGTAGGCGAATATTATTTTTGTTGAGGGTCGGCACCTCTTTTCGGATGGTTTCGATCAACAATTGCATCAGGCCTTCCACTTCCTGGGCGGGTCTGTCCCAATTTTCAGTGCTGAAAGCATACAGGGTGAGGTAGCCAATACCCAACTCGGCAGCCCCTTCAACCACATTCCGTACGCTTTCCACCCCATGGAAATGTCCAAACAGCCGGTCTTTCCCCTGCTCGGCAGCCCATCTGCCATTTCCATCCATAATGATGGCAATGTGAGCAGGCAATTTGTCGCGATTGATCTGACTGATCAGTCCCTGTTGCATGGGGGTGATGGGGTTTAAGGGTGCAAAGTTAACAAAAACAGGGGTTATAGCGGGTTTTTAGCTCGAAATAAGCCCGCAGACGAGGCAGAGGCTCAACGATTACCGGGTGAAGGTGGGCAACGATAGGTTTCCAGATTAAAAGAGATGCCCAATTTTAGACTGGCATAGGAGTCGGGCTGCAGGCTATTTCCCCGCTGACGACCCTTGCTACCAATGGAGATACCCGTTTCATAACTGCGGTCGTGCAGCAGAAAGGCGGGGGAAGGCGAGCCATCAGGTAGGGGCGGGAAGGCATCGGGTGCATATACCCCGCTGACATCATCGAGGTAATCAGTATTGGTAAAGCGATAAGTAAATTCCGCAAAAGCATTAAGGCGGGTATTCAGGGAATATTTTACCCCAACGGTGAAGGGTATGCAGAGCGCAATGGGATTATATACTTGCAGGTTCGGATAAGCTGCGCTGCCCTGTCCCTCTGTGCCCAGTGGGCGCAAAAAATATTTTTGACCCCCCAGATAAGCATAGGGCTCATAAGAGAATGCACCCACACCAAGGCCAAGATAGGGGGTGAAGGAATAGCCTTCAATACCGGGACGGAAATTGAAAAAATTAAATTCCCCGGAGATGGCGCCCTCCCAAACATCGGAGTTAAAGCTCAGGTTTCTGATCTGCTGTACCGAGTTTTTGCTATAAATGTCGGAATAGCCTAGCTGCAGGTACTCGCCCGATATGCGAACACTGATATAACCTCCCAGCTGTTTGCGAAAAAAGAAGCCGGCAGCGATTTTCGGGCGGTTGATAGCGGCATTGGAGTTGATATCGCCAAAATAGTGTCCTGCGCCAGCATGGATACCCAATTCTCCCTGGTGTACAAAGCTATTGTACACCTGTGCGCTACCTGTCGTCCATACCGATAGCAACCATAACGGAAGAAAAAATTTTTTTATATGCATGCCTGCAGGCCTCAATTTACTTCTTGTAAAAAAACACCAAATTTTGTTACGATAAATGTTAATTTCTCTTGTCAAGGCCCCATGCCAGCTTGGTACGAAGGGTAGACAGGAAGGTATTTTCGCTGAGTCGAACCAGGTGAACACAAAATTGCTCTTTCCGCACCGCGAGTTGAATATGCTTATCTACGATCTCTCTTCTGGCATCCAGTGCACAAATGAATAAGTCTGCCCTGCTCTCGACCTCAAAAGAAATAACATTATTATCGGGTACTACCACAGAGCGTACGTTCAGGTTATGGGGCGCAACAGGAGTAATAACAAAGCTGGAAGACTCCGGAAAGAGAATAGGGCCATTGCAACTCATGTTATAGCCGGTTGACCCGGTAGCAGTGGAAACAATTAACCCATCTGCCCAATAGGTATTGAGAAACTCACCATTCAGGTAAGCATGCACTTTAATCATCGGTGAAGTGTCGCGCTTATGAATCGCGAACTCATTGAGTGCAAACGGGGTATCCCCAAAGAGTGGCTTGTTAGCATCCAGGTGAATCAGGGTTCTTTTATCGATGATATAGGTGCGGTTGACCAATGCCTCTACAGCCGAAGCGAGTTCATCGCGGCTGATGCCGGCAAGAAATCCCAGTCGGCCGAAATTAACCCCGAGCACAGGTATTTTTTTATCTCTTACCAGCGTTACAGTATCAAGCAGCGTACCATCGCCACCCAGACTGATCAGGCAATCAAGGCCGGCAGGAAGATCATCGGATACCAGAAAGGGAATCATCGACGGGTAACGACTCGTTTCTTCGCTGAATTGAGACAGTAGCGGTTTGTAAATGAGTATACTGACATCGTATCGGGTCAACTCCTCCAACAAGAATCCGAGGTGTGCCCCCTGTTCGTTATCAAGTCCCCTGCTGTATATGGCCACTTGCATGCGAGAAAAATTATTCGGCAAAGCTTGGTGATTTATTTGGTAAGCATTGCCGGGTGAATTCTTGGTTAAAAATCATTGCGGCTATGTAAATATACACCATCTGTGCCCAGTTGATTCACGCTGAAATGAATTTTGAACACAAAATCATAGATAGAAACAATATCCATTCCGACACCCCAGCTGCGGAGGAATGTATTATTAAGGGTATTGGTTGGATGCGGAAACCGATTATATGCGTAGCCGATATCGGCAAAGGTCTTGAAGAAGACCCTGATCGGTATCCGGCTATGCGCTTTTTGGCTAAGCGGATTATGCAGCACCACCGAGAGAAGTCGGTGGTGGAAAGTTGTTTTTAATACGGCAGCCGCCGAACCATCAACCACATTATATTCCAGTCCGCGCATCTGAGCATAGCCATACCCGAGCAGCCGCTGATTAAAAAAGGCATTGTTGGCAGGCGATTTCAAAATAGCGATTCCTTCGAAGTGAAGAAAACTAATCTCGGGTCGGAAGGGAATGGCATAAGCTACACGCCCATAGGCCTGCCACAAATCGAGGTTTCTTTGCAACAAACGTGTGTACAGGTTGGCTTCCATCATCCAGCCGCGGGTAGGATAAGGAATGTAGTCAACATTGTAAAACTTATACTGATAATTGAAGTCGAGAAAGCGTGCGGTATTGCGCAGTGTAGGGAAGAAGCGCGGATTGAGCTGCAAAATCGTATCATCAATATGGTCACGATTATATGAAACCCTGAAATAATGGCGCTGCCGCACATCGGGCCGATAAGAGTAGGTGGCTTCGAGACGAAAGCTTTCCCGAACAACCTTATCTTTCCGAACAAATAATTGCTTGTTTTCTTCCGTGGCATAATTCAGTTCTTTCTGCGTGGAATATTGCATGGCAATGCTGAGGCCCTTGGTAAGCTTCTTATTGAGAAAAGGTAGCTGGTACCGAAAATTGATCTGGTGATTATATCCGGTGATGAGCCATATATCAAGGTTGTCATTTCGCCCGGTGAAGTTATTCTGCATGAACTTAAGACCATAATTCACCCGTTCAAGGCTGCGCTTTTGATCTACCCACCACTGGTTGAAGTTGCGGTCGATCAATTTGAAATAGGGAAGAGGAAACAGATACCAGCGCTCTTTCAAATCAATGGTAATAATGGCTTGTCGCCGTCCGGCCTCGCGAATGGCAGCGCTCACGTAAACATTAACATCCACAAACAGGGTGGTATTCATCAGCAGCTCTCTTGCCAGTTGCAATTTTTTTGATAATGCCTCCGGCATGAGGGAGTCTCCTTTCTGAAAAGGTACTTCCCTGAGAATGATCGGTGGTCGCGTTTTATCATTTCCCGTGATCATAACATCAGCGATGTGTACCCACCTTGGTTCTATTGAAGAATCATACAGTACTCGTTCGACACCGCCACCATACGCCATTTGTGCATACGTATGCCGGGGAGGCAGTAAGGCAAGCATGATGAGTATTATACAAAAGAGATGTCTGACCATACGGTACATGGCATGAATGTCAGGAGATTGGAAGAGACGAAACAGCTTACCTGATTATAGGTTCAAGTAAGAAAGGAGATGCTGGTAATTATCCTGAAGCTCTTGGTTTTCATCGCCCGAGCCCCATTGATACAATACAGTATAGCCATAACGCTGCAAAGCGCTTACAGCAGCTTGTATATCCGGCCTATTGACCCTTATCGTTGCGATCAACTGTCCTGCATCATACCGTGTATTCAGATGATGGATAACGAGGTCATTGGTTTCTATCAATCGGTTAATCTCTCCCAGTGAGAAGCGGTCGGGGGTTGATTCAATGACAATGATCCCCTGTTTTTCAGCAGCACCCAGCCAGACAGACAGCACCTTAAGCATTTCCGTTGCAGTAACAACACCAGATAAGTTTCCGTCTTGCACCACAGGCAATAGGGTCAGCGAATGAGCTGCCATCTGCTGCAACGCAATTGTGATGAAATCATTTTCTCTGCAAAAAAACATACTGAGCGCTTGTCGAAGATCCGACATGGTTACAACAGGCGAAACGTCTTCCAGCAGTTCTTTGTCTACCAGACCAATGTATACACCCTCTTCTGCAACCGGTAACTGGTTAACGCTCACTTCATCCATCCAATCAATTACCTGCTGCGCCGAATCTGTGAGCCTGACAACAGGATACTGGGTTTGTATGAACTGAGATATAATCATGCAGGCGTTGAATTCATTAAGCTTCTGACAGGGAATTTTTTTTCTGCTGCTGTAAAAACTGATCGAGTATTTCATTAAAGGCGCCCGGCACTTCCATCATAGGTGCATGTCCACAATGGTCAATGAAATGCAATTCACTGTTCTTAATCAGCTTATGGAATTCCTGTGCAACGAATGGCGGTGTAATAATATCATTGTTGCCCCATATCAGCAAAGTTGGCTGCTGAATCTTCGTCAATTCCTCTCCCAGGTTGCTGCGAATGGCACTTTTTGCCAGTGAAATGATCTTGATTACTTTCAGCCGGTCATTGGTAATAGCAAACACCTCGTCTACCAGTTCTTTCGTGGCTACGGCGGGATCATAAAAAGTTAGTTCCGTTTTCTTTCGGATGTATTCATAATCACCGCGCTTGGGATAAGAATCGCCCATACCATTTTCAAATAATCCGCTGCTGCCGGTAAGAATGAGTGAGGCGATTTTTTCCGGATGCTTCAGCACATGAACCAGCGCGACATGACCACCCAATGAATTGCCGAGCAGATGAATTTTTTCATACCCCTGCAGCTCAATGAACTTGTGAACATGGCGTTCCAATCCTCCGACCGTGGTATGAAATAAATCTAACTCAAAAAGCGGCAACAGTGGAATGACCACTTTATGGGTGTGTCTGAATTTTTCAATGAGGTGAACAAAATTACTAAGGGCACCAAAAAGGCCGTGTAACAAGATGAGCGGCTCGCCCTCTCCCTCCTCTACATACTTAAAATTATCTTTTTCCTTAATCTCGTAAGTCATGATTGCCGGTTCAGATGAACCTGCCATAACAGCGTTGTTGCCAACAGCAGGGAACGTAACGAAAATAGTGCTTTTTACTCGAAAAGCGGATGAAAGCAGCAGAGTTATTGAATACTTAATGTGTCATCATAACACTATCGAAAAGTGGCAAAGCAGATTACTGCGTAGAGGGTTTCAGTTGCTCAAAATACGCCGATAGCTCACCGAACATGCCTTTGAAAACGGGCAAAATTTTACCCATCGATTCCAGCACGACCGGCCCTATTCGATGGATATATGGATAGGAATAAGAGCCTGCTACCATGTCAGGACCAACCAGTTGAATTTTTTCCAGATAAAATAATACGGTACTGAATAAGGTACCATACAATAATATATACATCAGTATACCCCCGGCTTTGTTAATCCAGCCGGCAAAAATCACTTCGAGGAAGGTTTGTATCAGATTGGCGCCCAATCTTACCAGTAACATGACCCCCAGCAGAACACCTAAAAAGGATAAAAAAGGCAGCCAAGCGCTGTGCCAATGCAACCGAACCTCTACCTCGCGGGCAAGCCAGGCAGATAACTTTACGGCTGCTGCCAATCCAATTAAAACGGAGAGAAAGGAAAAAACACCTACCACCAGTCCTTTACGGTATCCCCTGATAATGGCCAGAATAAGCAGGACTGACAGAAGTGCATCAATAATCATATGCTATTAATTGGTCAGCAATTGCTTCACCAGCGCAGCTACCACTTTGCCATCTGCCTGTCCGGCGAACTGCTTGGTAGCAATGCCCATTACCTTGCCGAGGTCCTGTGGTCCTGCTGCGCCCACTTGTGCAATGATCTCTTTCAGGGCTGCAGTAAGCTGCTCCTCACCGAGCTGTGCCGGTAAAAATTTTTCAATGAGGGTAATCTCTTCCTGCTCCTTCTGTGCCAGATCGGCGCGGTTTTGCTCCTGATAAATCTGCAGCGAGTCTTTGCGTGATTTCACCATTTTTTGCAGCATCTTCATGGCCGCTTCCTCAGTAAGTTGACCGGCAGCACCGGGTTCGGTTTTGGCTTTAATAATCTCCGCCTTAATAGCCCGTAAGCCCCGCAACATCGCTTCATTCTTGCTTTTCATGGCCTCCTTCATCTGATCCATTACCTGAATTTCCAAACTCATATCAGTAGTTTTTACTTGTTTTCTTCGATTTGTGTGGCCCTGAATTTTTTATAAAAGCTGCGGGCGAACTCTTTCATTTCATTGGCCAGTTCTTCCTGGCGGGTGGCTCGATGGAAGGTGTCGGCCATACCCATCATGTGTTGATAGAAAAAATCTGCCATCTCATCTACCATCATGTCTTTTGTCCATAAATCGATGCGCAGGGCCGATTTATCTGCACCATCCCAAAAAGCAACCATCAAAGATTTGGCTGATTGCTCTGTTGCTGCCGTGCTATCAGAAGCTTTCCAGCTAATGTGCTGGGGCACTTTATCATCATCGAGGCCAATCTGTATTTCTATGGTAGAAGTATGCATGGGTATAAAATTACAGGGCAAAAGTACAAGGTTTGCTACGATTCTTCTGATCTGTTGGCTATTCTTTTGCTGCACCGGTTATTTGCAATAATTCATTGAGTGCAATGGCTGTGGCGCGCCAGCTGAAACGGGCGGCTTGTTGATACCCCGCGTCAATCAGTTGTTTTTTAAGTTGCTCGTCTTTGTAAAGCCGTAAACACTGTTCATAGAGCCCTTCAGGCTTTTCGGCATCAAAATATATGGCAGCGTCTCCCCCCGTTTCCCTGAGGGCCGGGTGATCGCTGGCGATAACCGGCACGCCGGCCTGCATGGCTTCCACCAGGGGCAAGCCAAACCCCTCCAGCCGAGAGGGATATACCAGCGTATAGGCGGCTCCGGTAAGACGAAAAAGTACTTCGTCGGCAACGTACCCGGTAATAATCAGGTCATCGCGGTACTTATATGTTTTTAATTTTTCCTGCAGACCTTCATTTTGCCAGGCCCACCTCCCCGCAATGACCAATTTCATGTTGGTTTTCTGCCACTTTTTGAACAAGGAAAATGCTTTTAAAACGGTAACCAGGTTTTTCCTTGGGTGAATACTGCCCGCCACAAGTAAGTATTCATGTCCGCCTGTATACTGTTCTTTTACTGCTTTCTTTTCTTCCCAGTCGAGCGGCTGAAATCCTTCTCTGGGTGCTCCGGGTAATAAAGCAATAGGCCGGGTGCCTGAAAAAGGAAACAATCGCTGTAGGTCTGTTCGTGTAGTTTGTGAAACAGCTGCCAGCGTCTTTGCCTTTTGCAATGCAGTTTTAGTGAACAGTCGATAATGCCAGCGATGGTACCAGGGTAAATCATCGGGCAGGTGAAAAGGTGCCAGATCATGAACAATCATTGTTTGCGGCGTGTGGCTGAAGAAGGAGGCAAATCCATACGGCTGCAACCATACATCTGCCTGCCAGCGCCGAACAACCCGGGCAGCCTTTACATGATACCAAAGTGCTTGCGAGAAAGGCTGACGCGTTGCTGGACCAACAACCCGATGGGTCACCCGGGGGTGTTCGAGGGGCGGCTGCTGAAACGGACGATCATATAGAAAAAGAAAAGTATGCTCCGTTTCCAGTTGGAGCAACTGCCGAAGCAATTCCCTTGAATAATGACCATATCCTTCCAGCGGACCGCTGTTGAGAAAAATGGCTGTTACTGCAATTCTCATCGACACAAAAGTACTCCCAAGAAAGCACCTTACCGAATTATTCGAGCGAGGTGTCTGCACACATTCAAAGGCAGTTTTTCCACTTACAACTTTCTGCTTCTCAACATGTAGTTTGTTGTTGTACTTTTAGCCATGCGAAAGAAAGCCGAACAGCTGGACCTATTTGCTGCTTTTGAAGCCGCACCGGAGCAGGAACCGCAGGTAGCCATACCCCCTGTCGTGCCGGCCAGGCCTGTCCCGGCCCCGGTAGCAGTCGTTCCGGTTGAGCAGACTGTCACTGTCGTCGAGGAGCGGCCTGCGCCTCGATTGAAGAAAAAAAGACCTGTACAAATACCTACCGGCAAACGGGGTCGAAAATCATTCCGCGATATGGATGCGGAAGTCGACCTGATTGCAGTTCCTCCGGATGAAGTGCTGAAAGAAAAGCTGTATTATCCCATCAGTGAAGTAGCGAGCTGGTTCCGCGTGAATACTTCCTTGCTGCGTTTCTGGGAGAATGAATTTGATATCATCCAGCCCCGCAAAACCCGCAAAGGTGATCGGTTATTCCGGGTGGAGGATATTAAGAATCTTCAGGTGATTTATTATTTGCTGCGCCAAAGAAAATTTTCAATTGATGGCGCTAAAAAATACCTGGCAGCAAATAAAAATGAAATCGACAAGCAATACCAGCTGGTACAATCACTCACCCGCTTTCGTTCGCTCCTGCTGGAAATGAAAAGCAGGCTCGCCGACTGATTGAACATTTATTATTTATCCTATCATGAAAAACCTTCTGTTTGCAATTTTTTGTTGCCTGCTGGTGGCAGGAACCCTTTCCATGCAGTCCTGCTCCTCAAATGCAATACCCACCCGGGTGAAATATGAGGTGATAGCAGATACTGAGACGATTGTAATGAAAGGTGTGCTTAGCAGGTCACTATTGGAAAAAGAAGCCTCCTTCACCTGGATGACCGAAAACAGAAAATATGGCTCAGCAGATGCAGGTGCCGTAAAAGTTTTCAGCGAAAAGAAGTCTCTATTTACCCTGCTGATCTTCTGTGGTACCTGGTGTCATGATTCGCAAAACTTATTACCCATTTTTTTCCGCCTCGCTGATAAAAGCGGATTCCCGGGAGACCGCATTCAATTAATAGGTGTGGATAGAAATAAAATGGCACCCAAGCAGTGGCACAACGAATGGAAAATTACCAATGTGCCCACCTTCATTGTATTACGGGATGGTCAGGAAGTTGGACGGGTAGTTGAATATGGTAACACCGGCAACATTGAAAAAGAGTTGGCAGCCATTGTTGCCAAGCTGTAATAAAAAATCAGGCTGACTCGTTCGTCAACTGCACAGCCAGCCGGTTGCTGGCACCTGCCAACTGAATTCCGCGCTGCTGTAAGGATTCCAGTAGTAAAAAAATGATTTTTTCTTTCCCTGCATTGAATGTGGCAATGCTTTCCTCAGCCTGGCTGAAATATTCTACCAGTATAACATGTGCATTTTTTCCCGTATCGTTTACAAATACATTGCAAGCGTCAACACCTGTCGCAAGTAGTATCGCAGGCACTTCTCTGGTGAAAGCAGCCAGCTGTGCCGGTGTTGCTGAAAGATCAAGCTCCAGTCGGATTTCTGTTCTACGCTGGGTACGCTGGCTGAAATTATCAATGATGTTATCGACCATCTGCTTATTGGGTACTGTAATCAGTGTTTTATCGGGTGTACGAATGCGCGTACTGCGTAGTCCGATTTTTTCAATGGTGCCTGTAAATTGTGACACTTTCACCTGCTCTCCTGTAATAAATGGCTTGTCAAAAAATATGATAAAAGAGGCGATCAGATTTTCCATGCTCTCGCGGGCGGCCAGCGCAATAGCAGCACCAACAATACTCAATCCGGTCAATATATTTCCAATCTCCTTGTTAAAGGAGAAGCGCAAAATCAATAAGATGCCTATGAGCAATAAAATAAGCTTAAAAAAATCTTTGAAGAAAATGATAAGCTGGTTGTCGGAAAGGTCTGCCGTGTGGTTAGCTTTCTCTTCTAATATCAGCGCTATAAAATCAACACCCCTTCTGCATAACCAAATGAAAACAACAATCAACCACGAAACCAATATCATCTCGATGATATCTCGTGTAGTGGTATGATAAATTTTTATGTCCAGTGCTGACGGAAAATGTAAGCGGGCAAGTGCGATGAACAGAACGACAGAGAAAAGAAAATAATCGAGTGGCTTTAGCACCAGATTGAGAAAAGACTGTCGAGCGTCGTGTTGAATATTTTTAGATAATACCCGATACAGCGACTTGGCGAGAAAGGAAGAAATAAACCGAATCAGTAATAGGGCGACGAGCAGAACAACCAATACCGTCAGATAGTCCTGAATCGTATTGCTTAGTATGGTTTGATCGAAGAGGCGGCGCATTTTTACTTAAATTAGTGAGCAGTTGGAACAACCAGTTGTAGGGTTTCGCCATTATAAACAGCATAAGAAAAATGACGAATCCAATCACCGGTATTGATGTAACGACTTTTATCATTGAGTGAAAAGTCAATAGGAAGGTGGCGGTGACCAAATATAAAATAGTCGATGGACTGCTCCTGTAATTTTCGATAGCAGTATTGTATCAGCCATTCGTTTTCCGCTCCCAGAAAGTGCTGGTCGCTGTTGCCGGTTGCCTCCCGGCTGGAGCGGCTGAAATACTGGGCTAGCCCAATACTCAGATCGGGATGTAGTTGTCGGAACATCCATTGACAAACGGGGTTTCGAAAAATTTTTTTTAGTCGCTTATACCCCTTGTCGCCGGGACCCAGTCCGTCACCGTGACCTATAAAAAATTTCTTGCCGCCCCATTCAAACACGCGCGGTTCCTGATAAACTCGAATGCGTAATTCATTTTCAAAATAACCCCGCATCCACAGGTCATGGTTGCCGGTGAATACATGAATAGGTATGCCCCTATCACTCATCTCGGCGAGGCGTCCCAATAGGCGGGTATAGCCCTTGGGTACTACCTGCTTGTATTCAAACCAGAAATCAAAAATATCACCCAATATGAATAAGCTGTCAACCTCCTCTTCAATGGTATGTAGAAACTCTACCACTTTTCTTTCCCGCTGAAGGCTCTGAGTATAATTCGGCGCGCCCAGGTGAAAGTCTGAGATGAAATATATTTTTTTTCCGGGAGCCGGTATCATGCCATCATTGATTTTTTCTTTGAAGATATTCCAGCACATCGCCACTGGCAACCATTGGTCTTCCGGTGACATCACCCGCATACCAATATATCCAGGCAGTAGCTTGTGCTGTTTCGTGTTCAACCTGGGTGAGGCGCCGCTCATACAGGGCAGGTCCGTCTTCATCTGCCTGAACACGTTCATAGTCATCAAGCTGAGCGATGGCCCAATCCCATTCTTCTATGTTTTTGATTTGAAAAAGCTCGCCTATGATCTGGCGACCGGTATCGTCGGGTCGGGCAGCCGGATAGGTCCCCATATCAAATAAAGTGCCGGCCACACGAGCGGGTCCGAGTGGCGTGAAATAACGACTGATATAATTATAGGCAGGGTGATGAAATCCGCTGCGCAGAGAGCCGTACACAAATAAAAGAGTGGTTGCAGGCTGTGGCATCTCGGAACGATTATTGATCGATTAGAAAACAATATACTTCTTTCGGGCCATGTACGCCCACCACCAGCGTTTTTTCTATATCCGCCGTTCGGCTCGGCCCTGTAGCCAAGGTTACCATAGAGGGATAGGTCGTACCGGAGAGCAGCGATTCCAGTCCTTCGCCAATATCTTCTTTTACCTGGTGGGCGTAGGCTATGCAAATATGCACAGGTGCATATACGCTGACCGTGCGCCCGCTGGGGCCGCCACTACCCAATAAGATGGATCCGGTTCTTGCCACGAGCGATTCACATCCGGTGATGGCAGCATCACAGTCGGCAAGACCAGTATGGTAGGTGGGTTCGAAGCCCTGCTGCTGCAGCAATGCCCGCCAACTATTTTCACGGCAATACATTTTGCTCCATTTACGCTGTGTCGCAAGCGCCTGCAGTTGTTCTGCCAATTCCTTTTCACTGGAGCAATAACAAAACTTACCTTGTAAAGCTGTAAAGCGTTCTGCGAATTCTAAAACCGCGTCCTGTGGAAGCGGAATAAAATGACCTTCTGACGAGGCGCCCGGAAAGGGAACAGGCACCGGTTTTTTCAGTGCCTGCTTGATCCTTTTTAATATGTTTTCGCGTGCGTTGCTACCCATGGCTTATACGATGGTAGAAGAATCTTCCGGATTTGTTTTACCCGGACCAATGGTACTTTCGCCAACTACTTCATCATTGGTCATTTCGGGTTCAATGCTGACCGGCTTCTTTTCTTCAAATGGACGCTTACCAATCAGGTGTTCAACATCGCTCTTGTGTAAGACTTCCTTGCTAAGCAGTTCACGTGCCAGCACTTCTACTTCTTTCTTCTTTTCCTGCAAAAGATGCAGTGTGCGTTCATAGGCTGCATCAATGATGGCCCTCACTTCCTCATCGATCAACTTGCCGGTTTCTTCACTATAGGGCTTCGTGAAAGTATTTTCATTGGAAGGATCGTAAAAGCTAACATTACCGACCTTGGTGTTCATACCATAAGCGGTTACCATACTGTACGCAATGCGCGTAATCTGCTGCAGGTCGTTGGCAGCCCCGGTTGAAATTTTACCGAAGAAAACTTGTTCGGCTGCACGACCACCCAGCGTCATACAGATCTGATCGTTGAGCTGATCGGTATTGTATAAATATTGTTCCGTAGGCGTATACTGTGCATAGCCCAGCGCCGCTGTACCTCGCGGCACAATCGTCACCTTCAACAGCGGATAAGCATGTTCAAGGAACCAGCCGCAAACGGCGTGACCTGCTTCGTGATAAGCGATGATTTCTTTTTCATGCGGAGCGATGATTTTATTTTTCTTTTCGAGACCACCGATTACCCGATCAATCGCATCCTGAAAATCAATCATCTCAACGGAGGCCTTACCCTTGCGGGCGGCAATCAAAGCTGCTTCGTTGCACACATTGGCAATATCAGCACCTGCGAAGCCGGGCGTCAACTCGGCGAGACGATGCAGGTCGAGTTTTTCAGATGTTTTTATCGGTAGCAGGTGTACCTGGAAAATAGTTTCACGTCCCTTCACATCGGGCTTATCAATAGAGATTTGCCGATCGAATCGACCCGGACGAAGCAAAGCTGAATCTAGTACATCCGGGCGGTTGGTTGCAGCCAGAATGATAATTCCAGTATCTCCCCCAAATCCATCCATTTCAACCAGCAATTGATTCAGCGTATTCTCGCGCTCATCATTACTCATGATGGCATTTCTGCCACGCGCACGACCAATTGCGTCAATCTCATCTATAAATATGATACAAGGCGCTTTTTCACGGGCCTGCTTGAACAGGTCTCGTACCCTGCTGGCTCCAACGCCAACAAACATTTCAACGAAATCACTTCCGCTCAGGCTGAAGAAGGGTACCTGCGCTTCACCGGCCATGGCTTTTGCCAGCAAGGTCTTACCGGTACCGGGAGGACCCACCAGCAGTGCTCCTTTTGGAATCTTACCACCAAGAGAAGTATATTTCTTTGGATTCTTTAAGAAGTCAACAATCTCCATCACCTCTACTTTCGCCTCATCGAGTCCGGCTACATCAGCAAATGTGATATTCACCCGGGCTCCCTTATCGAATAAAGTAGCTTTAGATTTTCCAATGCTGAAAATACCACCGGGGCCGCTTCCGCCTCCCTGGCCACCCATCTTGCGCATCATTAAAACCCATACGCCCACAATCAACAACAGAGAGAATATGGTATTGAATAGCGGACTGGTCCAATCCTGGTCTTCAATGATTCTTTCCTTTACCTCTGGAATATTTTTAGTGGCAACAGCCTCTTTCATGTATTCGCGGTAAGACTTCCAGTCCAGTACCTGAAATTCAAACAGGGGCTCCTTCGCTTTTTCGCGGATAACTGTTTTCTTCAGCTTGGTTACATAAAATTCTTTTTTCAGACTATCCGGCCGAATATATACGCGCACGCGGTCTTTGTTCTTGACCAGATCGATTTTTTCTACGTCACCCTTTAGCAGCATTTCATTCATGAATTCCTGCTCGGTAATCGTAATCAAGTCGGGAGAGAATCTTCCGAGACTGGCTACCAGCAACAATACGGCTATGATACCGTAAATCACATATAAATTGATCTTGGGTCCCTTTTTTTGTCCTTCCGGTGTTCCGCCTTTTGGAGGCTTATTTTCTGATTGCATATAGTGCGCCTTTCTTTTGCTCTGTTAACTGATAACTGTTCCTTCATTAGTCGTTGTGCTCTAGGCAGGAGGCATCGCTCCACATTTCCTCGAGCTTATAAAATTTTCTCGCCTCAGGATGCATTACATGAACGACCACATTCACATAATCGATTAAAACCCACTGCAGCTGCTGCCGGCCCTCCTGTTTATATGGCATTTCGTCACAATCTTTTTTCACCCTGTTTTCTACTTCATCACAAATTGCCCTTATCTGGGTAGAGCTGGTGGCCTCACAAACAATAAAGAAATCGGCTGCGGCTTCTGGAATTTTTCTCAGATCCAGACTGACCAACTTTTCGCCTTTTTTATCGTGAATCGCTTGTAGGATGGATTTAAAAATTTTGGACTGGCGGGTCAGGCGATTGCTGTTATTTCTTTTTCGTCCTTGTAAAACCGAAAGTGTTTCCAATAAATAAAAAATTTTATTCAACTAAATGGATACCGGGAGCAACAATGGCAGGTTTTGAGGCCGCCTGCTGCCCAAGTTTGTACCTTTACAAAAATACTACTTCTTTGTCACCCTCCGATGTTAAAAGTCATATTGGCTCCCCGTTCATCCTTTTACACGAAACGGATAGTACCAATAGGTATGCCAGAAATCAACTTGACGTGCAGGGCGCTGCACATGGTGCTGTCTATTTCGCTCACCACCAATCACAAGGCAGGGGCCGCCAGGAGCGCACCTGGATAAGCGAGCCCGGCAAAAACATACTGATGTCAGTGGTTTTGAATACCCTAGGCCGCCAAAACGAGGAGGCCCCCCAGCTGAATCAGCTTGTTGCACTGGCCTGCTTTGATCTTTTTAGTCGCCATGCCGGTTCGGGAGCCACCATCAAATGGCCGAATGATATTTATTGGGGTGACAGAAAGGCAGGAGGTATCCTCATTGAAAACTGCTGGCGGGGTGCCCAATGGACCTGGGCCATCGTTGGCATTGGCATGAACATCAACCAGACCGCCTATCCCGAGCAAGCAAGCCGGGCCACCTCGCTGCAACTGATTACCGGACGGTCATTTGAGCCCATTGAACTGGCGAAAGAATTATGCGGTCTGCTGGAAAACAGGCTGCAGGATTGGTCGACAGAGAAAAGAACGAAAACGTTGGCAGCATACAACATGCGACTTTATAAGAAAGATCAGCCGGTAACCCTGCTCGTCAACGGAGAACAGGTGCGTTGCATTCCTTTGGAAGTAAATGCAGCGGGAGAATTATTGATAAAAAATGATGACGATACGGTGCTGGCGCTGCGGCAGGCACAATGGACATATTAAACCTCCTTATGGAAAAGATTCGCCTTACACAATTTTCTTCCGCCGCAGGCTGCGGATGTAAGATGGCTCCCGCGGCACTGGAAAGCATTTTGCAAGACAGCCGAACAGGCACGGCATTCGGTGCATTACTCGTAGGCAACGACAGCAGCGACGATGCGGCTGTTTATGACTTGGGCGATGGTACCGGCCTCATCAGTACGGCAGACTTTTTTACGCCGATTGTAGATGATGCCTATTACTTTGGAAAAATCTCCGCCGCCAACGCCATCAGCGATGTCTATGCCATGGGGGGGTCACCGATGCTGGCACTGGCATTACTTGCCTGGCCGCTGGAAAAGCTGGGAACCGAACTGGCACGCGAAGTGCTGCGCGGCGCCAGAGATATCTGTGCTGAAGCAGGTATACCGCTGGCAGGCGGGCACAGCATTGATGGCGTTGAACCGGTATTTGGTCTCTCTGTGAATGGTCGCATCAACCTGAATAACCTCAAAAGAAACAACAGCGCTCAAGCCGGCGACCTGCTGCTGTTAACCAAACCCATTGGTGTCGGCATCTTATCAACAGCACAAAAAAGAGGCGCCCTGGCGGCGGAACAAGAAGAACTGCTTTACCGCCAACTGAGCACCTTAAACAGCGTAGGAGAAAAACTGGGTAAGCTGGCAGGCGTGCATGCCATGACCGATGTTACCGGATTCGGTTTGCTGGGACATCTGATTGAAATGGCCGAGGGTAGCGGATGTGGAGCCACCCTGCATTATTCAAAGATTCCCATACTTGCGGAGGCCCGCACTTATTTAAAAGACAGGATGGTGCCAGACGCCACCTACCGCAACTGGAATGCCTATCAAAGTAAGGTTTCTTTTGCCCCGGGTGTAAACGTGATGGAAGCCTTTTCTATGCTTCCCGATCCGCAAACAAACGGCGGACTGCTGCTGGCTATCGCACCAGAACACCTGGAAGAAGTACACGCTGTTCTTTCAACTGCTGATCCTTCGTTTGATATTGTGCCAATCGGAACAATCTCTGCCGCCGGAGAAAAATTGATCGCAGTACTGCCCTAATCGAAAAAAATTGCTGCTATAGTATCAGGTTACTCCAATTCTTTAATTGCTCAAAAGGTAATTCAGCCACCAATTGAACTTCAGGAATGCTTTTAACCTGTTGGCGAATGGTACCCACCACATCATCGGTAGACATATCCCCACGTATCAACCATAAAAAATCCATGTGCTTGAATTCAGGCAGCAGGTACTCGCCATCATAATGATTGTGATACAACAGGTGACGGAGGGGATGGCTTGGTATATGCGATTCGTAAACAGAAAAATAATATGTCCGTTCTTTTTTCTTCAACGGAATCTCGTATTCAGACATCATCCTGAAAGAATAACCCAGCTGCCTGTTCAGCGAAAGGCAGAATTGATAACACTTCATTGGTGCCGTAATTCCCAACAGCCGGCTGTCGGCAAAGAAATCATCCTGCATGCCATCTGTATCGAGCTTTAGCTTCATAACCATGAATTAAAACTGCACGTCTGCCATCATTTCCTCTGCGCCACGTTTATAACGCAATACTGTTTTATCGCCTTTTTTGAATTTCCCCAGTGACTGCATATAGGTAGAAACATCTACAAATTTATAGTCCCCCAACTGTAATAAAATATCTCCGGCTTTTAATCCGAGCTTTTCTGCCAGCTTACCCGGACTTACGCCGTCAATGCGCATACCGGTGCCGGTATAGCCATAGTCGGGAATTACACCCAGGCTCACGGAAAAACCGCTGCTGCGACCCATCTGGGGCTCACGTGTTTTGATGAAAGGGAGCTTGCCTTTGCCATCTGTAGCCTCAATCAGGCGGTATACCCAGCGAACAATTTCCTCCTGACCTTCATAGTTGATCTTATCCCAATCATCTGATGATTTATGATAATCGCTATGGCTGCCGGTAAATAAAAAGAGCACGGGGATGTCTTTACGATAAAAACTGGCATGATCGCTTGGTCCGCTACCGGTGCTGTCAAAGCGAGTGATCAGGGGGGCAGAGATTGCCGGCACCACGGCCGACCATACAGGTGATGTGCCATACCCACCCACTGTCAGTTTTCGCGCCGTATCATACCGTCCCACCATATCCATATTGATCATATAATTGGGCTGTATAGCAAGTGTAGGATTTTCTAACCAGTACTTACTGCCCAATAATCCCAGCTCTTCGCCGGAAAAGTGTAAGATCAGATAATTGTTGCCCGCAGGTGCAGATTTTTGCAGCAGCCGGGCCAGCTCGATGAGTGCTGCTGTGCCGCTGGCATTATCATCAGCACCATTGCGTATCACGAGACCCGTATCAAGCGCATTTTTATCTTCTCCATAGCCCAGGTGATCATAATGCGCGCCAAGCACAATCGTATGTGTAGCCTGCTTATCGATGAAAGCAGCAACATTCCTACCGATGCGTTTCCTTTCAGCGATAGACACCACGAGGTCAAGATCAAGGGTGGCAGCAGGGTCACTGAAATACAACGGCAACGTTGCTCGGGTCAAATAAATAATGGGAATAACGGCAGCCGCAGTGCTGTCAAATTTATTGTACTGAATATTATCGGTGATGGCAGAATTGTTGTAAACAAATAAAGCGGTTGCTCCTTTTTTGGCAGCTTTCACAGCGTGTTCGCGCAAAGCAGCATGAATGTCAACATGCGGATTCCCTGTATTTGCTTCAAGCAGCTCACGCAGATCCCAGAACCAGGGCTCTCCTGACTCATGCAGCGCCATCGCAGCAGCGCCTTTTATTCGTGCACCAGGACTATACGGCAGCGGAAAAAAATCTTTCATTAAAGAAAGGGAGCGACCGCCCACCGTCAGTCGGGTAGCGGTATCGGGTACTCTTCCCTCTTGAACCGCAAATGTTTGAATAAATCCATCTGTTCCCGCAGGTGATACTCCCATCTGCTTGTATTGGTCTATAATATATTGCATCGCCTTCTCCTCGCCCCGGGTACCGGTTCTTCTACCTTCCAGTTGATCATCGGCGAGAAATTTTACGTGGTTTTGTAACACCGTAATACGTTCCATCCGGGCCTGTTGCTCAGCCCTCAGTCGCTTTTTCTTACTCTGCGCAACTGCCATTGCCGGCAATAACAATAAAATCCAAACATATTTTTTCATACTGCAAAGTTATGTCAACATATTTTCCCGATCAGAAAGTATCAAATAAACAACCTTAAAAAGTAGCCAATTCTCTTCCCGATATCGTAACATATACCCACCTTTAGCTGCTACTTTTGCACAAATTGGAAACGGCTTGAGTAATCAACTGTTACATATTGCCCTGGTGGGTAACCCCAACAGCGGAAAATCTTCGCTGTTCAATGCCCTCACCGGATTGAACCAGCAGGTCGGCAATTTCCCGGGTGTTACAGTTGATAAAATGATTGGCACCACGCAACTCAATAAAACGACAGATGCCTCCCTCATTGATTTGCCGGGCACTTATAGCCTATATCCCCGGAGGGAAGACGAATGGGTAGCATATAAGGTGCTGATGGGAGCCGACCCGGAAGTAAAAACAGACCTGGTACTTCTCGTAGCCGACGCCAGTAATCTGAAAAGAAACCTGCTGTTTTGTTCACAAATCATTGATTTACGCCTGCCGGTTGTAATGGCGCTTACGATGAATGATCTCGCGATTAAGCGAGATATTTATGTAGATGCGGCAGGGTTGGCCGCCGCCTTACAAATACCGGTGGTGCTCGTGAACCCACGAAAAAATAAAGGTATCGCCGAACTAAAGAAAGTATTGCTGGAAACGGCTGCAGGAAAATATGAAAATAAGCACTCGCCGTTTTATGATGCCGCCGCTGCCGCCGGCGCCCCCATCGCAGACCTACAAACAGCGGTTCCGGGCATCAGTGATTATGCCGCCCTACACTACCTGATACACCATGATGCGTTTCCATTAACGTCTGCACAACATCAAGACATTGAGGCAATCGTTAAAAAGCATGCATTTAATTCCTCCAAAACACAGGCAGAAGAAGTTGTCGGCCGATATGCCCACATCCGGGAAGTGATGCGCGAAAACGTAAGCGAGCCCCACCCCGCCGAACAGAAGAAGTTTTCCGAAAAACTAGATACTATTTTATTGCACCGTGTTTGGGGTTATGTCATCTTGCTGGTGGTCTTGTTTATCCTCTTCCAAAGTATTTTTTGGGTAGCACAATTCCCGATGGATTTCATCGAATGGGGGTTCCAGCAAATGGGTAGCTGGCTCAGTGCACATTTGCCTTCCGCCGATGGCGGATGGAGTGACCTGCTCATCAATGGAGTACTTGCCGGTCTCAGTGGCATTCTGGTATTTGTTCCCCAGATAATGATTTTATTCGGACTGATTACCATGCTGGAAGATTCGGGCTATATGGCTCGCATAGGTTTTTTGAGTGATCGCCTGATGCGCAAGGCAGGACTCAATGGTAAAAGCGTGATGCCCATCATCAGCGGTTTTGCTTGTGCGGTTCCGGCCATCATGTCTGCACGTAGTATTGAAAATAAAAAAGAAAGGCTCCTCACCATACTGGTAACACCCTTAGTAAGTTGCAGCGCCCGATTGCCCGTATATACCATTCTCATCTCACTCGTAATAGACGATGCTTATTATTTCGGATTTTTAAGTTTACAAGGACTCGTCATGATGGCGTTGTACCTCGGTAGTTTTCTGATGGCCCTGATGATGAGTTATATCCTAAAAGGATTCATTCGCATCAAAGAAAAAAGTTTCTTCATCCTGGAGCTGCCCATATACCGACCTCCCCGTTGGAAAAACGTATTGATAACAATGGTGGGTAAGGCAAGGATTTTCGTTACCGATGCCGGTCGCGTTATCATGCTGATCAGCCTGGTGCTTTGGTTCCTTTCCAGCTATGGCCCCGGCAATCGAATGGAGACCTTGCAAACAAAATATGAAAAATTAATCCGCGAGCAGCCCGCTCAGGAGGCACAGCTCAACAAGCAGTGGTCAACCGAAAAGCTACAACAATCATACGCCGGACAATTGGGTCAGGCCATAGAACCAGTGATCAGGCCCCTTGGTTTTGACTGGAAGATCGGCATAGCACTCATCACTTCTTTCGCTGCGCGGGAAGTATTTGTCGGAACCATGGCAACATTATATAGCGTGGAGGAAGATGATGATTCTTCTCTTCGTGAAAAAATGGCAGCCGCAAAACACAGCAATGGCAGCAAAGTGTATACGCTGCCGGCCGCATTTTCTCTCTTACTATTTTATATGCTCGCCATGCAGTGCATGAGCACCCTGGCTGTTGTAAAACGTGAAACCAAAAGCTGGAAGTGGCCACTCGTTCAACTGGTCTACATGACAGCACTTGCATATGGCATGAGCTGGCTGATTTATCAGCTCTTTAGTTAATTATAGTATTCCCAAAGCAACTGACTGATGCGGCGTGTGAGTTCCCATGCTTCGTTATTCGACTCCCAGGAGCGATCAACGTTGTTCTTAGTGCAGATACAAAAAACATACCTGCATTTTTTTCCATTCACATACAACAGTTCACTTCTGCTGGCATCCACAGCGCCGCTTTTGCTGGCAATGAACACATCGGCAGGTATGCGCGAGATGGCTTCTTCATCCCAATAATTTCTACCCATCAGGCGCAGCATTTTTTCACTGGCCGCATAGCTGATGACTTCGTGGCGAATAATCTTCTCCAGCAGTTGTGCCATTTCGCGCGGCGTCGTTTGTCCCCAGCCCCACTTGTTTCTTTCTTCCGTTCTGCCCGCAGTTCGGCTGTTCACGCGCGTATTGGGTAGTCCAAGACTATCCATTAACTCATTGATGCGCGTTCCGGTGCCGGCCAGGGATTGTAACCAAAGGCTGGCAGTATTATCACTCATAGTAAGCATCAGCATCATTGCCTTACTGAGTTCAATTTTTTCATTGTTCTTCAAAGAGCCAAGAATATCTTCCCCCGCATACAACAACGAATCCTTATAGATCAGCGGTTGATGGTAGGAAAGTGTTCCGTCTTCCAGCTTGCGCATAATACCCGTGAGAATGGGAATTTTGACAAGGCTGGCTGTTGGAAATATCGAGTCGGCCTGTATGGCTACCTGCTTGCCGGTGATAAGATCATGTACATAAATTCCGATATCACCCCGAAATCCTGCGATCATAGACTGCAGCTCCTTTTCCAAACGACGATCTACCTTTTGTGCCATAGCGGCTGAAGTGGCGCACATCAGCAAAAAGGCAAGAAAAAAATTTTTCATGACGCATGCTTATTTACCCGCTAAGATAACGACTGCGCCACTTAAAGCTGATCTGGAAAAAAACTAGCCGCGCAAAGATGAAAGGCGGAGGAGAGAAGAACGGCGGAGGTAGCTGGCGTCGGGACTATATATAAATAGACAACTCCCTTCTTTGATATTATCTATGATGGGGCGAGTCAACTGTGGCGGAATTGCCGGACAACCCTGACTACGGCCTACGTAGCCCTGCCGTTCAGCAATTTTCTCGCTTACATAGCTGGCGCCATGAACGACAATACCACGATTCAACGCATTGTCATTGATGCCCGACTCTTCTCCTTGCAGTCGCAATGAAGTGCCATGTTTTCCTTTATAGGTGCCGCCAGTGATAAAAAATCCAAGGCTTGACTGATTGGAGTTGATGCGGTTAGAAAAACGTGTAGGTAATTCCGTGCCGGAATTTTTACCATGCGAAACATACGTATTGAATAAAAGTCGACCCAATTCCAAGTCAAGGACAAACAATCTTTTTTGACCGGAGGGAAGAGAGAAATCAAGTATGGAAAGGATATTGTCTTTTCTGATCTTCCCTTCTTTCATCAAAGCATTCCAACCGCTTAGCGCATATTCAAAAGCCGTTTTTGATAAGCCCAGCGCCCCCAAACCCAATTGCTCGTATAACGCCATCTTACCGGAAGGGTCGTTCGGACGCAGAGCGGCCACATTGCTGCCGCGCGTCGGTATTGCCGGCGGTAATACTACAATGGCAAGCGTGAGTGCTATTACGCCAACCAACATCCAGGGTTTTCTTTTCCAACCAGTCATAACTTCTTCATTTCTGCCATCTAAACAAGGTGAGCGAGCCCCCCTTGGGTTTAGGGGAACAGCAAATTTACGCATAATAAGCCGGGGGAGGAGGGGAAAAATCCTCTTTATAGTCGATTTAACAAAAGGACCCGCATAAAAATGCAGGTCCGTCGATTGCTTACTACCATAAACCCAAAAAACGAGGTCAAGGGCGGAATCGAACCGCCGTCCGGGGTTTTGCCGACCCCTACCTTGCCGCTCGGCCACCTGACCGAAAAAATTTCCTGCCCCTCCGACTTACAAACTTATCGGGCACAAAGAAAAATAAAAATATTTAGTCTACCTAATCAATAGACTAATAAATTGCTGCTGCTGCTGTTGGTCTTGTATGCCCAAAAGAAAATTGTGGCATGTGCATAAAAAAAGCAGCACCATGAAATGCCGATACCCATTTTTTCCTCCCACAAGCGTGTAACTTGCGGCCATGGGGAATTATTTGTCGGGGCTGAATGAACAGCAAAGAGAGGCGGTACAACACATCAATGGGCCGCTCATGATCATCGCAGGTGCAGGTAGCGGAAAAACAAAAGTGCTCACCACGCGCATCGCCCATCTGATGAATGAGGGAGTAGATGCCTTTCATATATTGGCACTCACTTTTACCAATAAGGCCGCGGCAGAAATGAAAGAGCGGATAGAAAAAATCCTGGGCAACAATGAAGCGCGCAATCTATATATAGGAACCTTTCACAGCGTATTCGCGCGCATCCTGCGCGCAGAAGCACGCCACCTGGGGTATCCTGCCAACTTCACCATCTACGACACAGAAGACAGCCGCTCCGTAATCAAAACAGTTACACGCGAACTGGGGCTCGATGATAAAGAATATAAACCGGCTGCCGTAGGCAGCAGGATCTCCTGGGCAAAGAACGCATTGATCTATCCGGATGTTTATGCAGAAGAGCCCTCGATACAGCAGGAAGATATGCGCTCGAAGAAACCCGAAATCGCGCGCATCTACGCCTCCTATTGCGAGCGATGTTTTCGCAATGGCGCCATGGATTTTGACGACCTGCTGCTGAAAATGTTTGAATTGCTCAACAGCTTTCCGGATGTACTGCACAAATACCAACACAAGTTCCGCTATGTACTCATCGATGAGTACCAGGATACCAATCCGGTACAATACCGCATCGCGAAATTGCTGGCAGCCGTGCACGAAAACATCTGTGTGGTAGGTGATGATGCCCAAAGCATTTATAGTTTTCGCGGAGCCACCATTGAAAACATACTGCAGTTTGAGAAAGATTACGACGACGTACGCCTCATTAAGCTGGAACAGAACTACCGCAGCAGTGGACATATTCTGGAAGTAGCAAATGAAGTCATTAAAAGAAACCAGGGACAAATACAGAAGGAATTGTGGACCGACAATGTATCCGGAGAGCTGATTAGGCTGGCACGTACCATGACTGACAACGACGAGGGTAAGATGGTAGCCGATGCGATTCAGGAACAAAAGCTTCGAAATCATTTTAGCAACAATGACTTTGCTATCCTCTATCGTACCAATGCACAAAGCCGATCGTTTGAAGAAAGCCTGCGCCGCATGGGCATCCCTTGCAAAATCTATGGCGGTGTCAGCTTTTATCAACGCAAGGAGGTTAAAGACCTACTTTCCTACCTACGCCTGACGGTGAATCCGTTTGATGAAGAATCGCTGAAAAGAATTGTAAATTATCCTGTTCGAGGCATCGGTAAAACGACCATTGAAAAGCTGGTTATTCTGGCAAATGAAAATAAAATCTCCGTATTCGAAGTAATGTCGCGGGCTGCAGAATTCGGGTTCCGCGCAGGCACCCTGCAAAGCATCAGCAACTTCGTAACCATGATTCGCTATTTCCAAAGCATCCTCACCGATAAAAACGCCTACGATGTGGCAGTGCAAGTGGGTAAGCACTCCGAGCTGGTTAAAGAACTATTCAATGATAAGTCGGCCGAAGGACTTGATCGATACAATAACCTGCAGGAATTGTTGAACTCTATAAAAGAATGGACAGAGAGCCCCTCCAATGACGATGGTGAACTGGGCGATAAGTCACTTGGATCTTATCTCCAGCAGATTGCACTGCATACCGATGCAGATGATGACAGTCAGCAGTCCGACGCAGTCAAGTTAATGACCATACACGCGGCAAAGGGGCTAGAGTTTGCCTGTGTTTTTGTTGGTGGTCTTGAAGAAAATCTTTTTCCCGGCATGATGAGTGTCAATACACGCGAAGACCTGGAAGAAGAACGACGCCTTTTTTATGTTGCCATCACCCGGGCGAAAGAAAGGCTCTGGCTCAGCTATGCCAATACGCGCTACCGCTATGGGCAACTGGTGCAAAATGACCCAAGCCGATTCCTCGACGAGATTCCGGAAAAGTTTCTGGATAAATCCTACTCCGGTGCAGGAGCACGCGGTATGGGCGGCTATAGCGCCAACCGACCGGCAGGCCGATGGAATGGCGGATGGGGAGACTACAACGATATGCCTGCCAGCCCGGCAGCAGCTGCCAGAAAGAAGCCGGCAGCCAGTTCAACGCCGCCTGCCTATCTTTCACCGGCAACGCCGAAAACAGTAGCCCACAATCCATCACCGGATTTCACACCCAGCGATACGTCTGGGTTGGCAGTGGGACAACAAGTGGAGCACCAGAAATTTGGGTTTGGAAAAGTTATGCGTATTGAAGGGTCAGCGCACAATCCGGTAGCGACCATTGTTTTCGATACAAATGGGGAGAAGAAAATCATGTTGAACTACGCCAAACTGCGCATCATTGGGGATCCCGCTGGATAGTCCACTATTTTACGAAATCCGAAAAAACGCCCACACAACCGGTGCCACCCAACCCTTTCGGCCTCCGAATTGTTTATCTTTGTATATATTAATTTATACAGTATGATCACTACCGGCAACCCTGTCATCAGCATTTATACAGAAATGACGCCCAACCCCGAGACCATGAAATTCGTGGCCAACAAGTTGTTGTATCCGGGTAAAAGCATCGATTTTGCAGAAGAGAGTCTGGCTGCCCCCTCACCCCTGGCAAAAGAATTGTTTGGCTTTCCCTTTGTGAAAAGTGTATTTATTGCGAGCAACTTTGTCACGCTGACCAAAACCCCGGAAACGGAAGATTGGCAGGATGTGATCCCGGCAATCAAGCAGTTTCTAAAAGATTACCTGGAGAATGGCGGCGTAGTAGTGAATGAGGAAGAGCTCGCACAAATGCAGCCGGCCGGCAACACCGTTCACGCCGATGACGATGACATCGTGAAGCGCGTGAAAGAATTACTGGAAAATTACGTTAAGCCCGCCGTTGAAATGGACGGTGGCGCTATACAGTTCAAAAGCTATGAAAACGGAGTAGTGAATCTCATGCTGCAGGGAAGTTGCAGTGGCTGTCCTTCTTCCATGATTACCCTGAAAGCAGGAATTGAAGGCATGATGAAGCGCATGATTCCGGAAGTGAAAGAAGTTGTTGCCGAAGCAGAATAAAGTCTTTCTCCCCCGAGACAGACCGAATAACTTACCTGCTTGTCTTTTACAGAACTATATCAGTCCTTTTACAGCGGCCTCCTTCAAACAGGTCCGTTGGAATTTATTGCCGTAATCGCCGGTATTGTCAGCGTTTGGTTCAGCCGCCAAGAAAGCATCTGGGTTTATCCAACCGGATTAGTCAATACGATCTTATATGTTTACCTCAGCATCAAAAGTCATTTATTGGGTGAAGCGAGTGTAAATTTCTATTATACCGTTATGAGCATCTATGGGTGGTGGCTTTGGTCACGTAAAGACACATCATCGGGAGCTCCGGTATTACAAATCACCGGAAACACACGGCGCGACTGGCTACAACAATGCTTGTTTTTCGCAATTGCCTATGGAATACTGCTGGCCGCCCTTTTATGGGCAAAAAAAGCATTTGCACCAGAGGCGATTCCCTTTGCTGACGCCTTTGCTTCAGCCACCGCCTATACAGGCATGTGGTGCATGGCCCGAAAAAAAGTTGCCAGCTGGTATTTTTGGATTGCCACCAACCTCACATCTATTCCTCTCTACTTTGTAAAGGGCTTCATGTTCACCAGTGTGCAATTCATGGTGCTACTGGTATTGGCCGTAGCCGGACTGATTACCTGGCAGCAGAAAGCACGCGCTGCCAACACACCAACGACATCCTTATAAAAGCTTACTTATATTTGTTTTCGCCAGCACAGCTCCAGCATGATCAAAAAAATAGTGATTGTGGGTCCCGAATCAACGGGTAAAAGCACTTTATGTGAGGAACTGGCACAGCATTTCCATACAACCTGGTGTCCAGAATTTGCCCGATCCTACCTGCTCACCTACGGTACCGAGTATACTTTCGACCAGCTATTGGAGATTGCGCGTGGACAGCTGGCGCTGGAAGAGGAATTTACAAGCCAACTGCAACAAGCGTGGAGCTGGTCAGCAAAAGAAAACTGCTGGATCAATTCTCACACTTTGATTTCATCGCCACATCCACCCATACTTTTTATCGATACAGATATGTATGTGATGAAAGTCTGGTGTGAATACGTGTTTGGGAAATGCCACTCCTATATACTCGATCAGATCGCAAAAAGAAAATACGATGGCTACTTACTCTGCTCCCCCGATTTGCCCTGGGTGAAAGATGAGTTACGCGAATACCCTGATGATAAAAACAGAATTGAACTCTTTCACTTGTATAAAGACTTACTGATCAATCAGACTACCCCGTGGTCGGTCATAGAGGGTAATGATGAACAAAGGTTATTAACTGCAATTGCTGCTGTAGAAAATATAGTATCGGATAAAAGTCGCTGACTATTTTTTCAGCAATAAACGGATGTCTTCGTCGTCTTCGAGGTTATTCATTTCACGCAGGATCTGCGGATAGCGCCACGCAACACGACGACTCATGGGCTTTACCGTGAATCGGCGAGGGTTGGGCAAGCAGGCGATGATCATGGCTGCTTCATTTCTTGTCAGGCGCGATGCGGGCTTGCCAAAGTATGTCTGTGCAGCGGCTTCTATGCCAAAAATACCGGGGCCCATTTCAATCACATTGAGATAAACCTCTAAAATGCGTTGTTTTCCCCAGCACCACTCAATCATTTTAGTAAAATAAACCTCCGGCAGTTTTCTTATATATCGGAATACACCCGTACCATTAAAAAGAAAAACGTTCTTTGCTACTTGTTGCGTTATGGTGCTGGCGCCTCCGCCAATCGGTATCTTCGTTTTCTTTCCTTTTTTTCGCGGGCGCAGACTGTGTTCAATGGCATCCCAATCAAAACCGCCATGGTCTGTGAAGGACTGATCTTCGCTGGCAATGGCAGCCAGCTTCACCGCGGGAGCAATGGCTGACCAGCTGACATAATCCCGCTTGAATCCAACACCCCATGCATTGGTGATCTGCATGACCGTAATAGGCGGCATGACGAACCGACAAATAAGAATATAAACAAATGAGCTGAGGAGCAAATATCCAATCCACCGCGGCAGGGACCGCCAAATGCGTACAAGTATGTTTCGAAAAGAAGCAGGCATGATTGAATTATTGTCCGAGATTAGCTGATGGAGGTGGTGCCTGATTATTGCTTTGGGAAAGACGCACAACTTCAAATCTATACTTTTTCCCTGTTTCCCAATATGTCCGCTGGAAAGAGCCCAACATGATTCCTGTTAAAAATACCAATCCGGCTATACCAAGATTGCCGAGGTTATCGGGAGCAAAAACAGGGTCTTTTCGGGAGAGCGAGTTGATAACATTGAGTGACACATATCCCATCGCACCCAGCCGAAAGAGTTGACCATTACTAAATATGTTGTAGGAAAAATTTTTCTTGGGCAATGCCCTGAGCTCCTTCACATGCAAAATAAGGAGCCCCATCCCCGTAGTATCAAAATTATACGTTCCCCAATTATTAATGACCCGATCGATTTTAACCAGCTCTATTCGAATGCTGTCACGCCAAACCCGCCGAACATATCCCTCCAGCCATTGCCTGTTTTCCATTTGAAAAATTATATAGCTGCCCGAAGACCAGGATTGGATGGTTCTGTTCTTTTTCTTGAATACAAGCAGGTCGGATTGCGCTGTTGCGTGCACGCAACAAACAACCAGCCATATCAAACATGCGATTCTAAGCATACTCGTTTACAAATGAGATCCCGGCGATGAACTCAGAATACCTGTTGCCAGCGCCAAACCAAACACAACCAGTATAGCACCGGAAATGATGTTGATGATTCTGAGAACAGGTGTCGTAAGTTTCTTGCGCAATTTATCTGCCATGAGCACCTTGAGCAGATCGGTAGCCAACACAAACAATAGACAGGTGCCAAAAACAATGAATTGATAACTGTTGGGGTGTGCGGTATTTTCTGCATCGGCATGAACCGCTGTCGTCCAGGCGAGCCAGAACAGAAAAACTGCAGGGTTAAGTATGTTAATCAAAAAGCCCGACAGAAACATGCCTGCATAATGGTGTGCCTTGTACTCTTTGTCTACCAAACGATTTTCTTCATCTGTCTTGACTTTTTTTATGAATAGCGTATACAGCCCCAGTAAAACCAGAAAAACTCCACCGCCTATTGCAATAGCCTGACGATGTACCAGCAGCGAATGAAACAGTTGGGTGAAAAAATGGGCTACGAGCACCAAGAGAACGTCACTGGCAGAAATGCCTGCCACAAGATAATACCCTGCTTTTTTACCATGATTGATGCTGTGCTTGATAATAGCAAAAACGACCGGACCTACGGATATGGCTAGAAAGAAGCCCAACAACAAACCCCTTAATACGGCATCGGTCATAAACAATCGCTGTTAATTCAAGCTTTACCGCCAGACAATCACTTTGCTGTTGGTGAAGAAGAATGATTTAAAAATTCCTGCCAGCGGGAAAGCATATCGCCTTTCATCACCCGGGGAAATTTATGTTGTCCACCCAGCTTACCTAGTGACTGCATAAAATCAAGAAACAATGACTCCTTTAAAATATCCAAGCGCAATTCTTTAAGCGCAGATCTTCTCTCCACAGCATAATCATCGTTCAGCGCTTTAAGTTGATCATCGATCAGTTGCCGCAATTGTTCTTTATCGACTGCATCGTTACAGGCAACATACCAATGATGTGCAAAAAAAGAACCACAAGGCTCCCCGGCAACTGTAAACTCAGGAATACTGATATTCAGCTGACTGGCTGCCAACTGAACCGCTTTATTCATGTTGTCGACACTTAGGTGTTCTCCAACCAGGCTTAAAAAATGTTTGGTGCGGCCTGTAATAATGATTTCACAATTTTCTTTGTCAACAAATTTGACGGTGTCGCCAATCAGATAGCGCCAGGCGCCTGCTGAGGTGCTTATGAGTAGGGCATAATCTCTTCCCTCCTCTACTTCATGTATCATGAGCGTCTCCGGGTCTGGCACCAGATCGCCCTCCGGAGTAAAATTCTGTTCGTTGAAGGGAACAAATTCTAAAAAAAGGTGCTCGTTTGTCACCAGGCGCATTCCTTTTGCATATTGCTTGTCCTGATAAGCTATAAACCCCTCACTGGCAAGATAGGTTTCTATATAGGTAATCGGTCGGCCTAATAATTTTTCAAATCCCTTTTTATATGGCTCAAAGTGAACTCCACCATGTACAAAAACAGATAGGTTGGGCCAAATCTCATGAATGTGTTTGAGTTGATAGCGGGCAATCACCATTTCCAGGCACATCTGTATCCAGGCCGGCACGCCAATCAGAAAGCCGATGTCCCACTGTGGTGCACGTTCCACAATCTCCTCCATCTTTTTGTTCCAGTCTCGCTCTTTTGCAATCTTCTTCCCCGGCTTATAAAATGGCTGAAACCAGAAGGGCGATTTCTTTACGGTTATCCCGCTTAAGTCGCCGGCAAAATATCCTGCGCCTTTCTGCAGGTCTGTACTGCCGCCAAGTGCCAGCCAGCCCTTGCCTACCGTTGCGAGCGGCACATTATCATACGAACGTAAGCTTAAAAGCTGCTTAATCATTATAATTTTATTCCCCCGAAGAAGATCGTTGGTAATCGGCAAGTATTTGCTGGCCGCCTCGCTGGTGCCGCTGCTGAGTGCATAGAACCTGATCTTTCCCGGCCAGCACACATCGGGGTAGCCATCCATTGTTTTATGCCACCAGCTTTTATAGATGCTGCTGTAATTAGAAAGGGGCACGCGTTCCTGAAACTTTTTTCCAATATGCTTGCTGAGTAAAATTTCGTCAAAGCGGTATTGCTGACCGAACTCCGTAAACCGAGCTTTCCTGAGAAGCTTTCTGAGTACCCGAAGCTGCTGTGTTCGGGGATTATTAAGGGGTAACCGCAACGCTTTCAACACATAATTTGGCAACTGTAAACTGAACAGGGGCATTTGCGGCGCTTTTTGCGAAGCTACTGAATTGCTATCACATCATGTATTCAGTCTTGACCATCAGGGCAGAAGAATGTATGAGTGGCCAGAACCCACCATAGAGTGGCTGTTGCTGTGCCAATAAAGATTCACGCCACCGGGCGCCTCCTCTATTTTTTTGATAACCGACTCCAGCGACATTTTTCCAATGCAAAAAACACGAACACTGTTTTGATATGCCGAAAAATCAGGTGGTGTCTGTTGATTTACCCGTCCGTCAACGAAACTTACTCTGAGTGTTTCGCCCCACTTTTTTCTCAACATATCCGCCAGCAACTGACAATCGGATGCCTCTCCCTCCAGCTGCCAATGACAAGCCTCCGGACGAAGAACCGGAACGGGAAAAATGATTGTAGCCAGCCGGTGAACAGATCGATGCAGCCACTCCCTGCAATGAATAATCAACCGCAACAATGTGGCAACACCGGGCGTATAATATTTACGCGCATATATAGACATCGCCCGGTAAAAATGATGAAAATAGGCCGCGTTTCTTCCAGCGGAACTAGCACCCTTGCAGTGAATAACCGCTGCCGACCCCTCATACCAGGAAGTATGGCCTGCTTCTTTCATTCGCCTGCACAAATCAACATCTTCCCCATAAAGAAAAAAGGAGGCGTCGAACCCACCCAGCTTTTCCAATACCGAACGCTGCACGGCCAAAAAAGCACCCGTCAGTACCTCCACCTTACATCCTGCCCGATCGGGCACATTACCCAGTGCATACTGATTGAAATACGCTGAGCGGGGAAATAGAGCAGCCAAGCCCATCATTTTAAATGCTGCTGCCCGGATGCTGGGAATTATTCGCTTGCTTTCCGGCAAAAAGAACCCGCTACCATTGAGCAAACGACAGCCAACAGCGGCAGCATGCGCCAGCGCAGCGACACTTCCGTTCAATGCAACACTGGTGATCATCGTATCGGGGTTGAGGAAAAGAATAACATCCCCCTGAGCCCGCTGCCATCCAAGGTTGCAGCCGGCTGCAAATCCGAGATTACTACCCGAAGGAATCCACTTCACGTGGGGAAAACGATCCAATAGCCCTGGCTTATTCTGTGTAGAAGCGCCATTATCAACAACAATGACTTCGGCATCTTCCGAATGTAGCGCTATACCCAGCGAACAAAGACATTGCTCGAGATAAGCAGGAACCTCATAATGTACAATTACTACCGACAGCTGCATGGGGCAACAAGATAATAAGCAGTAACGGAAAGTAGAACAATCCATTAAAAAACCTGTTAAACCGGCCCCGAACCAATCATTTTATTTCGATAAGGGTTCAACCTGGCTTACTTTTGCACTATGTTTAAACAAACCCTACTCAGGGCCGCTGATGCGGGCGCCAAAGAGATGGTGCGATTTTTCAACGGCCAATTCAGCATCAGCAATAAAGAGGGCATCAACAACCTGGTAACAGAAGCGGACCACGCAGCTGAAAAAGCCATTTTTGATGTTATACAGTCCGACTTTCCAGATCACGGCATATTGAGCGAAGAAGCCGGCGCCATCGTACAAGATACCCGGTATAAATGGATCATCGACCCGATTGACGGTACCGTAAACTTTGCTCATGGCATTCCACTCTGCTGCGTAAGTATTGCACTGGAACACGAGGGCTCCGTTATCATGGGCGCTGTTTATAATCCCTTTTTACACGAACTCTTTTTTGCACAAAAAGGATGGGGCGCCTCTTTAAACGATAAAAAAATTCAGGTGAGCTCACAGGAAAATGTAGGCGCCAGTTGTCTTGTAACGGGCTTCCCCTATACCTACCTGGATATGCCAAACGGACCCCTCACCATTTTTGAAAAGCTCATCCGAAAAGGCATTCCGGTCCGCCGCCTCGGCAGTGCCGCCATGGACCTGTGTTGGGTAGCTGCAGGCAGATTTGACGGATTCTATGAACACAAATTGCAGGCCTGGGACAGCGCCGCAGGATGGCTCATCGTGGAAGAAGCCGGCGGTCGGGTAACTGATTTTAATGGACAGCCCTATTCGCCCTATCAGCCTCACCTATTGGCCACCAATGGTCATATCCACGAAGACCTTTTATCGATTATTAACGGAGCAGAAGTTTAATCCTGTAATTCATTTTTATGAGCAATAGAACAGAAGTGAGCAGCCTGGGCGAATTCGGCCTCATTGATCACCTGACAAAAAATATTGAGCTACACAACGCGTCAACCATCTTAGGCGTAGGCGATGACGCTGCCGTTATCGATCATTTCGGCAAGCAAACACTGGTTAGTACCGACCTGCTGATTGAAGACATACACTTTGACCTTGCCTATACCCCCCTCAAACACCTGGGTTATAAATCAGTGATGGTGAACCTCAGCGACATCTATGCTATGAATGGCACACCCACACAAATAACGGTGAGCCTCGGCATCAGCAACCGATTCAGTGTTGAAGCACTGAGTGAATTATATGAAGGTATTTACCTCGCATGCAATAAGATGCAAGTAGACGTAGTTGGTGGCGACACTTCTTCTTCAGGTAAAGGACTGATTATTTCCATCACTGCCATTGGTGAAGTGGCACCCGATCAATTTGTAAAAAGAAGCACGGCACAACAAGGAGACCTCATCTGTGTCAGCGGCGACTGTGGCGGTGCCTTTTTAGGATTAACGCTCATGGAAAGAGAGAAAAAAATTTTTCTAGAAAACAACCAGATACAGCCCGACCTCGAAAACGAAAAGTATATTGTCGGACGCTTGTTAAAGCCGGAGGCGAGAAAAGATATCGTCGACTTTCTCCAAACCGCCGGCATTGTTCCAACAGCAATGATGGATGTTAGCGATGGCATCAGCAGCGAAGTATTACACCTGTGCACCCAAAGCGGAACCGGCTGTCGCATTTATGAAGACAAGCTTCCCATTGCGGAGGATAGCCGTAAAGCAGCATTTAAATTCGGCCTCGACCCTACGATTTGTGCCCTGAACGGCGGAGAAGACTACGAACTGATTTTCACGATCCGACAGGAAGACCACGAAAAGATTGTATTGAATGAAGACATCAGCGTCATCGGCTATATGACCGCGGGTGAAGAAAAATGTCTCTTCATGAGCCGGGGAGGCAATTCGTTTCCTCTTACCGCCCAAGGCTGGAATGCCTTTCAAAACCAATAGTCATGGCATACCGCATCGGCTTGTTTCTTCTCCTCTGCATGTGCAGCCTGCCGGGTCGGGCACAACTCCCCCCGGTCAAACATCCAAAGCTGCCTGCCGAAGAGCTAAAGCAAGATCTGCATTTGTTGAAAGATATACTGGAAGCCAATCACCCCTCCTTATATTGGTATACTTCACGCGAAGAGCTTGATAGCCTCTTTTCCGTTACGCTATCGGGTATCAAGGACTCTATGAGCGAACTGCAATTTAAAAACCGGGTCTCCGCCTACATCAGTCGCATTCGTTGCGGTCACACTTCGGTACAAAGCTCACGTGCATATATAAAAGTTGCTGCTAAAGATAAATTTCCGCTCTTCCCGCTGGCCATCAAAGTATGGGCAGACAGCATGGTCGTGCTGGCAAATTATAACAGCAAAGACAGTACCCTGCGCCGTGGTACAAAACTGCTTTCCCTTAATGGGCGGAATGCGCAATCTTTCATCGATACTTTTTCTGCGCACATCAGCGGCGATGGCTATGGAAAACAATTTGCCAGCCAGTTGGTGAGTAGCAATTTCGGTAATTATTATAAAAACATCCTTGGGCTCGACTCGCTCTACCAAGTTGCCTACATCAATGCGGCAGGAGAAAGAGCAGATACAATTTTAAAGAATTTAATGCCTGCCGATTTCAACTTAGAAAAAAAGGTAGCAGCAACCCCGATTAAGCCCCCCTCTAAAAGACAAATCAGAAAATCACAACTGGCAGATCGCAGGTCTCTTCAAATAGACACAGCCACAAAAACTGCTTTTATACGGCTGAGTAGTTTTTCCGGTGCCGGTACCGGACAGTTTATCCGCAAGAGCTTCAGAACAATTAACCAGGCTTCCGTCAACAACCTGGTCATTGATCTGCGCACCAATGGCGGCGGTAGCGTAAAAAACAGCACCCTGCTCACCAGATACTTAAGCGATCATGCTTTCCGAATTGCCGATACGGTAGCCAGGCCAACCCATACCATTCGTTATAAAAAATATATTCAGCAGGCCTGGGCTTACCAGCTACTTTTTTTATTCTCCAACAGCAAGCGGGAAGATGGAAAATATCACTTCCGACGTTTTGAGAAGAAAGTGTGGCAGCCCTTAGAGAAAAATCATTTTGGCGGCGATGTATTCCTGGTGCAGGGAGGCTATAGCTTTTCAGCGGCGACCCTGGTTCTCGGCGAATTGAAAGGACAAAAAAACGTTCGGCTGCTGGGAGAAGAAACAGGCGGGGCCTATTATGGCAACTCAGCGATGATGATTCCATCGATAACATTACCCAATTCTAAATTGCGGATATCGTTACCCCTATACCGACTTGTTATTAATAATAGTCGTCCTAAAGGTGTCGGCGTGGTTCCCGATATTCCTGTGCCTCCCTCCTCCGAAGCCATTAAGCGAGGCGTTGATCCAAAAATAGACCGTATCAGGTTGCTGATATCCGGCAGTAAATAAGCTGTCTACAGTCGGCTCAATTTCCGCGATAGAGGCCGATCACTGAAAACTGATTGTCGAAGGCTGCCGCATGAAAGGGCTTTCCCACCTCTATGGTTCCTGTCAAATCTTCCCGCCCCATTAACGAAGCCGGATACAACGAGGCCATGCGTAGCGCTTCCGCCTCTTCTATGCCCACATGATTGATTAAATTTTGTACCCCCTCGCACATATTAATCATAGATCCGCTCAGGGTGCCTGCCGACTCGTATTTACTTCCCGCCGGCTGATGCTGATAGGGTCCTTGCTGCGTGTCGGTAACCGCATCGGTGATCATGAACAACCTGTTGCCCATCACTTTCTTGGCAATACGTATAGCGGCATAGTCAACATGGTGTCCATCCGGAATGATACTGGCCCTCACATCTGTATGATCCATAATTGCCCCCACCACACCCGGTGCCCTATGTTGTAATGAACTCATCGCATTATATAGATGAGTGGCGGCGGCGACCCCTTTATTAAAGGCTTCCTTCGCCTCATTATAGGTAGCCTGACTGTGACCCAGCGAAACCACAACGCCAGCTGAAAGAAGAAAATCAATCACCCCCTCATCGCAACATTCCGGCGCAAGTGTTATCATAGAGATCACGTCACCTCCTTCCTGAAGCAGTGATTTAGCTGCTGCAAGTGTTCCGCGTTGTATATAAGAAGCCATATGCGCCCCTCGCTTTTCCGGATGTATCCAGGGCCCTTCTAAATGTAATCCAATACAGCCCGCTCCCCCTTGTTGCTGATATTGACGAACTGCCCGTATGCAGTCACTAACTATTTCGGGCGTGTTGGTGGCAACCGTTGGCTGAAAATGTGTGGCGCCACCTGCTTCGCAACTTTTTCGAATGGCATCCAGGGTGTCAACATCGGGAAAAACCGAAAGAAGTCGCCCCGCAGCGCCGTATAATTGTAAATCAACAAAAGCCGGCACCAACAAGGGCAGCGTAGTAGGATGCAACACCTCGTCAGCCGAAATATTTACAACCCTTCCTTTGTGCACCTGTATTTGGGCATTGTGCAACCATGTATGTCCAGTAAACAACCTCGCAACGCTGAAGAGCTGAATATCACTACTTGCCATGATCACCGATTGACTGAATAATAGAAAATTCGTCCGCGTCTTTCCAGAAGGGTAAGCGACTTCTTATGTCTTCCAGGGTTTCTTTTTCCAACACCACTGTTTCTATGCCAGCAGTACCCGTTAATTGTACCAGTATATTTCCCATGGGATCCACAACCATGCTATCGCCCGTATGAAACATACCGTTACCATCTTCCCCCACGCGATTGACGCCCATCACATAACACTGGTTCTCGATGGCCCTTGCTACCAACAAGGATTTCCAGGCATGAATACGTTTCTCCGGCCAATTGGCAACATATACCAGAAGATCGTATTCGGGTCGTTCGCCCGATTGCTGTCTTGACCATACGGGGAAGCGGAGATCATAACAGATTTGCCACAAGATGCGCCAGCCATTTGCCTGTGTAATCAGCCTTCTTTCGCCGGCAGCAAAGTGCTGGTCTTCTCCAGCGAGGGCAAAGCGGTGCCTTTTATCATACGTGGCCAGTGTGCCATCGGGCTGCATCCATATCAGCCGGTTATAGTATTGTTCTCCTTCCCGAATGATCATACTCCCCGCTAAAATGATCCGACGCTTCGCTGCCATCTGGCGCATCCACTGCACGGTTTGTCCGTCCATATTTTCAGCAAGTGCTTCGGCGCGCATGCTAAAGCCGGTATTAAACATCTCCGGCAAAACAACCAGCTCCTGCGGGCCCCTTGCCGATAGCATTTCTTCCAGCATGTGCAGGTTCTTTTCTTTGTTCTCCCAGTGCAGGTCTGCCTGAATCAAAGTACATTGTAAGCGCCCCATATAATTGGTTTAGTCAATTAATATTACTGATTTTTCCCGCCGCCGCCCGTCTTTTTTTCCGCTGCCAGCAACCGCTGGCGTATATCCGTCATCAGCTCTGGCTCAAAGCCCTTGCGCAGGAGGCTTGCTTTCACCTTTGCCCAACGAGCGGCAGGGGAGGGCGCAGCATATTGCCGCCAGGCTTTTTCAGCCAGCCGCCCAAGGGTTTGTCTATAATCTGCAGCAGATAATGCAGCAAGGGCCTTGCGAATAAGCGGCGCAGGCACCCCCTTGAAACGCAGGGCTGCCTCTATCTTCCGCCGACCCCATTGTTTTTGCCTGAAATGTCCGCCGGCAAAAAGCCTGGCATACCGCTCCTCATCGAGGTATCCGGCTTGCTGCAAGTGGCCAATCTGCTCTTCGGCTAAATCACCCAAAATGCCCTTTGATTGTAGCTTCTGGCGCACCTCCCGGATACAGCGCTCCCGGTAAGCGCAATAATGCCGCACCCAGGTAAAAAGCTGCTCATCTTCCGCTGAATTCATGCAATGCTTTATTTGGCAAGATACTGTGATATAATAGTTGTCGAGGACTGTGTGCCGCAAATTTATCAATCAAACCGGTATCCCGGGGGCGAGTTTTCCGTCCCGCTGGTATGGGAATAAAACGCCGCTAAAAATTAAACAAATTGCAGTAGGTTTGTTGCCAACCTAAATCAGTAAGAATGAAATTTATCGTCAACTCTTCTGCTCTGCTGAAACACTTACAACAAATCAGCGGGGTAATCAATACCAATACCGTTTTACCCATTTTGGAAGACTTCCTTTTTGAGATAGAAGACAAGAAGCTCACCGTGGTAGCGACAGACCTCGAAACCGTGATGCATGTGAGCATGGATGTAGAAAGCAAAACCAATGGTAAAGTCTGCATACCGGCACGCATTCTGCTTGATTCACTGAAAAACATTGGCGACCAGCCGCTGACATTTAACATAGATAAAAATTTCGCTGTAGAAATCACGAGCGACAATGGTAAGTATAAAGTGATGGGTGAAAATCCGGACAACTTCCCCAAGGAGCCGGCTGCCGATGATACCACGGCTTTTACCATGACCAGCAACGCCCTGCTCACCGCGATCAACAAAACATTATTTGCCGTAAGCAGCGACGATCTTCGTCCGGCGATGACAGGCGTTTTCTTTGAGCTTTCAACCAAAGGAATTCAGTTCGTTGCGACAGATGCGCATCGACTGGTTCGATATAAGCGCACCGATTTCTCTGCCGGTAAAACAGACTCTTTCATCGTTCCGAAAAAACCGCTGAACCTCTTAAAGAGCGCCCTGCCGGCAACAGATGATCCCATCGAAATCAGCTATAACAACAACCACTTTTTCGTGAGCCACGGAGAAACTCAAATGATTTGCCGGCTGATTGATGCCCGCTTCCCGGATTATAAAGTGGTTATCCCTGCCAACAACCCCTTCCACCTGATCGTAAATAAAAATGCGTTCCAGAATGCCCTGCGCCGCGTGAACGTATTTAGCAATAAGAGTACGAATCAGGTAGCATTGAGTATTTCCGGTAGCGAACTGCAGCTGGCGGCACAAGATGTTGACTTCAGCTTTGAAGGAAATGAGCGCATGAGCTGTCAATATGATGGTGAAGACATCCAGATTGCCTTCAATGCCAAGTTCATGATTGAAATGCTGAGCGCCGCCGACACCGATGACGTACGGCTGGAATTATCTACGCCCTCCAAGGCCGGACTGATCAAGCCATCCGAGCAGGCAGAAGGTGAAGACCTGCTGATGCTGGTGATGCCGCTGATGCTGAACAGTTAACAGGCACCGAACGAGTATGACAGCTTGCTGTTGTTTGCCTTCGGCGGAAGATCAGCAGACAAAAATCAAACAACCCCGTTGACGAAGCGGTTTGTTCGTAACTTGTGCAATCATTGACACGCTATGATTGACTCGATCATTCAGTACTTTTCGACCATCCCCAGCCTGCACCGGGCACTCATCCTGGCAGGAGGCATCTCTTTTTTCTGGCTGACAGAATCAGCGATTCCCCTGTTTCGTTTTTCTTACAAAAAATGGAAGCATGCCGGCGTTAATCTGTTCTTTACGCTCACAACCATCCTCGTAAATTTTACACTGGCCTTCCTGCTGGTAAAAGCAGCAGACTATGTAACCCAACAGCGGTTCGGACTGCTTTACCTGGTAGCGCTACCTAAGTGGCTGTTTTTAATTGCCGGACTACTCTTGCTTGATCTAGTAGGGGCCTGGCTGATCCACTACATCGAACACAAAGTGAAATGGCTGTGGAAGTTTCACATGGTGCATCATGCCGATTCTCACGTTGATACCACCACAGCCAACCGCCATCATCCGGGCGAAAGTGTCTTCCGTTTTATATTCACCCTGTTAGGCGTAGTATTGCTGGGAACCCCCATTTGGCTGGTGATGATTTACCAAAGCTGCAGCGTGGTATTAACACAATTCAACCACGCCAATATCCGCCTGCCCGAACAGCTCGACCGCGCCATCAGCTGGTTCCTCGTATCTCCCAATATGCACAAAGTGCATCACCACTTTAAAAGACCGGAGACAGATACCAATTATGGAAATATTTTTTCGGTATGGGATCGCCTCTTCGGCACCTATCACTACACACCCGTTGATCAACTGAAATTTGGATTAGACGTACTCGACGATGCAACCGATGAAAACATTGCCTTTCAATTAGGCATCCCGTTCAATAAGAATATAAAAACTGATCGCTGAAATACCGGCTCGAATGAATAGAATTGCCCTGATTCCGGCCCGCTATGCCGCCACACGCTTCCCCGCGAAGCTCATGCAGCCGCTCGGTAATAAAACAGTCATTCGCCATACTTATGATAATACAGTTGCTACGGGACTCTTTGACGCGGTATACGTGGTGACAGACAGTGATATTATCTATCAGGAAATCGTGTCGCATGGCGGGAACGTGATGATGAGCCGCCGCAACCACGAAAGCGGCAGCGACCGCATAGCCGAAGCCATCGAACACATGCCTGCCGATATCGTAGTCAACGTACAGGGTGACGAGCCTTTTGTGCAAAAAGCTCCATTAGAAAAATTATTACAGGTATTCGACGCGGCAGATGGTAGTAACATTCAGGTGGCGTCGTTGATGCAAATCATGAGCCAGCCGGCACAAATCGAGGACCCCAACTATGTGAAGGTGGCTGTCGACAAAGCTTTCTTCGCGCTGCTCTTTTCCAGGAGCGTTATCCCCTACCCCCGCTCCACCACGCCTGCGCCCGTTTACTATGAGCACATCGGCGTTTATGCTTTTCGCAAACAGGCCCTGCTTGACTTTACCCGGTGGCCTATGACGCCCCTTGAGTCTGCTGAAAAAATCGAATGCCTTCGTTATCTTGAAAATGGTGTCCGCATCAAAATGGTACTCACCGATTATATGGGCGTAGAAATCGATACCCCCGAAGATCTGCGGAAAGCAGCGCAGCTACTTAAATAAAACAGCCCCGGCTTTTGTACGCCCGCTCGACCAGCTCAGACCAATGGTCGATTGGATGCGTTGTAGGTTTTTTCATTATCTTCCTATTTGATTTATTTGATATGAAAAATAGTCTGTTGGTCCGCTGGTCGATCGTTGTTTCGCTGGCAGGTTTTATTTTCGGTTTTGACACGGTCGTTATCTCCGGCGCGAACCAGCCCATTAAAGCGCTTTGGCAAACCACCCCCATATTTCATGGTTTCTTTATTATGTCGATGGCTCTCTGGGGTACGGTAGTAGGAGCAATTTTTGGAGGTATTCCCACACAGCTGATTGGCAGAAAAAAAGTATTGCTGTGGGTGGGTATCCTCTTTACCGTATCCGCCTTCGGTACTGCCCTGGCCAATGACCCATATGTATTTTCCTTTTATCGATTCCTTGGCGGATTGGGCATTGGAGTTTCGTCGGTGGCGGCTCCTATCTATATTTCAGAAATTGCCACCCCCAACAAACGCGGCAGACTGGTAGCCCTCTATCAATTCAACATCGTTTTTGGCATACTGGTTGCCTTCATCAGCAACTATCTGCTGGCAGGTGTTGGCGGCGGAAATGACTGGAGATGGATGCTGGGGGTGCTGGCGGTGCCCTCGATTCTTTATACACTGCTCGTTTTCGGTATCGCCGAAAGTCCCCGCTGGTTACTAACGCAAAAGAATGAGGCACAAAAAGCTAAAGATATTCTTCGCAAGTCGGGCGTAACAGACGTCGAAGCCGCCGTAGCATCCATGCTGGCAAGCCCAGATAACGAGGGGCACACAGGTAGGTCAACAGAATTATTCAACAAAAAAAATAGCCGCCTGGTGGGTCTCGCTTTTTTAATTGCATTTTTTAATCAGCTCTCTGGTATCAATTTTATTCTTTACTATGCGCCTGAGATTCTCGAGCAAGCCGGACTGGCAGCACAGGAGTCGCTGTTTAATTCCATCGCCATCGGCAGCACGAACCTGCTATTCACTTTCGTGGGCTTGTTTCTGATTGACCGGCTGGGAAGAAAAACGCTTCTCCTCGTTGGCTCACTGGGCTATATCGTCAGTCTTTCGATGGTGGCTTACGCTTTTTATTCCGAAGCAGGTCCGATTTTTCTGATGACCTTTCTTCTGATGTTCATTGCCGCACATGCTGTCGGACAGGGAGCAGTAATCTGGGTGTTTCTCTCCGAAATCTTTCCTACCCGCATCCGAAGTGCAGGACAGTCATTTGGCGCCAGCATCCACTGGATTTTCGCCGCTATTATAACGCTGGTGACGCCCGTTTTTTTAGACAGGAAAGAAGGTATTTTCAAAGACGACCCCTGGCCCATCTTCGCTTTCTTTGCCGGCATGATGGTACTGCAGCTGCTCTGGGTGTTAACACGGGTACCCGAAACCAAGGGCATCTCGCTGGAAGAACTCGAAAAGAAGTTGCTGCGACAAGATCAATCCCGGCGTGATCCTGCTGAACGTTTGTAGTATCTTTGATACTAAATAAATCTCTCCTATGCCAGCTGCATTCAGGAACTTTAAAATGGTAGGGTATGTGATCTATGGTCGCGGCAGCCTGAACCAACTCGACTCGATTCTTGCCCCCCAGCGAAAAAACAATGCCCCCATGATTTTTCTCGTGGATCATTTTTTTTCCGGACACCCCCTCTGCGAGCGCATTCCACTAAGGGGAAATGATGAATTAATATTGGTGGATGTTACCTACGAGCCGAAGACCACCTACGTAGATAAGCTGGCGCAAGACCTGAAAGAAAAACATGGCACTGTGAGCGGCATCATCGGCATCGGTGGCGGCTCTACCCTTGACCTTGCAAAAGCAGTATCATTGATGATGAACAATCCCGGCAGCTCTGCAGACTACCAAGGCTGGGACCTGGTGAAATTACCCGGTGTATATAAAGTAGGTATTCCCACGCTAAGTGGCACCGGCGCAGAAGTGAGCCGCACGACCGTGCTCACCGGCCCCACCCGCAAGCTTGGCATGAACAGCGACTTCACTCCATTCGATCAAATTGTATTAGATCCCGAACTCACTAAAAATGCGCCGGTCAATCAGCGTTTCTATACCGGCATGGATTGCTATATCCATTGTATTGAAAGCCTGGAGGGTACTTATCTCAACGAGTTCAGCAAAAGCTATGGAGAGAAGGCGCTGGAGCTATGTAGAAAAGTGTTTGTAGAAAGCACCGAATGGACAGACGCCTGTGATGATCAGCTGATGATGGCGTCTTATGCAGGGGGCATGAGCATTGCCTATTCACAAGTTGGTGTTGCGCACGCTGTTAGTTATGGCCTCAGCTATCTGCTGGGCACCAAACATGGCATCGGCAATTGTATTGTCATGAATCACCTGGAAGAATATTATCCCGCAGGCGTTAAAGAGTTTAAGTGGATGGTGGAAAAGAACGGCATTGAAATACCAACGGGTATTTGTGCCGGTCTCAGTGAAGAGGCTTTTAACAAGATGATTGATGTGTCGCTCGGCATGAAGCCGCTTTGGGAAAATGCCCTCGGGACGGACTGGGAAAAAATCATGACCCGCGAAAAGCTGCGGGCCCTGTATGAAAAATTATAGTCGTTCATTTATCAACGATACCTTGCTATGAAAAAAATCCTCTTGCCATTACTGGCACTGCTGCTGCATGCGCCCCTGTTTGCACAAACCTTTTCACCACAGTTATTTAACAGCCTTCATTGGCGTATGATTGGTCCGTTCCGGGGTGGTAGAACCGTTGGTGCCGTTGGTGTTCCTGCGCAACCCGGCGTATTCTACATCGGCGTCAATAATGGCGGCGTATGGAAAACCACCGACTATGGAAGAACATGGAAGCCCATCTTCGACAAAGAAAGTACCGGCTCCGTAGGTGATGTGACCGTGTCGCTTTCTAATCCCAATCTGGTGATGGTAGCTTGCGGGGAAGGATTACAGCGACCCGATCTCTCTATTGGCAATGGAGTATATAAATCATTAGATGGGGGCAAGACCTGGAAAAACGTGGGCCTCGGCAACGGACAACAAATTGGCAATATTATCATAGACCCCACCAACGACAACAGAATATTTGTTGCCGTATTGGGTCATCCTTATGGACCGAATACCGAACGGGGCGTTTATCGATCGCTCGATGGCGGCAACAGCTGGGAGCGGGTGCTCTACATAGATGAAAACACTGGCGCCACGCAGGTAAGCTTTGACCCCAACAATCCAACTATTTTATATGCAGACCTTTGGGCCGGCAGGCAAGGTCCCTGGGAAAATGGCGCTTGGAATGGTCCGGAGAGCGGGTTGTTCAAATCAACCGACGGCGGAAAAACATGGAAGAAGCTTACAAAGGGCTTACCTACCCCCGCTCAGGGCTTAGGCAGAATCGGCTTTTGCATTGCGCCATCAGACAGCAAACGATTGTATGCAACTGTTGACGCGGGTGAATATGGTGGCATCTATCGGAGCGATGATGCCGGGGAGAGCTGGATCAACATGAATAAAGATGCGCGGCTCTGGGGCAGGGGCAGCGACTTTGCAGAAGTGAAAGCAGATCCTACCAATGCCGATATCGTTTATACGGCAAATGTAGTTACCTGGAAATCTGTTGATGGAGGAAAAACCTGGTCTGCCTTTCGTGGCGCACCCGGCGGAGATGACTACCACCGCATTTGGATACATCCTACCAACCCAAAGATTATGTTGTTCGCTGTTGACCAGGGTGCCATCATTACTGTCAACGGAGGTGAAACTTTTTCTTCCTGGTACAACCAGCCAACCGCACAATTTTATCACGTTAACACAGACAACGATTTCCCTTATAATGTTTATGGCGGACAGCAGGAAAGCGGCTCTGCCTGCGTGGCCTCGCGTGGTAACGACGGACAAATCACTGCGCGAGAGTTTCATCCCGTAGGCGTTGAGGAATATGGATATGTAGCTCCCGACCCGCTAGATCCAAACATTATTTATGGAGGGAAAATTACCCGTTTCGATAAAAGAACCGGACAGGTACAGAACATCGCGCCCGAAGCTGTTCGCTCCGGAAAGTACCGATTTCTGCGCACCGCGCCCGTGCTGTTCTCTCCCATCGATCCTAAAACACTCTACTTCGCCGGCAATGTATTATTTAAAACAACCAATGAAGGCAACAGCTGGGATATCATAAGTCCGGACCTGACAAGAGAGGCCTGGGACATTCCCGCCAGCGTTGGTGTTTACACAAAAGAATCAATGAAAACAATGCCGCGGCGGGGCGTAATCTATACCGTTGCCCCGTCCTTTAAAAACATGAACACCATTTGGGCGGGAACAGATGACGGATATATTCAGGTAACCAACGATGGCGGAAAAACCTGGAAGAATGTTACCCCCTCGGAGATTACATCCTGGAGTAAAATATCGCTGATGGAGGCAAGTCATTTCAATCCTCAGGGCGCTTATGCTGCCGTGAACAGAATTCGCTGCAGCGACTTGCGTCCTTATATATACAAAACGGCAGATGGCGGAAAATCCTGGCAGCTAATTACACGCGGGTTGCCTGACAACGAGCCCATTAATGCTGTGCGGGAAGATCCGACCAGAAAGGGGCTGCTGTTTGCGGGATCTGAAAATGCTGTATATGTTTCTTTTGATGACGGAGAACGCTGGCAATCGCTCCGGCTAAATATGCCGGCAACTTCTATTCGCGATCTGGTGATAAAAGATGACGACCTTGTTGTGGGCACTCACGGAAGAGGTTTTTGGATATTAGATGGCATCAACCCGCTTCGGCAGTTAACCGAATCGGTAGCGCGATCTTCTGCCATACTCTATAAGCCGGCCACCACGTGGCGCGTGCGCTGGAATATGTATACCGATACGCCTTTCCCGCAGGAAGAGCCCGCAGGCGAAAATCCGCCCGATGGTGCTGCCATTCATTATTATTTACAAGAACCCGCTAAAGGAGAAGTATTAATGGAAATCACCGATGCTTCCGGAAGGGTGATTCGTCGATTTAGCAGCAATGATGCCGGCTACACTTTGCCTGCCGATTTAAACATCCCTGCCTACTGGATTCGGCCGCAGGAAAAACTATCCGGAGAAAAAGGGGCGCATCGATTTGTTTGGAATCTGCGCTATGCGCCACTGGAATCAACCGTCTCTTTTCCAATTGCCGCTGTTTATACTAACACCGCGCCTGAAACGGCATCACCCTGGGTGTTGCCCGGAAATTATACGGTAACACTGATTGTTAACGGACAAGCCTATACACAGCCGCTGACAATCAAAATGGATCCGCGCGTAAAACTTACGCAAGAGCAGTTGGCGCAACTGCACAGCGCTTCGCTTACCTGTTATCAGGCCAGACAAGCTGCTTGGATGAATCTACAGGAAATAAGTGTAGTAAAAAACCAGATCAAAGAGTGGCTGTCCGGCGATCGCCCCGACAAAGAAAAAATTTCCCTGCTGGAACAGCAGGTAGCAGAAATAGAGGGTGCTGGTGGCGGGCGAAGGGCGCGCGCTGTTTCAAGTGCACAACCCGGTTTCGCAACCCTGGAGGGACAGTTATCATCCATCGGCAGTATTTGGCAGGAAGCCGACCGGCTGCCAACGCGGCAATCGATGGAAGCATTGCAACAAACCCTGCAAGCGCTGGGAGCCCTGCAACTAAAGTGGAATAAAGTAAAAGAGGAGGTCGGACAAATAAAATAGCCGCCTCGCTTCTTGTGTCAATGTGGTAGCTAAAAATTATCCTACCATCCTTTCACGTTCTTTCTGCAGGCGGAACATCTCGTCGCGTAAGCGGGCAGCTTCTATGAAGTCCATATCGCGGGCTGCTTTTTCCATTTGCTTTTTTGTCTGCGCAATGGCTTTCTCTATTTGTGGAATGGTAGCATAGGCCACTTGTTCTTCCGCTACCATAGTTACCAGTGGTTCATCTTTTTGTAATGCATAGGGCCGTGATGGATCATATCCTTTGATGTCGAGCACAGAGCCTTGCGCCCTGATCTGATCAATACTCTTTTTAACGGTGCGGGGAATGATGCCATGTGCCAGGTTGTATGCTACCTGTTTCTCTCGGCGCCTCATTGTTTCGTCGATGGTTCGCTGCATGCTTTCTGTAATCTTATCGGCATAAAAAATTACGCGCCCCTCTTCATTTCTCGCCGCACGTCCCGCTGTTTGCGTCAGTGATTTTTCGTTTCTTAAAAATCCTTCCTTGTCTGCATCCAAAATAGCCACCAGTGCCACTTCGGGCAGATCAAGTCCTTCCCTCAATAAGTTTACCCCTACCAATACATCAATTTCGCCCAGCCTGAGTTGTTGCAAAATTTCTACCCGCTCTAACGTGTCAACATCGCTGTGAATATATTTAGACCGAATCTGTATCCTGCCAAGGTATTTATGCATCTCTTCTGCCATGCGCTTGGTGAGCGTTGTCACCAATACACGAAATCCCTTCTTCACCGTTACATCAATTTCTTCCAGCAGGTCGTCTATCTGATTGATGCTGGGTCGCACTTCAATGGGGGGGTCAAGCAGTCCTGTCGGCCGAACAATCTGTTCCACCACAACGCCACCGGTTTTTTGCAGTTCATAGTCACCGGGGGTGGCGCTAACAAAAATGGTTTGTCCGGTCACCGATTCAAACTCATGAAAATTCAGTGGTCGGTTATCGAGGGCGCTGGGAAGCCGAAAGCCATAATCGACCAACACTAATTTACGACTGCGGTCGCCGCCATACATGCCTGCCACTTGTGGAATGGTTTGATGACTTTCGTCGATCACGCATAAAAAGTCGGAGGGGAAGTAATCGAGCAGGCAAAACGGTCTCGTGCCGGGATGTCTTCGATCAAAAAAGCGGGAATAGTTTTCTATTCCATTACAGTAGCCCAGCTCACGAATCATTTCCAGGTCATACTCTACTCTTTCCTTCAGTCGCTGTGCTTCCACGAACTTACCCTGTGAAGAAAAATATTCAATCTGTGCCATCATCTCGTCTTGGATTTCGTGCATTACCTGTACAATCATTTCTTTAGGTGCCAGGTAGATAGTGGCAGGAAAAATGGCGGCATGCTCCATTGTCTCCATTCTTTTTCCTGTATTGGTATCTATGCTCTCAATGGATTCGATTTCGTCGCCGAAAAATGTTATGCGATAGCCAAAATCAACGTAGGGTAGATTGATGTCTACTGTATCGCCTTTCACCCGAAAGGTGCCTCGGGTAAAATCACCTTGTGTTCGATTATATAAAGAGTTCACCAGCGCATGCAAAAATCCCTGGCGGGAGATGGTTTGTCCGCGTTCCAGCCGGATGATGCCATTGGCATATTCGGTGGGGTTGCCCATACCATAAATACAGCTCACGCTGGCTACTACAATAATATCACGCCGCCCGCTCAGCAACTGTGAGGTGGCTTGTAGGCGAAGCTTGTCGAGCTCTTCGTTGATACTTAGGTCTTTTTCAATGTACACATCACTCACCGGCATGTAGGCCTCCGGTTGATAATAATCGTAATAGCTAACGAAATAACCAACTGCGTTGTCGGGAAAGAATTGTTTGAATTCGCCATACAATTGTGCCACCAGCGTTTTATTGTGTGTGAGCACCAGTGTCGGGCGCTGGGTCTGCTGAATAACATTGGCAATCGTAAAAGTTTTGCCGCTTCCGGTAACGCCGAGGAGTGTCTGATAGTGCTCGCCACTGTTCACGCCTTCTACCAGCTCTTGTATGGCGCCGGGCTGATCACCCGCAGGCTGGTAGGCTGTAAAAAGCGAAAAGGGCATGGATAAACGAGTTGAAGGAGACGTGTGGTGCGAAGAGGAGCTGTTACTGCAAAACTATGTTGTAAATCGGTACGGGCGGACGAAAGTATTGCTCTGATTCGCGCTGTCGGTAAATTTTTCGTACAACTGACATGCCTTTCACAACGCGACCAAAAGCAGCAAAGCCTTGCCGGTCGGCAATGTTCTCGCCGCCTGCATCCAGCCCTTTTTGTCTTCCGATACAAATAAAAAACTCGGTAGCAGCTGTTCCGGGTGCGCCGCGTGCAAGAGAGATGGTTCCATCTTTGTGCTCGATGCCGGTCATATCTGTAGGCTCATGCGGTATCCCCGGCAGCGTTGATGCAAGCGCATAGTTGGTTTTCCAGATCCCGCCCTGAATGAGCTCCGTCTTCGGCGCGTTGCTGGGTTGGTTGTCGATGGTCAGTACCCGGTAAAACAGGCTGTTCTCATAATACCCCGAATCAACATATTGCAGGAAGGCCTTCACCGTTTGAGGGGCCTGCTTTGCATAGAGCTCCAGCTCAATCTCGCCATAGCCGGTTTGTATTACTACGTGGGGGCTGTCTGAGTTGCGGGTTTTGGCACCACAGCCAAGCAGCAGGGAGAGGAAAAAAAACCAGGTGATAAAGCGGAAGCGTAGCATATTCAATTACCAGCTGGGTGTTTTTTTCTTTTTCTTCGACATGATCCAGGGCAGCAGTTCGGGTTCAGCAAAAGCATTGTCCCAGCTGTTGTGGTTCACGCCGGGATATTCGGTATACTTTACCCGGCGGGCTCCATTATCGATGAGGCCCTTATACAATTCCCGGTTAAAGGAGGGTGACACGACCACGTCTTCTGCCCCGTGAAAAATCCACATAGGCACTGGTCCTGCTTGCGCGAGGAAGGCGTTCACGTCGGTTGCGCCGCAAATGGGAAAGGCTGCGGCAAAATATCCAGGATAACGAACCAGCATATCATACGTTCCCATGCCGCCCAGCGAGAGTCCGCCGATGTACACTCTTTTTTTGTCAGCCTTTCCTGCTCTGGTCAGGCTGTCCATCAATTTTTTTACCAGTAGGGCAGGAGTTGTTGCCGTGAGCGCAGCATCATAGATCCACTCGTTCATTTTTGGACCTCGTTTAAATCTTGACCAGGCGCTGTCTTTTGGGCATTGTGGGAAAATAACAATAGCCGCGTGCTTGTTGCGAATGTCTTCACGAGCAAAAAGCTTTCCTCCGTGTTTGAGTTGCAATTCGTTGTCTTTTCCGCGCTCTCCGGAGCCATGCAGAAAAACTATGAGCGGATATTTTTTTTCGGGACGATAATTCATGGGATACATGATCCGATAGCGCAGGGTGTCTGTTCCCGAGATATACTGTTGTCGCTCAAAAAGCGAAAGATCCTGTGCCCTTGCAGAAAAAAGCAAAAACAGCGACAGGTAGGTTAATAGAATTTTTTTCATTTTTTTGGAAGGTATTTTGCGTTATTTATTTTTTAACCCACTCAGGATGCTGTTGGTGCCAATCGGACAGCTGCTGATAAGCTTCGGCTACAGATAGTAATCTTCCTTCTTTATATAATTGTCCAATAAACGTAATGCTCGTAGGAAGTTTACTGCGGGAATCAAATCCTGTTGGAACACATACAGCCGGATGCCCGGTCAGGTTCGTGATAGCACTTTGGTTGCCGCTGCCGCGTGTAGGACAAATCAATACATCGACTGCATTCATCGCTTCGTTTACTTTTTGCATCAACAAGTAGCGGTGTCGATTGGCGTTGATGTATTCGACCGCCGGCATCAGTCTTGACACCCGAAACGAATTGGGCCAGTCGTACTTTCCCTGGCGCGTCATTTCATCGTCAATATTGTTGCGTGTAAAATCATCAAATGCAGCTGCGGCTTCGGCGCTGATCACCACGTCCATGATGTTAAAGGGATATGCGGCGCTGTCGGGAAAGTCAACCGGTATCAGCGAATAGCCTGCGTCCTGAAAAGAGCGCAACACCTTCCATTCGCTGCGCGAAGTGTCTTTGATTCGATCGAAATAATTTTTAGTATAGCCAATCCGAAGCTGACGGGCATCGCTGGATTGTTGATAATTAAATCGGGCGTTGACAGCACTGGGGTCTATGCCATCTGTGCCATGAATGAAGGCAAAAACAATGGCTGCGTCTGCGGCGCTTCTGCAGATGGGTCCTATTTTATCGAGGCTCCAGCTAAGTGCCATGCCGCCACTTCTGCTGATGCTACCAAAGGTCGGGCGGAGTCCGGTGAGGCCACAGGTGGAAGCGGGAGATATGATAGAGCCCCAGGTCTCTGTTCCAATGGCAAAAGGAATCAGGCCCGCCGCTGTTGCAGAAGCTGAACCCGCAGAAGATCCGGAGGATCCTGTGTTGATGTTCCAGGGATTGCGTGTTCTGCCGCCATACCAATAATCCCCCATTGCCAGTGCGCCGAGCGTAAACTTCGCAATCAAAACAGCACCGGCTTCCTGCAACCGTTGATATACATAGGCGTCCTCATCTATTACCTGGTCTTTATAGGGCGCTGCGCCCCAGGTTGTTTTCGTTCCGCGAACAGCGAAAAGGTCTTTTAGTCCATACGGAATGCCATGCAGGGGGCCGCGGTATTTTCCGGCAGCTATTTCTTCGTCTGCGCGCCGCGCCTGCTCCATCGCGAGTTGTTCCGTGAGGGCAATCACACAATGCAAGGTGTCGCCATACTTTTTTAGCCGGCCGATAAAAAATGTTGTCAGCTCTACCGAGCTAATTTTTTTGTTCCTAATCAGATAGGCAAGTTGTGAAACGTTATAAAAAGCCAGGTCGTTGATGTTTTCGGGCAGTGGCGTTTTGGGCAACTTCCATCGTATATTATCCTTTTCGGTATCGATGCGCATGCCCGGCAGCAGCGGACTCTGCCACAGGCTCATGGGTACGCTATTGGAGAGCTTCTGCTTGTGCATAAGCCGGTAATTCGCAAGGTTCTCCTGTATGCCCTCATACATGCTGTCGAGCTCTTGTTGAGTAAACTCCAGATCAAATATTCTGGCTGCGGCAGCCATATCAGCGGTCTTGGTAGTGGGGCTGGTTGTCTGAGCCACTGCGGAAAAACAAAGCAGCATGGCGCTTAGCACCCAGGTTGAAACATTTTTTTTGTTCATAATTGCTCGTTTAATTCGTCCCTCAATTTTACCCATACCTGGTCGTCCAGCAATTCGTTGTTTTTATATGCTGCTTTTCGATGGGTGGCTTCCAATTCAAAACCATTTTTTGCCAGTACCTGTGCGGAAGCTATGTTGTTGCTGAAAACATGTGCGTGAATGCGCACAAACTGATCAAGCGACCAAATATATGCTGTCAATAGTTTTACCGCCTCGGTTGCTATTCCCTTTCCCCAGTATGGCTCGCCAATAAAATATCCTAATTCGCAAGACCTCCTATAAACATCTGTTCCGGGTACAAAGCCGATGCTTCCGACCAGCTCTCCCTTGTACTCAACTGCAAAGCTCTCCGGCGGTTTTTTCTTGGCAGCAGTAGAAATCCACTGAATCGCATCCGTATGTGTATAGGGCGACGGGAAGGCGTCTCGCACGCGCTGAAAAATAAGGGGATTGTTGGCAATGGCTGCCAACGCTGCGGCATCTGACAACTGCCAAGGTCGCAACAGCAAATCATTCATGGTCGGTAATCGGTCTATTTAAATATCCGGAGTAGTCCGGTATGGTTGCCTCGTATTCTTCGTGCATAAAAGGCGAGGTCATAATAAAGTCGGCGGTAGCTCTGTCACAAGCCATCGGAAGGTTCCAGGCAACACACAGACGCAGCAGCGCTTTTACATCGCTGTCGTGTGGCTGAGCCTGCATGGGATCCCAAAAGAAAAAAACCATGTCTATTTCTCCATTCGCAATCATCGCTCCGATTTGCTGGTCGCCCCCCAACGGTCCGCTTAATAATTTTTTTACGGGCCTGTCTAATTTTTCTTCCATCAGCTTTCCGGTAGTGCCTGTTGCAATCAGTTCGTGCTTGGCAAGTGCCGCTTTATTATGCATCGCCCACTCAAGCAGGTCGATTTTTTTATGGTCATGTGCCACAAGAGCTATTCGTTTTCTTTTTCCCAATAACTTTTTTTCCTGCATGGTTTTTTGTTGTGGATTATGAAGGTACGGCTTGCGATTTATAATTCAATTGCAGGCGGGCAGACAGCACATAATAGGCCGAAGCGGGTGCCATGGCGGTGAAGATGCAGGCAGCCAACCAAGAGACGCCCATCCACTTGAGCAACGATGCGATCAGGATGCAATACAAAGGATAGGTAAAAAGCAATACGGCAAAAAGAACGGAATCATAAAAAACCGTTCCTTTTGTTTTGGCGCCCACCCAGCGGCTAACCGGATAAAACAATGGAAAGTTCATGCATTTTGCCAGCGGAGTCACAATTGCCAGTATGCCGAGGTGCTTATCGCTGATGGTGGTTGTAGGGGGCTGTATGAGCTCCTTTAGTTGCGGAAAGAGAAGGCTATTAAACTGATGAATGTTGGATTGTTCGTGCGTTGAGGTAAATAGCTCGCCGGGAAGCAGGGCTTCTCCGAAACAAAGGGTTGCGGCTTTACCTATTCTTTGAAAGTCGCTGTAGGCAACACCTACGGGAATGATTCGAAAGTCGGGCAGACTGCTTGCTTCGATTGCAATTCTGCCTGCTCCCTTTTTAAATGGCTGAAGCGCATGTGTATTTAGGCAAATCCCTTCAATGAAGATGAGCAGCGTTCCGCCATTGCTCAATACTTCATGTGCATACTGGAAAGTAGTTCTGTTAAGGTGCACGTATTGTCTGCCCTCGCGTATGCGATAGACGGGATACATATTGAGTAGCCGCAACAGGGTCCGGTGCCAAGGACGATTAAAAACATCACCGCGTGCCAGAAAGTGAACGGGTCGATTACTGGCGAGCGCTATCAACAAGGCATCTAAGAAAGAATCGGGGTGGTTGGCGACCAGTAGTGTTGGTCCGGCGGATCCCTGCCGCTCGGGATTGCGAATGGCAAACTGTGGAACATACCAATACATAGTAAGCCGCACCCACCATTTCATGATTCCAAATAACACTGTCTGTTAGTTTGCAATAAATATAGTATTTCTTGTTTTGATTGTTTCATTGTTTGATTGGTGGGTGTTGGTGGAGAAATAAAAAACCGCTCCGGAAGACCGGAACGGTTTTACTAACTAACCCATCCAAAAGAAATCGTTTATAATATATTCGACAGCGATTGTCGCTTTTTTATTTTTCAGCTTCCGCTGCTACCAGCTTTTGCTCGCTAACTTTCGCGCGGATCTTTGCTTCAATTTCTGCAGCCAGCTCTGGATTGTCGTGCAACAGATTCTTCACGGAATCGCGACCCTGACCAAGCTTGTTGCTATCATAGCTAAACCAGCTGCCGCTTTTTTGTACGATGCCGAGCTCTACGCCCATGTCAATGATTTCGCCGAGCTTGCTGATGCCTTCTCCGAAGATGATATCGAATTCTGCAGCGCGGAATGGCGGAGCCACTTTATTTTTTACCACTTTTACTTTTACGTGGTTGCCTACAGCGGCGTCGCCGTCTTTAATTTGAGACATGCGGCGGATGTCGAGTCGAACGGACGCATAGAATTTCAACGCATTACCTCCGGTGGTTGTTTCAGGGTTGCCGAACATCACACCTATTTTTTCACGCAACTGGTTGATGAAAATACAAACGGTATTTGTTTTGTTGATGGTGGCGGTCAGCTTACGCAGTGCCTGGCTCATTAGTCGTGCATGCAAGCCCATTTTGCTGTCACCCATTTCGCCCTCCAGTTCGCTCTTGGGCACAAGGGCTGCCACCGAGTCGATTACTACTACATCTAGTGCGCCAGATAAAATCAGCCTGTCAGCGATTTCGAGCGCCTGTTCACCATAGTCGGGTTGTGATATTAGCAGGTTGTCAACATCAACGCCTAATTTTTGTGCATAGGAGCTGTCGAAAGCGTGTTCCGCATCTATGATGGCACACATGCCGCCCTTTTTCTGTGCTTCGGCGATAACATGTATCGCAATGGTTGTTTTACCAGACGATTCCGGTCCGTAAATTTCAACAATTCTTCCCTTGGGTAATCCGCCAACGCCAAGCGCGGCATCCAAGCCGATGGATCCGGTGGAAATAACTTCCATTGGGTCCTGGCTTTTTTCGTTCATCATCATGACACTGCCCTTGCCATAATCTTTGTCGATCTTATCAATTGTCAGCTTCAGGGCCTTCAGCTTTTCTGCGTTGCTCATGTTCTTTCTTTTTAAAGTAGGTTAGTCGTTTGTCCTCACAAAGATACAATCTTTCCCAAAACAAACTAATTATTTTAGTATTTTTTTGCTAACGTCATTAGTTTTTGGTTTGTTGCGCAAAAATACGAGATAGGTAGCCTGCCGACGGGGTAGTTATACTCGTTTTATGCCCGTTTTTTCCCCTTTTTCAGGACCGTGGGGCGCGAAACCCATTCGGGGCGACTACCAGCCTATACCATAATCCTCCCCATGGTTGGAGGAGCCCCCCCAGAGCGTTCCATGCTTTTTGTCGAAGAAAATGGCATTGATTGGACCGCTGCTGCGCTCTGTAAAACTTAACGTGTAGCCCATTTTTTTAAGCGCCTCGCGCGTTGCGGGCGGCGTGCGGTTATTCAACAGCAGCTCGCCGGAACGAGGCCTTCTGTCTGCAATGCGGGTTCCGCCCAGCGACAACCAAAGTTGATTGGTATTAATATTGGCTGCCTCCGCGGCCTGTTGAACGGTCATGTCAAAATCGACCATATTGATAAAAAACTGTAGCAGATTCTGGTCTTGTGTGTCTCCTCCCTGAACCGCAAAAGACAAAAACGGCGCGCCATTTTTGAGCGCAAGCGATGGCGTGAGTGTTACCCTAGGCTGCTTGCCGGGCGCTACCACGTTGAAGGGGTTAATAGCCGAGTCGAGTACAAAGCTTTGTAGTCGCTGGCTCATGCCTACGCCGGTATTGCCGGCAATGGTGGCGGGAACCCATCCGCCACTGGGCGTAATAGACACTACCCAGCCCTCCTTATCTGCCGCCTCCACGCTGGTAGTGCCTAACCATAGCCGCTCCATATAGGCTTCCTCATGCATCGCCGTGCCCGTACTATCATGTGCGGGAACAAATTGCCGGCGAGCTGCGCTATCTGCTATTTGTTTTCTGGCCTCCAGCAAATCGCGGAAGGGGTTTTGCTTTCCTTCAAAAGGATAGGGGTCGCCCGGCTGAACCTGTGGGTCATTGGCATCCTTGCGCATCTCTGCTAATCGAGCCCTGGCATATTCCTTGCTGAGCAGGCCCCGCATCGGCTGATAGCTATTGCGTGCCGGATCGCCATAATAAAAGTCCCTGTCTGCAAGTGTCATGTTCATGACCTGATATAGGGTATGAATGTATTCCGGTGAATTATATCCCATTGCTTTTAGATCGAGTGGCTCGAGCATGTTCAGCGATTGTAAAAGCATGGGGCCTTGTGTCCATTGTGATAATTTATATACATCTATGCCGCGATAGTTCACCATCGGCGGCTCCTCTTCTTTGGGCTTCCAGCTTGCCAGATCCTGCAGCGTAATCAGTCCGCCCTGTTCCTGACAACCACGCACAAACTCTTGTGCAATGTCTCCTGTATAAAACCTGTCACATGCCGCCTGAATAGCCTCTTTGCGAGATTTCCCCTTTTTGAGCGCCTGTTGCTCTGCTTCCACCATTTTGCTGAGCGTGTTGAGAAGGTCTTGTTGTACAAAAATTTCTCCTGCCGCGGGCGCCTCTCTTTTTTCGCCCAGGTGGGGAAGGAACACCTTTTTACTGTAAGGCCACTGCTTGATGCGCTCTTTGCCCCTTTCAATGCTATTCGCCGTCTCCGCTTCTATTGGATAGCCGGCTGCCAGCTGCATGGCAGGCGCCAGCACCTGCCGGAGACTCATCGTACCATATTGTTGTAGCATGTGACAAAGGCCGCCCACTGTTCCGGGCGTAACAGCAGCAAGCGGACCATATTCCGGAGGAAAACGATAGCCCTTGCCTTTAAAAAATTCCGGGGTTGCGCCGGTGGGTGCTACGCCCAGGGCATTTATGCCGATAACCTTTTTGGTGCGAGGATTATAGATCAGCGCCTGCGTTTCTCCGCCCCAGCTAAGCACATCCCACATGGTACAAGTGGCTGCCAACATAGCGCACGCGGCATCTACTGCGTTGCCTCCTTGTTGAAACATCATAGACCCCGCTGTTGCAGCCAGGGGCTTGCCCGTAATGGCCATCCAATTTTTTCCATGCAACGGTGGTTTCTGCGTGCGCTGCGCGCAGACGGCAAAAGAAAGCGTTAGAAGTAGACAAAGAATAAGGTGCTGCTTTTTCATGTGCGACTGATTTGCAGCAATTTACTTTATTCTGCTTACGTCTACTCGTATTCGAGATAAAATATCCGCGCGGTTTTCGTTCAAAATTCAGGCTGCCATTTGAATGATCGGTTTTCGCCCCGCTGGTTTTAATTTTTATCCCCGGCGGGCTCTGCCGCTGCGATATCTGCTGTGGCGCATGACAGCAGCATCGACAGGTTTTGGGTGGGGTATTTTTTTGGCGAAAGGAAACAAAATACTATATGGCGTTCTGTTCCACCAGATTTTTTTCGTTGCTCATTCCCTGAGCGGCTGTGCGTTCATAGTAACAATGTCTACAACCGAGACCGTGCTGTTTCTCCCTCCAATGAACGCCTATGACTGGCTGGTGCACGAACGACTTATTTTAGCAGCACAAGGCTTTAAACGGCCGGCTGCATTTTTTGTCGTCTCGCTCCTAGACAAAAGCAAGCGCGGCTCCGCTTGTTTTTCGTATTTTTAGGTGTTACCATCTTCCTTCTTATGCCTGCATATCAACTTTCTATTAACGGGAAATCTCAAACAGTAGATGTTCCGACCGACATGCCCCTGCTTTGGGCCCTGCGCGATTCGCTTGACCTCACCGGTACAAAATATGGTTGTGGTGTTGGCTCTTGTGGCGCCTGCACCGTGCTGATTAATGGCAAGCCCGTTCGCTCCTGTCAATATCCGGCTTCGGCCTGTACAGGCAAGGAGGTGACCACGATCGAGGGGTTGAGCGAAGAAGGAACTCACCTTGTTCAGCGCGCCTGGACCGACCTGAACGTGCCCCAGTGTGGTTATTGTCAATCTGGTCAAATCATGACGACCGTTGCGTTGCTACAACAGCATCCTCAACCGAGCGAAGAACAAATTGACGAAGCGTTTGCAGGACTTGTTTGTCGCTGCGGAACTTATGCACGAATCAAAAAAGCCGTTCTCCGCGCATCGGAGTTGAATAAAAAATAATCACATGAAAAGAAGAAGCTTTATACAACTCGGTTCTTATTTGTCCGGCGGGTGGGTGTTGTCTCAGTTTCTGCCCGTGTCGGCGCTTGCAAATGAGGGTCCGGCTTGTTTTCAACCCAGTCCGCTTATTAAGCTTTGTTCCGATGGAAAAATCATTGTCTATGTGTACAAGCAGGAAATGGGCCAGGGCGTACAGACGTCTTTACCCCTGATTGTAGCCGAAGAGCTGGAAGCAGACCTAAACAGCGTTGTGGCAGAGGCCCTTCCTTTTGTTGCAGGAGGAAAGTTCAATTATTCCACGGGCGGAAGCACCAGCGTTTTGTATGAATATACGCCCCTGCGCAAGGCAGGTGCTGCTGCCAGGGAGATGTTGATTTCGGCAGCTGCTGCGGAGTGGGGTATTTCACCCGACAATTGCAGGGCTCAAAAAAGCCGCGTCATCAACACCATCACCAATCAGTCGATCGCATACAAAGACCTGATTACAAAAGCTTCGGCGCTCCCGGTACCCAAAGATCCTGCACTAAAAAATTACAAAGACTTTTCACTGATAGGAAAAACGGGCATCAAAAAAAGTAACCTAAAGGAAATTATCACCGGAAAATTAAAATATGGGCTGGACTTAAAACAACCCGGCATGTTATATGCCGTTATTGTTCGGTGTCCGGTTATGGGCGGAAAAGTTACGTCATGGGATGAATCTTCCGTTAGCAAGATAGATGGGTTGGTGAAGTTGTTTGAGATGAAAGAAATGGGCAGCCAGCTTGAAACCAGAAGTGGCGTTGCCATTGTTGCAAAAAACAGATGGGCAGCGCTGCAGGCACAACGGCAGCTGAAGGTTGAGTGGAGCTACCCTGTCGGGGCATTAAAAAAAACCTCTGCTAGTTATTTTTCCGAGCAGGCGGTCCGGTTGCAAAAAGCTCCCGATGTTGTATATGATGAAAAGGGAAATACAGTTTCCGAGTTGCCGCCAACAGAAAAGGATTGGATAACTGCCAGTTTTCAAATCCCTTTTGTTGCGCATGCGGCTATGGAGCCCCTGAATTGTATTGCTGAATTCAAAGAAGGGAAGTTTGAGTTATGGGGTGGTTTTCAAAATCCGGGAAAAACGGCAACCGTGGCAGCCAAATTTTTTGGCTTAACCCCCAAAGATGTTTTCATTCATCTTATGCCAATGGGTGGCGGTTTTGGAAGAAGGCTGGGGGCAGATTACAGCGCAGAAGCTATGCAAGTGGCACATCAAATAACGGGCCCCGTGCAGCTAATGTTCACCAGGGAAGATGATATGAAATTCGATAACTATCGGCCCGCTTCTACACATCAGCTGAGTGCCAAGCTGGGTGAGGATAAAAGGCCCGTCGCCTGGCAACACAAAATTGCGATTGCCCCGGTGGCTGATTTTTTATTGGGAATGAAGGGAAACAAAAACTGGTTGTCGATGGAAGCGGAGGGCGGCGGTGCAGGAGATATGTATTATAATATTCCTTCGCTGCGAAGTGCCGTAAGCAGAACAGATTCACCGGTGGTGGAAGGATGGTGGCGGGCGGTAAACTTCACTTATAATAATGTGGTAATAGAATGTTTTGTTGATGAGTTGGCCAAAAAGGCTGGGGTAGATCCGGTTGAATACCGGTTGTCTTTGCTTAAAAATATGCCGGCCGGAAAAATCAAGGGTGGTGCTCTTTATGAGCCCAATCGGTTGGCAGCGGTTATTTCTTTGGCGGCTGAAAAAATGGAATGGAAGAAAAAAAGAGCTGCCGGCCGGGGTCTGGGTATTGCCTGTTGTTTTTATAATCACGCCAAGGCATATACTGCTCACGCATTTGAAGTGAGTGTAAATAAGGATAAGAAAATTACCATTCACCGCGCTATTGTTGCAACCGATGTGGGAACTGTTATTGATGTGGATGGTTTCAGGAACCAGGTAGAAGGCGGATTTGTTTGGGGTTTAAGTGCAGTTTTAAAAAGTGAGATAACGGTTGCAAGCGGAGCTGTGCAGGAAAGTAGTTTTTATGATTTTCAGGTTTGCCGTTTACCCGATGTGCCTGCCCTTGAAATACATGTAGTAGAAAGTTCTCGAGAGCCCGGCGGCGCCGGTGAAACCAGTGTACCCTCGGTGATGCCAGCACTTATGAATGCAATAGCCGCTGCTACAGGCGTACGCATTCGCTCCCTCCCAATTAAAAACAAGGGCTACACGGTTTAGTCTTTGTCAACTCGCTGAAAGCGGAGGTCGTGAAAATCGTAACTGAAGTCGGTGAGTGGAGATATTGCCCGCATGCGAATGCTTTTCGCTTTTCCCTCTTCATCGAGTGCAAAATTGACAAAAGCATCTGCGTCCATACTCCGATCATTCCAGCGCACCACCATCGTTGTTCCTTTATAGGGAAATAATCTTCCGGTTAATTTCGGAGAGCGCTTCATCTGTAACCAGGGTTGTCCGTCTTTTTCTTGTATAAATGCCTCTCCCATCCAGGGATCACGATACGTTCCAATAAAGGGTTTCCAGTTTTGTGATGAGGCCTGAATCGCCTTTTTGATTGCTGCTTCAACAGAATCGGTTATTTTTTTTGCTCCGTCAATTTCGTTTTTTCTATTTGCTAATAATCTGGTTGGCCAATCGATGCCGGTTGGTCCTAAAAATTTATCTTTTATGCTATTGGAAATAGCCACGAATGCTGCTCCTTCCTGCTGATTGGTTAAAACAATAATTCCCAGTTTTATTTCAGGAATCATGGTAATCTGCGTTACCATCCCCTCTAAGCCTCCGGTATGCGTTGCTTGCAGTTTTCCTTTAGTGTCTGACAAAAAGAAGCCCAGGCCATAGGCAGAAAAATGAACAGAATATACTCCCGGATTATAAACAGGAATAATAGTTTGTGGCGACCATAATTCTTTAACCGTTTCTTCAGATAAAATTCGCTTTCCCTCAGCGGAAGTTCCTTTGTTCATTAAACATATCAACCAGGCTGATAAATCGTAGATATTAGAATAAATTCCGCCGGCAGCGTGTCCTACGCGCAATGTATTTCTTGGAATCACTTTAACTTCTCCTTCCACAGGAGCATGTGCATCTATCACATCCTCGCGCTTAGTAAGACGCTCAAAAGATCCAGCGCTTGTTTTCATTCCGAGTGGTTGAAAAATATTCCTCTCTACAAAATCATCCCAGGATAAACCGGAAACGCGTGCAATCACTTCTCCGGCAACGATATAAAGATTATTATCATAATCATACTTCGTTCTGAACTCAGATTCCTGAGGTAAATAACGAAGATTATGAATGATATCTTTCAAAGTAAAGTCGCTGGAATCAGGAAAGAACATAAGATCTCCGGCTCCTAATCCCATACCACTCCGATGAGTCAGTAAGTCTTTAATTGTAAAATGTTCTGTAACATAAGGATCATATAATTTAAACTCGGGAATATAATCACGAACCAGATCATCCCATTTTATTTTACCTTGTTCTACCAGAATTCCGAGAGCCGCAGCAGTAAATGCTTTACTGTTAGATGCGATACCAAATAATGTGTTGGGGGTGGTTATTTGTTTGGTTTGTAGTGAACGAACGCCATATCCTTTTGCATGTATAATCTTTCCATCTTTTACTACACCAACGGCGATACCAGGTACACGGAAAGAAGCCATTACTTTTTCTACTAAGGTATCTACTGCTGCTGCAGAAAAATTTTGAGCTTTCCCTAGTAGTGTTGAAAATAAAAGAAGGAAGAGAAGTAGCTTTTTCATTTTTTTATATTTATCCTACCAACCCGGCTTTTTTACTGATCTCCATCATCCTGTCCATTGGAATTTTTGCCGCCAGCCGCAACGATTCTTCCAGTTGGATTTCCGGTAACTCATACAACAATGCATTGTAGAGTTTATCTAAGGTATTTAATTTCATATGCGGACATTCATTACAAGCGCACAAATTATTAGGAGGTGCCGGAATAAATGTTTTTTCAGGTGAAGATTTTTGCATTTGGTGTAAAATTCCTGCCTCCGTTGCCACAATAAAAGAGGTGGCATTATCGGTTTGAGCGAATTTTAATAGCTGTGTAGTACTTCCAATAAAATCAGCTTCCGCCAATACAACCTCTTCACATTCCGGATGAGCAATGATCTTTGCCTCCGGATGTCGAACTTTTAATCGTACTATTTTTTCGTGGCTAAAAATTTCATGAACCATACAAGCCCCATCCCATAGTAACATATCCCTTCCTGTTTTTTTATTCAGATAAGCCCCTAGATTTTTATCCGGAGCAAAGAGAATGGGTTGTTCTGGAGAGACACTTTCAATAATGTTGATTGCGTTACTACTGGTACAAATAATATCGCTTAATGCCTTTATTTCAGCGGTGCAATTGATATACGAAATAACGATGTGATCGGGATGTTTTTCTTTGAACTGGCGGAAAAGAGCAGGAGGTGCACTGTCTGCCAACGAGCAACCAGCTTTCCAATCAGGCACAATTACTTTTTTGGTGGGATTGAGAATTTTTGCCGTCTCTGCCATAAAATGAACGCCGGCAAAAAGAATGATGTCTGCTTCGGTTTTACTGGCCTGTTGTGCTAAACCTAGACTGTCGCCAATGTAATCTGCCACATCTTGAATATCTGCCTCCTGATAATAGTGCGCCAGGATCACAGCGTTTTTTTCTTTTTTTAAACGCTCGATCTCAGCAAAAATATCTATGTTGGGGTCTACAGGAATATCTAAAAAACCTGCCGGGGGGAGAAGCGAATTTTCGACTAACATATTCCTGATTCTTTTTTGTAAAACTAATGGCTTTGTATGAGTTTAAAAAGAAGAGACGATGTGGATTACTGCCGTAGTATTTAATAATCTATATTTATTTAAAACCAATTATTACTATTACGCGTGTTAATTCGTGTATATTCAATCTTTCCCCATTTATCTGTTTCAACTATCCACAGAAAATTCACAATTTGCGACAAGTATAACTATCAGAGGACGTACGTTTTCGGACTTATTAACAGAAATCTGTTAGATCTTTTCCCAGCTGACAAAAAAGTAATTCACAGAAGCCTCACGGTTAATTAACGGGGATAAATTACTCCCTTTTTCAGCTTCATCATTTTTCTTTCTTTTTTATCCGACCCTGACTCCACATAAAAGAGCTAGCGTTCTCGCTTTTTCCACCGTTTTTTTTATTTTTAAACAGAGAATAGTGGATAAATTATCGCTATACCCCTCCTTTCTAAAAAAATTAGCTAACAACCCTTTTTTTACTCTAGTTTGTGGGGAACGGCGAATACATTATTTTTGCCCTCCCGTAGCCGGAAAAGCTATTAAATTATAATATTTTATTATGTCTATTATTCAAGGAATCCGTGATAAAGGTGCCTGGGTTATTTTCGCGATCATTGCCCTGGCCTTGGTTGCTTTTATTTTACAGGACGGTGTTCGCCAGGGCGGAGGTGTTTTTTCTAATACCAACGTTTTAGGCGAAGTGAATGGTCAGCAGATCATGAAAGCCAGTTTTGATGAAAAATTAAAAGACCTGGAAACAATGGCGCAGGGTCAGGGAGGCCCCCGTGAGGAGTTAATGGAACAATTGTGGAGCCAGGAAGTAGATCAGCTGCTGCTGAAAGAGCAATACGATCAACTGGGAATAATTGTTTCTCCAAAAGAGTTATCAGATCTTTTGTTTGGACCTAATTCACCCCTAAAAAATGAATTCACTGACGCTACGACAGGTGAATTTAACGCTGCCCGAGCCCGGCAATTTATTGCTGAATCGAAGCGCAGTAAAAATGTTGAGCAAGTAAGATTACTGAATACCGCTTATATTAATCCCGCAGTTGAAAGAATCCTGCGTATAAAATACCAGTCTTTGTTATTACAAAGTTCCTACTTGCCAAAGTGGCTGGTTGAAAAACAACAATCAGATAACAACAGCATTGCAGCCATTTCTTTTGTTTATTATCCTTACACTGCTCTTCCTGATTCTGCTGTAAAAGTGACGGATGATGATATTGCGGCTTATGTGAAGAAACATGCGAACGAATACCAGAAGCTGGAAGAAACGCGGAACATTACCTATGTTGCTTTTAGTGCTGCCCCCTCCTCCACTGACTCTGCCAATGTATATAATGAGTTGATAGCGCTTAAAGATAGTTTTGTAACCAGTAATGACCCTGGCTTATTTCTGGCAAAAAATTCTTCAGCTCTTCCTTACTACAATAGTTATTTCAGCAAAAGTAGAATACAACAACCCAATAAAGATACACTGGTGCGCATCCCCGTTGGTCAGGTATACGGGCCTTATATAGATGGTGGTAATTACGTGATGGCTAAAATGATTGCAACAAAAACATGGCCGGATAGCGCTAAAGTACGGCACATACTTATTGGTTTTAATGATGCCAGAACCGGAACACCAATCAGAAATGATAGTACGGCCATGCAATTGGCTGATAGTATCAGAAATGCAATCATAACCGGAGCAGACTTTAATGCCCTGTGTACACGTTACTCAGATGACGGAGGAAGTAAAGACAAAGGAGGCGTATATGAATTTTTCCCACAAGGACAAATGGTGGCGGAATTCAATGAATTTTCTTTCGATAAACCTGTCGGAACAAAAGGTGTCGTAAAGACCGATTTTGGCTACCACTACATGGAAGTGCTGGGACAAAAAAATCCGAATCCTGCCTATAAGATAGCCTACCTCGCAAAACCAATTTTGGCCGGAACAGAAACAGAAGCAGCAGCTGCAACTGCAGCTGCGCAATTCATGGCAGCCGCCAAGAATGCACGTCAGTTCGCCGATGAAGCCACTCGCTTGAAGAAACCACTTCAAAGTGTATCAGAGATCAGACAAAGTGATTATGTATTGGGCACACTGGGACAATCTCGGACTATGGTGCGCTGGGTTTACCAAAACGATGTGGGCGATATATCTGAGCCTACCTCTATCGGAGATCAGGTTATTGTTGCCTTGATCAACGGCGTATTCCCCAAGGGAACGATGGCAGTTTCGGAAGCAAAGCCCCTCGTGGAAAACCTGGTGCGTAATGAGAAGAAAGCCGATGTGATAGTTACTAAGAAGTTCAAAGGAACAACGCTGGCAGAGATCTCTAAAAACAGTGAAGCGCCGGTTCAAAAAGCAGATACCCTCTTTTTCTCAGCTCCCTTTATTTCCGGTATCGGAAACGAACCCGCAGTTGTCGGCGCCGCCTTCAACAAAACACTACTCGGCAAAACCAGCACCCCGATTCGCGGAACCACCGGTGTGTTTGCTATTCAGCCTGAGTCCGCAGGCGCTCGCCCATCCATGCAGGATCAGGATAGCTTTAAGCAGAGCCTGCTGCAAATGCTCCGCTCAGGTTCATTCCGCAGCCAGGACGCCCTGCGCAAGGCCGCCAAAATCAAAGACAACCGATTTCAGTTTAATTAATAACTGATCGATTTAATTTATCCCAGGCCCGGCAACACCGGGCCTTTATTTTTACCTATTCCGAAACAAAAGCGTCGAAACAACCATTAATTTTGTGCTACCTGCAGTAACATGGAAGAACCGTTTGTAAATAAAGTAGCAGAAAGTGGACTCATTACCCTTGATCCGGCGGAATTTTATCCGACCGAAGCTATTCGAATTTTTGATCTGAAAGACCACTTATTCATGGGTCTGATTCTGAAAGAAAAAGATTTCCGCGCAGCATTGCAACATACCGACTGGAGTGTTTATCAGGATTGTGCTGTTGGAATCGATTGTTCAGCCGATGCCATTATCCCGCTTTGGGCCTATATGCTGGTGGCATCTGCACTCGAGCCCTATGCAAGCTTTATCATAAAAGGGAACGAAGATCAAGTTAGAGAAGCCCTCTTTCTTCGCAATATTGCCACTATAAATCCAAAGGACTATTCAGGTCAACGTGTTGTTGTGAAAGGCTGTGGCGAGAAGAGTATTCCCGAAGCGATATATGTTGCTATTACACAACGACTCCGCCCGGAAGCGAAAAGCATTTTCTTCGGAGAGCCCTGCAGCACGGTTCCCGTTTATAAGAAAAAATAAAGTACCGGAATTTACTTGGTTCGCGTAGTTGCGTCTACATAACGTGTATCGTAGTCTTCCCGTATCGTACCCAATACCCTGTCCCAGAACAGAAAATATAAACCATAGTTTCCCTTAAAGTATTGGTGATGCTGGTTGTGATTCACCGACGTGTTGATCCACCTGCCAACGCGGGTCTTGTGAAAGCCCCTGGGATATAATTCATAACCAAGATGACCGTACACATTGTATACAATCATCATTAGGAAGAATAACATCAGGTGGGTTTTGTGTATCGGCACCGTAAACAAAAACAAGACAACGATGCCCACCTCGACCAGCGCTTCCAGCGGATGAAAGGCATAAGCAGCCCAGGGACTGGGATTCGTCGATTTATGATGTACCAGGTGAAACAGGTTAAATAATTTTTTATGGTGCATCACGCGGTGTGCGAAGTAGAAATAAGTGTCGTGCATTACAAACAACACCGGAAAGAGCAAAAAGTAGTAAGTCCAGCCATATTCAGCTATTTCCGCATAGCGCGTTGTATATTTTGCAATGGAAGGAACAGCAATAAGGGGATAAGTAACCGTCGCGAAAATGAAAATCGTCAGCATAGAGTAGGCAAACTCGCGCAGGTAATCTTTGTTCTCCGGAAAGCGGAGCTGTATTTTTTTATATAACCACTTGCGCCGGAAGAGGATATAGAATAACACAAAAGCGAGTCCGGCAAAAAAACTATAGCGACCACCAATCAGCCACATCTGTTTAAAATAGAATTCCCAATTCATGCCGTAAAGATAGTTTTGAATAAAACGCTCAGGGTGAGCAAATGGTTAACAATTGCTCATATATTTTTCTAAGGAGGCAAGCGCTTGTCGTTGAACCCTTTTTTGCAGAAAGTGCGTCCACCCCAGCAGCCAGCCTTTCCATCCCAATGCCTGTCTGCACCAGCGATAAAGGTCGAAGGCGTCGGAGTGTTCTATAATTAGTCCATCCCGAAGGCGCATGTGTGCCTTGACCTTATTTACCACTCGATTCCCGGTTCCCGAAAAAACATAACGGGCCTCCCACGCACAGGTGGCATATTCCTCATCTAACAACTCGATCTGGCCAATAGTAATTTGCAGATCTCTGCCGCGCTTACAAAGCATATCCCACATTTTCCTCACCTCCTCACCTTCCAGCCAGCCAAAAACCGGATCGCTGAAAACTATATTTTCCGCATAGCAGCGGCCCATCTCTGCGCTGTCTCTTTTTTGAAAGGCCGTATAAAACCGGCGTATGGTTGCTTCGTTGTCTTGCATATGATAGTATTAGTGTGCTTCCAGCCAGTTGTGGCCCGCCCCAAGTGCCGCTTCAACGGGCACGTTATTCGGCAAAATCAGCGCTTCTTTCATACCAGATAAGATCAGCGGCTTTAGCACATCCAACTCTTCCTCCACGGCATCGAAAACCAATTCATCGTGAACCTGCAGAATCATTGCCGATTTCATGCGACGCTGCTTCATCTCACGGTGTATGCCTATCATCGCTAGCTTGATCATGTCGGCAGCAGTTCCCTGAATAGGTGAGTTAATTGCGTTCCGTTCGGCAAAACCACGTACTGTAAAGTTAGCGGAGTTGATATCTTTGAGCCAGCGTTTTCTGCCCATCAGTGTTTCTACATAACCATTTTTTTGTGCATATTGTACCACATCATCCATGTATCGCGTAATACCGGAGAACTCTTTCTTATAATTGTCGATGATTTCTTTCGCTTCCGTTTTAGAAATGCCCAGGTTTTCTGCCAGACCGAATGCGCCCTGCCCGTAAATTATACCGAAGTTTACACTCTTGGCTTTGTAGCGCATTTCTTTAGTCACTTCTTCTTCGGCCACGCCAAATACCCGCGCTGCAGTAGCCGTGTGGATGTCTTTTCCTAGCCGAAACGCTTCACACATATTGGCATCGCCACTCATAGAAGCAACAATGCGCAACTCTATTTGTGAATAGTCTGCACTTACCAGCACGCGCCCGTCTTCGCGCGGAATAAATGCCTTCCTGATTTCCCTTCCACGATCACTGCGAATTGGAATATTTTGCAAATTGGGGTTGTTGCTACTGAGTCGGCCTGTTACAGCCACCGCCTGTGCATAGGAGGTATGAACGCGTCCGGTTTTGCTGTTGATCATTTCCGGTAACGCATCTACATAGGTGCTACGAAGCTTCGTGAGCTCTCGGAAACTTAAAATATCAGCGACGATCGGGTTTTGTGCCGCCAATTTCTGTAAAACATCTTCCCCCGTAGCATATTGTCCCGTCTTGGTTTTTTTAGCCTTCGGATCTACTTGCAATTTCTCAAACAACACTTCCCCCAGCTGCTTGGGCGAAGCCAGGTTGAAGCGCACACCCGCCTGCTTGTAAACAGATTCCTCGCATTTTTTAGCTTCTGTTTCCAACAAGTGGCTGTATTCATTCAGGAAAGGAACGTCGACACGCACCCCCTCAAACTCCATGTCGGTAAGCACGCGCACCAATGGGTTTTCTACCTCGTTGAAAACGCGGTCTACTTTTTTTGTAGAGAGCTCGGGAACAAATACGCTTTTGAGTTGCAGGGTGATGTCTGCATCTTCTACGGCATATTCTTTTATCTTTTCGGTATCTACGTCGCGCATGCTGCCTTGCGACTTTCCCTTCTTTCCAATCAGCTCTTCAATGTGCACCGGTTCATAACCAAGGTAGCGCGCACTAAGGTAGTCCATACTTCTGCGCCCTTCGGGATCAATAAGATAATGCGCCAACATCGTATCAAACATCTCTCCTTTTGGCACAATGCCCAGCCACTTTAAAACGAGCAAATCGTATTTTAGGTTGTGTCCCACCCAGGTAACATCCGTGCGTTCAAAGAGCGGACGAATTATTTCGAGTGTTTCTTCCAGCTCCTCCTGTTTCGAAGAACAGGGAACATAATACCCCTCGCCCTTTTTATAGGAAAAGCTCATACCCACGATTTCTGCCTCATTGGCATCGAGTTCGGTGGTTTCTGTGTCGAAACAAATTTCCTTTATTGTGGACAGCATGGTTATCAGTCCGCGTAGCGCTTCTTTGTTTTCTATCAGGGTGTAATGGTGCTGCGTATTGTGTATGTTATTCTCTGCTAACAGGCCTTGTGCCGTTTCTGCCGGCGCCTCTTTTTTGGTGCTACTGCTTTCGGTGACTTCGCCAAACAGATTTGTTTGAACGGCCTTGGGCGCTGTTTGAAAAGCGTTGAAGGCGTCGCCCAAAATTCTTTTGCCCAGGGTTTTGAACTCCAGCTCTGTGAAGACCTCTGTCAGTAGTTCTTTGTTCCATTCTTTCAGGCGATAATCTTCTTCGTGAAAGGCAACCGGAACAGTAGTAATAATGGTTGCCAGCTTTTTGCTCATGATGGCATCTGCTTTTCCCTTGCGCACTTTTTCTCCGAGGGCCCCCTTGATTTCGTCGGCATGTGCCAGCACGTTTTCCAGCGAATCGTATTCCTTCAGCAGCTTGGCGGCGGTTTTTTCGCCAATACCCGCGATGCCGGGAATATTATCAACGGCGTCTCCCATCAATCCGAGCATATCTATTACCTGCTCAACGCGTTTAATATCCCATTTTTCACAGATCTTTTCTGCTGTGAGAATTTCTTCTGCGCCACCGGCGGAGGCGGGCTTATATATATATACATGTGGGTGAATCAACAACTGTCCGTAATCCTTATCGGAGGTAACCATATACACATGATATCCAAGATCGGCGGCTTGCCATGCAACGGTACCAATTACGTCGTCGGCTTCATATCCATCCAGTTCAACCACCGGAATATTGAAGCCCTGAATAATTTTTTTGATATCGGGTAAAGAGGCGAGCAGGTCTTCGGGCGCCTCTTGCCTGTTCGATTTATAGTCCGCGAAGTCGGTATGTCTTTCAGTAGGAGCGTGCGTATCAAAACATACGGCGAGGTGGGTGGGCTTTTCTTTGTTGATCAACTCGAACAGGGTGTTGGTAAAACCGAATTGTGCATTGGTATTTTTGCCGCGCGAAGTGATGCGCGGAGCACGAATCAGGGCATAGTAGGCACGATATACCAGCGCTAAGGCGTCGAGCAGGAATAGCTTTTTTTCCATGCCTTAAAGGTAATGAAAGGAAGGGACTGTCTTGACACCGCGCATATAAAAAGCAGCAAGCCGCACGATGAAGCGCGGCTTGCTATTTGTCACCACCCGAAGAGGGAAATCGATTATTTCAAGGAATACTTGTGTTTATACCTTTCGTAGAGTTGTCTTTGTTTGTTGTCGAGGCTTGTCATGCGTCCCTGAATTAGAATATGACTAACGGTGCTGCTTTTTGGGTCGAGCAGATCGCCGTCGCTAACGACTATATTGGCATCTTTACCTACTTCGAGGCTGCCTGTTATTTTTTCGATGCCTAAAATTTTTGCGGCATTCAGCGTTATGGCACTCAAGGCTTCTTCTTTGGTAAGACCAAAAGTAGCGGCAATACCCGCATTATAAGACAGGTTCCTATAGCGTGTATTGGCGTCATCATCGTTGATGCAAAAGAGCACACCTGCTTTTTGCAGTGCAGCCGGCGTTTTAAAGGGCTGGTCGATGTCATCATCTTCAAGTGCGGGCAGGTTGAGGCACTGGTCGAGTATCACTGCAATGTTGTTGGCCTTGAGCAGGTCGGCCATCTGAAAGCTCTCGCTGCCGCCTACGATTACAACCTCTACGCCGAATTCTTTAGCAAAGTCGATCGCTATCAGCATTTGCTTTACCTGATCACCATGAACGAATAATTTTTGTTTCTTCTCCAGCAGCGGACGCATGGACTCAAATTTGAGATTCACTGCGGTGTGCGTGGCTTCCTGGAGATATGCCTTTGCCTGACGAAAAAACGATTTGATTTCTTCTACTTTTTCGCTAGCTGAATTACTGCCGGCATCAGCGCCGCCGGCTCCCGGGAACCCGGGGAAGCCACCAAAACGACGACCGCCGCCACGGCTAATGAAGCTGGGCAGATTAATATGCATCCCGCCATCTGTCTGGTAGGCTGCGTCTTCCCAATTCCATGCATCGAGCTGCACCACGGAAGAGCTTCCGCTGATAACGCCACCCTGGGGCGCCACATTCGCCAGAAGAATACCATTGCTACGCAAAACGGCCGGCACACGTGAGTCGGTATTGTAGGCAACAATGGATCTTATGTTGCTATTGAATTCACCCAGCTCGCTAAAATCATTGCTGGCACGCACGCCATTGGCAATTTCTTTCAACCCGATATCCGAATTAGCGAGAATCAATCCCGGATATACGTGTTTCCCTGCGGCGTCAATCATGCGGTCGTTGTTGCCGGGAGCAACAGCGGCAGCGCTGACCGAAATAATTTTTCCTTCGCTGATAACAACGTTACCCTTGTCAATTACTGTTCCGTTGCCCACGTGGATGGTGCCATTTGTTATGAAGGTCTTTCCCTTAAACGCTTGTGCGGGATAGATCACTTCCTGGGCCATTGCCGGAAGCAGGAGACAGCTTAACCAGCATGCACTTATAAACTTTTTCATACACATTCTTTTATAGATGTTCTGCTAATTGCAGCAGATGATTATTGTTGTGATTGGATGTCTTCGGCGTCGATGGTGAAAATGCCGTCTTTGTGCTCGTGGTCGCCACAGCCCAGCAATATCTGCCAACTCGGTTCGGCTGGACGTATAGGACCGCCGGCTCTTTTTTCACCAATCATTTTTTGTGTCAGGCGGAATCGCTCTGCGGCAATCTTTTTGCGCTGCTCCATGTCTTTCTCGCGATCGAAATAAACAATGCCATCAACTATTGTTTTTTCTGCTTTGGCATAAATACTCAGCGGATGATTGCTCCAGATTACGACGTCTGCATCCTTGCCGGCTTTTAGGCTTCCCACCCGGTTGTCTACGTGCAGCGCCTTCGCCGGATTCAGCGTCACCATCTTTAAAGCATCTTCTTCCGCCACGCCCCCATAACGAACGGCCTTGCCGGCCTCCTGGTTCAGGCGTCGTGCCATTTCGGCGTCGTCGGAGTTGATACAAACGTTCAATCCCACTTTATGCATGATGGCCGCATTATAAGCGTTGGCGTCGGTCACTTCCACTTTATAATACCACCAGTCAGAAAAAGTAGATGCCGTTGATCCGTGCGCTTTCATTTTATCAGCTACCTTATATCCTTCCATAATGTGGGTGAACGTATTAAAGGTCACGCCGAACTTTTCTCCCACGCGCATGGCCGCGGTGATTTCGCTTTGCACATACGAGTGACAGGTGATGAAGCGCTTTTTATTGAGTATCTCTACCAGGGCCTCGAGTTCGAGGTCTCTGCGCGTGGTCGCCGAATTCGCCTTCATTGCTTTTTCATAATCCTGGGCACGCGTGAAGGCGTCGGTCAAAATTTGTTCCACGCCCATTCTTGTATCGGGGAAGCGATTGTTGTTGATGGAAGTAGTTCTCTTCACATTTTCACCCAGCGCGAATTTGATGAAGGGATCCCAGTCCTTGAACACGAGGTCGTCAGCATTTGCCCCCCAGCGCAACTTGATAAGCTGTGTTTGTCCGCCAATTGTATTGGCCGAGCCATGCAGGATATGTGAGGAGGTAACACCGCCGCTGAGTTGTCTATATATATTTATGTCTTCGGGGTTTAGGTTGTCGGCGATGCGCGCCTCAGATGTAACGGACTGTCCGCCTTCGTTGATGGAAGCAGCAGCAATGTGTGAGTGTTCGTCGATTACGCCCGCGGTTACATGTTTTCCGGTGGCGTCGATGATGCGGGCACCCTCTTCCCTAAGGTTTTTACCTACTTTGACAATCTTTCCGTTCTTGATTAACACATCAGCACCCTCCAGTTTCCCTTCTTTTTCGTTCGTCCAAACGGTGGCATTTTTTATCAAGAGGTTTTCCTGTTTCGGCGCTTCTTCCCAGCCATAGCCATTAAATGGATACTGCACTTTTCCTGTCCTACCCGCAAACGAGGGTCTCTTTCTCGAACTATCGGTTCCTGCCGTTGTTGCCGCAGCGCTCGTCCAGGTGGCTGTCCAGGTTACTTTGTTGCCGGCGGTATCTTCACCCATTCCATTCCAGGTGTTGCCATTGGCGACGCCGCTCAGGCGATACGAGGCGGGAATGCGGCCCATGCCACCACCACCGCCAGGTCTTCTGGGTGCCTGTGTGGCAAAGCTTAGCTTTACCAGCTTGCCATCGTGGCTGAATTTTCCGGTGAGCGTATCTTTGCCAATTACGTTGGCTACCGCCGCACCCTTAACATCAAGCGTATAGTTGTTTGTACCGCCCTCGCCGGAAATGCTCAGGGCATAGATACCTTTCACATCGTTCCATACATCTTCTTTCACGCCATATTTATTTCCTTGTATCCAGTTTTGCAGTATGGTTGTTTTCTCTGCGAATACCGGACCGCTGGTAATGATGAAGTTGGCGAGTTTACCGGCTTCGAGGCTGCCCACTTTATCATAGATGCCCAATAAAGTAGCGGGCGTTTTGGTTAACGCATCCATTGCTTTGCTCTCGCTCAACCCTGCTTCGATGGCTTTGCGCAGGTTGCTGTAAAATGTTTTTGGGTCTCTGAGGTCTGCAACGGTGAGACAAAAGCTGATACCGGCCTTTTCCATCGCCGCCGGATTGCCGGGGGCCATTTCCCAGTGTTTCATATCTGCAATAGAAACGGCACGCGCATCGATGGGGTCTTCCACGTCCATGGCGGCAGGAAAGTTCAGGGAGAGTATCATCGGTGATTGCAATGCGGCAATTTCTGCGATGCGCTGGTATTCATTGCCTCCACCTTTGATGATATATTTCACTCCAAATTCAGCAGCAATTTTCGCTGCGCGGATATCGTTCCACTTATCTTCTGCTTCAAAAACCTGTGGCAATCCTTGTAGCTCGTTCCACGCTTTCAGGGAGTGGTTTACTCCTTCTTTTGCCGAATTGGTTTTATACCAGAGGGCATCCAGGTAGGTTTGGCGCAGCAGGGAGATGCTGCCCATGATGCTACTGGGATAACTTTGTTGCGAGCTTCCTTTATTAAATGAATAGTGAGCAGTGGCGCGGTCTTTTACTATAATACTGTTTTCTCTTTCGCTTGCAAGTGTCACAACGGCGCCTGCACCGCGGGCTATTCCATCCTTACTATGGGTGAGTACTGTACCGAAGCCCAGCTCGCGCCAGATTTTTGCTTTGCTGTCATCGGCCACGAAGAGTCGTGCGGCATCGGTTTCCGGCCGAATGGCCTGGTTCCATCCATAAGCGCCTTTTGTGTTGGAAGTGATTTGTGAGGGCGCATTGAAGTTGAATCCCGCTCGCAATGCTGCCGGATCACGTTGCGATCCGGAAACGCCATAGTCAGTATAAATGTCAATAAAAGAAGGATAAATGTATTTGTCCTTGCAGTCGATGACCACCGCATCTTTCGGCAGCGCAATCCCCTGCGCCCCTACTGCTACAATTTTTCCATCACGCACCACAAGGGTTGCATTGGTGAGCGTGGTGCCCGATTCTTTTACAATGGTGGCGTTGGTAAACGCATAACATTTTTCCCGGCCATCGGCAACGCCGTTTACGGGGAAGGTTTCTTGCGCCTGAAGCTGGCGGCCGAATAGCAGCAACAACAGCAGGGGCAGTGTTTTTTTAAGCATAAGGAACGATTTGGGTAACACTAAAGCTAACCAATTCGTTGGAAGTGAAAAAGCAACGGCAACAAATTCGGTGAAAACACCTATTTTTCGGATGAACAGGAACCCTTACATTTTACCCGCATCCACGTCTTTAATGAAGCTGATCAGTCCGGGAAAATAATGCGGCTGATCATCCCACATAGAGCAGTGACTTCCGTCCGGACAATACAAATATCGTCCCTTCTGCACCTGCGTTGACATCCACTTCATGTGTTCGGGATCCATCGTGTCGTGTTGTCCACCAATCGTGAGGGTGGGCACTTTGATCTTGGGCAGGTCTTTGCTTCTATCCCAGTTGAGCAATCTTCCGCTGGCACCAAATTCTGAAGGGCCCTGCATCATAATATATATCTCTTGGTTGATATGTGAAAACGAGCGCGTAACCGGTTCCGGCCAAGGCAGCGCACGACATAGATGTTTCTCATAATAATTTGGCACCAGAATCTCCATGTAGCGTGGATTTGTATATTGTTTTTTCGATTCCAGCAGTCTAATGGTGTCCACAATTTTCGGGTCCATTTGTTTCGCCAATACATTGTTGGCATATGCAACATATGTTGGAATGCTGCTCACCATATTGCTGATCACAAGTCCCTTGATATTGTCTTGGTACTTGAGCGCATATTCCAGCGCCAGTATGCCGCCCCAGCTGTGGCCGAGTACATAGAAGTTGTCTTTATTCATCCCCAGGGCTTTTCTAACCTGCTCTACTTCTTCCACAAAGCGCTCGGTGGTCCAGAGGCTGCTGTCGGTGGGGTGGTCACTGAGCATCGAGCCCAGCTGATCATATTCATAAAACTCAAACCCTTCTTTCGGAAAGAAGCTCTCAAAGCTTTCAAATCCTTCATGGGTTCCGCCCGGGCCCCCATGCAACAACAAAACTTTAATCTTCGGATTGTTGCCAAACTTTTTTGTCCATACGTTGAACTTCCCAACCGGCGTCTCTATGGGAATCATTTTCACGCCACCCGACTGAACACCGCTGTCGGTGATGGCATGGTATGCTGCAAGAGAAGGCAGGCTGGTGTCTGCAGGACCTTGACAGGCAGCCAACAACGCAAGAATACCCGCGTACAATAAGTGCTTTTTCATATGCGATGGTTATTTTTTTCTAAATCGAGCCAAGGGATCATATTTTATAGATATTTTTCCCGTATTGTCTGCGCTTGCCCGCAGAAACACACTCATGCCTCCTTTGCTATCGCCCCGGATAAACTCAGGGTGGGCCTCGTCTTCCTTTTTCTTCAGGTTCTTGAGCGGCACTTGTATACTAATATCGGTATTATTCATGAAACCATAAATACCTTGTACAAAAAGCGTCAACACGGAAGAATTGATTGCCATGCGGTTAATTAGTATGCCGGCATTTTCCAGTCGCAGCTTGTTTTGGATTTCCGCAAAGCGCACATGAGAGAAATCCCTGTTTTTGAAAGCGGTTTTTTGAATACTCATCAATGGGGGGAAGTTTAATAAGGCCCCATTTTTTAAAGAGAAGCTTGCTGTGCCGTTGATCGTCTTCCAGGAGGGCTCGCCTTTTCCGTTCATCATTAATGAGTAACGCGCATTGGCAGACAGGGTGCCCCGGAGGTTGTGATGACCGAAGCCCGTTATGCCAAAATTTTCAAATGCATAGAAGGTTTTTGCAGCATCAACATTTTTCAAATCAATTGTGCTGGAGAACTTCATTTGATTAGGAGACAGTTCTACAACGTTTGCTGTAACAAGAACGCTCCCGTCACCATGCCGGAGGGTTGCTTTTTTTACTGACCATTTATTTCCTTCTAGAAAGATGTCCGCGGCAAAATTACGGGCGTCCATTTTTTGAAATTGTAAGCGGTCTGCGCGCAGGGAGGCGGTCACCCTTCCGGAAGAAAGCAGGTGATCTATATTTTCTATGGTGGCACCAATTTTTGTTTTTTTCGCTGGCGCGGAAGTTGCTGCTGAAATTTTTCTTTTAAGAATGGACTGTATACTATTCAAATTGATAACAGGGGCATATATGTTCCAGTTCAGCGATACTGGAACATGATCATCGCTCAGCAACGATAAAACATTGTTTGCTTGTCCTTGCATATATACGGGCTGGCCAGCTAAATTTGCATTTAAGGAGTCAACTATCAGGTTGGCATTTTCAAACCTTATTCTACTTCTACAGTTTTTTAATATGGCTTGAGGGCCTATAACCAATATGTCTGTTTGATTAAAGGTTAGAAATCCTTGCAGCCTACTGTTTTTCGAGCTGATGCTATCGGTACGGCCTTCGTAGCTGATTGCCGCTTCCCCTATGCCCGACATAAATTGAAGTGTTTTGGATTGTATGACTGAGTTGAGGTCGCTGGCGCGGAATTGAGTAGTTAGTTGCACAGAAAGCTTCGGACTAACCAAGTTCATGACTTTTAATTCTCGGATTTGTAGAGGAAGACTATCCAGTTGCCCGGTTAACTCTTTTATATAGATGTGAGAGTTTTCGTCGGTATATCCAAGTCCCGGAATTCTTTCATTTAAGTATTCACCTGTGAAAGAGGCGTTTTTCAGCTGAATCCATTTGGTAGAGAGGTCGGCATTTCTGGCAATGAATTTCACTTCAACCCTTGGATCGCCCCCGGATAAACCACCTGCAATAGTTGCGTTTACATCGAGCGGCTTTTTCACGTCTGCGAGACCAACAGCTTTAGAAATTTTCGGGGTAAGTAGCGAGCGGGCAAAGTTGACAAGAAGCTGCTTGCTTTGTATGTGCAGATCGAATCGGTTTTCCTTACCCAGCCAAAACCTACCTGTGAAGAGAAAGGGTTGCTCTCCGATGATCATCTTGATATCTTTAAAGGACAGCTTTTTTTCTTTACTATCAAATTGGAGCTGATATTCGCCCTGCACACGCTGGTTGCCAATAAAGCTGCCGTTCTTTTTTTTGAAAGCCAGTGAATTCACCAACAGCTCTTTTTTCAGGGTTACCGAATAAATCGAACCTGTTCTGTTTACTTTCGCATTCAAGGCGTTGATGTTGATATCATATTTTTTATCTCCCGGAACGTCTTCCAGACGAAATCGAAAGTTTTCAATTACCACCCAGTCCAACAGCTGTCTCGTCATTTGTTCACTTTCATTCGCACCTGGGGGCGAAGGATTTTTTGCTTTTAGCAAATGAGCATTGCTATATCCGGTTGAGTCGGTAAAAACATCGATTCCTCCGTTACGAAGCGTGAGCTTGTTGATGAGGAGCCTTCCTCTGAGCAGCGCCGGTGTACTTAATCTTACAAATAGGTTTTCTGCTGTAAGTAGTGGCCGTCTGTGTTTTTCATAGAGCGAATCTGTTACCGTAACATTTATAAGACGGATAGAGAAACTTGGAAAGTGGCGAAAGAAGGTCACATTCAGGTCGCCGATTGTTATATGTCCGCTGATATTTTTGTGTATTGCCGTTGTTGCTTTTAGAATAAGCTCCTGTTTGTTTTTGTTCACGTAATAGCTCAGAGATATAAAAATCAGGAGCAGCAACATCGTTCCCGATACTAGTATGCGCAGCAACCATTTAACCCATTTATTCACGATGGATATTTCTATAAATATAAGCAAGGCAGGTCAAAGACGTATCAGCGTCCCATGTAAACCAGCAGGATCTGAACGTCGCTTGGGTTTACCCCGCTGATTCTGCTTGCTTGCCCCAGTGTTGCGGGCCGTAGCTTTTTAAATTTCTGCGTGGCTTCGTTTGAGAGGGCTGGTATTCTGTCGTAATCGAGTTGTACGGGTATGGGTAAGTGGTCGAGCTGGGAGAGACGGTCTGCCATCTCCTGTTCTTTCTCTATATAGCGCGCGTACTTGATTTGTATTTCAGCTTGTTCAAGTGATTCAGTTGGAATCGCAGATAGTTGCAGCGTCAGATCTGTATTTGAAGACATCAATCCTTGCAGGGTTACACCGGGGCGCAGCAAAATCTTTCCCAGCTTTTGTTTTTCGCTGATGGGTGCTGAAGACAATGTTTCCAGATAGGGATTGATGGTTGCCGGTTCAACCGACTCAGTGTTGCAGGTTTCCGCTACAAGCGCAACTTCTGTTTTTTTCTTCTCCAGGGCGCGCAGGCGGTTTTCGCTGGCCAGTCCAAGGCGGTGTGAAAGTTCTGTCAACCTCCAGTCGGCGTTATCTTGCCGCAATAGGGTTCTGAATTCTGCGCGGCTGGTGAACATGCGGTAGGGCTCATCGGTGCCTTTGCTAATCAGGTCATCGATCAGTACGCCGATGTAGGCCTCGTTTCGACTTAAGATAAGTGGCGCTTCTTCTCTAACATAGAGATGTGCATTGATTCCGGCCATTAATCCTTGGCAGGCGGCTTCTTCATAGCCTGTTGTTCCATTGATTTGTCCGGCAAAGAAAAGGCCCTTGATGATGCGTGTCTCTAGCGAGTATTTTAATTGTGTGGGCGGGAAGTAATCATATTCGATGGCATAGCCGGGTCGGAAAAGGCGCACCTGTTCAAACCCGGGAACCATACGAAGAGCTTCGTACTGAACTTCTTCCGGCAGCGAGGTGGAGAAACCGTTCACATAGATTTCAACGGTATTCCATCCTTCGGGTTCTACGAATAGTTGGTGTCGATCGCGGTCGGCGAAGCGGTTGATTTTATCTTCGATACTAGGGCAGTAGCGGGGTCCGACTCCGTCGATACGACCTTGGTACATCGGACTTCTATCGAAACCTGTTTTCAGTATTTCGTGTACGGTAGAATTGGTGTAGGAGATGTGACAGCTTAGTTGAGATTCCGGGCGGATTTTTTGTACGGGGGCAAAGGAGAAACCTACGATGCTCTCATCCCCTTTTTGTTCCTCCATTTTGGAGTAGTCCAAGCTTCTACCGTCTACTCGAGGTGGCGTTCCGGTTTTGAGTCGGTCGCTTTCAAAGCCGAGGGAGACGAGTTGTTCGGTGATGCCCGTGGCGGCTTTCTCTGCTACTCTTCCTCCTCCGAATTGTTTTTCACCAATATGGATGATGCCGTTGAGAAAAGTTCCGCTGGTCACAACTACTGCTTTTGCTCGCACCTTATGTCCGAGTCCGGTTACCACGCCAGCTACTTTGTCTCTCTCGATGATCAGCTCCCGCACCATGTCTTGGTAGAAATCCACTCCCGGTGTCTGTTCCAGCATTTCCCGCCAGGTGGCGGCGAAGAGCATGCGGTCGTTTTGTGAGCGGGGGCTCCACATGGCCGGTCCCTTGCTGCGGTTCAGCATGCGGAACTGGATCATACTTTTGTCGCTTACGATACCACTATATCCCCCCATCGCATCTATTTCCCGCACGATTTGTCCTTTAGCAATACCGCCCATGGCAGGATTACAACTCATTTGGGCAATGGTCTGCATGTTCATGGTTACGAGAAGCACACGGCTGCCCATATTGGCAGCAGCTGCTGCAGCTTCACAACCGGCATGTCCGGCACCAACAACGATTACATCATATTCCAAAAACATGGGCACAAAGATAGCAAGTATTCGGGAAAGGTCGGTTTGGGGTCGTTTTCATGTTCCACGTGAAACATTCCCTGTAACGGACTGAAAAACAGGGGGGTAGATGCGTTAAGTCGGTTGAAGACGGCCTTCAGCCCTTTTCGGGCTGTTCCACGTGGAACAAATAGTGTAATTCGCTCAAAATGAATCAATTACATGGAGGGCAATTAAAAAAGCAGGGGTCCAGGGCCTGTCGGCCCCCTGTTCCACGTGGAACATTAGCGAAAAGGAAGGGGACAAGTGAATTCCTGCACCAGAAGGAGTTGGTCGGCTCCGTACTCCTTTACCCCCACACCTATTTGTGTGTACTGGCGGCTAAGAAGGGATTGACGATGGCCCGGTGGGTTGAGTCCTTTATCCAGATAAAGTAAAACAACGGAAAGCAAGATCCCCTGACTGCCCAATCCCAGGTTTTCGCCTGCGCAGGTTTTAACACCGGCCCGCTCTGTTCTTGTGGCAAAACTGGTTCCGTTTGTAGAATTGTGAGAGAGGGGCGCTTTTTTGGAAGCCAAGTCGTAGGCATGTTCCCGGGCAAGCTGGATTAATGTTCGGTGGGGTTCGAATAAAGGAAGACTGCCTGCGCTGCTCATGTCTTTCTCTAGGGAACGAACTTCAGGGCCCTGTAATTCAGGAAATAGGCGTAAGATGGGACGAACAACACTGTCCAAAAAGAACGCGGGCCGATTGCGGGCCAGGTTCACCCAATAAAGGACTTCCTTTTCATAATTATTTAGGGAGGCATAAGCGGGAAAGGAGCGGTTCCATTTGTCTATGGAAGAATCACGAAAAGCCGGGGCTTTAATCTTTTTCACCGGCAACTCAACTTCAGATAATTGAGCGTGGGATGAGAAATAAAAGGCAAGAAAAGCAAGGGCCATGAGGAGCTTATGCATGTGCTAGTCTTTTACGGAGGAGTTGCAAATATCGCTCCTCTTTTTGCCGCATCAGCAGTTGCTGTTTTTTTAACTTGTCTTTGTATCCACACAGGTGCAGCGCCCCGTGAAGAATCACGCGTCGCATCTCTTCACGCGCCGAAACGCCCAGTACCCGTGCGTTTTCGCGCACCCGGTCAACACTGATGTACAACTCTCCCGCCACAGCGCCGCCACGCTCCGACAGATCAAACGTTAGAATATCGGTATAATAATCGTGTTGTAAAAACTGTCGGTTCATGCTCAGCAAATGATCGTCGGAACAAAACACGACAGACAAGGAAGCCAGTCGGCGGCCCTCTTTTCGAAACAGGTCGGCGAGCAATTGTTTCAAAATGGTTATACCCTCTAGGCGATAGGCCGCATCGGCATGATGAAAAAAAACTTCAGACATATACAAACAGAATAAATGACCTTACTCCAAAATTCGTAACAATAGTACAACAACGCTTCCTACCTTTATTTATTCTTTTAAAACACCCCCGTGTCAACACCCGCCCTCAAAAGATTATCAGAACTCGCAGTAGGAGAAATCGGCGCCATTCATTCATTTGAGAATGATGATATTTATATCAAGCTGATGGAAATGGGCTGTGTGCCGGGAGAAGAAGTGCGCGTAGAACAGGTGGCCCCGCTGGGCGATCCCATATCCATTGCCGTTGCCGGCTATCACCTGAGCCTTCGACTGAATGAGGCGCGTAGCATATTTGTGCAAACGGCAGAACACAATTAGTTGATTGTCAATACATTAGATGAAAATCGGCTTATACTTCGGCTCCTTTAATCCTGTACACGTTGGTCACCTGATCATCGCCGGCTATGCGGCAGAGCATACAGACCTGGAGAAAGTATGGCTGGTAGTGAGTCCGCAAAACCCCTTCAAGAAAGAGCAAACGCTCCTCAACGAATACCATCGCCTGCACCTGGTGCAGCTGGCCATCGATGATGATACGCGACTGCGCGCCTCGGATGTGGAGTTCTCCTTGCCACGACCTTCCTATACCATTGACACCCTCACCTACCTGAGAGAAAAATATCCGCAGCATGAGTTTGCTATGGTCATTGGCAGCGACAGTTTACAAAATTTGCCTCGCTGGAAAAATGGTGAGCAAATCATGCGCGACCACGATCTCTATGTTTATGTGCGCAGTGGTCATCCTGTGACGACTGATGTTGGTCCGCGCGTAAAAATCATGAATGCGCCGCTGCTTGATATTTCCGCGACAGCCATCCGCAACAATATACGCAGTGGAAAATCGATTCGGTACCTTGTACCTGAAAAAGTGCGTGAAGAAATAGAGCGCAACAGCTACTATAAATAACTATCCGCCGGAGGCGGAGCTGTGGCTTTTCATTCTTAACGGATAGGCAAAAAAATATCCCCGCTGCGGGGGATATATAATTATGTATGCGATACAACATTATCGATTCATGGAAGCCAGGAATTCTTCATTGTCTTTTGTTCCGCGCATGCGCTTCAACAATTCGCTCATCGCTTCTTCCGTATTCATATCATTGATGTAGAGGCGAAGGATGTTCATCCGCTGCAACACTTCTTTATCCAGCAATAGATCATCGCGGCGCGTAGAAGAGCCCACGAGGTCGATGGCCGGGAAGATGCGTTTGTTTGCCAGTCGGCGATCGAGCTGTAACTCCATGTTACCGGTACCCTTGAATTCTTCAAAGATCACCTCGTCCATCTTGCTGCCTGTTTCAATCAGGGCGGTAGCGAGAATGGTGAGTGATCCGCCGTTTTCTATTTTCCGCGCAGCGCCAAAGAATTGCTTGGGCTTCTGCATAGCATTGGCTTCCACACCGCCCGATAATACCTTACCTGAGGCAGGCGCCACTGTGTTGTGTGCACGTGCCAGGCGGGTGATGGAGTCGAGCAATATAATTACATCGTGGCCACATTCTACCAATCGCTTTGCTTTCTGCAGCGCGATGGCAGACACTTTCACGTGTTTTTCTGCGGGCTCATCGAAAGTAGAAGCAATTACTTCCGCGCGCACGCTGCGTTCCATATCCGTCACCTCTTCGGGGCGTTCATCAATCAACACCACCATTAGGTAACATTCCGGGTGGTTGGCGGCAATGGCGTTCGCCACTTCCTTCAGCAACATGGTCTTACCCACTTTGGGTTGCGCCACAATCAGTCCGCGCTGGCCCTTACCAATCGGCGTGAACAGGTCCATGATGCGGGTGCTGTAATTATTGGAAGTTGTAAAAAGATTTAATTTCTCAAAGGGGAACAACGGCGTCAGGTAATCAAAGGGAACGCGGTCGCGCACTTCATCGGGACGCTTACCATTGATATGGTCTACTTTGATCAGCGCAAAATATTTTTCACCTTCTTTCGGCGGGCGCACAGAACCCTGTACGGTATCGCCTGTTTTCAGTCCGAACAACTTAATCTGTGAGGGAGAAACGTAAACGTCGTCTGGGGAGGAGAGATAGTGGTAGTCGGAAGAGCGGAGGAAGCCATAGCCATCGGGCATCATCTCCAGAACGCCTTCGCCTTCGATCACGCCTTCGAACTCGATGTTGAAGAGCGGATCTTTTTTCACTTGCGGGGGGCGGTGGTGATGGCTGGGTGCTCCGGGGTTTGGATTTTCCGTGGCAGGCACCGCTTCTGAATCGTTGCTGCCGCCGGCCGTGTTTGCTGAGGAGGGGCCCTCTGTTGGAGCCGCACCTTGTGTAGGAATAGCTTCCTGGGGGCGGCCTTTTTTATGTGGCCCTCTTCTGCCGGCTTGCTTTTCCTGTTCGGGCGCTGCGGCCGGAGCGGGTGCTTCCTGCATCACTTCGGCCTCCTCGGTCATGTGGGGCGTTTTCAGGGTTACCGGTTTGCGGGGTCGACCTGCCCGCTTTTTGTTCTCATCGCCACCGGGGGCGGCTTCGCCGGAAGGGCGGGTAGCCTGCGCATCTAATATTTTATAGATCAGCGCTTGTTTTTCCAGTTTGCGGGCGCCGGAGATCTTCAGTTGTTCGGCCACATCCAGCAGCTCGGGCAACAGCATGTCATTCAGTTGCAAAATGTCGTACGTCATAAATAGAAGCGATCAGTTTATTGGGGGGTATAGAAAAGTAATGCTTAAGCAAAGAAGTTGGGGGAAGTCATGAAGACGGGTAAGATCAGACTACAAATATTGTTGGAGGAAGGTGCCGGGGTCTTTGAGCAGGTAAGACGTGCAGCAATGATTATAGTACAAAGGTAAGGGCAATTTTCCTGAAAAACGAAAAAATACTGAAAAATGGGACGGAAAGGGCTTCCTGTAAGGTCTGCGGCTGCAATCAGTCTGTATCTTTGTCGCCGGGTCGCAGAAAACAGCGGCGAAAAATTATTGTACTATGTTCAATCAACGGATCAAAATCAGAGAGTTGCTGCAGACGGGCAGGGAAGGGGAGTCGGTAACGGTAATGGGTTGGGTGCGCACCTTTCGCAACAACCAGTTTATTGCTTTAAATGATGGCAGCACCAATCAGAACATACAGGTGGTGGCGGAATTGGGGGCTTTTGATGAAGCGCTGTTGCGCCGGCTCACTACAGGCGCGTCGTTGAGGGTAGTGGGAGAGCTGGTAGCCTCTGTGGGCAAGGGCCAGACGACAGAGATTAAGGCAAGAACAATAGAGATACTGGGTGACAGTGATGCGGAAAAGTATCCCTTACAACCTAAAAAACACAGCTTAGAATTTTTGCGTGAGATAGCCCACCTGCGTTTTCGTACCAACACATTCGGATCGGTGTTCCGCATCCGCCATGCATTGGCATTTGCCGTGCATCGCTTTTTCAATGAGCGCGGATTCATCTATATGCATACCCCCATCATTACGGCCAGTGATGCAGAGGGCGCGGGCGAAACCTTTCGCGTGACCACGCTGCCCATGGATGGAACGGCTCCCAGGAATGAGGAAGGCGGGATTGATTATGGGCAGGACTTTTTCGGCAAGAGTACGAATCTCACGGTGAGCGGACAATTGGAGGGTGAATTGGGGGCGATGGCGTTTGCAGAGATTTATACATTCGGACCAACCTTTCGTGCTGAGAACAGCAACACGGCAAGACACCTGGCTGAGTTCTGGATGATTGAACCCGAGATGGCGTTCTATGATTTGGAAGACAACATGAATCTGGCCGAGTCGTTCATCCGGTATTTAATACAGTATGTGATGGAGCACCATGCCGATGACCTGGCGTTTTTAGATCAGCGGTTAGCGGAAGAGGAGAAGCAGAAGCCGCAGCAGGAGCGAGCTGAGATGGGGTTGCTGGAAAAATTAAAATTTGTGATGGACAATCCTTTCGAGCGGATAACGTATACAGAAGCGATACAGATTTTGTTGGATAGTCCTGCGTACAAGAAGAAAAAGTTCAAGTATGATGTGGCTTGGGGCATTGATATGCAGAGTGAGCATGAGCGGTACTTGGTGGAGAAGCATTTTAGGAAGCCTGTGATTGTAACGAATTATCCGGCGAAGATCAAGGCGTTTTATATGCGTCGCGATGATGGTTGTGCGCCGGGTCGAGAAACGGTGGCGGCGATGGATATTTTGGCGCCGGGCATAGGAGAGATTGTCGGTGGCAGTCAGCGGGAGGAGCGGCTGGAGAAGCTCGAGGAGCGTATGGGGGAGATGCACATTCCGATTGAAGAGATGAGTTGGTATTTAGATACGCGTCGTTTTGGTACGGTGCCCCATGCCGGCTTTGGTTTGGGTTTTGAGCGGATGGTACAGTTTGTAACGGGCATGACGAATATCCGCGATGTCATTGCATTTGCGCGTACGCCCAGGAATTGTGAGTTTTAAAAAGAGAATAAGGTTGACAGGATATTGAGCAGGCGCCCAATCTGCGCCGTCACATATCGATTTTGTTGTATAGGAAAAAGGGCGTAATTTCAACAAAATCTTCTATATGAAAAACCCGTTTACTGCTACGGCATTTCCCGGCAGCTATCTTCAAAAACTTGTCGAGTCGGTACTTTTGATGTTGGCCGTTTTTTTACTGCTTAACTTTTTCTTTATTATTGTTTCTAATATCAGATGGTTAAGTCCCTTGCTGATGCCTATTTGGTACGCCGTATTTTCGGGGCCAGGTGGAACGATTACGTTTTCTGTTTTGTTGTTATTAGGAAGTCCTTTGCTGGCATTTTATTGGCATCGTCATTTAGAGGCAGGCAAGCTTAGTGCGATAAGATCACATGCAGTAGTGCGTGGAACCATTCGCTGGGGCCTAGCGTTGGGGGCGATCTTTTTCTCTTTTATGCTTTTTATATTTCCCCTGATTTCTAACACCAAGTTATTGTTGATGGATGATATGCCTGCGGCGGCGGTGAGTGGCAAAAGTTTCTTGGCGTATGTGTTGTTGCGTAGTTTGGCCTTGCGCTGGTTTTTATCCGGCAGTTTGCTATTGGGCGGCCTCTTCCTTTTCTTCAGAAAAACGATGTTGGCCGGCTTGTTACTGGTGACAGCGGCTTCATTGGTGTTTCTATTGTTGTGGTTGACCATGGGTGAACTTTCTCCCTTTCATGTTGGGTATGTAATTGCAGGTTTTGTAATGTTAGTCCCTATCTATTTGTTGAAGTTGCGCTGGACGGACCTGCGCAGAAGGTGGAGCGAGGGAAGTGTAGAGTTAGCGCCTCCGGTGGTAAGGATGTCTTTTCGTTGGGGAGCGCTGATGTTGGTGCTTGTCGGAATTGGCTTCACCTTTAAAGGTTCCGTAAAGGCCGGTTTTGGGTTTGCTTCTTCGCCGCTGGAGGGTAAATGGCGCGTCATGAAGCTGGAGCGCAATGGTACGCCTGTTCCGGCGGATGCCTGGCTAACAGATGCAGAGGCTTGGTCAACGGTTTATATAGAATCCGATAGGGATTTAAGTTTTTGTACGAACCCGTATGTTTTTGACCAGCGTGCAAGTTTTTATTCAAGTTATGTGCTCGATTCTAAGAGCGGACAAATAAGTATTTCTCATTTGCGAGATCGTGGAGGTCCAATTCGTTTTCAGGTGGAGGGCATTGGAACCAATGAGCTTTCCTGGATGGGCCGTGTAGGCAGTGATCAGGTAAAGATGGTCATGGTGAGGGGAATGTAAAATTGAAGAGAGGGAAGAGGAGACACCCAAAAATTCCAAAAAAACGGTGGATAAACTCTGAACAAACGGGGTAAGTCCTTATATTTGCGTCCGCCTTTAGCGGAATGGTGCGGTAGCTCAGTCGGTAGAGCAAAGGACTGAAAATCCTTGTGTCGCCGGTTCGATCCCGGCCCACACCACTTCAATAAGAGAAAACCCACGATAAGCGTGGGTTTTT
>CAYUXJ010000007.1:0-106561 GCA_964448845.1 uncultured Sediminibacterium sp.
CCTGGATCTGGAGCTTCGGAAACTCTTATACTATCCATTGTACTACGAGGCCGGGCTGCAAAAGTAAGACTTAGCAGTGAAATTCAAGCCCAAAGCTCGCGCAAGGCAGCAGGCAGAAAAACACCTGTGGGAACACTCCACATCATGCGCAAATCATCGGCTAAACCCGTTTCATTGTCTAAAAAGCGGAATATGCGCTGCACCTCATTCTTTTGAAATAAATCAGTAAAAATGCGGTCGCCACCTAATCGTCCCGTTGACAGAATTTGTAACAAAACACCATCAAATAGCCGGAATTTTTTATCCTGCAACGTATCCCGATGGCAGGTGGTATCGCCCGTCTTGAGCGAAGCCACAATAGCATCTGCCCGGCGCTGGATGAACTGAAATGCAAATCCGCTGCTGGCTTTTACCTGCCCGCCGGCTAATCCAATATTCAAGACAGCCCCCCGCTGCTTGGGAAACTTCAGATTGGTCATCGGTATCACACCCCACTCTGTATGCAGGATTTCATAGGATTTCCCCGTTATGTATCTGGAAATATAATCCTGCAAAGCAGTATCATACGCTTCCTGCGGCAGCAGATCAGCCGTGAATAATGTATACTCCACCAGCGCCTGCCGCGATGAAACAGGCAATACATATACAAATGCCGTTCCATTCTTCTGGCTGATACGAAAATCCATGAAAGTAGCCGTATTCGCATCGAAGCAATCCTCAGAAGTTTCTATCAACCACCCCTTGAAATGCTGCAATAAATGATGTGCCCCACTTGCCTTGGCCAGATCACGCGTATCTTCCCAAACAATACTGTTGACAACCACAGGCGCTGAAACCCTCCTGTCAGTCAACTGAATAGCAGCGCCTTTTGCATCCGGAAGAATGGCAGGAACCCTTTCTTTCAACCAGGTAACATGGGCACGTTGTCCCGCTATTTCCTGTACATACTTGTACAAGTCGAGCCCCCTGATCATCTTATATTGATAAGGAGATAAATCACGTGTAGTAGAATAATCTGATGAATAAAAATTCAGGTGGCTCCAGCGGTGGGTTACTATAGAATCAAATACACCTGCTTCCTTTTCCCAGAAACACCAGGTACGGTCATTGGTATTTTTTTCTGCTGCATCAACAACAAGAATGCGACTGCCATTGAAATAAGGATCCTTCAACATCCGCACCAATACACTCATGCCGGCACAACCTGCACCGGAAATAATATAATCGTATTGTTCTTCCAAAAAGAGCGCTTAAAATTCAGGAGAGAATTAATTCAATTTTTCTGCAGCTTTTCGTCGTTTCGAACTTTATCCCAATAACGACGGGCTACCCATAACATGCCAAAACTTTCACCCTCCTCTTTACCCAAATGCTTATGGTGCATCTTATGTGCCCACCTGATCACTTTGATATAACGGTTATTACTGCGGGTAAAAAACTTGAAACGTTGATGAATGATGATCTCATGTACCACAAAATAGGCAAAGCCATACATGGCTATTCCGAATCCGATACCTACAGCCCAATAGTTTTCCTTCATACTGCCTAACATTATACATAACCAGCTCGGTATGGCAAAAATGAGGAAGAAAGCATCGTTTTTCTCGAAGAAACCCTCCTCCTTCTGGTGGTGGTCTTTATGTAAATACCAAAGAAAACCATGCATCACAAAACGATGGGTGAGCCAGGTAATCGGCTCCATCAGAAAGAAAACAAGAAAAGCGACCAACACGTAAATCATGGCTGATAAAATATTCGAAGTGCAAAAAAGAAAAGGGACTGTATGATTAACAAATGTACAGCGAATTGGTTTACCCGTCTGAAACCCAGGTTACGAAACACCAGTAACAAGATACAACTGATACCAAACCAGCAAACATAATTGAAAAAAGGGATGGTGCCATTCGCCCAGCTCCAATAACCCAGCTTGATAGCAACCGGCTCAAGCAACCAGTCAAAAGCCGTGGCTAGCAAGGCAGCATCAACCACCAAGGACCAACCCATCCATTTTTCGGCAATGGCCGTCGCCCATAGAGGAGTTCGAGCTAGTTTGCTGTGGAGCAGTAACATACACTGGGCAGCAGACCAAACGACCAGAAACCAATTCACGCCAATGAGAAACGGTACGCCCAACCAACCGGGCCCCAATGTACTTCCATATTGATACGTACCAAAGAGCAATGCGGTATTGACCCCAACCATTTCTGTTACTATACCAACTGCAGCAGAGAGAAAAAGAAAAATATAAAAAGGGCGATTGTCTTCCTCGTTGGTCCATATCACTAAAGCGAGCATGAACAGCAAGTTATAGGGTGTCATGCTTACGAACCAATCAGCATAACCACTGGCAATCATTCCAATCGCGCCACTAAGGTGAACGACGACTGCAGTTAGGGAGGCGATATGAGTTTTCTGATCGGTAGTCATATTTCAATAGACAACATATATACCGGTAATCTGTATTTATTTTTCTTTTCGCTGAATAACACTTGCCGCTATGGCCGCACTACTCAAACAGAGTGGTATTCCCCCACCCGGGTGAACACTTCCACCCACAAAGTAAAGGCCGGGAATTGACTTACTGAAATTCGCGTGCCTTAAAAAGGCTGCCAACCTGGAATTGGAACTCGTACCATATAATGATCCCTGGTAGGAATCAGTAAGTGTTTCAATGCTGACCGGATCGGCTACCGTCTCATTGACAATCAGCGACGCTATATCCTGTCTCAATAAACGGCTAAGTTTTTTGAGTATTCGTGCGCGCGATTCACTACGATACCGCTCCCAATCTTGTCCGATATTAGCTGGCACATTGATCATCACAAACCAGTTCTCCATACCCTGCGGTGCCTGCACCCCCGGTTCACATTTAGAGGTAATATTGATGTAAACAGTGGGGTCGTCGTGCAAAGTTTTAAGCCGGAACAAGTGATCAAATTCCTCTTCATAGTCGGCAGAAAAAAAGATGTTATGGAGCGATAATTGCGGGAAACTTTGGCGGATACCCCAATAAAAAATCATGGCACTGCTGCTGCGTTCTTGCTTTAAAATTTTTTTTGCTTGCTTGGGTTGTTGGAGTAACCGGAGATATGTGAAATATACATCGACATTGCTCACTACTAAATCGGCAGCATAGTTTTCATCAGCGCAGCGAATACCGGTTGCTCGTCCATTGTTCAGTTCAATACGGGTAACCGGTGCATTAAAATAAAACTGAACCCCTTTTTTCTCGGCGAGACGGTGCAATGCGCGCGTAATGCTAATCATACCACCCCGGGGATAAAAACTGCCTTCATTGTGTTCTAGGTGTGCAATCATACTGAGCATACCGGGTGCCCGATATGGATTACTGCCATTATAGGTAGCGTACCTGTCAAATAATTGTGTAGTCTTCGGGTTGGCGAAAGCCGCAGCATTAAGGCGGTGCATGGAACTGAAAAGATGCTGCCAATGCGTTGCCCGAATAGCACTGCTGACAGAGGCTTCGCGCAATACAGCCACATCATGCAGTGAATGTTCCAGAAAAATATTTCCCACCTTGTCAAAAAGTCCGGCCGCCCTATCTAAATATCCTACAACTTGTGCTTCGCTCTCGCCATGTTTTTCGCTGAGTTCACGGGCGAATAAGTTTCTGTCAGCATAGGCAATGAGCTGTGTACCATCTTCATAAAAATAATGACAGGAAACCGGCAATCGTTGGTATGAAAAATAGTCTTCAATAGGTTCTCCCGCAAGGGTAAATAATTCTTCAATTAACTGCGGTCGAGTGAATAGACTCGGACCGGCATCGAACTGAAATCCTTCCTGCTCAAAGTGATGGAGCTTACCGCCGGGAAAAGCATTTTTCTCAAATACTTTTACCTCATATCCCTGACAGGCCAATCGAATAGAAGTAGCAAGTGCTGCCACACCTGCACCAATTATAATGGCAGTGCGACCTGCGCCGGATGGTTTAATAGGTTTCATGCTACTTGCTGCCAACTTAACCAGTCGATCATTTTAGGGAAGGCAATATGAAACCAGGGCGTGAAGTTATCAGGTGCTTCGGTCATCAAGCTATGAATGGTATTTACATCCAGAAAGCGCACTGCAGCCACTTCCCGGGGATCGGGTTCCACCTCACCTTCATATTGTCCGAAGAAAACATGGTCGAACTCATATTCCGTGAGCCCATTGGAGAAAGGCGCTCTATAAACAAAGTCAAATACTTTTTTCAGTGGTGTAGAAAAACCCAGTTCCTCCCGCAGGCGACGCTGTGCCGCCGTCGATGTTTCTTCATCGGGCCGGGGATGACTGCAACAACTATTGGTCCACATTCCACCACAATGGTATTTACTTTGAGCACGCTGCTGGAGCAGCAACTCACCCCGGGAGTTAAATATAAAAATGCTAAAGGCCCTGTGTAGCATGGCTTTTTGGTGCGCCTCCATTTTTTCCATGGTGCCCACCATTTCATCTAATTCATTCACCAGAATCAGTTGCTCCATAGCCAAAGGTTGCATTATAACAAATTTAGCTGACTGCGAATACCGGCTTTCGCGAGAATCAACATTTTACCATAGTCAGGTATACGAATACGATATTGCAAAATATTTTGTGGTGGTACCTTTTTGATTTTCTGGAACAACGACAGGTAATATTTGTATGCTACATAAACACCAAAACGGGCTTTCGTCGGTAATGCTAAGATGCCCTGGTAGGCATTGTCAAAATCACGTTGAATATCTTCTTCAATCAGGTCTTTATCCCGCTGAGAGAAATTATTGAAGTCACATCCGGGAAAATAAACACGTTCCATCCCCATGTAATCTGCTTTGAGGTCACGAAGGAAATTGACTTTCTGAAAAGCAGCCCCCAGACTGCGGGCATAGGATTTCAGGGACTCATACTGTTCGCGATTACCGTCACAAAAAATAAAAAGACACATGAGCCCTACCACTTCAGCACTGCCATAAATATATTCTTCATAGCCCGCACGGTCATAGCTGACCCGGTTCAGGTCCATTTCCATGCTGTGGAAAAAGGCCTCGATCAATGCCGGGTCGATGTGAAAACGATTCACGGTGGACTGGAAGCTGTGTAAAATCGGATTTAAGCTGATTCCCCTTTCAATGGCATCGTATGTTTGACGCTTGAAGTCAGCCAGCAAATACGCCTTATCATGCTGGTGAAAAGTATCTACGATCTCATCAGCGAGGCGAACAAAGCCGTATATATTAAATATGGGTGCCCGCAGGTCTTTGTGCAAAATCTTGATAGCCGAGGAGAAACTGGTACTATACAGCTCAGTTGTCAGTTTACTTGCCGACTCGCTAAGTTGAAGAAATAAGCGTTCCATACTGACAAAAATTAAACAAGTAAAATAATCATTTTATCTGAGATGAGTAGGTCTGAATCCATTTGTGAGAATAATTCTTTCCTAATATACTGATTATCAAATATATAGTTTGTTTATCTCTTTAGCCACCACTTCCCCGCTGATCAAGCTGGGGGGTACCCCCGGCCCCGGTACTGTCAGCTGTCCGGTATAAAACAAATTCTTCACTTTCTTACTTCGCAGGGATGGTTTTAAAACAGCTGTCTGAAGTAAAGTGTTCGCTAAGCCGTAGGCATTCCCTTTGAAGGAGTGATAATCATCAATAAAATCACGTGGGGCTATTGATTTTTTCACAACGATGGCATCGCGAATAGATTGACCAAACCTTTGCTCGAGTCGATCCATTACCTGCTGGAAGTAATGCTCCCTTAATTCCGGTGTGTCATCGGTTAATCCGGCAGCCACCGGAATGAGGATGAACAGGTTCTCGCCACCCGGGGGAGCGGTGGAAGGGTCGGTTACAGATGTGACATTCAGGTAAAAAAGCGGTGCTGAAGGCCATTCGCGCGTGTTGTAAATCTCCTCCCCATGAATAGCGAAAGATGTATCAAAAAATAAGGAGTGATGAGGCACTTCACCCAATTTCTTATTAAGGCCAACATAATAGAGCAGACAGCCAGGAGCCATGACACGTGATTCCCAATAGGCGGACGAATAAGAACGATAAGCAGCAGGCAACAGGGATGTTTCAATATGATGATAATCTGCACCGCCAATGATCACGTCAGCAGTATGTGCAACCGCTTTGATATCCCCCGGCTGCGCGCCGGTGTATACTGCCGTTGCGATGCCGTTCTTCACCTCAATAGCAGTTACTTCCTGCTCAAAGTGAAATTCAACACCCAGTTCAAGTGCCAGGTCGTACATGCCTTGCACGATTTGGTACATCCCCTTGGCAGGGAACCAGGTACCACCTTCCATATCGGCATAATTCATGAGACTGTATAGCGCCGGGGTTTTCTCAGGCAATGCGCCCAGAAAAAGAACCGGAAATTCCATCAATTCACGTAGGCGGGCATCCTTAAAAAATCGCGCCACATGTTTTTTCATAGATTGAAAAACATCCAGTCGGAATAACCCTTTTATCAGGTCCATATCAATGAACTCTGTCAACGATTGTCCGGGCTTATGTACCAGTTTGTGGATACCAATCTGGTATTTATAGGCTGCTTCTGATAAAAACTTACTGAGCTGTTCACCGGCACCGGGCTCAATGGTTTCGAAGAAGTCTTGTAATGCTTTTCTGCCGGCGGGTATGTCCCAATGTCCATCAGGCCAATAAACACGATAGGAAGGATCCAGCCGCTTCAACTCGTAATAGTCACTTACTTTCTTCCCGAAAAGATGGAAATACCTGTCAAACACATCGGGCATCCAGTACCAACTAGGACCTCTGTCGAAGGTGAAACCGTCAAGTTCCAGTTTTCGGGCTCTGCCCCCCGGTAGAAGATGCTTTTCCAGCACTGTAACCTTCCAGCCGGATTTCGCCATGAAACTGGCAGCTGACAGTCCCGCGAAACCACTTCCAATAATGATGGCTTTTTTTTGCAAGAGCGGGAAATTGTTGAGGGTGATTAATGACGTGTGATCTGTGCCTTCAGCAATTTACGCGCAAAATGGATACGACTCTTAATAGTTCCCAGTGGCTCCTGTAACATATCCGCTATTTCGTGGTACTTATATCCATCAAAATAAAGCAGAAAAGGGTTACGGAAGATTTCAGGTAATTCACTGATGGCTTGCTGTACTTCCTTCAAGTTGATGGAAGCTACCGCTTCATTTACCACCGTTCCTTGCTGTGCATTCAGCAGAAATTCGTTGGGCGTATAATCAAAAATGGTGTTCTGTTTGGCTTTTCTGCGGTAGCTATTGATGAAGATGTTCCGCATGATGGTGTAGAGCCATGCCTTTATATTCGTACCCACATTGTATTTATCCTTATTCGCTAAGGCCCTGTAGAGTGTTTCCTGATAAAGATCCTTTGCAGCTTCCTGGTCGTGTGTCAGGGTTTGGGCAAATGGCTTCAGGAACTCGGCATTGTTCAGCAGGAGGCGATTGAATTCAAGCGTTGACATGGCCTTTTGTTTAATTGATTAGACCCCAAAGTTAAACATTTTTTGAATAGCAATCACATTGTATTTTATTATATATACTATTTTGATGTTGATTTTCAATTATATAGATATACGTTTTAATTATTTGTTTAATTATTTTACAAAATACCTAAACAAAATGGTCCCGAAGGGACCATAATTAGTTAAACAAAAACACAATAGAAAAGAAAAAGTAAATCAGCAATGCCTGGCATCAATCCGCATGTCGCGGGATACCAAAGAAATCCATCACTTCACCCAGGGACTTGCAGATTTGGATGCTGGGAGGAACTTTTTTGCTGTACTGCTGTGCCACCAAACCAGATATCATAATCCGCCTGTCAGGCATACGATTGTGGGCATTGATGATGAACTTCTCAAAATTGAAATTCGGTGCTACAGAAGTAAGGTGGGTGAACAAAGTAGGAACATTCTTGGCATTTGCTATGAACTCAACATCCTTGAGTGGAATGTTAGCGCCGAGATAGTATACTTTATGGCCGCGAGATTTTAAAATATAATTCAGGAAGAGGAGGCCTACTTCATGGTATTCGCCCTCCGGTAAGAACAAGAGAATGGAACTGCGGCTTTCGGGCACCGAACGCAGTCCCTCAATACCTAGAATCAGCTTCTGCCTGATTACATTCGTAGCCAGGTGTTCCTGTGCAGGATTGATGTGATTAGTTAGCCAGAGTATACCAACTTTTTCTAAAAACGGGAAAATGGTTCGGATGATAGCTTTCTCGATGCCTTTATTACGAATATGGTCATCTAGCAGTGTTTCGAATTGATCGATGTTCACATCAACCATGGCACCGACCAAATCATTGATCAATTTTTCCTGCTGCGCTTCTGACTGGGAGAGCATGGCAATCTTTTGTTGCATCTCGTCCGGTGTCATCTTATCGATGCGGGAAATCTTATAGCCATATTTATTCAGCAGCGCAATGTTGAGGATGGCTTTCAACTCAACATTGGAGTAGTGGCGGATATTGGTTTTGGAGCGCTGCGGCGACAGTAACCCGTACCGTTGCTCCCAAATCCTGATTGTATGGGCTTTAATGCCCGACAAATTCTCCAAATCCTTGATGGTAAAGGTATTCATGGGAATAATAACACCCCTTGTCCAAAATTGTTTAACCCATTCAGATCAAGAAATAATAGTTTGACTAAACACCTGGAAATGAAACGATTACTTAATTCGCCGCAGGTACTCCCCGTAGCCACTTTTGGCATACCGGTCTGCCAGTTGCATCAATTGTGCCCGGGAAATGAATCCCATGCGGAAGGCAACTTCCTCAATACAGCCTATTTTCTGGCTCTGCCGTTTTTCTATAACCCGAACAAACTCACTGGCATCACTCAGGGAATCAAAAGTTCCGGTATCAAGCCAGGCAGTGCCCCGATTCATAATACCTACCTGCAGTTTCCCCTGCTGTAAATAAACCCGGTTGACATCGGTAATCTCATACTCGCCTCTGGGGGAAGGCTGAATATTTTTAGCTATCTCTACAACAGAATTATCGTAAAAATATAAGCCGGGTACTGCATAATTGGAGGTAGGGTGCGCAGGTTTTTCTTCAATGGAAATGGCACGATGATTATCATCAAAAGTGACCACGCCATAACGCTCAGGATCATTGACCTCATAAGCAAATACTGCAGCACCCGCAACGTCGTTGAAAGATTGCACGAGTTTGCTGAAGCCGGCACCATAAAAAATATTATCTCCTAAAATCAATGCTACCTTATCGTTACCTATGAAATCCGCTCCTATCACAAACGCCTGTGCCAGTCCGTTGGGCTTTTCCTGCACCGCATAAGCAAACTTGCAACCCAATTCAGCCCCATCTCCCAGCAAACGCTGAAATTGACTGCTGTCCTCGGGGGTAGTGATGATGAGCACTTCCCGAATACCCGCCAGCATCAATACCGATAAAGGATAATAAATCATCGGTTTATCGTAAATCGGCATGAGTTGCTTGCTGATTCCTTTAGTAATCGGATATAATCGAGTACCTGAACCCCCTGCGAGAATAATACCTTTCATAGTCGTGATTTATGATGAGCCCACTTAAAAGGCGGGATGCTATGTGAAGTTAAGTGTGTTGACAACAGCCTGCAGCAAAGGTAATGCCCTGTCTTTGTCTGAAAGCACGCGCAGAGCTTCGGGCGTTTTCCAGGAGATGGCAAGTGCCGGATCATTAAAAAAAATACCTCCCTCTGCAGCCCGGTTGTAATAATTATCACATTTGTAAAAAAATACGGCCTGCTCGCTCAATACTTCAAATCCGTGTGCAAACCCACGGGGTATGAACAACTGTGTACCACTGTCTTCAGTGAGTTCAATGCTGAAAGACTGACCAAATGTGGGTGAGTCTCTACGTATGTCTACCACCACATCCAGCACACTGCCCTGCAATACACGCACCAGCTTTGCCTGCGCAAATTCACCTAACTGATAGTGTAATCCACGAATCACGCCACGCTGTGAACATGACTGGTTGTCTTGAACGAATAAGGGATCTAACCCTGTCTTCTCTGAAAATCGCTGACGATTGTAGCTCTCAAAAAAATATCCCCGGCCATCCTTCAGCCGGTTATCGTGAATGATAAAACAATCTGACAAAGGTGTTGCCTCAACATGCATATGGGTTATCGCTTATGAGTGGTGATACATTTTTTCATAATAGTGCTGATAGTCGCCGGAAGTCACCTGCTCCAGCCATGCTTTATTATTCAGATACCAGTCAATCGTTTGACTGAGTCCTTGTTCAAAGGTCACCGATGGCTTCCACCCCAACGCTCGATTAATCTTAGTTGCATCGATCGCATATCTGAAGTCATGACCGGGACGATCTTTTACATAGCTAATAAGTTGTGCGGAAGTTCCCGGCTGGCGTTCTAGCTTCTCATCCATCAATTTGCAAAGTAAATGAACGAGGTCAATATTTTTCCACTCATTAAATCCGCCAATATTATAGGTCTCCCCTGTTTTACCCTGATGAAATACCACATCAATGGCGCTGGCGTGGTCAATTACATATAACCAATCGCGGGTATTCTTTCCATCACCATATACCGGCAGGGGTTTGCCCTGTATGATGTTATGAATGAATAGAGGAATAAGCTTTTCCGGGAAATGATAGGGCCCATAATTATTGGAGCAGTTGGAAATGACTACCGGTAACTGATAGGTCTCATGATATGCACGAACAAAATGGTCAGAAGAAGCCTTGCTGGCGGAATAAGGAGAATTGGGTGCATAGGGTGTTTCTTCTGTAAAGAAACCCTCATCACCTAAAGTTCCATACACCTCATCGGTTGAAACATGATAAAAACGGTGAGCTGCCATATCTTCTTTCCAATATGATTTGGCTGTATTCAGCAGATTCACCGTTCCAATGACATTGGTATAGACGAAGTCAAGGGGGGATAGAATCGACCGGTCTACATGCGATTCCGCTGCCAGGTGCAGCACATCAGATATATCATGCTTGCGAAATACCTCTTCCAATGCAGCTGCATCGAGAATGTTTACCTTTTCAAAAAAGTAATTGGGGCAATCTTCAATGTCTTGCAAGTTGGCCAGGTTGCCGGCATAAGTCAGGCAATCGAGATTCACAATTTTATAGGAGGGGTATTGCTGCACAAATAAACGCACAACATGTGAGCCAATGAAACCCGCACCACCCGTGATTAATATTCTTTTATCCATACCCATTGATTTCCGTGCAAAGAAACAATAAAATTAGCAGTTTATATCCCACCCCGGTACCTCGATAGCTGAATTGAATAAATACCATTAATTTAGAAGGGTAAACTTCTATATGCAACAAAGATTTTATTCCCTGGATGTTTTCAGAGGAGCCACCGTAGCCCTGATGATTCTCGTAAACAACCCCGGTTCCTGGTCACATATCTACGGTCCGCTGGCACATGCCGACTGGCATGGCTGCACACCCACCGATCTGGTATTCCCTTTCTTTTTATTTGCGGTAGGAAATGCGCTCGCATTTGTACTACCCACGATGGAAACCCGCAGCACCGGCTATTTCCTGGCAAAAGTCAGCAAACGGGCACTACTCATTTTCGCTATCGGACTATTCCTGAACTGGAGCCCTTTCGTTAAATGGGATAATGATCAACTTGTAGCGAAAGCATGGAGCCAAGTGCGTATTTTAGGCGTACTCCAACGTATTGCCATCGCTTATTTGCTGGCTGCCTTACTGGTCTATTTCTCCCGCCCCCGGGGCGGATTTGTGGTCGCCGCTATTTTATTACTTGGTTACTGGAGCATGTGCCTGCTACTCGGAAACCCTGCTGACCCCTATAGCCAGGCCGGCTGGTTTGGAACAGCGTGGGACTTAGAACTACTGGGTAAGTCGCACATGTATAAAATGAATGGGGTACCCTTTGACCCGGAAGGATTAGCAAGCACCCTTCCTGCCATTGCTCAAGTGATACTTGGTTACCTTACCGGACAATTTATTCGCGAAAAAGGGAAATCATATGAAATGCTCGCCAGGTTACTGGTCATCGGTTGTATCATGATGGCCATCGGCTATAGTTGGGATATGGTGTTACCGGTGAATAAAAAGATATGGACCAGCAGTTATGTTATGTATACGACCGGACTAGCCATTTTGCTGCTGGGCATTATGATGTATACCCTTGATTGGTCGGAAGAACGTCCGAGCTGGAGTCGCTTTTTCAATGTATTCGGAAAGAACCCACTATTCATTTTCGTATTGAGCGGTTTCTTACCGCGTGTGCTGGCCTTGTTTCGCTGGACCGATCAGGTGGGGCCCAACGGAAAGCCGGTATATACTTCTACCCTACCATGGCTTTATCAGCATATTTTCAAGCCCATCGCAGAAGACCAGCGGGTAGGTTCTATGTTATATGCCCTCTTTATGATTGTAATGTATTGGCTCATCGTTTACCTGCTGGATAAGAAGAAAATTTATATCCGCGTCTGACAAAATAGCTGCAGCCAATCATGCTTAAAGGGAGCGAATTTTTCTGGCAGGATTACCGGCATAAATTCCTGGCTCAGTGATATCGCGCGTAACCACCGCACCCGCACCAATTACAGTACCATCAGCAATACTAACAGGCAGGATAGTTGCATTGCTGCCAATACTGACCCGATTGCCTACCAGTGTTGGCTTCCAACCGGATGGGTCGCCAGCCGGGCCACCAGCACGAAATAAATCATTGGTGAACATAACCCCATGCCCGATGAAACAATCATCAAGAATGGTCACCTGAGCACAGATAAAACTGTGGGACTGGATACGACACCTTTTCCCAATGATTGCACCCCGCTGAATCTCGACGAAGGGACCGATAAAGCTATCATCTCCAATGGTACAACCATACAAATTACAGGGGGCTACCCAGGTAACGCGTTCGCCCATTTGCACATCGTCGATGCCGGCTGTGCGGAATGAATCATTGGGTTGCGTCATCTGTTTGGGTATAGGCGGCCTTTGCCATCATCAATGGAAGAAGTCGTTGGCCATTTGCAGGCTTCCCGGTTTACCAACATCTAAAAAGCGGGTGCCGGTATGATCATATCCAACAATAGGAAAATGATTGGCCAAAGAAAGATACACGTCAACCAATGAAAACTTTCCTTGCTGTATGATCTTACTGAAAATATCTGGACTAATTACATGAACACCACTAAAGGCTTTGGGAATCAGAAACTGCGAGTTTTTGACGATTTTTTCACTGAAGGGCTCCAACTGACGCCAGCCAACCAATGATTGCTCCTCGTCAAATAAAAAATGTCGGTTACTCATCCGATCGGTCACAGCCAAGGTAGCCAAAGCGGCCATATCCTGGTGATGCTGTATAATTCTTTTGAGAGAAAGATCGGTCAATATATCCGAATTCATGGCGATGAAAAATGGCTCATCCATGAAATGTGCAGCAGCTTTCTGCAACCCACCACCGGTGTCAAGCAATGCTTCCGATTCATCTGAAATATGAATGGTAGAACCCCACCCATTGCTATCTGCGACCGCTTGAATGATCTGGTCGCCAAAATGATGTACATTGACTACCACCTCATGGACGCCGGCAGACTGCAGGTATTCTACGTTACGCTGCAGCAAGCTTTTCCCATTCACCATAGCCAATGCCTTGGGATGCTCATTGGTCCACGGTTTAAGGCGTGTTCCCAAACCAGCAGCGAATAACATGGCTTTCATGCTAAAAAAATTAGGTTTTACTAGAATTCGAATATACAATTTTTTTATAAATCACAACTTTACCCAGTTCGCCTCATTGCTGTGGGTTACTTCCACTTTGACCTTATACTTATTTCTCAAGTGGCGGGCAGTCTGCTCAGCGGCATAAACACTGCGGTGTTGACCTCCGGTACAACCGAAATTGATCTGTAAATGATTGAAGTCCCTTTTGAGATACGCTTCTACCTGAATATCAACCAGATCCCAGACGCTATTCAGGAATTCGGTCATACGGGTTCTTTGTTCCAGAAAATCCATGACAGGCTTATCCCTTCCTGTCTGGCACCTGTATTCCTCCAATCTGCCAGGATTGGTTATGCCGCGCATATCAAAAACAAATCCACCTCCATTACCCGATTCATCTGCGGGCAGGGCATGTCGATAACTAAAGCTGTTGATTTCAATGCGCAACGGTGTTTGCTCATTGGCCTGAATCGTCTCATAGCGGGCAATCATTTCATCGCTTATCAGAATTTGCAGCAGGCGGTCGAATTCGGGCGTAACGATGCCCACCCGCTTATTCAAAATAAAGAAGCGCAGATTCCGCATGGCCAGGGGTATGCTGGCGAGAAAATGTGCCTTCCGTTCAAAAAGACCGCGGAAACCGTAGGCCCCCAGCACCTGCAGGAGGCGAATGAGTACAAACCCATTATACTGACTAACAAAAGTCACCCGGTCAATGGGCTGATCCAGCAAGGGCTCGAGACAATCCATGTAGTGATCCAGCAATTGGTTCTTCCATTCTTCACTCAGCTCTGCTTTGGCCTGCCAGAGTAAAGAGGCCACATCATACTGGGGTGCTCCCTTCATCCCTCCCTGGTAATCGATGAAAAAAACTTCATCCTGCTGGATGTGTATGTTCCGACTTTGAAAATCACGGAACATAAAAAACTTATAGTGGGTATGCGTTAAGTAATTACTGAGTGCATCAAAATCATCGAGCAATGCCTGCTTATCATACGGTAGCTGTAAGGTATCCAGGAAGTAGTACTTGAAATACAACAAATCACTTAAAATAGCCTGCTTACCAAATACCTTGGCGGTGAGGCATTGATCATAATCGAGCCCCTGATCACCCAATACCTGTAAACGCGCCAGTTGAGCCAGACTTTTCTGAAACAGTTGAAAGATATGTTCCGTGTGCCCTTCAACTTCTAATAAGTGCAACAAAGCATGCGGACCAAAATCCTGCTGAAAATAAATAGTATGGTCTGCATTCTGGCCGTATATTTCGGGAACAGGTAATCCCGCTTCTCTAAAATGTTGCGTGAAGTAAATGAATGTAGCTGTCTCCTTTCGGTTTTCATTATAGGTAGCAATGGTGGTACCCCCCGCATGATAAATTCGGAAGTACATTCTGTCACCTCCGCTTTGGGGTAACATTTCGATGCGTTCGGGCACTTTACCGCAAATAACGGTAAACTGATCACGAATGGCCTGCCATACAGTTTCCATGCGGTGGATAGTTTCCTGCGAAAATAAAGTTTCGCATTGAATCTTCAGACGCTATTTCGTTTTTTGGAGAGATAATACAAGGGGAGTCCGGCAAGGGTAATACCAACGCCCAGCAACGAATGTATCAAACGGCTTTCGCCCTGCACATAATTTCGGATATCTGTCACCAGTGTAATCACAAGGAAGCAGGCCGTGAAGAGCACAAAAATCATCGGCACAAAAGGATATCCTGGAACACGGTAAGGTCGCTCCGCTTCTGGCAGTCGTTTTCGCAGAAGCATCACACCCAATACACTCATACCATAAAAGAACCAGCTGACGAATATCAACATATCGGTCAGCATATCAAATGATCCGGTCATAACCAGCAGCACAGTCCAGATACCATTGAGCCAAAGTGCATTGCCCGGGGTATGAAAACGCGGATGCACCCTGCCGGCCCAATTGAAAGCAGGATGGGCGGAACCAAGTGCAAAAGTCACCCGCGCTGTGGAAAGGATATTGCTATTGGCAGCTCCGAGGGTAGAAATGACCACGAGCGCGGTAATCACCAGTGCTCCGGTTTTTCCGGCAACAACATAGGCCGCATCCGAAGCCACCCAGGAAGAAGCGGCCATATCAGCCGGCGACAATACATAGGCAAATGCGGCATTGAGCATAACATACACCAACATGCAAATGAGTAATCCTACCAGCAAGCTGATTGGAATATTCCTTCGTGGTTCTTTGATTTCCCCTGCGATGAAAGTAATGTTATTCCATCCATCATAACCCCAGAATGCCCCCGATAAGGCGGCCATCCAGGCAACGAGCGCAGGCCAGCCTGTTGGTTTTTGTGAGAGGGTGGAGGAAAAATGGGTGGCAGACCCCGCAGAGGAAGTGAATAAACCTACAACCAATAAAGCGATAGCGAGCAGTTTAATCCAGGTAAGCAGCCGCTGCAAGGCAGCACTGTGCCCAACGCTGAAATAATTCAGCCAGGTGAGCAATACTACCATAAGTATGGTGAGCAACTTACTACCTATATTATCTAAGGGATATAAATCGCCGATCAATGGAATATGCAGCACCATAGATTGTACGGTAGCATCGGAAAATTGCGGGAGTGGAAAAAAATAGCCGGCATAAGTAGCACATACATAGGCAACAGAGGCATTCCCCGCCGTATTAAAGACAGCAAAAGCTGCCCATCCGTAGAGGTAGGCGAATCGTTCTCCATACAATTTTTGAAAGAAAACAAATTGTCCGCCAGTTTCCGGAAATAAGGCTGCCAGTTCCGCATTGGAAAGGGCACCAAAGAGCGTGATGATGCCTGCAAGTGCCCACACTTCCAGCAACCATACCGGAGAACCGAGTTGCGACATCATGAGTGCCGGCTTCATAAACACCCCTGAGCCGATGATGCCCCCAGCTACAACAGCAATAGTGGATGATAAACCCAGCGTTCTGCGCAAACCCGACATGAGCAATATTTGAATAAATATAATGGAAAGAAAGCAGTCAACACTTGAATAATGGTAGTATCTTTATACTATCTGATTGCGAGATGATTCCGGTGTTCCATCCAAACCATCTGTATGTCTAAAATCTTTATCCTCCTTTTCCCCTTGCTGTTTTGGCAAACCCAATTGAAATGGGAACCCGATTTGATAGCAGCACAAAAGAAGGCCGGGGAGCAGCATAAAATTGTTCTACTCAATTTTTCAGGGTCAGACTGGTGTGCCCCCTGTATTCAACTGCACAAAAACATTTTCAGTCATCCCGATTTTCTGTCCTGGTATGATCAACACCTGATTCTTGTCAATGCCGATTTTCCCCGAAATAAAAAAAATCGCCTCAGCACCGAACAGCAAAACCGCAATGATAAAATGGCGGAACAATACAACCCCCAGGGTATTTTTCCCCTGACCATTTTATTGAATGCGGATGGAAGCATTAGAAAAGTCTGGGAAGGTCAGCCCAAGGTTTCCGTAGCTGAATTCATTCGAGAAATCAATAACAGCATTTCACAAAAACATTAACCCTGATTGTATGTTGCCAAATCAATTAATCCGGAGATTGTTAACTGACAGCCAGCCAGTGTTTTTTTCAATGTTGCTGATTGGATTTTTCCTCTGTACGCTCAATAGCTGTGCTCCCGTAAAGGAATACCAGAAAAATAAACTGAATGACAGTGAGATGATACTTACCAACAGAAAAATAGAAAAAACAGAATTGAGTTTCCTCTCTTACCGCGAGGGGGCTTCAGGAGCCAATGCAGGTAAGAGCGGTGGTGGCTGTGGTTGTAATTAAATAATAGAGAAGCGGCAGAACAATGAAAAAACTTACCTTAGCCACGATAGCCCTTTACCTGGGAATTCTATCGCTGTTCGCGCAGGCCGGACCGAAAACTGATTCTACCTACAAGAAAAGAAAATTGACTTTTGAGGAAGCCAACATTGTTTCCAGTTATTATCAGCAAGACGGAAATAATTCTTCCATCACAGGTGGAATCGGAACAGAGAGATTAACGGATATTTCCAGCCAGTTTTCCGTCAAGTTAACCAAAGTGGATCGCAAATGGCGGAAACATACAATCGACATGGAACTAGGTATCGATCACTATACTTCAGCTTCTTCAGACAGGATTGATCTCAAAGCGAATTCCTCCGCTTCTTACAATGATACCCGCGTTTACCCCTCGCTGAATTGGTCCCGGGAAGATTCCAAAAAAGGAACTACCCTTGGAGCAGGTGGATCGTTCTCTGCTGAATTTGATTATCTATCTTTCGGCGGACAATTCAATACCTCTAAAAAAACGAAAGACAGAAATGGGGAATGGGGTATAAAGGTTTTTGCTTACCTCGATCAGCTCAAAATGATATTGCCGGTAGAATTACGATCGGCACCCTTTATACCCAGGGGAACCCAGTATCCATGGACCGATCGAAATACTTTCGGCACCAGTTTGAGTTATACACAGATAGTTAATACAAAATTACAACTGACAATGCTGGCAGATGTAATTTTTCAACAGGGATTTTTGGGACTCCCCTTCCATCGGGTTTATTTCAATGATAACTCAGTGCACATGGAAAATCTTCCCACCACCCGCTGGAAAGTTCCTGTCTCGCTGCGATTCAGTTATTTTGCCTCCGATCATCTCATACTCCGGGGATATTATCGCTATTATCAGGATGATTGGAATTTATCGGCCCATACGCTGAGTATTGAACCTGTATTCAAGCCCACCGCCTTTTTTTCTGTGAGTCCTTTCTACCGACTTTATGTTCAGCAAGCAACCCGTTATTTTGCTCCTTATGGGGTTCATACCGCAGCCAATCAATACTATACCAGCAATTTTGATCTTTCCGGGTTCACCAGTCATTTATTTGGAACAGGCATTCGAACCGCTCCACCCGGCGGCTTCCTGGGCTGGTCAAGGCTGACAGCGCTCGAACTTCGGTATGGTCATTATTCCAGAACCAATAATCTATACTCCAATATTATTTCCCTCAATCTCACCATCCGATGATTTTCAGGGACGGAGACCGAAAAGCGTGATCTGCTTTCCTTCCTCAGCATAACAGGCACGCCGAAATAAGATCATGCCTTGCAACAAAAACTGTATCGAACCAATCTGATTGAATGGTCTGCTATCTGATACCTTCCATTGAACCGGTTGTCCCAACTGTAGGGCTGGACAATTACTCCCCTGCAAGTAAGAATTCAAAGAACGCAGCTGCTCTTGCAGTAAATGAAAATGAGTAGGATCCCGTACCTGCCAGCAAAGTTGCCCACCGGGAGCTAATACGACCGGATCGAGCGTGACCATCCATTGATGTTGGGTACTGCAAATCCTCTGCATCCACCGAATCAGGGTATCTTCCATCCCCTCTCTTGCCAGAAAGGAAGCCACACACCCGGCCTGTGCAGGCAGTAATAGCCGTTCACTCACTTCTGCCGGCAATTGCAGGGTTAGCCAGTAATGCCACCAACCCCGGCTTGTTCTTTTGCTATCGATCTCGTCTGCCACTACCGCCTCCATAAAAAATGATTAATAATTATTTTAGCATAAAAATACTAATTATTTTAGCATTTCAAAATCAAAATTATGTTGCCAGAACAAGGATATGAAACTGCCTACCGGGGATCGAAGGAATTCTCCCAACTGGAAGTGCCTACTGCCAATGCCACCGGCTTTGGTGCCGCCGCCGATGACTATATGGAGCGGGGCATCGACCTGAATGAACAACTCATTCGTAATAAACCGGCCACTTTTTTCTTTCGTATGAACAGCGAAGCCATGCAAGAGGCAGGCATCTTTCCGGGCGACGTGCTGATTGTTGACAGAAGCCTGCCGGCACTAAATGGAAAAGTCATCATCGCCGTGGTCAATGGAGAGATGATGGTGCGACGGCTGTTGCAACAGCAGGGAAAAACGTGGCTCGCCGCCGATAACAAAAGCATGCGCAGCATCCCAATCGACCGGGAAAATGAACTGACGGTCTGGGGTGTGGTGGTATACGCAATTCATACAGTGTAATATGCGTGCCATTGTAGACTGTAATAGTTTTTACTGCTCCTGTGAGCGACTCTTCCGGCCGATGCTCGACCAGCGGCCTGTGGTCGTATTGAGTAACAACGATGGATGCATCATCGCCCGCAGTGATGAAGCCAAGCAGTTGGGTGTTGCCATGGGCGAACCCTATTTCAAAGCCCGCGATCTGATAGAGAAAAATAAAGTTGCCACCTTCTCTTCAAACTATTACCTATATGGCGACATGAGCTGGCGCGTGATGGAATGTATGCGCAGTCTGTTGCCCCCTGAATGCGTGGAAGTATATTCTGTGGATGAAGCTTTTCTCGACCTAAGCCATTTACCTCTTGAACAGATTCGTAGCTTTTGCATGGAAGTGAAAGAAAGAATTGAGCAATGGACGGGTATACGGGTGTCAATTGGAGCTGCGCCCACCAAAGTGCTCAGCAAAGTAGCCAACCGACTCTGTAAAAAAAATAAGGTAGCCACCGGAGGTATTTTGGTGCTGGATGATGCGGAAAAAATAACCGAGGCACTGCAAAAAACAACGGTGGCAGATATCTGGGGCATTGGCCGGCAGTATGCAGAAAAATTGCGGTCGATGGGCATCCATACGGCAGAAGACCTGCGCGCACAAAATACAGCCTGGGCAAGAAAAATACTGGGAGGTGTAACCGGTGTTCGCTTACTGCAGGAATTACAGGGGCTGCCCTGCATCGGCCTGCTCGAAGAATTGGTGACCAAGAAAATGATTGCCACCACACGCATGTTCGGAAAAGATATACGGGAACGCAGCGCCATCCGGGAAGCAGTCGCTACCTATACTTCCCGCGCAGCGGAAAAACTACGCCGGCAGAAAGGAGCAGCCTCCTGCATACATGTTTTTCTCATCCCAAAGTCGCCCCCTACCACCGGAAGATTCAGACATGGCCCCGTTATCGGAACCTATGCCACCCTGCCCCGCGCCACCGATGCCACCAATGATCTGATCAAGACAGCCTTGCAAATGGTAGATGAAATTTTTGAAGAAGGATTGATCTATAAAAAAGCGGGGGTGATGCTGTCGGGCATTGTACCCATCAATGCGGTGCAGGGATCACTGTTTGATCCCGATGATCCGAAAAAAGCTGCCTTGATGAAAATGATTGATAATGTTAACTTCTCCATGCGAGGTCACCTGCTCAACTTCGCCGCCGCAGGTACAGCCGGTCACTGGAAAATGCGACAAGAAATGCGCAGTCCGCGCTACACCACCCGCTGGGAGGAACTGTTCCTGATTCGCTAATTCACCCGACCGGGAAAGCGTTCCATCAACATCTGCATAGCAGCAGTGGCAGCAGCAACACGGGCAGAATTCTTGTCGGGAATAACTCCCTGTACGGCACCCTTCCACAATAATTCCCGACGGGCTGCATCTACTATATGCACCGAAACCGTTCCCTCGCGGTAACGCCCCAGTTCTACGGTTTCACTCTTCCAGCTATAATTGCGCTGTCCGGCATAACGAGGAGCACCATCGGTACGAAAGTCGGTTTGTCGGGTTTGCACCTGCGTATTTACCACTATGCCGATATTAATGAGCCAGTCCGGCCGATTGGCACTTTGCTCATACCCCCGCTGTTTTAATTCTGTAGCAATGGCCTGCTGCAGATCGGAAATGCCGTTGGCAAACTGTGCCGTAATGGTATCGCCACTGGCCTGAACCTGATAAAATTCAAAAGTCCTTTTTTCCTGCCAGTTTACACCGGGAGCCGACTCAACAGGCAACACACGGATAGCATTACAGGATAAGAAAGAAAATAATACCAGAAGAGATAAAATCGGTCTCATAAAAAACTGAATGAATGATATGATGAATAAGAGGATAGTCCACACGCTCTGCATTACTCTGCCGCGAGCTGAATAATATATTTAGGCGGAGCACTCCGCTGCAGTTGCATATCCGGCTTGGCATTGCTGATCTTATACCGCGTAGCCGGCAATTGCTTTTCTTGCAGGTAGGCAACCACGGCTGTATTGCGGCGCTCCATCACCGCTGCCACCAATTTGGTCAGCGTTTCTTTTCCGATGATCCGAACACATTTTTCCTCCGTTGAATGTAGATCAAGTTGTCCGGTAACCTGACTATTCACATACTTTACAAAAAGCGAGTCGGTTTCAGCCACACTATCCAGTCGCTGCTTGATGGGTTCCGTCAACGATCCACCGGCCGGCAGGCGCAGGTATTTTTTCTTGGTCTCGCCAACTGCAATCACAGCTGCCTCATCTTCCAGGTTGGTTTCCTGTATCAGCTCCATTTTCATTTCCTGCTTCTGTTGTAAAACTTTACAAAGATTATCCAGCACCTTTTTTTGCTTGGCCTCAATACCCAACTGCACATAGTCGAAATAAACTTCTTTAAAATCTTCCTCTTTGCCACCAAATAAATTGGCGATTAACCGGAATGGAGCAGTAGCTGCCTTAACGATGATGTTCTTTACTACTTGCCATACCACCTTCCCCCATTTGAATTTTGGATCATCCAGACTGCCCTTCACCGGAATATCGAGCCGTATATTGCCCTTCACATCACGCAACAATGCAACAGCCAAGGGTACGGGCAGATTCATCGCGGTAGCATTCTTCACTTTCTTGCCGGTCTTTACCCGATCAATCTCCAGCAAATTCTTACTGTTGAGCTGATTGTTGATGACAGTCGTCACATTCTCGTAGCGAATTTTTCCCCGCAGAAAGGGAGTGGCTACATAGTACTTGAAATAAGGATTAAAATCGGTGATCAGCAAATCACGGAAGCCGGCATCTATAATGATGTCTTTATAATTCTTAGGATTCACCTTGAGGGTGCCTTTTAATTTTCCGGAAGTATTCAGACGGGAGTTGATGGCGAAATTTAAAAAATCGCTCTGGCTATTAATTCGCTCACTGGTCAACTGCACGGAATCGAGTATATAGCGGAACCGATCACCACGGGTATAGTCGGTGAAAATACACTGACCGCCATTGATGCTCAACTTATTGATCTTATACTCATTCCTGTCGTATTGTTGAACCAGGTCCTGAATATATCCCGCCATCATCAGGAAGATATTGGAATAGGCTACTACAGAACTATCACCGCTAATGGAAGCAGGTGTAGTAAAGATGCGTTCATAGTTAAAGCCCTTATCGTACATGGTCAGCCGGATAAAGGGTCGACTCATGTTGATGTATGCAAAATCATACCGATTCTGCTTGGTTTGTATGGTATCAACTTTTACAGACAGCTGATTGGCAGCGGTGAGCAACTCACCTGATTCATCGACAATGGAAAACTGCTCAGCAGTCATATCGCCCGAAAGAGCAATATCCAGCGGACGGACGGCATTTCCTTTCCAGCGGAAATGGCTGCTGACCATTCCTTTCAACTGGCTCACCTTCATATAATCGCGCAGATAGGGATACATCCACCCAATGTTCACTTGCTCAACCTTCCCCGTCAGATAATAATCGTTGGTCTTACTGTCGAAGTCCAGTAACACCTTCCCGGAGCCCCCCGTTTTAAGTAAGGTGGAAATTTCCGCATGGTACTTCGTATCATCCCAGGCAATATCGCGGATATCGATATTGGTTTTATTCATTTGAACCGTCACAGCCGGCTGACTATTTTGATAAATCAGGGTTCCATTATAGATGCTGAACTGACGCACCCAATATTGGGTAGGTGGTGTTCCTTTAGGTGGAGGTGGGCCGGAGGTAAAGCGTTTCACCAGGTCATCATAATTAAAGCGACTGCCTTGCTGCACAACACGTATCACCGGACGGTCGATGCGTAATTTTTTAACGAGGTAATTGGAATAGAGCATGCGCCATAACCCAACGCGGGCATCTATCTCACCTACCCCAATAAAAACCTGCCGCTTGTTTTTTTCATGGATGCGTAATCCCTTGACATTGATCTCCCCATTGAAGAGATTAATCCGCAGGTAATCCATATTGATCAGCCGACCCGTATAGGGCTCACTGTATTTTTCAATCAGGTAGCGGGCAATGGGTGAAATAAAGATAGCTGCCAGTATAAAAAAAGCCAGCAATGACGTGATGACAAACAGCAGAATTTTTTTCCAATTGAACATTACCAATCAGTAGTTTCAAAGCAGGGCAGGTAAAAATAACTTGCTGTGCAAAATAAGAAACTTTCCTAATTTAAGGCGCCTTTGGGCGATTGTAGAAATCTGTCGGTAAATGGTGGGTAAAAATATGGCTGAATTATGGCCCTTACACCTAAATTTGCTGAATTCTTAAGGCATGAACCCCACCCTCTCCTCAAACGAATCCATTCCCTCCGGTAAAAAAAAGATCATTGTCCTGGGCAGTGGCCCCAACCGCATTGGTCAAGGAATAGAATTTGATTATTGCTGTGTTCACGGCTTATTGGCCATCAAAGAATGTGGTTATGAAGCCATCATGGTGAATTGTAACCCGGAAACGGTCTCAACCGATTTCGACATGGCCGATAAACTCTACTTTGAACCGGTTTTCTGGGAACATCTATGGGATATCATCGAGCTGGAAAAACCAGCTGGAATCATTGTACAGCTGGGTGGACAAACAGCCCTTAAACTGGCGAAGCGATTACATGAAAAAGGCGTTCCCATCGTAGGTACTTCTTTCGACAACATGGATATTGCTGAAGACAGAGGTCGATTCAGTGATTTGCTAAAGGAACTCAACATACCTTATCCCCGTTATGGTACGGCTTATACCGCTGATGAGGCAATAGAAGTGGCCAACCAAGTGGGTTATCCGGTGCTGGTTCGCCCCAGTTATGTATTAGGCGGCCAGCGCATGCGCATCGTGATCAATGATGAAGATGTTGAAAAAGCCGTAGTAAGTCTGCTTAAACACCTGCCGGGCAATAAGATCCTAATTGATCACTTCCTCGATCGCTGCCAGGAAGCAGAGGTAGATGCCATTTTTGATGGAGAGACCTTTCATATCATGGGTGTGATGGAGCACATTGAACCCGCAGGAATTCACAGTGGCGACAGCAATGCCGTACTGCCTGCTTTCAACCTAACGCCCCTGCTGGTTGAAACCATGGAGCATTATGCCGAGAAGATTGCCAGGGCACTCGATATACGCGGTTTGATTAATATCCAATTTGCCATCAAAGACAATAATGTGTATGTGATCGAAGCCAACCCCCGCGCATCACGCACCACTCCTTTCATTGCGAAGGCTTATCAGATTCCCTATTTGAACATTGCCACCAAAGTAATGCTGGGTGCCGCTAAGCTGACCGATTTCAGCCTCGAAAAAAAGCTGGAAGGCTATGCCATCAAGGAACCGGTATTCAGCTTCAATAAGTTCCCGGGTGTGAATAAAGAACTCGGACCCGAAATGAAAAGTACCGGCGAGTCAATACGCTTTATCAAAGACTTGCGCGACCCCTACTTCCGCACTTTGTATAAAGAAAGAAGTATGAACCTGAGCAGGTAATTACACCTGTTTTATTTGCCGCTTTTTCGCCCTAATAATTCTACCCCTCCACAGGTGAGGTTTTATTGCATAGGTTGCCTCGAATGTACCGTCTTCCTCGCAACCATTGGAAACCTATTCCCTTCATCAGTATGGGTATACCCTTTGTATTGGGTATAATAGTTGCTCTTTGGACTAACTTTCACCCGGCTGCTTACTACTTACTACTATTGCCCGTTGCGACCTTACTAGCGCTGGAATTTTCTCCCAGCAGCTCACTAAAATCTTTGTCTGCTTTCAGGAGGATATTACTTTTCCTTTTTCTATTCCTGGCAGGCTTCACCAGAACCGGCTCACGCACACAGCAGCCATCTACTAGTCAACTTAACCTGCAAGACTCGGTGCAAATAGCCCTTATACTGCAAGAGCCGCTTCTGCCGACCAATAAGGGCTGCAGGGGCATTGCTTCAAAAGTATTTATTTGGAAAGAGGGCAGATTCAAGCATTTACCCGGTAAGCTTCTTTTGTATGGAGATACTGACCTAAAGTTTAACTCCACGCAAACCGGTTCAGTGCTGCTGACCCGAACCCTTCTTCGACCCATTCGGCCGGCCGCCAATCCGGGGGGATTCAATGCGGCAGCATACTATGGTAAAAAAGAAATTTTTCATAGTTGTCAACTGAACAATGAGCTTACACGTATTTCCAGGAAGGACCGCAGTAATAAATTAGATAAACTAATTCTTCGGTTACGCCAATTTTGTCTGAATAGCATTGCAACATACATCCGGGGTTCTGATGAACGTGCCATTGCTGCTGCCCTGCTGATTGGTCATCGGGTCGATTTGCAGCCGGAACTCATGTCTGCATATAGTGATACCGGCATTATCCATGTTATCGCCATCAGTGGCATGCACATGGCGTTATTATTCGGTTTGTTTCATCGCCTGCTCAAGCCATTCGGAAGACGAGGCATGCTCCAGCATCTGCAGCCAATTGTATTACTATGTAGTGCATGGATTTTCTGCCTTCTCACCGGAGCAACCCCATCTGTATTAAGAGCAGCCTGCATTTTTACTGGCATCGTACTTGGGGAATGGTTGAAAAGAGAAACACATGCCTATAATTCACTGGCCGCTTCTGCCATCTGCCTGCTCATCTATGACCCAAGTCTACTAACGGATGCCGGATTTCAGTTATCCTATGCAGCTGTCACGGGTATACTATTATACGCACGAACAATATTTTGCCGCTGGCAGATCTCTAACCGATTACTAAGTCTTATCTGGGAGCTGATCAGTGTTACATTGGCAGCACAGATTTTAACGCTGCCCCTCGTCTTTTTCCATTTTCACCGCTTCCCCCTGCTGTTCATTTTTACCAACCTGATTGCTGTTCCGCTGTCAACCTGTATTCTTTATTTGGAATTAGCATTGCTTAGCTTCCAGCCACTGCCACTGTTGGCCAATATAATCGGAACATTAACCGAGGCATGTATCCATTGGATGAATCATTGGGCGATCGATACGGCAAAACTTCCGGGTACCACCCTAAAGGGTATCCATATCTCATTATCACAAGCCATGTTGATGATGATGGGAATCGTACTTTTCATTGAATGGCTGAAGCACCGTCGGATATTAAATCTACTGGCGGCAGGCACCTGCCTGACTCTTGTCACCTTCTTTGCAGCCAGCCGGAAATACCAGCTTTTAAATCAACATAAATTGATTGTTTATCAATTCAACAGCCATGCTGCGATTCATTTGATTGAAGGTAATCGACAACGTCTGCTGGCAATGGATGACAGCCCAAACAGTGCCCAAAACCGCCAACTGATAGCAACCGCTGAATGGTACTGGGGAGCAGATCAAAAAGGCGGGTTAACCCGAACCAGTATCAGCTACCCATGCATCCGGACCCGGAGAAGGCAAATTGTATGGATCAATGGCAAAGACGGCGATTGCCTGAACCGATTGCCCCCGCATGCAGATGTGGTTATACTGATGCACCAGCCAAAGGTTGAGATAGCCTGGCTGGCTAAACGGCTACAGTGCAAAAACTTTGTTTTTGATGGCAGCAATAGAATGTGGAAAATCAAACAATGGAAAAAAGAAGCAGCACATTTACATTTGCGTTGCTATTCAACACCGGAAGAAGGCGCATTCGTAATCAATTTCTGACCAGGCCCAATGGCCTGATTTATTTACTATCATGGACAAACCTATCAAATCAGCCCTGATATCCGTTTTTTATAAAGACGGATTGGATACGCTGGCACTGCAATTACATCAGTTGGGTGTAACCATCTATTCTACTGGCGGAACCCAACAACTGCTGGAAAAACTCAATATACCCTGCGTGGCCGTCGATACCCTCACAGGTTATCCGGCTATTCTGGGAGGAAGAGTAAAGACCTTACATCCCGCTGTCTTTGGTGGAATACTGGGTCGCCGGCACGAAGCCACCGACGTGCAGGAAATGGCTACCTACCAGATTCCCGAAATCGATCTGGTAATTGTAGATCTCTATCCCTTTGAGGAAACGGTAAAAAATACCAGCGACGAAAAAGCCATTATCGAAAAAATAGATATAGGAGGTCCTTCCTTGATTCGCTCTGCCGCAAAAAACTTCAAAGATGTAGCTGTCATCGCATCAAAAGATGATTACGGATATCTTGGAACTATACTCAGCCAACAAAAAGGCATGACCACCCTGGAGCAACGAAAAATACTGGCTGCCAAGGCATTTGCTGTGGTGAAACAATATGATACGGCCATCAGTGATTATTTCAACCCACCGGCACAACAAATACTGCGTTATGGTGAAAATCCACACCAGCAGGCTGTGTTTGCTGGCGACCTGTCGAAAGTTTTTCATCAACACCATGGCAAAGAGTTATCCTATAATAATCTGGTAGATGTAGATGCTGCCATGCAGCTCTTACAGGAATTTGCCCCCGGTCAAACTCCTTTTTCGTCTGATGCTGTATTTGCCATTATCAAACACAACAATGTCTGCGGTGCAGCTGCGGCTGAGACGGTACACCTTGCCTGGGAAAAAGCATTGGCGGGCGATCCGGAAAGTGCTTTTGGCGGCGTTCTTGTAACCAATGCAAGCATTGACCTGGCGACAGCAACTGCCATACAGGAAATTTTCTTTGAAGTGCTCATAGCACCCGCATTTGATGAGAATGCCCTGCCCGTTTTACAATCAAAAAAGAACAGGATTCTCTTGCAATTACAACCCGGCTTTGCCTTCCCCGGCCGTCAAAATCGTTCACTGCTGAATGGTCAACTATTACAAGATACAGATAGCGGCTTAACCGCACGTTGGGAAGAAGCAGGCGGTCGTGCTTCCACTGATGCTGAAAAAACAGACCTGATATTTGCGAATATTCTTTGCAAGCACCTAAAGAGTAATGCGATTGCCCTTGTAAAAAACAAACAATTGGTAGGAAAAGGATGCGGACAAACGAGCAGGATAGACGCCCTGCGTCATGCACTTGAAAAAGCAAAGCAATTTCAATTCACCCTGCAAGAGGCGGTGCTGGCTTCCGATGCCTTTTTCCCTTTTAATGATTGTGTTCAAATGGCACATGAAGCAGGTATCGTTGCCTTCATTCAACCAGGCGGCTCCGTTCGCGACGCAGACAGTGTTAACTATTGTAAAGAACATCAACTGGCGTTGGTAATGACCGGTATGCGGCATTTTAGACATTGATGAAATGATAAGAAATTTTATCTATTGACCAGACAACAAAAAGCATATGGAGCGCTGGCATTAACCAGCATCCTCTGGGGTACTACCTGGGTGGCGAGTAAGTTTGCTGTGAAAGGCGCACCGGGATTACAAGTGGCCGGTATAAGACAATTGATTGCAGGAAGTTTGCTCGTAGGCTGGTTTTTGTTGCGGGGAGAAAAATTACCCCGACGTGAACAAGTAGCCTGGCTCACGTTGATGGGCATCCTCATGTTCGTTTGCTCGAATGGACTGGCAACCGTCAGCCTGAAATTTATTTCAAGCGGATTAAGTTCACTGATCGCATCACTTTATCCCCTCTGCGTGGTGATCATGGAATTGATTTTTTTCGGTAATAAAAAAATTAATGCCCTCACCTTTGCTGGATTGTTACTGGGTATCGGTGGCATTGCCCTCGTGTTATACAGCAACGCATTTCATGCAGGCGAAAATGGTTTTTTTACAGGAATGATGCTCTCCTTTATTTCAATGATCGGCTGGGCTGTGGCTACCTTGTTGATTGCAAGAAACAAAGTCAACATCAACCCATACTATGCCACCGGCTGGCAAATGCTCATCGGCTCATTTATTTTGTTATTGCTTTCATTGAGTAGTGGTAGCTTCATTCCAGTTGCTCAGCTTCCACTCAACACCTGGTTAGCGATTGCCTATCTGGTCACAGCAGGCTCAGTCATCGCCTTCATCGCTTTCATATATTCGATGAAACACTTAGAACCAGCCATCGCCTCGCTGTACGCTTACTTGAACCCAATCGTTGCCATTTTAATAGGAGCACTCGTCAGCGATGAACACCTGACTTTACCTATTGTACTAGGGTCACTTGTAACACTTGTGGGGGTATTCCTCGTAAATAAAAGTCTGCAAAGAGAAAAGCAACCGGCGCCGCCTACTGATGCGGAGGCCATGTAATATGCCCCCCCTTCAAAAATGTGTCATGTACTTCCCGCCATATGTTCTGTGACAGACAATGCGGATGAAAAACCAGTTGCAAGCTCCTTGTTATACCCTTTTGCTGTTCTTTTAGTCGTTGCAAATAATGCACAGCAGTTCCGGGCTCCCAACCTTGTTGAAAGATGGCAGTAGAATCCATATAAGCAAATGGATGTATGGTGAGTGCCGTCATCTGATTCTTTTCTACATCAAACCAGGTATAGGGATCTGCATAAGCAGCACGAAAACCATTATCAGTTCCATATCCCATGCTGTATTCATGTTGAATACCCAGCTGAATAAGCTGGCGATAAGATACAGGTAATCGGAAGCGCAGATAATGAAATCGACTCTGCCGTATGATTTGACCACTAACTTCCTGTAGTCTGGCATATTCTTCCTGTAAAGTTTCCGGCTGATCGCCACTCGCCCAAGAGGGATGCCATCCAATCTCACCCCCACTCATACAAGTACTCAATATTTGTTTTGTGGCAGGATGAAGAACCGATAATTGTCTGTCTTTCCCGAATACCTTATCAGCCGCCGAAAAGAAGAAAGTAGCCCGCTGCTGACACGAATGAAGAGAATGCCACAACCACTTCCACACATCATAGGGATCTTTTTGTTCGCCCCGCAAAACGTGCCACTGTGTTTTTAATAATGAAAGGTCGCCCTGCCACAACTGCCTAAATGCCTTTTTTAGTTGGCGGGAGATCGGAAGATGCAGGAACTGAAAAAGTTCATCCACATCATATGTAACTTGTATGACCGGCACATCGGGCATAGTCGGTAACGACTGGAGATGGAATCTTTTTCGAATGCTGGCTGTCCAATGCTGTATCAATGGCAAGTTGAGAAAACCTTCGCGGTGCGCCAGACTGGCGGATGCCGGGAAACGACCATAAACATCCGGTTGAAAGGGAAGGTATTCTTCATAGCGGCTAATTAAATAAAAAGAGGCAGCTAACCAATCAAAAGGGATATCACCTGTACCCGGGAAAAAAATGGGAAGATCTTCCCATGTATCCATTTGTATATGAATGGAACGAATGTCTGTTGACAACAATAATCCATGCGGCTGTATATGGAGTACGTCCTGCCAGCTAGGAACATCTGTATATTGAATTTTTTCTCCCTGAAATACGGAGAAAAAAGATGGATCGCTTGTAACCCGGGCCTGTTTATTCCATAAAACATCTACGATGTAGATCAGTCGCGCACTGACTTCTTCGGCAAATACCAGACAAGTAGGTTCCGGATTAGGCATGAAGCGAGATGTAATAAATCAGGAAGATGGATGCTGTTCTTTCCACCACTCATTAAAAGTTTGCTTCGCAAAATCTAATTCACTGCGGTGAGCGGTCCAACCTTTAAATACCCGGTTGACCACCCAATTTTTAATTCTTGCGCTACCCATGTTCAGCATAGATCGATTGAGGCTTGCTAATTTCCAGCATTTCCATGCCAGCCGCTCACCCATACTGCTCATGCCCTGCACTACAGCTTCATGTCGATTATCGAGCAATAATTCATGCAAGCGTATATTGACAGGACAAACCTCTGTGCAGTTGCCACAAAGTGAGGAAGCGTAACTCAGGTGCTGGTAATCCTCCATTCCCTTCAGGTGGGGAGTAATCACTTTCCCAATGGGACCGCTGTAAGTGGTTTCATAAGAGTGCCCACCGATATTTTTATATACCGGACACGCATTCAAGCAGGCCCCGCAACGGATACAATATAAAGCTTCCCGAAAATCGGGTTGCTCCAATAAATGTGTACGACCATTGTCTAATAAAATCACATACATTTCTTCTGGTCCGTCAGTCTCACCCGGCTGCCGAGGACCCGTAACAATTGAATTGTAGACTGTCACTTGCTGTCCTGTACCAAAAGTGGAAAGTAACGGCCAGAAAAGGGAAAGATCGCGAACGGAGGGGATCACTTTTTCAATACCGACCACTACGATGTGGGTAGATGGCCAAGAACAACTGAGTCGTGCATTACCTTCATTCTCTGTAATAGCAATGCCTCCAACATCTGCCACAATAAAATTGCCTCCAGTAACGCCAACCTGAGCAGTTGTATATTTTTCACGTAAGATCTTTCGCGCCACCAATGTCAACTCTTCTGGTGTGAGGTTGGCTGGTGTACCGAGTTTTTCAGCAAATAATTTAGCTACATCTTCCTTGCTTTTGTGCATGGCAGGGGTTACAATGTGGTAAGGTGGCTCACCATCCAGTTGCTGTATGTATTCACCTAAATCGGTCTCTACGCTTTCTATGCCCTGTTGCTCGAGAAAATCATTGAGATGAATTTCTTCGGTCACCATGCTCTTACTCTTTACCAGGGTCGAACAATTTTTTTCCTTACAAATTTTACCGATTGCGTCAAGTGCCTGCTGGGTATCTTCTGCCCATATCACACGAGCACCGCGTGCAGTGATGCGCTCTTCGAATTCGAGCAAATATTGATCGAGGTGCTCAATTGCTTCCCACTTGCGGTTTTTAGCCATTTGCCGACTGGTAGCCAAGGCAGCGAACTGCTTCTTTCCCTGCGGAACCGTTGCATTGTACTTACCAATATTAAAATTGATTTTGCGACGATGTTCCAGGTCGGCAGCGCGAATGGTACTTTTAGCTATAAAGGAGGAAGCTGTTTTTGTCATGTTGATTTTTTTCCGGCATTTAATTTTTCGGCGGCAGCAGTTAATACAGCGTAAAACTCATCACCATATTTTCTGATGAGGGCGTCTTTCACAAATGTATATACCGGTACTTTCAGTTCCTTGCCCAGTGAACAAGCGGCCTGACAAAGATCTTCTCGTGGCTCATAGTTAAGATATTCTACATCGGGATCTTTTCTGCTTTTTTTAATCCGTATGGGAAACAGATGGCAGCTGATTGGTTTTTTCCACTTGATTTTTCCGTCGAGATATGCCTGTTCGATGGCACACTGAATAACGCCGGCAGCATCCTTTCTACCATAAGCACACAGTGCCCCATTCAAGGTAGGTGTAACCCAGCCAAAACCCCGATCATAGAAATAACGTCCCGACCGCTTTACCTCTTCCTTGCCGGCGGAGGTCATATACGTTTGAATAATGTCGAAAGCATTGTCTAGTTCAGCGAGCTCTGCTTTTTCCAGGGGAGCACCTGCATCTCCATCTTCACAACAGCCCCCCTTGCATTTACTCAGGTTACAAACAAACTGCTCCTCTACGACTTCATCACTGATTAAAATATGATCAATTGCTATCATAATGGGTGTATGGTTGTAAAGTTACGGCATTAAGCATGAACTCATCTGTCTCTCCAACGTAAGGTGTTAACCAAGTGCTTCATATCTTTCAGTAAGAAGTCGTTTACTATACCGAGTGAGTCAGCATTGGGTGTTGCATCAAAATAAAGGGCCCCCCGCAAAAAATGTCGTATTGAATCGGTTACAAAAAATTGATTCGCAGTAGCCACATTGCCCCCGACAGTAAAATATACACCAGGCACGCGATTGGGCGTAACAAAAGTCGTGTCTTCAATCGAATATGCCATGGTATTGTGCTTGTTGGTCAGGCGATAAGCATCGCGAATCAGGGTATCGAGGCGAACTTTTCCGATTTCTTTATAACTGATGTAAATTCTTCCGTTAAAATCCGGAAATTCAACATTAATCCACCACGGGTTCTCTGTAGGCTCCCCAAAATAGGTAGAGTCTTTCACGACCCTTGCATAAACCGGATATTCAAATGTATAGGGATAGCCGGGCTCATTGAACTGACGATACGATCTTTCCGGAAATTTTATGCGAAAATAGCCGGTGGGTTTCGGGGTATAGGAGCTGTTGCAGGCACTAAAAAATATTGCACTGCAACATACCATCAAAATGCCGGCAACTGAAAAATCTATTTTCATGGTTTAATCGGTTGTGGACTGTATCTTGATGGTTACTTTCACTTTATTGATTCTGTTTTTTACAACATCTAATACAGTAAATTCAAAATCGCCCGACTGGATGATCTGCTGGGGTTTGGGAATTTCGCCGGCGATTTCCAATACGAGTCCGGCCAGGGAATCGCTCTCACCGCGCACTGCATCAAAAGTATCTTTTTGCAACTCCATGATACGACAAACATCATTGATCATGGTTTTACCTTCAAAGAGATAATTGTTATCATCTATCTTCTTATAACTGGTTTCCTCATCGTCAAACTCATCTTTAATATCTCCGATGATTTCCTCTAGAATATCTTCCAGCGTAACAATACCACTGGTGCCCCCGAATTCATCTACCACAACAGCAAAGTGAATCCTTTTTTGCTGGAACTCTTTTAGTAAATCTTCAATGAATTTATGTTCATGCACAAAAAAAGGAGGGCGCATGAGGGTCTGCCAGCGAAATTCGGGCGACTCGTGCAGGTGTGCCAGTAAATCTTTGGTATGAATCATGCCGGTTACATTATCAAGATCCTCTTTATAAACCGGCAAACGACTATAGCGGAGTTCCATTACTTGGGTCACCAATTCAGCAAAGCCGGTTTCTTCGTTTATGCCGTTTACATCAACACGTGTTTTCATGATCTGCTTCACAGTGATGTTACCAAATTTGACAATGCCCTTGAGAATTTTTTTCTCATTCTCGGTGGCTGATAATTCGGTCGTCAGGTCGATGGCATGGTCCAGATCTTCCAGGCTCACTGAACCGCGCGACCGATGTGCCAATTTATTTTCTATCCAATCGGAATAAGTAACCAGGAATTTTGCCAACTGCCTGCAGACATAATAGACCAGCAATACGACACCACCAAAATCATGGGCAAAGCGAATGTTATTTTGGGTGGCAAGAACTTTGGGCATGATTTCACCCAGTAATACCAGCAGGAGGGAAACCACTACTACTTTAATTAAGAATTCGAGCCACTCAGCTTTCAATTGTTCGAAGCTAAAAAGATCATCAATAAGCAGATTAGAAATGATGATGATAGAAATATTGACGAAACTGTTCGCGATTAACAGAGATCCCAGTAAGATTTTAGGATCTTCGAGCAACATTAAAATACGGGCATAGGCAGGCTGCTGTTTTGTTTTAATCAGGTTCACGTCTTTAAAAGTCAACGAGAAAAAAGCCACTTCAGCCCCCGAAAGAACAAAGGAGAGAAAAAAAAGCAGCAGCAGCACCATCACCAACAGGGTTGCTCCCTGTGTCTGTATAGCTGACAAGAGTGTTGTGGAGTGAAATAAATGAAAAACAGCAGGGTAGTCCAAATTGGTAATTTTACAGGGCAATGCCTTCTTTTCAGCCCTCTTGCAAAAATATCATTTCTGGCCTAAATGGAGTAGAGAGCTTTTCGGCAGGTCCAAGGGGTCATTTGCCCTCCTCCAACCAACGGGTAACGATGCGTGGGAAGGGAAGGGAGGTTATTTTCTTTGCCGGCACCCTTCGATAGGTCTTTAGGAAGCCCGGGAGGCTTTGTAGCCTCACCTGAATGAATACAGCCCGCACTTCCCGGTGGGTGAGTACCTGCGTCTGCAGGACTGACAATCGTTGCAAATGAAACCGACGAATACCCTGCTGTTGCATCCATTCCGCAACGGTCGCCTGGTTCCACTCCATGGCCGATTCTGTTTCCACCGCATAAAACTCATAGAGGTTTTGCCAGATATCCTGCTCGGTTCTTTCCCGAACAAACCAGTTGCCCTCGTATTCAAAGACGAAAAATGCCATCCAGCGAATTTTCCTTAAAGTTGTTTTCTCTTTCACCGGCAGGTGATGCACCCGTCCCTGGTGCCGGGCGGCACATTTTTTTTCCATCGGACAGCTTCCACACAGGGGTTGTTGGGGCATACACAGCGTGGCGCCAAAATCCATGATGGCCTGGTTATACTCTCCCGGTGCCTTTATAGCGAGTAGTTGCTGTGCCAGTGCGGCAAAAAGCTTTTTTCCCTGCGTACTGTCAATCGCAGTTTCGTTCCCGAAGAAGCGGGCCAGTACCCTGCTTACATTCCCGTCTACCACTGCATAGGGTAACTGAAAGGCAAAGGAGGCAATCGCAGCAGCCGTATAGGGCCCGATACCGGGTAAAGCCAGCAGGGCGTCATACGAAGCGGGAAATTTTCCACCATGTATGCTTACCACCAGCCGGGCCGTTTTCAGCAAATTGCGACAACGTGTGTAGTATCCGAGTCCCTCCCACAATTTATATACGTCTGTATCATTGGCGGCTGCCATGTCTTGTATAGTTGGATAGGCGGCCAGTATTCGTAGGTAATAGTTCCAACCCTGGGCTACCCTGGTTTGCTGGAGAATGATTTCGCTGAGCCAGATCTTATACGGGTCACTTATGCCCTTCCAGGGCATGGGGCGATGGTTATCCCGGGAATGCCAAAGAAGCAGCCGCTTGACAAAATAATCACCATTGGAAGGCTGAGGGCAGCGTTTCGTGGTGGCAGATTTTTTGCCGGAACGGTCAAACATATTAATGTTATTTAATCTATTTGGGTTCAAATCTGGTGATGAACGGGTGAAAGGGATATTGTAACCTATAAAAAGAATATTTCATCTTTACTTGTTGGTTTGAAAAATTTTAACTTAATTTATGTTTATAAGCATTGTCATAAATATTAATATATGAGAAAGTCAGATTTGATCAATCAAATTTCAGATAAAACTGGCATACCCAAAGTGGATGTTTTGGTTACTTTAGAGACCATGTTCAAAGAAGTAAAAGATAGTCTATCACGGGGACAGAATATTTATATACGTGGTTTTGGCAGTTTTATTACCAAGAAACGTGCTGCTAAAGTAGGCAGGAACATTAAGAAAAATGTTGCTGTTGAAATACCGGAGCACTATATCCCTGCTTTCAAACCCGCGAAAGAATTTGTGAGCGAAGTAAAATCAAAGCACAAGCCGGGTTAACTTTGCAGTAAAAAAAAGTGAATAAACCCCAGCTGTCGCTTGTAGCAGTCGCCCTCGTTTTATTATTAGGTCTCTTCTTTTTCGGAAAAACACATCTTCCGAACATTAATCAGCCTTCCTCTGCAGCTGTTAATGACTCTGGTCATGCTGCACAACAGACCAATGAATTACTCACCGTCTCCAGAAGTCAGCTCAGTCCCTCCCGCCTGCAATATCTTCAAAAGATTGAAAATCAATTAGATAGATCTTTGCCCACTGAGGAAAAGCTTCATGTATTGCATCAGCTATCGCGGTTCTGGGCCGATTCTGCCGATAATTACCTGCTGTATGCATTTTATAATGGAGAGGCTGCTAAGTTGGAAAATTCTGAAAAAAGCCTCACCTTTGCCGCCCGGCTGTTCCTAAATGAAATGATGAGTGCGCAAGAGGAAACGGAACGGCAGCATTGGCTGGCAGAAAATGCCAAAGATCTTTTTGACAAGGCGTTGATAATCAACCCTAAAAATGATTCCAACCGAATCGGAAGAGGTGCCTGTTATATTTTTGGCCAACTCTCCGACAACCCGATGGAGGGCATTTTACCCATCAGAGAGATTGCTGAGAAGCAGCCCGACAACATGTATGCACAAATGGTGCTGGCGTTGGGCGGTCGGAAAAGCGGACAGTATGATAAAGCAATAGAACGTTTATTGCTAATTGTCAGCAAAGAGCCGGATAACCTGGAAGCCGCCTTTCAACTGGCTGAATGTTATGAACTGAAAGGTGACAAACAGCAGGCAGTGAAGTGGTACGGCGAACTGAAAAAACGAATCAAAAGACCTGAGATAAGAGAAGATCTGGATAAACGGATCAGTCAGCTCAAATGATTAAAACAATTTATTCATAAAAAAATACTCACTGTATGCCTTGTGGTAAAAAAAGAAAGCGTCATAAAATTGCTACGCATAAGCGCAAAAAACGCTTGAGGAAGAATCGTCATAAGAAGAAGAATAAATAATTTTTCCTTCTTCGCTCTATCCTTGCTATTGTCTGACCCCAATTGCAGCTCCGCAGTAGATCATCCTCTGCTACCTTTTACTGATTGTCTCCCTGCGGGGATAGTGTATTCGTAAAGTGACCTTGTTTACCATGGCTGACGGACTTGTGAGTTGCACTAAATGTAACTACACTTGAACAAAGAACTTATTATCAATGCTGCGCCTACCGGCGTAGAAATCGCTTTTCTCGAAAATAAAAAGCTGGTTGAACTACACAGCGAAAAAACAGACGCCAACTTTGCTGTGGGTGATCTGTACCTCGGAAAAGTAAAGAAATTAACGCCCGGACTTAATGCCGCCTTCGTTGACGTAGGCTATGAGAAAGATGCGTTCCTGCATTACTCAGACCTAAGCCCGTACATTCGCTCACTGCTGAAATTTACCCAGCAAGCGCGAACGCAACCTACCGGCCAGCGATTTGATTTCAGTAAATTTACTTTCGAGCCTGAAATTGTAAAAACCGGCAAAATCAATGAGGTACTGAACGGTAAGCCGCCTGTTTTGGTACAAATACTGAAAGAACCCATTGCTGCCAAGGGACCGAGATTAAGCTGTGAAATTTCATTGCCAGGACGATTTGTGGTGATGACGCCCTTTAACGAGATTGTAGCCGTTTCAAAAAAAATACATTCATCAGACGAAAGAAAACGCCTGCACAAGATCGTGGAGTCGATCCGACCTAAGAATTTCGGCGTAATTGTCAGAACGGCCGCCGAGGGAAAAACGACTGCTGAGTTACACCAAGACCTACTCAGTCTTACAGAAACCTGGAAAACCATACAGGAGAACCTGCGCAATGCCACCCCGCCAATCCGCATCATGAGCGAGGAGAATAAGACCACGAGCATACTCCGTGATCTGTTAAATGCCGATTTCAACCGGGTGGTCGTGAATGACAAAGCATTATTTACCGAGACACAACAATATATTCAGCGGATTGCTCCCGATAAAGCAGATATCGTTAGCTTTTATCAAAATGGTATTCCGATCTTTGATCAGTTTGGGGTAACCAAGCAAGTGAAGTCTTCTTTTGGAAAAACGGTGAACCTGCCCAGCGGTGCTTATGTGATTATCGAACACACCGAAGCGCTCCATGTGATTGATGTAAACAGTGGCTACAAAAGTGTGAGCAGCAACCAGGAGGAAAATGCGTTGCAAACGAACCTGGAAGCGGCTGAAGAGATTGCACGCCAGTTACGTTTGCGTGACATTGGCGGCATCATCGTGGTAGATTTCATAGACATGAAATTACCCGACAACAAGCGAAAGGTGCAGGAAGCCATGGAGGCATTCATGAAAACCGACCGTGCTAAACACTCGGTATTACCTATCTCAAAATTTGGTTTGTGCCAGATTACGCGTCAACGGATGCGGCCTGAAGTGAACATCAATACCTCAGAGAATTGTCCTGTCTGCAGTGGCACAGGTAAAATCATGTCAACCCTATTGCTGGAAGATGAAATAGAAAAGAAGCTTGCCTACTTATCTACCCATGGACACAAGCAGTTGATCCTGTCGGTGCACCCCATCGTATATGCCTATTTAACCAAGGGCATTTTTACTTCCATTATCCGACGTTGGAGAAAAAAATATGGCATCAAGCTGAAGGCGAAGTCTAATACAGTGCATCATTTGGTAGAATATCGCTTCATCAACGAACAAGAGGAAGAGATTAAATTCTGATTCGGACCGTTTTCGTTATAGTTATTCCATGTAATCGAATGCTACATCTATCCGACGCTGCTATTTAGTATGCGCTTAGTTTTGCCATAACTGCAAATGTCTATTGGTCGCTATTGCGACATACCTGCATAAAAAAACCCCTTGCATTTGCAAGGGGTTTATCGTTAGGAAGATGAATAGTATTAATATCCTTCGTTCTGTACCAGGTTCTTGTTCACGTCCATTTCACGCTGTGGAATGGGCATAACCAGACGTGGACTGTTCCAGGCTGGTCCATTGGTAAAGCTAGAACCAGGCATTGGTTCGCGCAAACGCTTACGATCATGCAGGTAGTGACCTTCGAATGCCAGCTCCAAATCGCGCTCCAGCAAGATATTTGCCAAAGTGAGTGAAGCAGCAGGAATTTCAGGTAATGCAACGCGATCACGGATACGCTTGATATCAGCCGCAGGTGTAGCCCCGACAGTTGTTCCCAGTCTGAAATTGGCTTCAGCACGGGTGAGGTACAATTCAGCCAGACGAATCACAGGCACGTGACCGAAACGATCGACATGCTTCTGTGTTAGACGGCGATTGGTAACTAGAAAGAAGGAACGACGAACATCGGTTGCACTGTGGCGGTTTACCCATGCCGTCTGAACATCCAAATCACCACGACCGGCAGTTCCGGGGATGCTTCCGATTGTCTGACCATAGTAAGTATTCAGACCATTAGTACCATCCTGGGTAGTAACGCGCATATAGAATACGTATTCGCGCGGAGCCACACCACCAAAGTTGATGTAGTTATAATAGAGATCACGGAAATTGGCTTGCAGACCGATTCCTCTTCCTTCAAAATCTGTAATGGCATTGTTGGCCATATCACGGGCAGTGGCATAATCTCCCTGCATCAGGGCGATTCTTGACAACTGAGCCCATGCAGCCGCCTTAGTAGCATAATGGAGGTTAGTAGTAGGTAAAAGGGTAGCAGCACGCTGCAAATCAGTAATAGCACGTCCATAAACAGCAGCTACAGTTGCCCGGGCTGGATAGTTCTCATCCTTTAAACCACTTACCTGAGAAGGTGTGGGTGTTAAAATAAGTGGAACTGCCAGATTGGTGGAATTATCTCCATCGCCCCATGTTTTACCATAGAGACGGGCCAACTCGAAATACAGCGACCCGCGAATGAACAATGCTTCTGCTTCAATCCTGTCTTTTTTAGCTGTTGATGAAGTAACCAGGTTCAGATTGGCCAATACCAAGTTACATGTATTGATGGTTCTGTATGCATTGCTCCAAAGAGAAGCAGCCGATGCGTTATCTTTTAAGATAACATTGCTGACAGTGGTGATGCTGGCTATCTCTAGTAAATTGGCAAACGAACCGCGAAAACGCAGGTAAGCTCGATTGGCCCAGAGGTCAGCCATCAATTGAATATCACCCCCATAAGAGGATGTACTTTGTAATCCATTGTAGCTTCCGATAAGCATACCACCCAGGTCGCTCTCGGTCTTCAAACCCTGCTCGGGTGGCAGACTTTGTAACGGTACAACATCCAGGCGCTTTTCGCAGGCTGTAATCGACAGCATCAGAGCGGCTACCAGTGAGATTGTAAAAAATTTATTTTTCATAAAATTCATATTAGGTTGTTCGTGATATGATTAGAAACCAACATTGATACCAAACAAAATTGTTTTGGGTTGCGGGGGTGTATAGAAGTCATTACCCTTAGCAATGTTTGAGTCAAATGAGTCAGCATTCACCTCTGGATCCCACAACGGATAGTTGTTGGTGAAGGTCAGCAAGTTCAAAGCTGAAACATAGAGTCTAACTCTTTCCAATTTGGCTTTCTTAACAATCTTGGAAGGCAGGTTGTATCCAAAGTTAACGGTACGCAGACGTACGAAAGAACCATCAACGATGAAACGGCTGCTGGGTTGGTTACCATTACCAAAATAGTAGCGCGCCTGAGGTACATTAGTAATGTCACCCGGCTTTCTCCAGCGGTTCATCTGATCAGCAGTCTGGTTGTCTTCGTAAATCATGTTGGCCATTGAGTACTGACCCATACCATAAACACTTACCTGATTTCCAAATACGCCATTAAACTGGAAAGAGAGGTCGAAGCCTTTGTAGCTGAAGCTGTTGGTTACACCCGCAATCACATCCGGATTAGGATCACCCAATGCAACTCTTTGTGCCTGGTTGAACTGTGAATTGCTCAGGATACTACGATCAATGGAACCATCTGCATTCTTCAGGTTGCGGAAGAATTGAGCATCTCCGTTGGCAGGATTAACGCCGGCATATTCAACGCCCCAGAATACTCCCAGGGGTTGTCCTTCCATAGCACGATTGGGCAGACGTCCAATACCACCTTCGATGATTTGACCGCTAATATTAGTTACTCTATTCCTGTTGAAAGCTACGTTCAATGAAGTATTCCATTTCAAGTCTCCAACCAGGTTTTGGGTATTCAAAACAAACTCAATACCGCTGTTCTGCAGAGAACCGAGGTTGCGCACCACAGAATTGAATCCGGTAGTTGAAGGAATGTTTGTACGCAACAGCAGGTCTTCCGTTTGTTTATTGTAGTAGTCGATTTCACCGTTAATGCGGTTGTTGAGGAAACCGAAATCAAAACCGATATCAAATTGACGGGTGGTTTCCCACTTCAGGTCTGGGTTTCCAATCTGAGAAGGCTCCTGACCACCGATACCAGCATATCCGGCACCACCAGTTAACAATGCCAATTGAGGGAAGTTTCCGATTTCAGCGTTACCTACGATACCATAGCTAGCACGGAATTTCAGGAAGCTGAGTGGAGTGAAATTGCTAAGGAATTTCTCGTTGGAAAGAATCCATCCGGCCGAAATGGCGGGGAAGAAACCATAGCGATTGTTGGCACCGAAGCGGGAAGAACCATCGATACGTCCGCTGAGTGATACCAGATATTTGTCCGCATACTTATAGTTTGTACGCAGGAAGTATGACAAGAAACGAAAATCTGTTTGAGAAGAACTACCACCAGAGATGGTAGCTGCGCTGGCGATACGCTGATAAGAATCAGAGGGGAAGTCCAGACCTTCTACAAAATTAGTACTGTTTCTAGACTGCTGGTATTGCATACCCAACGTTGCATTGATATCACTTTTACCAATGGCCTTCGTATAGTTGAGGTAGTTATTGGTATTGTAGTTGGTAATGAATACAGCTCTGTTAGATCCAACACCACGTACAGCACGGGTCTGGTTTCTTACAGTTTGTGACTGGAAGTATCCTTCTTCTTGTTGAGACATGATATCCATACCAAACTCTGACTGGAAAGTCAAGCCCGGCAACAATTTGATGTTGGCATAACCTGTACTAAAATTTCTGAATGACTCGGCTGTAAATCGACCATAGTCAACAGAAATCTGCGGGTTATAATACATGGGGATGTTCGGGTCGCCGGGAGGCGTACCTGCAGGTAATCCAGCACCGGGTTGGCCGGCAGGAATGATATTTGGAGTCATCGGCATCAACGCTACACTCTGCAGCGGGTTAGAGAAAGCGTTGTCATCAGGCAAACGTCTGTTCAAAGAACGGGCAAAATTGGTCGTCAAGCCAATTGTCAGCCAGTCGTTTGCTTTGTGGTCGACATTCATACGAGCAGTCATGCGCTCAAGGTTGTTACCTATGATGATACCACCCTGATCCAGGTACTGTCCGGAAATGAAGAACTTGGTTTTATCGTTACCGCCGCTCATCTGCAGATCTACCTGGCGATATTGACCTTTCTGGAAAACAACATCCTGCCACTCATAAGTCTTCTTAGGATCAGTGGTCCATTGACCATAACTAAAGTAGTCCATCCAATCTTTTACATATTGCGTCTCACTGAAAGGATCGGTCAAAGGAGTTCCATAGAAATCATCAATATATTTAGCGCCTTCCAGCAACAATTCTGCATACTGCTCAGAATTCAGGAAAGGTACACGGCGGCTGGACTGTGCATTACCGGTTTGAACATTCAATGATACATTGGTCTTTCCACCCTTGCCTTTTTTAGTAGTGATCAACACCACACCATTGGCAGCCCGGGAACCGAAGATGGCACCGGCAGAAGCATCTTTCAATACTTCGATGGATTCAATATCATTGGGGTTCAGATCCACCAATGGGTTCGTAGCACCACCATAGCTGCTCTGGCTACCGGTTGTGATGGGCACCCCATCAACAACATACAGGGGTTCGCTACCTGCAGAGATAGAAGAACTACCACGAACACGCACACTTACTGCTTGTCCGAGTTTACCACTTTGGCTGTTCACATAAACACCCGCAGCTTTACCTTGCAAAGCAGCATCCACTGAAGGAGTAGGCATGAACTCGATGTCCTTGCCTTTCACGCGGGCGATGTTTCCAGTTACTTCTTTTTTAATTTGGGAACCGAAACCGGTTACAACCACTTCATTCAGTGATTTTACATCCGGCGTAAGCTGAATCATCAGGTTACCGGAAGAAGCCGCTAATTGGCGACTTTCGAATCCTACACCTGATATTACCAGCGTAGCTCCCGATTTTACCTGGAGGGAGAATGAACCATCATTTTTTGTGTTGGTTCCATTCTGAGTTCCCCTTTCCAATACAGAAGCTCCTGCAACCGGAACTCCCTTCTCATCCACAACCTTACCGGTCACGGTGGCGTTCTGCGCAATGCCGCTAAAAGCGAAGAGCAATGCACACAAACCCATTAAGATACTTTTTCTCATGTAGTTGGTTTTTTAGTTAAAAACTTCAAGACTTAGATCAGACAATTAATAGTTAATTAATGTTGCTTCTAACAAAAAATTCGACATAAATCTCTAAGGCGAATATAGAGTTTTTATTCTTTTTTTGTTAACAAGCCTTTCACAAATTTAAAAAATAAGCCAGAAAAAGGCAAATTCTATTAAATAAATATATTCATAATATATAGAATACCTTAAATAATGGCATACTATCAGAAGATTGCTGCTTGCGGGCTTAAGCACTTTATGATTAACAGTATGAATATAGAGCCAAACTTCACCGTATCAATAATATTATATTTTAAACTATTTATCGTATGCTGCTACGAATAATATATTATTATTATATATATTGTTATTATCATTTCCATATTGTTTTTTTATAGATAAAGACTTGCCATTATATAAATATTTTTTTGAACACATAACCATTTATCTTAGAATTTAATGACTAATTAGCCTCCTTCCTAAGTGGAAATCAGTCCACTTAAACAGCTCAGTTTCACATCAGAACACTTGAGCCAAGCGGAATAATGTTATATGTATTATATTTAACATATAAAATCGCTTAGCCCCTACCGCTGGTAAAATTAATTTGGGAGTCTGACCCATTATTGTAACTTAGTGTCTGAATTTAATGGGTTAGTAAGTGATTGGGTCAACAGCAATGTTGGCCCTTTTGCTTTTATAAACAGTAGACTGAAAATCCGCACCATCACTGCATTGTATCACTTACAGCCTCTTCGCTTCCACTACCTTTGTTCTCTATGAGTAAAATAAAAACAGCTTTTTTTTGCAACAACTGTGGCTATGAAAGTACCAAGTGGTTAGGTAAGTGTCCTGCTTGCCATGAATGGAATACTTTTTCTGAAGAAGTACTCGATAAGGGAACAAAAAAAACAGATGCCTGGAGAGATGGAACCAGTGAAAAGAAAATAAATAAGTCAGTTGCATTGAATGAAGTAGCAACAGCTGACACAAAAAGAATTCCTGTAACAGATCCTGAATTAAATCGCGTATTAGGTGGTGGAATTGTTCCAGGTAGTCTCGTGCTGGTTGCAGGAGAACCAGGTATCGGCAAGAGTACACTCTTTCTGCAAAACGGTCTATTGATGAAAAACCTTCGCGTATTATACATCAGCGGAGAAGAAAGTGAACAGCAAATAAAAATGCGTGCAGATCGTTTGGGAATAGAAAATACTTCTTTCTTCTTACTCACCGAAACCGATACCGCTGTTATCTTTCGCGAGATAAGAAAATTACAACCGGAAATCGTTATCGTCGATTCCATTCAAACATTACAATCACCGCTCATCGATTCATCAGCCGGCAGCGTCAGCCAGATAAGAGAATGTGCCGGCGAATTTCAGCGATATGCTAAAGAAAGCCAGACGCCTGTTTTTCTCATCGGACACATCACAAAAGATGGCAGCATCGCCGGTCCGAAAATATTAGAGCACATGGTCGATACAGTTTTGCAATTTGAAGGCGACCGACACTATGCCTATCGCATGTTACGCACCTTGAAGAATCGTTTTGGCAGCACATCAGAACTCGGCATCTATGAAATGACAGGCACAGGCATGCGCATCGTTTCGAATCCCTCAGAAATTTTAATCGCCCAGCGCGACTCCGTGCTAAGCGGTAGTGCCATCGCAGCCACCATGGAGGGCATGCGCCCACTCTTAATTGAGGTACAGGCACTCGTAACACCCAGTGTTTACGGTACACCACAACGTACCGCCACCGGATTCGACCTGCGACGCCTGCAACTCTTACTGGCCGTATTGGAAAAAAGAGGTGGCTTTCAACTGGGCATGAAAGATGTATTCGTTAATATCGCCGGCGGCATCCGCCTGGAAGACCCCTCCATCGATCTGGCAGTCATCTGTGCTCTGATCTCTTCTTATGAAGATGTACCGGTTCCTTCCCATATATGTCTGGCAGGTGAGGTGGGACTGAATGGGGAAATTCGGGCAGTGAACCGCATTGAACAAAGAATCGCCGAAGCTGAAAAACTGGGCTTCCGGGAAATCATCGTTTCAGCATTTAATAAAAAAGGAATAACCTCTTCCCCCGGCTCCATTCGCGTAACTGCACTCAGCAGCGTGGAAGAGTTGTATCGCCATCTATTCTAACTGCAGAAAATACTTGTAAAAAGTACCTGCCCATATATCGACGATGCTTCGGAAGATTGCAGATGCGATTATCTTCCCCCTATCCACTCTCTGCCCTGTTGCATCTTTTTTATCCGCGCTACTGTCTGGGCTGTCTGACCGACCTCCCGATGGAACAAGCCCTGATCTGTCCAGTATGTGAATACAGTTTGCCGACCACCGGATTTGAAAAACTGGCAGACAATCCGGTAGAAAAAATTTTTCATGGTCGACTCCACCTACAAGCAGGCAGTGCAACCTACTTTTTCTCAAAAGATTCACTCTTGCAAGACTTGATATTCGCACTGAAGTACAGAAATCAAAAAGAAGCAGGTACCTGGCTCGGAATAAAAATGGGCGGCTGGCTGGCTGCTTCAAAAAGATTTGAGACCGTAGACTGTATCATCCCACTCCCCCTCCATCCGGAAAAAATATTTATTCGTGGCTATAACCAGGCGCAGCTGATTGCTGATGGCATCAGCAGCAGCTGGAAAAAGCCTGTTTTCTCAAATGCCATTTTACGTGAAAAATTTACCAGCACACAAACAAAACAAAACAGAGACAACCGCTGGTTGAATATGCAAAATGTTTTTACCGTTCGTGATCCCAGTTTGCTGAGAAATCGTCATTGTCTGCTGGTAGATGATGTGATCACAACAGGTGCCACCCTGGAAGCCTGCGGAAAAGCCCTCTTGCAAATTGAAGGCTGTCAAATCAGTATTGCCACAGCTGCTTATACCCCACTCATCAGTTAAAAAGCAACAGTAAGAACTTTTTTGGCAGCGGCTTGTTACAACATAACAACCTTTTTTTATGAAACAATTTATACTGATCGCAACCTTGTCCATTCTAACTGCTTTTACCCTGCCTGCTGATTCAAGCATTCACCGTTTCAAAGTAAAATCCATCGATGGCTCTACCATTGACTTTGCCGCTTTTAAAGGCAAAAAAATATTAGTTGTTAACACAGCCTCGGAATGTGGGTATACGGCGCAATATGAAGACCTGCAAAAATTATACGAACAGTTTAAAGGCAAACTCGTTATTGTAGGCTTCCCCGCGAATAATTTTGGCAGCCAGGAGCCGGGTTCTGATACTGAAATCAGGGCTTTTTGTAAAGCACGTTTTGGTGTAACCTTCCCGCTGGCCAGCAAAATAAGCGTGAAGGGAAGTGATATGGCACCCATATATAAATGGCTGACCAGCAAAGCAGAGAATGGTGTACTGGATGCTTCCATCTCCTGGAATTTCAATAAATTTCTGCTCGATGAAAACGGAAAAATGCTGGCCTATTTCCCCAGTAAAGTAAAGCCGATGAGCGACGATATCCTGCAATACTTGCGTTAACAGGCAACTGCTAAATAAAAAAACGGGAAACAACTACCCCTGTTTTACTGAAACAATTACTTTTACCCTCCGGCAAATGAAATGGCCGGAGGTTTTTTATGCTGTTCAGCGACGTCATCGGACATATAGAACTGAAGTCTGTTCTTAGCGGCATGGTACAACAAAGCCGGCTGAGTCACGCACTTTTGTTTTTAGGTAAAGAGGGCAGCGGTGCTCTGCCGCTGGCAATGGCTTTCGCTCAGTATGTGGTATCAATCCCCACCAGCGCACCTATCGTTCCCGATCTATTTGGCAACCAGACTGCCTTACCCGGCGACAGCGGCTGGATTTCGCCGGAAGAGATTCATACACAACCAGCTTTTCAACGAGCCGCTCAGCTGATGCACCCCGATCTGCATTTTACATTTCCAGTTATCCCAAAAAAGTCTGGTGACAAACCGGTGAGCGATGACTACATGCAGGATTGGCGGAATTTCATCAGCACCTTCCCCTATGGAAATGTCTATGACTGGCTGCAGAGTATCGGTGCTGAAAACAAACAAGGCAACATCACTTCTGAAGAGTGCACCCGCATCCATCACCAAATGAGTCTGAAAAGCTTTGAAAGTGAAACCAAGGTATTATTGATGTGGATGCCCGAATACCTGAAGAAAGAAGGTAATAAACTATTGAAACTGATTGAAGAGCCCCCGCCGCATACCCTCTTTATACTCGTGGCAGAAAGTGAAGACGATATTCTCCCCACCATTCTGAGCCGTTGTCAGTTGATTCGGGTACCGGCACTGGATACCCGTGATATTGAACAAGCACTCATTGAACGCACTGGTACCCATCCGGAACGAGCTGCCCAAATAGCAGGTATTTGTGAAGGCAATTACCGGGAAGCCCTGATGCTTTTGCAACAGGCAGATAATGACTGGAACCAGCTGCTGCGGGAATGGCTAAATGCAAGTCTAAAAGGCGGGCCGGTAGCGCAACATTCCTTCGCGGAGGAAATGAATAAAATGGGAAGGGAAAAACAGAAGCAACTACTTCGGTATTTTATTCACCTGCTGGAGCTAAGCATCCGCAGCCGCATCATGGGTATTGACCTCGTGCCGATGGCTGAGCCGGAGCTCGATTTTGCCAATAGAATCAATAAAATAAGCTCCGTCAGCCAGCAGGAAGCCATGGTAGATGAACTGGAAAAAGGCATTTATTACATTGAGCGCAATGCCAACGCTAAAATGCTGTTCCAGGTCCTTAGCATCAAACTATTTTACATCATTCAGCATAAATCCGTAATTTTGACATAAGCAGGCAGTGCCGGGGTATCCCGATGCTGCCAGCCCGAAGCGTGAGAAGGATGAGTGCTGTATTACCCTTGACATGATTGGCCCCTGCCAATGGGCAGGTAACAATATATATCGTTCCGGTTTCGTTTTGTAACCGGAAGGCAACTGCCCAGCAGCTGCATTTACAGCCGGTAATGCTGTTTTCTTCCAACTCACTTATTGTTTTTTGTATTAACTGTTGCTCAAACCTTTTGCCCTATGGGATGTGGCGGATGTAGTACCGGCTCTCACCAGCAGCCAAGCGGCTGTAAAAGTAATGGTGGCTGCAGTTCAGGTGGCTGTAACCGACTGAATGTGCACGACTGGCTGCGTAACCTTCCCTTCCACGACCCTAACAGCAGCTGCAAAGTGGTTGAGATTTCTTTCCAACAAGGTAGCCGTAAAGATTATTATCGTAACCCCGCCCTGCATCCGTTTGAAAAAGGTGACTTGGTTACAGTGGAAGGTGTGGGTGGATTTGATGTAGGGGAAGTAAGCCTGACAGGAGAGCTGGTGCGACTGCAACTGAAGAAAAAAGCAGTTGACGAGTTCAATCCCGACATGAAAAAAATTCTGCGTCGCAGTTCCGAACGTGATCTGGAAAGCTATCATCAGCAAAAAGGCCGTGAACGGGAAGTGCTTGCAAGAAGCAGAGCCGCAGCGCGACAGTTGAGGGTTCCCATGAAATTAAGTGAAGTAGAAATTCAGGCCGATGGCAAAAAGGCTACCTTCTTTTATACGGCCGATGACAGAGTAGACTTCCGCGAGCTGATAAAGATATACGCGAATGATTTTAAGTTGAAGGTGGAGATGCGCCAGATTGGTATCCGACAGGAAGCAGCCAAAGTGGGTGGTATCGGAAGCTGCGGCAGAGAACTTTGCTGCAGTACCTGGCTCAGTGACTTTAAAAGCGTCAACACAACGGCTGCCCGCTATCAAAATCTTTCTATTAACCAAACCAAACTCAGCGGCCAATGTGGCCGACTGAAATGTTGTCTGAATTTTGAGTTGGATACCTACCTGGATGCCTTACAGCAATTCCCGGATTATGCCGACTCACTGGAAACCGAGAGCGGCACCGCTCACCTCATCAAGAAAGATATCTTTAAAAATCTGATGTGGTATGTGCTGCCGAATAACACCAAACACTTTCCGCTTACCATACAAAGAGTCAAAGAAATTAAACGACTGAATCGGGAAGGTCAAAAAGTGGCCGAACTGGAACCAGTAGAAATCACTTCCGGGAAAACAAGGGAGGCAGAACCGGCATTTGTGGATCTCGTCGGGCAAATCAGCCTACGTACACTTGAAAAGAATGAACGGCGCAAACGCGATCGGGATAGACAAAAACAACAAAACAGGCCGGAGGGCAGACCCAATCTCAACGCCGGGCAACAAAGACCTGGCGGACAGCCAGGTAAGGGAAGAGGCAACCAGTCTCCCAACCGACCCCGCCCCAATCGTCCACAACCTCCGGGCAATCAACGAAACGATAATCGCCCGCCTAAAGCCTGATTGTTCTTTGGTTTGACTAAAGCTGCTCCATCTCGTGAGCAACAAATTCCATCAAGGTCTTGATATGCGTGGGAGAAAGATCCAACTGCAACCCCGCGGCTTCATATAATGCCGGCAGGGTTTTGGTTCCTCCCAGACTCAGGGCATGAATATATTTTTCTACTGCAGCAGCCGGATGTTGCTGGTATTGCATCCACATACCAATAGCACCCAATTGCGCAATCCCATATTCGATATAATAGAAAGGCACTTCAAATAAATGCAACTGCCGCTGCCAGCTGACCGACCTATATGGTTCCAACCCGGAAAAATCAATAACATCACTGGAGAATTCGTTTAGAATTTCATTCCAGCGGTCTGTTCTTTCGGCAGTGGTATGCGCAGGATGCTCATATACCCAATGCTGAAATTTATCAATAATAGCGATCCAGGGGAATAAGGTGATCACGCGCTCCAGCTGGTGTTCCCTGGCCCGCTTTAATTCAGCAGCTTCTTTGAAGAATACATCCCAGTGTTGCATGCTGATGAGTTCCATCGCCATGCTGGCCACTTCGGCAATCTCCATAGGATATTCTTTAAATGCCTGCAAGGTCAAACCATGGGTTAGAAAGGAATGTATGGCATGACCACCTTCATGTAACATGGTAGTTACATCACTCATTTGTCCGGCAGCATTCATAAAAATAAAGGGGGCTCCGCTTTCAGCTAAGGGACAGTTATACCCGCCCGGTGCCTTCCCCTTTCTACTTTCCAGATCAAAATGTTGCAATTCATTCATCTGGCGCAGACAGTCTGCAAAATAAGGATGCACTTTTTCAAAGCATTGTACCGATTTCTCATATAGCTGTTTTCCATCGGTAAATGGACGCAGCGGTGATATACCATCTGGCTCTGCCTCTAGGTCCCAGGGACGAAGTACCTCTATTTTTAATTGCTGCTTTTTCTTTTCATAAATACGATTCACCAATGGCATCACATGTAAGCGAACGGCTTCATGGAATTGAAAACAATCTTCCTTGGAATAATCGAATCGACCTAGTTCAACGAATTTATAGTCCCGAAAATTAGCGAACCCTGCATTTTCTGCCACTTGCTGGCGCATTACGAGTAATTTGGAATATAACTCATCCATGGCCTCCCGGTCTTGATAACGCCTCTCTTGTATCTTACGATACACTGATTCGCGCAGCGAACGGTCACTGCTTTCAAGGAATGCTGCTGCCTGTTGTAAAGTATACTCCTGATCATTTACCACCACAGTCATTTTGCCGGCAATTACGCCATATTGCTGTTGCATTACACTCATCTCTGCCTGTAAGGGAACATTGGCTTCGCGGAAAATGGAAATATTTTTCTGTACCGAGCGGAGATAGGTGAAATAAAGTTCCTGATCCAACGCTGCCGTGAAAGGACAGTCCTTCAGTTTTCGGTTCAGTCGGTCGGCATACGGTTGTATATGGGGCTGAATTTCAAGACAGAAAAAATTGAAAGCTGCTTCCAGAGAAGGATCTTCTGTGTTACAGGTCATTCTAATCTGCCGCCAGCAGGCATCTTCACTCACCACCGATTCCAACTCACTCAGGTTGCTGAGCCATACTTCCAATTCTTCTACCGACTGAATTTTACGAATCTCCAACTCTGCAAAGAATGGCTCAAGGGCAGACCAGTCAGTTACCGTGAAATCGGCTGGCAAAAACCTGCGTTCCAGCTTTTTTATATGCGCATCAAGGATCATAGCATTATTTTTCAGGGCAAAGGTACTTGAGATGGTTGATTTGTCTGGATAAATCTGTTGGTAGCTGTTTTGAATTGACCCGAAAAAAGGGTGAAAAAACCCCTGTGGTGTTCGTAACTTTACGCTTTTCTGATTAAGCTGAAGACGTGGAGAACCTGATACAATTATTACCCGAACACATTGCCAACCAGATTGCTGCCGGAGAAGTGATTCAACGCCCGGCCAGCGCCGTGAAAGAGCTGCTGGAAAATGCTGCCGACGCAGGTGCTACCCGCATTCAACTCGTGGTTACTGACGCTGGTAAATCGCTGATTCAGGTAATCGATAACGGTCGGGGCATGAGTGAGACAGATGCCCGCATGGCTTTTGAACGACACGCGACAAGTAAAATCAGGCAAATAGATGACCTTTTTCGCATCAGTACGATGGGTTTCAGGGGTGAAGCATTGGCTTCCATTGCCGCCGTCGCACAGGTTGAACTCAAAACGCGCCGTGCCGATGACGAATTAGGAACCCACCTGGAAATAGAACATAGTAAAGTTGTTTTTCAGGAACCTTGCTCCTGCCCTGTCGGCACGCAGATCAGTATGAAAAATCTGTTCTTTAGTGTGCCCGCCCGCAGAAACTTTCTGAAAAACAATGCGGTTGAAATGCGACACATCATCGATGAATTCATGCGTGTTGCACTTGCTTTTCCGGGTATTGCATTCAGCATGCAGAGTAACGGACAAGAAGTATTTCATCTTGAGCCCGGTAATACGCGACAACGAATTGTTCAACTGCTGGGTACTACCTATCAATCGAAGTTAGTAAGTGTTACTGAGGATACAGATTATATGAATATCCGCGGCTACGTTGGCAAACCTGAAACTGCAAGAAAAACCAGGGGTGATCAATATTTCTTTGTCAATAATCGCTTTATTAAAAGTGCTTACCTAAACCACGCTGTAAATACCGCTTTTGAAAACCTGTTATCTAAAGACAGTTATCCTACCTACATATTATACATCGATGTCGATCCATCACAAGTAGATATTAATGTTCACCCGACAAAGCAGGAAATAAAATTTGAAGACGAAAAAATTATCTACGCTTTCGTACAAGCTGCTGTGAAACATGCATTGGCGCAGTTCAGTGTTGCCCCCTCGCTTGATTTCTCTCTGAACCCAGATATACAACAATTAGATGCTATTCAAAGGCCCGCAACACACGAAGAGCAACAAATGACCGGGCAATCACCACTTTTTCAAGCCTTTTCGAAAAAAAATCAAGCCCACTTCATTGAGAAAACCGGGTCGTCTAACCTGGGGCATTGGAAAGAATTTTATCGCCCTGCTGCAGAAGAGGCGCTTACAGAATCAACCACTAAAGATACCATTGCAGCCCTGTGGGAAAAAGAAAAACAACAGGAACAACCTGCAGCGAAAGGTGTTCAGATCATATACGATACCCCCATGGTGCAATTGCACCAAACTTATATCATTGCTACCACTGCAGATGGTTTTTTAATCATCCACCAACAGCTGGCACATGAGAGAATTTTGTACGAAAAGTACAGCCAGGCGGCACATGGCCGACAAATGGCCACACAAAAAAGTTTGTTTCCCGTGGCCATGAGTCCGGGTGAAGCAGATGCCGCACTGTTAACTGAGTTATTACCCGACCTCGCACAAATCGGGTACCAGATTGAAAGAAATGATCAACAGGAATTTGTTATTCAAGGCATACCGGCAGATATACTGGCAGGAAATGAAAAGAATGCCATTGAGTTGTTGCTGGAACAATTCAAACATTTCAGTAGTGAAGTTCAATTCAGCAAACGGGAAAAACTGATTCGCTGTATGGCCAGACAACAAGCAATCAAAGCCGGCAGGGCCCTGGCACCCAAAGAAATGACGCAACTGGCAGAAGAACTTTTCACCTGTGGCAGTCCGAATGTGAGTCCTTCAGGCGCAGCAACCTATCTTAGTTTCAGTGGTGATTACCTGACCCGCATGTTCGGAAGGTAATGCAGCTTTGCAGTTCCTCAGTATTTGTCAATGATGCCAGTCAGAAATTTCTCTATTTGTTTTCGTATTTCGCCGGGGGTAGTCTGGTGGGCATTTACAAGAACTGAGAAAATTATGGTACGGTTTCGGTTGGTAAGCAAATAACCGCTCAATGCTACATGATTGCTGAGGGTACCCGTTTTGGCATAAATTCTTCCTGCATAGTTTTTATATAAACCTGCCAAAGTACCCTCATTTCCGGTTGGCAAAATAGCGGTGATCCGTTTCCAGTCATATTGTGACTTCATGCGCTGCAATAGCCAAACAAAATCTTGCGGGGTGAATAAATTATAGCGGCTTAATCCACTGCCATCTACCCATTTAGGTCGCTGGGGTATATCTTGCCAATCCTTATTCAGCAGGGTGTCAATGATACGGCGGCTATTCATGAAAGCCAGCTTTTCATTGCTTACCATCAGCAATAACTGCTCAGCAAAAAAATTATCACTGCGATGCATCATCATTGCTAACACCGAATCGGTGGGTTGTGAATGAACTTTGATTACAGCAGGCGAGCGTTCTAATTTAACAGTAACTGGCTCTACCACCCGGTGAAGGGTATCGTTCAGCAACTGTGACAGATTAGCCAGTCCTTTTGTTTGAAAAGGCAGCGACGCTGTTGTAAAAGTACGTGCGGCAGGAACCACATAAAAGGAATCAGATCCCAGCGAACGGGTAAGACTAAAACGACCCGTTACCGGCAAAGAGGAGGAGTGTATGCTGGCAGCGAAACGTTGCGGCATGGAGGCGAGTGACCCATTATTAAACCGAAATGTTGCGACATTACCATATAGAGGAAAGAATGATCGCTCAGCCATATAATCACTTGTATAATCATCCCAGGCCCAGCCGCCACCCAATGGGGCATCTTTCCAGTGCTCGCTTGTAAGTAAAATTCTTTGCTGTTGCTGCAAAAAACGAAACGCGGGTTGATCGGTAAAATCGGGATGCAAGAATGTTGGATCTCCATTCGCTTCCAATTCGATTGTACTATTTCCCTTATCAACATATCGGAATGCCACCAGGCTATCCTCCAAGGATTGAAGGGCGGCGAGACAAGTAAATAGCTTGGTGTTACTGGCGGGAATAAAGTATTTATCACCCTGGAAATTATAGAGGTATTGACCGGTGCCGGCATCCATGACCGATATGCCCACGTGTGCAGGTGACAAAGCCGGATGAGTCAACAATTCATTCTTTGCGGCTTGTCGGAGCCGGGCTGGCATACTGCAGGCATTCAATAATAACAAAAGTAGTGCCGTCTGAAACACGGAAGAGATGATGCGCATGGGATTCGGGTTGTTGGAACAGCTTCAATTTACGAAAAAACAGGAAGCCATCTCAGCTATCTTGCCTTTCCATTGCCCGCAACCAGGCTTCAGGAATGTCGTTGTTACTGGCGGTTTGGTAATCTTTATAACTACAGGCGACATATTGCTGGTCAGCTAGCTGCATCCACCACCGTCCGGTACGTTTACTTTGAAGGAAAACAGTATTGATTTCTGCGAATGCCAGATTAAAAATATTGAATTCCTGCTGGCTATCTAAACTGGCTTCTTCCTTGCCACTCCGGATACCATCGATCATGTACCAGATCATTTGTGCTATTTGCCGGGCCGTCATTTGATGTACATCTTTTTCCGGTTCATACCCATAAATACCCATACTGCTGCATGCGCTACTCATACCGGCGTATTGAAGCAGCGTACAGGCCTCTTCACCTGTAAATCCATTGGGAGCGAGGCGGTTGGCAGGGGCATGTGCATGCTGTATGGCAGAGATATCGAAACTGAAGAGGTGACTATTTCTGATCAGTGGCTCCATCAATTCGATTGATTCTTTCACCTTGCCCAAGCGAAAACAATCAAACCGCAAGCGGTCAATCATTTCAAGCATGTCGGGATGGGTAAAGAAACTTTGAAATCCGATGTGGGTATAATGCTTTAGAAAGTTAGGCATCCCCGTGAACATTTCTACCAGAAATACTTCCTCGGGCAGTACCCCTTCCATATCGATGTCGATACGTGCATCTACGACTGCAGCATCTATGATGCGGTTCATTGACCCGTAAGCCTGGTATTGAGCCAGCGTATTATCATGAGAGCCGCCTATGATTAAAACTTTCTTGCCGGCTTCCACCAATTCTTTCACCACCGTACTTAGCGCTGCATAGCTATCCTGGAGACGCGCACCGGTTTTCACATTCCCTACATCAGCAATTTTTATTTCGCTGTGCCAGTGAAACAATCGATATAATTCTTTCCGAATCACATTGGCAGCTTGGGTAGTTGGGGTAGCTGGCCCGGCACCGCGCATTTCACAACAGCCGATCAAAACCAAATCAGTCTGGGTCAGATCGGGAAATTCATCTTCATAACAGCTAATATAATGCTGCAATTGACGATCGCTGCAGACCTCATCTTCTAAAATGGCTGCAACGGAAATAGGTTCAAGGAAATCACTGATAGCGGAAAGAGACATGAGAAAAGTATTAAACAACTAAAACGAAAAACGTTCATCGATATTGCCTCCGGCGGAGTCAAAAAGAACAAAGAAAAAACGCCCCTACTGATCAGTGAATCGATATCCGGTACCCCGTACAGCATGGAAATAACGGGGATGTCTTTTATCGGGCTCGAAATATTTTCTGAAATTGAGAATGAAATTGTCGATGGTACGCGTATTCGGATACACTTGATATCCCCACACCAATTGGAGTATTTTTTCTCTGGGCACTACCTCTCCCTTATTCTCCACCAACAGCCGGAGTAGCAGCCACTCTTTTTTTGTGAGATGTACCTGCAATCCATTGTAACTGGTGGCCTGTCGGGCATTGAACTGAAGCGTATTTTCACCGAATTGAAAGGTTTCTGGCAACGATACAACCTGCTTTTGTTTCTTATTTTTTTCAATGAGCTTACCGATGCGCAATAACAGCTCTTCCAGATGAAAGGGTTTAGTGAGATAATCATCTGCCCCCTTCTTTAGTCCGCTTATCCGGTATTCACTCGAATTTCTGGCACTCAACATTAAAATGGGAATCTCCTGATTGGTGAGCCGAATGGCTTCAGTAACGCTGATGCCATCAATTTCAGGCAACATCACATCCATAATGATCAGGTCGAAATGTGCCTGCTCAAATATGCTCAGCGCTTTTGCCCCATCTGCTGCAATTGTCACTTCATATCCCTCCAATTGAAGGTTCAACTGCAATGCCTCCTGCAGATGTTCTTCATCCTCTACCAGCAATATTTGGTATGGTTCATGCATGAAATAAGGGAAATAAAACTTTGAAACGACTGCCCTTTCCTACTTCGCTCTCCAGTGAGATTTCGGCCTGGTTGATATCCGCAATTTTTCGGCAGAGATATAAGCCTAATCCTGTGCCCTTCTTTTGTCGGGTTAATTCATTCCCGGTACGATAAAATTTTTTAAAAATCAATTTTTGCTCAGCAGCGGCGATACCGGGCCCCTTATCATCAACCACCAGTTCTACCCCACGCGAATCGGTATGTACCTCCAGACGAATAGGTGCATGTTGGGGGGAGTGTGCCAAGGCATTTTCAACGAGGTTGCTGATGAGAATCGTTAGCAGCCATTCTTCGGCAAGTACAACAGCAGCAGGGTCGCCGGCAGTAATGATCTGATGAGCGGGATATCTTGTTCTGGCATCATTTGCCAGTTGATCAATCAGTGAAAAGAGATTGACCGGTAGCTTATTGGCCCGGTAAGACCCACTATCGAACTGAGCTGCAAGTAAGATATTGTTACAAAGGTTATTCAGTCGGCCCGTCTCCAATATGGAATTATTTAACAACTTATTCCGCGTGGAAGCATCCAGCTCTCTCTTCTGCAGTGTCTCCAGATTTAACCTTGTAATGGCAATAGGTGTTTTTAATTCATGCGTTATGGCCATCATCAGATTCTGCTGCTGCTCTGATAATCGAAACTGGCGACGTGTAGCCCGATATACGAATACTGCACCGAGTAAGATAAATGCCAAAAATGTGAGGCCCTCAGCAGTATATTGCACTGTTTTCCTGTTTGCATAGGCAGTGATTGCCTTTTCATCTATGGGTGAAGCAGCAGATGACAATGCCCGCTCCTGCAAACGGATATTTGCAATCTCTCTATTTTGTTTTTCCAGTGCAAACCACCAATATGCCAATGCCAGCACCATATAGAATAATAGGATCCAATATAAGATGCTTAATGCCTTTCGCTTGAGTGGCCATTTTAGCGTGATGTTCATGGCACGACTTTTTCTACCCGTAACCCCGCTTGTATAACAGCCTGTAGCGGATCTTCCCGCATAATCTGCTTCATCACAAAAGTATATTCGCCCTGCTGCAACTGAACTGGAAAGCGTGTTATGCGAACACGGTGATCAAAAACATCGTCCATACCGCTGCCCAGCCAGCCTTTTTTATTATCACCCAAAGTCAACATAACTGATTGCTTTTTGAGGGTATCGCTTGGTGCCTGTGTGGTCACTTCCAGCCAGATGTTGTTGTAATGATAGGCATCTTCATGACGAATAATAGCATATAAATGATATCGTGCGGCAGTATCAGTGATACGAAATGTAAAACGGCAGGAGTCGGAAGCGGCCCAGGTATGGGAAGGAAATGCATGCAGCTGTTCGAATACATCTAACTGCCGGCATCCCAACCCCGTCACCAGCATGAAGAAAAAGAAAAGCAACTTTTTCAATGAATATTTTTTTGCAAAGATAAATGATGCGGGGATAATCTTACCGGTCAACTGAATAAGTTAAAGAATATTCAATATCTGTTCTTTGGCTTTTTCCAGTTCGTCTTTCATGCGGATGACTACCTGCTGTATGCCTATATCATTCGCCTTGGAGCCGGTCGTATTGATTTCCCGACCAAATTCCTGTAATATGAAGGAGAGCTTCTTCCCCTTGGAAACCTCCGAATCGGCCAAAACTGTTCGGAAATAGGCACAATGATTATTAAGGCGAACCTGTTCTTCACTGATATCAATTTTCTCAATATAGTAGATCAGCTCTTGTTCGAGTCGATTGGCATCGTAGTTGTCTTTGCCTACCTGCTCTTCTAATTGCTTACGCAGGTTATCTTTCATTTTGATTCGTCGTTGCGGCTCCAGGAGAGCAATCTCTTCCTGCCCCCTCTCAATATGCGCGATGCGCAAAAGCAGATCTCTCTCAAGTGCGGCGCCCTCATGCTGACGGTGCTGGTTGAGCAGGGCGATGGCATCCTGCAATACAACTTTAAACTCAAGCCATTCTGCTTCCGAGAGCGCCTCGGTGACAGGCAAAATTACATCCGGCAACTTGACCAATGTCGACAAAATATCGCCCGTTGGAATGTTCAATTCTGCTGCCAGTTTTGACAACGGTTCAAAATAAGATTTGGCTAACTCTGTATTAATGGTAACCGGCTTAACCGCCCCATTCAGCTTGATGTGAATGATGCACTCCACACTGCCCCGTAAGAGCGATTCGGACAAGAGATTCCTGATATCAAATTCATACGGTTTCAAAAGTGCCGGCAAGGTAAGACGCAGGTCAAACTGCTTACCATTCAGTGAGCGAATCTCCACGAGATAATTTTTATCCCGTATGGTTTGCTCCGACCTTCCAAAACCCGTCATGGAATACAACATAATACTTTGAATTGAAGTGATGGTGGGCCTACGACCTCCCGGAAAGTGTTTCTTTTCGTAGCTTTTTTGACTTTTGCCCACGAGTGGCAGCTACCTGTTCTGCGAATATGGCTAATATTTGAACAGACTGCTCTACAAGGTACAAAAATTACCAATATGCCGTTATTTTTGTCTCTGCATCCTATCGATAATTGAGGTTGCTGTCATTACCCCGCTGATCTATGATTTATACGCCTGAGACCACCCGACAACTTTCTGCTGAAACACAACAGTTATTGCCGCTGGCGCAAACGGCACCCCATTGTTCTGATGCAATGCAAACAGCCCTGCTGCGAGACGTATTGCGTTTTCATGAATATCGTTACTATGTGCTGAATGCACCGCTGATTTCTGATTATGAATATGATTTACTGTTTCGCTGGCTACTGGCGACAGAAAAAAAATATCCGGACTGGCAAGTGAGTAATTCGCCGAGTCTTCGGGTAGGCAGCAGTCTTCCGGTGCAGTTTCAATCGGTTCCGCATTTGGTTCCGATGTTGAGTTTAGACAATAGCTATAATGCAGAAGACCTTACTGACTTCAACCGAAAAGTATTAGAACTCAGCGGTCAGGCTGCGGTAACTTATTGTGTCGAACCCAAATTTGATGGTGCAAGTATCTCCCTCATCTATGAAAATGATCAGCTGATTCGTGCTACTACCCGCGGAGATGGCGTGGCGGGTGAAGAGATCACTCAAAATATTCGGCAAATCAGAACCATCCCCCTCACGGCTTCTTTCTCGTCTTTCGGCATTAAACAAATTGAGATTCGCGGCGAGATCATGATGAGTAAAAAATCATTTGAAACATTTAATGACGCACTTATTGCAGCAGGTGCCTCACCCATGGCCAATCCCCGCAATGCGGCAGCCGGCAGTCTGCGTATGAAAGATGATCGCGAAGTGGGGCGACGTAACCTCGAAGCCTACCTCTACCACATCAGCTATGTATCTTTCGATAACCCCGCTGACGATCAAAAAGAAGCGGCCATTGCAGCGGGAAAATCGCAGCTGGCTACCCACAGTGGATCGCTGTCTTTACTCTGGCAACTGGGATTCCGCTCACCGGAAAAAGAAAAAAAACTTTTTGAAAGCATCCAGGATGTCATAGCCTACTGTGCCGCAGCCGAGTCAAGCAGAGATGATCTGCCCTACGAAATAGACGGATTGGTCATCAAAGTGAACCCCATTGACCTGCAGGAAAAATTGGGCATGACTTCCCATCATCCCCGCTGGGCCATCGCTTATAAATTTAAGGCCCGACAGGCTACTACACAATTGACAGGCATAGAATTTCAGGTGGGAAGAACCGGTGCCGTTACTCCCGTTGCTAAACTAACACCTGTTGCATTGGCAGGTGTAACTGTTTCCAGTATCTCAGTTCACAATGAAGAATATATCCGTGAAAAACAACTCATGATCGGCGATCGTGTTCTGATTGAACGTGCCGGAGATGTAATTCCGCAAATCGTACAATCACTTCACGAAGTAAGAACAGGAGAAGAAAAACCCATCAGCTTCCCTACCCACTGCCCTGTATGTAATAGTGAACTTTATAAAGAAGCAACCGAAGCGGTTTGGCGTTGTATCAACATCGAATGTGAAGCACAGGTAATAGAAAAAATTATTCACTTCGTGAGCAAAGATGCCATGGATATAAAAAGTCTGGGGGAGGCCAATGTTCGGAAGTTCTATGAATTGAGGTTATTAAAAGATATTCCCGGCATATATACACTGGATTTGAATAAAATAGGTGCACTGGAGGGCTTTGGTAAGAAAAGTACCGACAACCTTCGTATTGCGATCGAGGTCTCCAAGCAGCAACCCCTCCATCGACTGATCTATGGATTAGGTATTCGATTTGTCGGAGAAACAACAGCGAAAACGCTGGCCAACCATGTCAATCACTTGCTTGACTACCGAGAAATCTCCCAGGAAGATCTTTTACAACTGGAAGATGTAGGACAAAAAGTTGCCGCCAGTATTCATGCCTTCTTCACCAACCCTGCCAACATTACAATGCTGGAAACATTGGAAAAGCTGGGCTTACAACTAATCAACCAGAAAAAAGAAACAGCTGTTGCGGGAGCGTTAGCAGGCAAAAGCTTTTTATTTACAGGCACCCTGAATAAAATGACCCGACAACAAGCCGAGGCAATGGCAGAAGCACAGGGAGCTATTATTGCCAGTGGTGTAAGCGCAAAACTTAATTATCTGGTGGTGGGAGAAGACGCTGGCAGCAAACTGGAGAAAGCCAAAAAAATCAATAGTATACACATCATCTCGGAAGATGAATTTCTCCAACTGGTAGAGCCGCCAACACCATCATAGTTTTGTAAAAATATTCACATGTTACAACCTACTACCCTGCGTTTTTTGAAAAATCTTGCGCGTAATAACCACAAAGAATGGCTCGACGCAAATCGTGCTGCATTTGAATCAGCTAAGGCTGATTTTGTTAGCCTCATTGAGCAGGTACTTAGTCAATTGATGCAGAAGGAGACTGCATTGGCTACACTAACGCCTAAAGATTGCATCTTCAGAATAAACCGCGACGTTCGTTTCAGTAAAGACAAATCACCCTATAAAACAAATATGGGTGCCAGCATCAAAGCGGGCGGAAAGAAATCGCTGCTGGCAGGTTATTATATTCATATTGAGCCGGGCGGAAAAAGCTTTGTGGGGGGAGGTTTATATATGCCGGATCCGGCTGCGTTACAAAAAGTGAGACAGGAAATCGATTATAACTGGGATGAATTCAGTCGCCTCCTGCGTACTCCTACATTTAAAAAGACCTATGGGGAGTTGGAAAAATGGGAAGGTATGGCCCTCTCGCGCGAACCAAAGGGATATGAAAAAGACAATCCGGCAATGGAATTTTTAAAGCTAAAAAGCTTTGTTGCCACCCTGCCACTCACAGATAAACAGTTAACAGAAGCTGACCTTACCCGCCAACTCATTCAGGCATTGAGAACTCTGCAACCCTTGCTACAATTCATCAACAGGTCATTAGAGCATGACTAGCAAGCGATGATAAATTAATTCTGTTTTAGTAGAGTGTTCGAATAGCAGCACCAATGGTGTTATTTACTTCAGAGGCCAGCAGGCTTTCCATGGCAATCGAGTTCACAGCCATGTCTGCCGCCAGACCATGCAAGTATACGCCCAATAGGGCAGCGCTAAGCGAATCCTATTGTTGTGCCAACAAAGCGGTCAGTATTCCGGTCAGCAAACTACGATGTACCTGTGTGCGCCGGCATCGGTTGAGCACAAACGTGCGGAACCTGACCGCAGTGGCGGCATGCAGCAATCAAATTATAACAGATTTTGCTCCGTCGATTAGAGCAGTCCTTTTTCCCGCATGTACTCAGCAATCTGGATGGCATTGGTGGCGGCACCTTTTCGGAGGTTGTCGCTCACAATCCACATATTGAGGGTATTGTCCTGTGATTCATCCCGCCGAATTCTTCCCACAAATACTTCATCTTTCTCATGCGCCCACAGTGGCATGGGATAAATTTTCGCTTGTACATCATCCTGTACAACCACACCGGGAGCCGCAGACAACGTTTGGGTAATGTCAGACAATTCAAAGGGCTTTTCAAATTCGATATTCACGCTCTCACTATGTCCGCCAACAACCGGTATGCGCACCGTAGTAGCGGTAACGCGAATGGTGTCGTCGCGCAATATTTTTTTGGTTTCCTTCACCATCTTCATTTCCTCCTTGGTATAGCCATTGTCAAGAAAAACATCGATTTGGGGTATCACATTCAGATCAATCGGATAAGCATATGCCATCTCGCCCTGCACACCCTTCCGCTCATTGAATAATTGATCTACGGCTTTCTTACCCGTACCCGTCACACTCTGATAAGTACTGACAACAATCCTTTTTATCTTGAAGCGCAAGTGCAGGGGGTACAATGCCACCACCATCTGTATGGTAGAACAGTTCGGATTGGCAATGATGCGGTCATTGGAAGTGAGTACATCGGCATTCACTTCAGGTACCACCAGTTTCTTTTCCGGATCCATTCGCCAGGCAGAAGAATTATCAATCACCGGAATGCCGGCTGCGGCAAATCGGGGGGCCCATTCCAGGGACGTACTGCCGCCGGCAGAGAACAAAGCTACATCAGGTCGCAAGGCAATGGCTGTTTCCATACCTACAACTGTATACGATTTGCCATTAAAGCTGATAGATTTACCAACGGATTGGGGTGAGGCAACCGGAATTAATTCAGTGACGGGAAAATTTCTTTCTGCCAGCACCTGTAACATTTTGGTGCCGACCAAACCTGTGGCACCTACTACTGCTACTTTCATGGTTGGATGGAGTTATTGGTTAAAAAAAAGCCCTCCGTTTCGGGAGGGCCTGGTTTATTTATAAACATACAAATAATCAGTGCCCTCCAAAGGAGAACTTACCCGTGAACTGCATGTTTTTTATCATTTTCATGACGTAAAGATAATTCATTTCTACGATTACGCGAATGGTGTGATTAATACAATTTGATATCAAAATTCACCAGTTGTACGAAATCATTCAGCCGGTTAGCAATATCATCCCGGGTCAATTCTCTCAGTCGTTCGGTACCGAATTTTTCTACGCAAAAAGATGCCATAGCGCTACCGAGTATGATGGCCGTTTTCATATTATCGAAAGAAATGTCTTTGGTGCGGGCAAGGTGTCCGATGAAGCCGCCGGCAAATGTATCGCCAGCACCGGTGGGATCGTATACTTCTTCCAGGGGCAATGCGGGGGCGAAGAATACTTTGTTCTCATGAAACAACAAAGCACCATGTTCTCCTTTCTTGATGATTACATAGCGTGGACCCATTTGCATGATGGTAGCTGCTGCCCGAACGAGTGAATAGTCGCCACTGAGTTGTCTTGCCTCGCTATCATTTACCATCAGCACATCTACCATAGAGATGGTCTTACGTAAATCTTCCATGGCTGTTTCCATCCAGAAATTCATGGTATCCATCACAATCAGCTTAGGTCTGTTCTTCAGCTGCTCAATCACACTTCTTTGTACGGCGGGCACCAGGTTACCCAGCATTAGAAATTCGCAATCCTGATAACTATCGGGCACTACCGGCTGAAAGTTAGCCAACACATTCAACTGGGTATCCAGGGTATCGCGGCTGTTCATGTCCATATGATATCTGCCGCTCCAGAAAAAAGATTTTTCATCTGCCTTTATTTGAACCCCGGAGAGATCTACCTGCCTGTCGGTGAGTGCTTTCAGTTCTTCCGCTGGAAAATCACCCCCTACAATTGAGATTTGCTTGACAGGGGTAAAGTTAGAGGCGCACCAGGCGATATAGGTAGCAGCACCTCCGATGATCTTATCACTTTTTCCAAAGGGTGTTTCAATGGCATCGAAGGCCATCGTTCCCACAACAACTAATGACATAACAGATTAATTGGTATGGGCGCGAAATTAAAGTAATTAGCACAGCAAGTGGGGTTTATCGGCAGTTTTATTGTCCAAATACGAACAAAAATGAGGCTGGGGAACGCCTCATTCATCCATAAAAAAATAAAAAAATGAAAAATATTGCTAACGTATGTTAGTTTATTATCTTTGTTATATGGCAAGAATAAAGACAGATCACAATGTATCGCGCCGGGAAGTGATTATAGCCAAAGCGGCCTTATTATTTCGTGAGAAAGGGTTCAAAGCCGCCAGCATGCGTGACCTGGCGGAATCGGTGGGGGTAGAGGCGGCCAGCCTGTACAATCATATTAAATCGAAGACGGAACTGCTGCATGAATTATGTTTTGGTGTTGCCAATCGTTTCATGCAAAAAATTGAAGAAGTTGAGCTGGAGAGCATACCTGCAGCAGAGAAGATTGAAAAAATTCTTCGCTTCCATATTCATGAGATGATTCATCATTATGAGGAAGTATATGTGAGTGACCGAGAATGGAAACATTTACTGGATCCCTATCTTTCGAATTTTCAGAACCAGCGCAGGATCTATAGAAAGCGACTGGCTGCCATCATAGAATCGGGTATTCGTGCCGCTGAAATTGAGCCCATTGATGCGCCAACAGCCGTATTGATTCTGTTACATGCTGTCAGTGGTATTGAAAGCTGGCATCGTTCAAAGCAGAAGATATCTGCTGAAGACTTGGAAAATAATATGATCACCATACTCGTGGGTGGTCTTCGCCCCAGAAAATAAAAAAAATACCTGCCCGAAAAGCCGAACAGGTATGATATAGGTAATGGTAATGCCCGATGTTATGCGCTGCAGGTAACACAGCCATCTTCCATGCTGCAGGTACCGCCATTGAGTCCGTTGTTCTCTACATCTGATCCACTTCCTTCTACAACAGATAGACTGTGCTTATTGATCAGTGGTTCTACTGTTTTACCACCTTGTTTTTCTACGGTGAACTGAACTGCTTGTGAAGCGGCTTTGGAGCGCAGGTAATACATACCTGTCTTCAAGCCCTTGCGCCAGCCGTAGAAATGCATAGATGTCAACTTACTGGTAGTAGGTGCATCAACAAAGAGGTTGAGTGACTGAGACTGGCAGATGTACGCGCCTCTGTCAGCGGCCATATCGATGAGTGTTCTTTGCTTGATTTCCCAAACAGTTTTGTAAACATCTTTGATTTGATCAGGAATGTCATCGATTTTTTGAATGGAACCATTGTTGGATATGATGCGATTTTTCATCTCATCATTCCAGAGGTTGAGCTCAATCAGATCATTGAGGAGGTGCTTGTTCACCACCACAAATTCTCCGCTCAATACGCGGCGAACATAGATGTTCGAGGTATAAGGCTCGAAGCATTCGTTGTTACCGAGAATTTGTGAGGTAGAAGCTGTTGGCATTGGTGCTACGAGCAGTGAGTTGCGTACACCATACTTCAGCACTTCTGCCTTCAGGCTGTACCAATCCCAGCGAAGACTGGGTTCTACACCCCAGAGGTCAAACTGGAACTGTGCTTTGGATACAGGTGAGCCTGCGTAGGTTTCGTAGGGCCCCTCAACTTTGGCGAGGTCTTTACTGGCCGTCATGGCAGCGAAGTAGATGGTCTCAAAAATTTCTTTGTTGAGGGTGCGTGCTGCATCGCTTTCAAATGCCAGGCGCAACTGAATGAACACATCTGCAAGTCCCTGTACACCCAAACCGATGGGGCGGTGACGGAGGTTGGAATTTCTTGCCTCTTCTACGGGGTAGTAATTATAGTCAATGATCTTATTCAGGTTTTTGGTAGCCTGATAAGTCACTTCATACAGTTTTTCGTGGTCGAATTGACCATTGATTACAAAGCGGGGCAGTGCCAGCGATGCCAGGTTACATACGGCGATTTCATCGGGTGCAGTATACTCAATGATCTCTGTGCAGAGGTTAGAACTTTTGATGGTACCCAGGTTCTGCTGGTTGCTCTTGCTGTTGGCAGCATCTTTATACAATAGGTAAGGTGTTCCGGTCTCGATTTGTGCTTCCAGGATGGCAAACCAGAGTTCCTGCGCTTTGATGGTACGACGGGCACGACCTTCGCTCTCATATTGTTCATACAGCTGTTCAAACTGATCGCCCCAGCTCTCATGAAGTCCGGGTGCTTCGTTCGGACAGAACAGGCTCCACTCACCATCTTGTTCAACGCGCTTCATGAACAGATCGGGAATCCAGAGGGCATAGAATAAGTCGCGGGCGCGCATTTCTTCTTTACCATGGTTTTTACGCAGGTCGAGGAATTCAAATACATCGGCATGCCAGGGTTCAAGATAGATGGCGAAAGCCCCTTTGCGTTTGCCGCCGCCCTGATCAACATAGCGGGCTGTATCGTTGAATACTTTCAGCATAGGGATAATACCATTGCTGGTACCATTGGTGCCACCAATGTAGCTGCCGGTAGCGCGAATACCATGGATGGCCAGACCGATACCGCCGGCACTCTGAGAAATCTTGGCTGTTTGCTTCAGTGTATCATAGATGCCATCGATGCTGTCTTCCTTCATTGTCAGCAGGAAGCAGCTGCTCATCTGCGGCTTTGGTGTACCGGCATTGAAGAGTGTTGGTGTAGCGTGGGTAAACCAACGCTCACTCATCAGGTGATAGGTTTTAATGGCGCTGTCGATATCGCCCTTATGGATACCAATGGAAACACGCATATACATGTGCTGCGGACGCTCAACGATTTTGCCGTTTACTTTCAGCAGATATGATTTCTCCAGGGTTTTGAAACCAAAATAATCAAAGCCATAATCGCGGTCATAGATGATGGTGCTATCGAGCAGTTCGGCATTTTCTTCAATGATTTGCATCACATCATCTGCAATCAGGGGTAATACCTTGCCGGTTTTTGAGTCGGTGCAGTTATAAAGCAACCGCATGGTTTCAGAAAAACTCTTGGTGGTATTCTTGTGCAGGTTACTAACGGCAATGCGGCTCGCCAGCAAAGCATAATCGGGGTGCTTAACGGTGAGGGCTGCAGCAGTTTCAGCAGCCAGGTTATCAAGTTCCGTGGTGGGTACCCCATCATACAATCCTTCGATAACCTTTTTGGCCACATCAACAGCACTTACAAATCTCCGGTCGAGACCGTAACACAATTTCTCAATACGCGCAGTGATCTTATCGAATTTTACGCTCTCTCTCCGGTTGTTTCTTTTTAATACCTGCATAGAACTACATTATATGATGATGGGATATTTGTATCTGGTTATAATTAAAAGTCTTCCTCTAGTGAAAAGGTCTGTGCTTCACGGTTGCCCGCCATCACCCCTGCTTTCTGGTAATCACCCACTCTTTTCTCAAAGAAGTTGGTCTTCCCTTCCAGTGAAATCATCTCCATGAAATCAAAGGGGTTGGTGACATTGTACATTTTCGGATACCCTAATTCTGACAGCCACCGGTCGGCAACAAATTCAATGTACTGCTGCATCAGTTTGGCGTTCATTCCTATCAAGGCTACCGGGAGGGCGTCGGTAATGAATTCTTTTTCAATGGCCACCGCATCACTGATGATATTATAAACTGCTTCCTGACTCAATTTATTGTTCAACATGCCGTATAAAAGGCAGGCAAATTCACAGTGGAGGCCTTCGTCCCTGCTAATTAATTCGTTACTGAAGGTCAGGCCGGGCATCAATCCTCTTTTCTTGAGCCAGAAAATAGAGCAGAAGCTGCCGCTGAAGAAGATGCCTTCTACCGCAGCAAAAGCCACCAGTCGCTCTGCAAAGGAACCATTGGAGATCCAGCGCAGGGCCCACTCGGCTTTCTTTGTTACGGCAGGAATGGTTTCAATGGCGTGGAAAAGGCGGTTCTTTTCCTGGGGATCTTTGATATAGGTATCAATGAGCAGGGCATACGTTTCGGAATGGATATTCTCCATCATGATTTGAAACCCATAGAAGCAGCGGGCCTCCGGTAGCTGCACCTCACTCATAAAGTTCACCGCCAGGTTTTCATTTACGATTCCATCGCTGGCAGCGAAAAACGCCAATACATGAGAAATAAAGTGACGTTCGCCGTCATTCATTGCATTCCAGTCTTTCATGTCACTGCCCAGATCAATCTCCTCTGCCGTCCAGAAACTGGCTTCATGCTTTTTATATGCTTCCCAAATCTTGGGATAATTGATCGGTAAAATAACAAAGCGGTCTTTGTTCTCTCTTAACAACAGTTCTGATTCATTCGACATAACCAACGTTCATTTAAAGGGTCAAAAAAATCCGGATGGGGAAAATGATGGTCGTTGTTGCCAACTTCCATTTCATTAGCTATCCGAATCGCGTAATTAAGGTCAGATTTCCGGCAGATGTTCTGGCAGTGGGGGACTGCGAAAAATGGCTGCTTTTTTGTGTCGCCGTTAATTACCCTACAAGGATACAATTCAATATGAATTTTTTGTAAACGATTTATTCACCCCGTGTTGAAAAGAAATAGAAACCCTTACCAGCACTGCATTCAGGGGTGAAAAAAAATTTTTACCGGGGTGGCGGCTACCGACCCCGCTCCCGGGCCCCAAGCAAGGGGAAGAGCAGGTTTTTCCATATGTTGTACCCCTCCTGATTCATGTGCAATCGATCGGAAATATAGAGCTCCGGACGCGTATGACCCAGACTGTCAAGCATATGGCTATGAACATCTAAAAAAACAGCCTTTTTTTTGTGCTGCAAATAGGCACTAATCCTCCTGTTGGTCTCCACAAACTGCTGCTCCAATTGCCAGCGCGCCGGACTCGGCTTGATAGAAACATAAATAACCGGCACATCCGCCCATTTTTGACGAATCAGCCGGAAAAGCGTTTTAAACCGGGCGAGCACTTCTTTGGGTGATGCGGCGGGTGTAGCAGCAATATCATTCTCGCCACAATAAATAATGATCTGACTGGGATGGTATGCAAAAAGCACCTGTGGAGCAAAATAGATGAGGTCGGTTAGTGAAGAGCCCCCAAAACCCCGGTTCAATATCTTATTCCCGGGAAAGGCAGCCTGCACATCTTTCCAATAGGTGAAAGAAGAGCTGCCAATCAGCAAAACCGGCTGATCAGGCGGCGCCTGCAGGCTATCTTGCCTGACGAAGGCATCGATATCTTTTTGAAAGGCGCGTTCTTTATGCTGCGCTGCCGACACCAAAACCGCCAGTGTACCTATGAGGCCAACGATCCATTTTTTCATGCCCCAAAATAGAAAATATATTTCGTTCGGCTGCATTGAGCCGTATGATTCGTCAGCCCGGATATTCTGAGTATCTTTCCAATACATTAAATACCCCAACGGGCCTCCCATGTCAACCGATGCTTCGCATTCCTCCATTCAACACCTGGCCACCCTCGACCAATTTAGCAACTGGCTGCAAGTGAAAATCATTGAACTCTCTGAAGGGAAGTCGCGCCTCTCAATGGTCGTTCGGGAAGACATGCTGAATGGATTCGGCATCCTCCACGGCGGCGTAAGTTTCGCGTTGGCAGATACTGCCTTTGGCTATGCATCTAACTGGGAAGGAAAAATCAACGTCGCCCTCGATGCCTCTATCACCTTTACCCATCCTGCACGCCTGGGAGATAGGTTGATAGCTGAAGCCCAATGCCTCAATGACACCCGCAAAACAGGATTATATCGCGTAGATATCAAAAATCAGCAAGAACAACTCATCGCCGCATTTCAGGCAACCTGTTATAAAACCAACCAACAACATCCTCTCAAATGAGTAACCACCCGACAGGTAATAACCCTGTATATAACGTACCTTTACACCTATTCAACTATTTACAATCCCTTGTCTGATAAAAATAATTTCATTGATTACATCCGCATCTTTGCCCGCAGTGGACATGGTGGTGCCGGTGCACGCCATTTCATGCGCAACAAACTGACTGCCAAGGGTGGACCCGATGGCGGAGACGGCGGTCGCGGAGGTCATGTCATTTTAAGAGGGAACTCCCAACTATGGACACTCCTGCACCTACGCTATTTTAAAAATGTGCTGGCGGAAAATGGCGAAGGCGGCAGTAAAAACAATTGTACCGGTAGAGACGGACAAGACATCATTATTGAAGTACCCCTGGGTACAGTAGCCAGGGATGAAATTACCGGTGAACAGGAAGCTGAGATACTCGAAGACGGACAGGAGATCATCTGGCTTAAAGGAGGACGAGGTGGACTGGGCAACAGCCATTTCGCCACCCCCACCAACCAGGTACCTGAACATGCCCAACCCGGCGAAGAAGGGGTGGAAGGCTGGAAGATCATCGAATTGAAGATGCTCGCAGATGTAGGACTGGTGGGCTTTCCCAACGCAGGAAAATCTACTTTGCTCAGTGTAGTCAGTGCTGCGAAACCAAAAATTGCCAATTACCCTTTCACCACACTGGTGCCACAACTGGGCATGGTGGAATATCGTGACCGACAATCTTTTTGCATGGCAGACCTGCCCGGTATCATCGAAGGGGCTGCCGAAGGGAAAGGACTGGGGCATCGCTTCCTGCGACACATCGAACGAAATGCTGTATTGCTTTTTCTGATACCTGCAGACAGTGCCGATCATGCCAAAGAGTTTGATACCCTGCTGTCGGAACTGAAAAAATATAATCCTGAAATGCTGCAAAAGGAGATGCTCATAGCCATCAGTAAAAGCGATTTACTGGATGAAGAATTACAGACTGCCATCGAGCAAGAATTGCCGGCACATATACCGCATATCTTTATTTCCTCTGCTACCGGTTCGGGCATAACACAACTGAAAGACCTGCTCTGGAAAAAGTTAAGCAACTAGCGACTCCTCATCAAAGAGCATCATAACTCGGGATTTCAATTCCGGGTGTATCCGTGTAAATCTCGGGAAAGCCCTATCTGGTAATGCCGGCGGGTGTATATATTAACCCACGGCTTCACTCTGCATCTGACGAGCGGTCTTCTTGCGCTCTTCTTCATTGAGTACCACTTTGCGCATACGAATCACGCGGGGTGTTACTTCAATGCACTCATCCTGCTGAATATATTCCATACATTCCTCGAGTGAAAATTGCAGCTTTGGTGTTATTCTCACCGCATCATCACTACCGCTGGCGCGGTGGTTGGTCAATTTTTTCATTTCCACAGCATTCACATTCAGATCGCCCGGTTTAATATGTTCTGCAATGATCTGACCTACGTATACTTCTTCACCCGGTTCAACATAGAAGCTGCCGCGATCTTGTAACTTATCAATAGAGTAGGCGGTGGTTGTTCCCTGAAACTTTGCAATCAATACACCGTTGTTTCTGCCGGGAATCGGTCCTTTCCAAGGCTTATAACCGATCAGGCGGTGCGCCATCACTGCCTCACCAGCCGTATTGGTCAACATCTGTGAGCGAAGTCCGATCAATCCCCTGGAAGGAATCTCAAACTCAAGGTGCTGCATTTCGCCCTTGGTTTCCATTACCTGCAGTTCTCCCTTGCGCTGGGTAACCAGGTCGATTACTTTTCCGCTGAATTCAGTGGGCACATCTACTACCAGATTTTCAAAGGGTTCGTGCTTCTTACCATCAATATGTTTCACGAGTACCTGAGGGTTACCTACCGTGAGTTCATATCCCTCACGACGCATGGTCTCAACGAGAATACCCAGGTGCAGAATACCGCGTCCAAATACCATAAAGCTATCGGCACTCTCTGTATCTTCTACGCGCAAAGCGAGGTTTTTTTCCGTTTCCTTCATCAAGCGGTCACGCAAGTGACGGGAAGTAACAAACTTTCCATCTTTACCAAAGAAGGGCGAATTGTTGATGCTGAAAGTCATACTCATCGTCGGCTCATCCACGCTGATAACGGGAAGCGCTTCCGGATTATCAACATCCGCGATGGTATCACCAATGTTGAAATTTTCCAGGCCTACTACAGCACAAAGGTCGCCGGCCATTACTTCCGTTACCTTCCGCTTACCCATGCCCTCGAATACATACAACTCTTTTACTTTCGATTTCTTGAAAGTGCCGTCGGGCTGCACCAATGCTATGCTTTGTGATTCTTTAATAGATCCGCGGGTTACCTTACCAATGGCAATTCGTCCGAGAAAAGAGGAGTAATCAAGCGAAGTGATCTGCAGTTGCAATGGACCTTCTTTGGCCTGAGGTGCCGGCACATGTTGGATGATCCCATCCATCAAGGGAATAATATTATCAGTGGGCGTTAATGAGGTGTTGAACCAGCCATGCTTTCCACTACCATAGAAAGTAGGGAAGTTGAGCTGCTCTTCCGTAGCATCCAGGTTGAAGAACAATTCGAAAACTGCATCATGCACTTCATCAGGACGACAGTTGGGTTTGTCCACTTTATTAATTACTACTAACGGGTGCAGATTGAGCTGCAGCGCTTTTTGTAAAACGAAACGGGTCTGTGGCATAGGTCCCTCAAATGCATCGACCAGCAGAATAACCCCATCCGCCATTTTCAGTACGCGTTCTACTTCACCGCCAAAATCACTGTGCCCGGGGGTGTCAATTACATTGATTTTATATCCATTGTAAGTAACGGCGGCATTCTTACTGAAGATCGTAATTCCACGCTCGCGCTCCAGGTCATTGGAGTCCATAATGAGCTCCCCGGTGTCTTGGTTGTCCCGAAACACTTTCGTCGTTTGTAATATCCTATCAACCAAGGTAGTTTTACCGTGGTCAACGTGGGCAATAATGGCTATGTTCCTGATTTCCATGCTTCGGTTTTGAGGGCGCAAAGGTACAACTTTCTGGGCGGGGGACAATATTATTTGTATAATACACTGATTATCAGTATATTAATTTTGTGTGAATTGCCTAAAAAGAGAGCAGTTGGAGGGTCAGACCCGGAGGTAGATTTTTTTCCTATCCATCCAGTATCCCAGGCTCCAACAAATCAACATGAAGGTAATGGCAAATGCCAGTGACCCGTAATAGGGTCCTAGGAAACTGAAAAGATTTATATAAACCCACTCATAAACGGATAACCCGGCCCGTGCAGGAATGATGCTGAGGGTGGTAGCAAACAGATCGCTAAACAGATAAATGGCCAGGGGATTCTTCCCTGCTACTTCAAAGAACCAATTTCCGGCATGTTCAGTTCTGATGTCGATACGATAAACCAATAGCGCAATCAGGAAGAGGTCGAGTCCGGTAGTTAATGTAACAAATGGGGCTGTCCATAATTTTTTATTGATGGGGAGCCAGCTGCTCCAGCAATAGGTAATAAAGAGTAGCAGTGCACCAGCCAGCAGCAAGTGGGTAATGGCCTGGTAATTGCGCCCCTGCTTTTGCAGATAGGCGCCGGCATAGTATCCAATTACTACATTCACGATGGAAGGCAACGTGCTCAACCATCCTTCCGGATCAAAAGCTACCCCTTCCCCCTGGTACATATGTGCTTCCCCCATGAGCCACTTATCTAAATAATAGCCCGCATTTCCGGTCATACTTAGTGGGTCGGCGGGATTGCCAAACCAATAGAGTGCTGCCCAGTAAAACAGCAATAAAAATGTACAGATGAAAAATACCGATCGGGTAGTTAAGAAATAGATCATCATGGCAGCGGCCCAATAACAAAGCGCTATTCTTTGTAAAACGCCGAGAATGCGGGTATGATCAAAGGAAGAAACAGCCAGGTGGCCATTTTCAACTGTCATAAAAGGGAACCAATACATGAGGAAGCCCAGCAGAAAGATCACGGCTGCCCGCTTGGATATAAGCGTAATCACCTGTTGATTGGATTTCAGTTCCCAACCGGGCATCACAAAACTCATGGCATTACCCACCGCAAAAAGGAAAGAGGGAAAAACAAGATCGGTGGGCGTAAAACCATGCCACTCAGCATGCAGTAACCAGGAAAAAGTAGCTCCTTCATCTCCCGGATGATTAACAATAATCATAAAGCAGATGGTGAGTCCTCTGAATACATCGAGTGCCAGGAATCTTGGTCTTGCAGGCATAAGAAAAAATTTGAAACCGAATTTAGCAGATTTTATTGCAGCATAGAGAAAGCCCTGTAAAATAAATTGGTTAGATTTATAAAAAAATTATGCGTCGGATTTTTCGCTGGTTGTTGCCCTTGGCCGGCATCGCCTTGATTTATTTTGTTGGTCCGAATCCTTCAGACCCCGTTTACACGAATGAGTTGCCTGTGACAGGATCGTCGGCGCAGGAGCTGGAAGCTTATGTAACTGCACAGGAACAACAGCACCGGATAAAACCGGATAATGAAGCCAGAATTGTTTGGTTCAATGACTCATTGAAACATGTAACTGACTACGCGATTGTTTACTTACATGGTTTTAGTGCCAGCCAGGAAGAAGGAAATCCGGTGCATCGCAACCTCGCCCGTGCCTTTGGATGCAACCTCTATCTGGCACGACTTGACCAGCACGGTATTGATACAACAGACGCACTGGTGAATTACACAGCAGAAGGTTTATGGAAAACAGCAAAAGAAGCAGTGGCCATTGGAAAACAATTGGGTAAAAAAGTTATCCTGGTAGGAACGTCTACCGGTGGTACTGTGGCCCTACAACTGGCTGCCGCTTATCCTGAGATAGCCGGTATCATCCTATACTCTCCCAACATCGCCATCAACGATCCAAATGCCTGGCTGTTAAATAATCCCTGGGGCTTGCATATCGCACGTTTGGTAAAACAATCCAAGTTGAATACGGCAGGCCACACAGATAGTTTGTATAAGCGTTATTGGAATTATACTTATCGGCTCGAAGCCACTGTACAATTACAGGAGCTACTTGAGACAACCATGAATAAGGAAACTTTTCAGCGCGTAAAACAACCTGTATTGAGTTTGTATTATTATAAGGATGAAAGTAATCAGGATAAGGTTGTTAAAGTGAAAGCCATCCAGGAAATGATGCAACAATTGGGTACAGCTGATAGCTTAAAGCAATCAGTTGCCATGCCCAATACAGGCAATCATGTGCTCGCTTCTCCTATCTTGTCAAAGGATGCAGCCGGCGTTGAAAAAGAGACCCGGCGTTTTTTACAGGAGGTGATGAAATTGCAATTGGTTAGCGGTCAATAAGAGAGATAAGCGGATTGCGGTCATTGCACAATCTTTTCTATCTTCGCCAAAACGATTGCCCATGCCTCAATCGAAGATAGCCGGCGTAGGAAAATATATTCCGCAGCAAGTGGTAACCAACCACGATTTGACCCAGTATATGGATACTTCAGATGAGTGGATACAGGAACGTACCGGTATTCGGGAACGCCGTTATGCCCACCGCACTGAAGAGACAACAACAACCATGGGTGTGCTGGCAGCTCAGCAAGCCATAGAACGTGCCGGCACGACAGCAGCAGAAATCGACTTCATCATCTTCGCCACCTTATCACCTGATTATTATTTTCCGGGCTGCGGCGTATTGCTGCAGCGTGCGATGAATATGCGAGAAGTCGGTGCGCTGGACGTAAGAAACCAGTGCAGTGGCTTTTTGTATGCGCTCAGTGTCGGCGATCAGTTCATCCGGAGTGGCATGTATAAGAATATACTGGTAGTGGGCAGCGAGAAACATTCTTTTGGTCTCGACTTCACCACACGTGGCAGAAATATTTCGGTAATTTTTGGTGACGGGGCGGGCGCTGTTGTGTTGCAGCCTGCTGCAGAAGAAGGTACCGGCATTTTAAGCACACACTTGCACAGCGACGGGGCAGCGGCGGAAATGCTGGCAATGTATAATCCCGGTACGCATGCCAATCACTGGGCCGATAAAAACTATGCCAGCTTCGATGAAGCAGAGATTGGAAATATGTTTATGAGTCACCGCATGATTGATGAGGCTCAGAATTTTCCATACATGGATGGACAATCCGTATTTAAAAAGGCAGTGGTGAAATTTCCGGAAGTAATCATGGAGGCACTCAATAAAAATAACCTTACCCCTGCCGACATACATTTACTCATCCCCCATCAGGCTAACCTGCGTATCAGTCAGTTTGTACAACAAAAATTACAGCTGCGGGATGACCAGGTGTATAACAATATTCAACAGTATGGCAATACAACAGCCGCTTCTGTTCCAATTGCCCTCTGCGAAGCCTGGGAAAAAGGTATGATCAAAAAAGGTGAACTGGTATGTCTGGCTGCTTTTGGTAGTGGCTTCACCTGGGGCAGCGCCCTCATCCGCTGGTAATAAAATGGTTGTTTATTTTCATTGAAAAAAAATTCGGATGGATGAAAGGAAACTGATTTACCTGATCAATCCCATCGCCGGTACCCGCAAGAAGGAGAAGCTCAGAAAAATGATCGAAAGGGAAACTGCCTCCCGCGGATTGGAATATCGCATTCTGCCTACAAACCCTACAGCCAATTATGAAGATATAATTGATTTAATTACCACCCGAGGATACACAGATGTAATTGCAGTAGGCGGGGATGGCACGGTAAATCAAGTGGTACAAGCCTTGCGTCATCTGCCTGTACGATTTGGTATCATTCCGGTAGGCTCCGGTAACGGACTTGCACTTGCGGCAGGCATTTCGCTGAAACCACCCGAAGCCCTCTCACTCATTTTTGATGGCACTTCCTCACGCGTAGATGCATTCCTCATTAATCAACGCTTCTCCTGTCTGCTGAGCGGACTCGGACTGGATGCAAGGGTGGCGCATGAGTTTGCCACAGCCAACAGCAGAGGACTCATTTCTTATACCCAACAAAGCTTACTTCAGTATTTCAAAGCACAACCCTATTTATTTGAAGTAGTGATTGACCAGTTTTCTTTTTTTACAGATGCCTTCTTCATCAGCATCGCCAACAGCAATCAGTTTGGTAATCAGGTGACCATTGCGCCGCAAGCGAAAATAAATGATGGACTACTCGATATCGTGATCGTTCAAAAGATGCACAAGGCCAAACTTCCCTTTGCCATATTAAAACAAATCAGGGGGAACAATCGATTACAAGAGTTGGTAGAGAATTTATCCAACAACAATATTCTGTATTTTCAAACCCCTGCACTGGTCATCAATAATCCTAAACTGGCGCCCTTACACATTGATGGAGAGCCGGCAGAAACAGCTGCAACCTTTACCATACAAATTTTACCTGGTTGTTTTGAACTGATTCATTCTGCTGCATAGCAGCTTCCATTCTGGCTACTGCTGATTAAGCCAGGTTTGCAATAACTGCATTTGCTGTCGATTAATTTCACTTCCCGCAGCAATTGCCAGGTCTCTTTTTTCAGCAGCCGTGAGGTGGAAACTAAGGCTGGCAGGTAATTCTTTTCGCTGTGGCAGATACTGAAATGTAATGCGGCGAAGGCCTTTACCATAGGCATCTGCCATAAAGTGTAGGGATGATTGCTGCGCAAAATCCTGCATTCGATACCAGTTTTTACTAAGTACAAATAAGGGATCTAAAAATACATTTCCCAGATTACCCTTATCGGATAAACTATCCCAATCATTCAAACTTCTGTCCCTGATTTGAATCAACACAACACCGGAAGTATTGTCACGGAGCCAGTCTTTAAATGTATGAATAAAACGCAGTGCCGACTCTTGACCGAAATTATCTCTGAGTCCTGCGTCCATTACATCAATCACAGGTCGGGTGGGTAACCAAACATTTGGTAAAACATAAGGGAAACTCGCATTCATGCGCAATGCCGTCAATAAATTGATGTTACCTGCGCCTTGTGCAGCCAATAAACTTTGGAAATCGACTGCATCAGGTTCAGTAGGTGTAATAGATGGGATAGTATCTTGCGCATAACGAAGCAGGAAACGAAGACGATCGTTGCTGATGAGTAATTTTCTGCCGTCACTGGAGATCACGGAATGCATCCACATAGTTGGCAGGGCGGCTGCATCTTCATCGGCTGCATAAGATTGAAGGGGCTGATCTAATGCACCAAGGGTATTATCAGCAAGTTTTCGCTCGAAAGCATATCCGCGATCTTTGGGATAGCGTTTGCCTGCGTAGGTAAAATGTTGTGCCGGACCTATTAAATCACGCGTTACAAAAGAAGAGAAAAGTGGATTGAGTAAGTCTTTTGCTATTCGTTCCGTATAGACAGGGTCTTTTATGTCAGCGATTTTCTTTTGCTGCTGTTGACGATACAATTCCCTGAAATAAGCTGCTCCCAACATACCCCCTGAAGCACCTGTGAACAGAAAGGTCTGGCGCATGAATTGACCAGCGGTAAGACTATCGAGCTTTTGTAAAACATGAAACGTAAAAGTTGCACTGCGGGAGCCACCGCCGCTGGTATTAACAATAAACAGAAGTGGTTTGTCTTGCCCTTGTCTCTTTTTCCAATTTTCGAGCCGACGGAGATATACCTGTTTATCTTTTTGTATCGAATCCGGATCAGCCATTCTAAGAAGAGAGGTGCGGGAATAGTCTGGCCAGGTTGCTTTCGCTGTATAATCTAGTCCGTACACTTTATTACGAACATCCAGCACATCCTGTTGATAGAGCCACTGCACAAGAAAAAGAAAAACAACCAGTATCGGCAGTGTCCATGTCTTTAAAAATATACTCAGGGCAGCCGCAAATGCAATCAACAAAGAGAGCAGTAGGATGATGCTGGCAGCTGCAGGCAGCTGGAAGAGTCGGGTATCGGAACTGTATCCGACCACCACCAGAAAAATAAAGGCGATGACGATGGCAATCACGGCGGAAAAATGGTGACGCTGAAAAACTGCTTCGATGAAGCTGGCAGGATAATGCCTAACATCCCGTGGCTTTCGCCAGTGCAGACGGGCGCTGAGAAACCATTTAACCGGAATTTGTGGTTTTTCCAAGTGAAGCAATTCATTGGAGGGCTTTTGACCAAATTGCAGCGTCGTTTGTCGTATGACGCTCGACAGATTTTTATAAATTGTCTTATCTGCGCTGAAAAAATAAGCAAATGAAACTGCGATAGACAAACTACAACCTGCCAGTAATCCCGCCAGCATTCCCGTAACAGAAAAAGTAGATAGCAAATCGCTGTTACTGGCATAAGTTCCCATATTATATGCATAGATGCCCAGAAACAGCAGGGGCAGGATGGCATTGTTGATACAATACTTTAAGAAGGGTTGGGCAGTTGTTACGAGGAAGCGAACACTGCGGGCATGAAGAATGAAAGTGGCAATATTCCAGCTCATCAAAAAGATGCCCAGCGCAAAACCTACGATGGCTGTGCTTATGAAATTAGTCGACCCAAAATATTCCGGTGTGAGGAAAAGTGCACTTGCACCAAAGTTGCTCATGAAATGACCGGTAACTGTACCAAACAGAATATACCAAAGCAATAGCAATTCCTGGTGCTTGCGGAAGTGCAGCAGAAATAACTGAACCGGTAAGGCATACCAGATGAGTGAAAATATTTTTTTAACAGACATCCGAGATTGTTTTGAATGTCAGTATAGTCCTGATCAATTTTGTTCCGGTCTGATCAGGTATAAGAATCTGACCATAACCAACAGCAAAACCATTCCTGTCAACTGGTGGAGTTGTGCAGCCCATTCGAAAGCACCCCATTTTCCCGGCACGATGTATCGGCTGGTCAACAGAGAACTGATTCCTAAAACCACCTGCAACAATACCATGATTGCCGGCTGAAACTGCACCCTGGCCAATACACCTGAAGGCCGCGATTGCCAAAGACGATACGTGAACATTCCTATGGCAACAAGCAAAAAATAGGCCAGAAATCGATGCACGAAATGTATTACGATGGTATTTTCAATTAAGTCACGCCATTGCCATGTAAGTTGGTCAAAGGGCCACCAGGCACCATTAATCGTGGGCCAGGTAGATGCGGCTGTTGCTGCTTTGTGACCAGCCATCAGTGCTCCGAATGCCAGTTGTAGCAACATCACTCCGAGTAATAAAAGTGTCCAGCGATGAAAGCTGGTATTTTTTGTTCGTCCGTTTGTGCCATATTGCAACTGCAAAGTGAACCACCAGGTATAACAAAGCAATCCCAGTGCCAATACAAAATGCATGGCCAGTCGGGTAGGCTTCACATATACGGCATCACCGGTGAGTCCACTTTTTACCATAATCCAACCAACGGCACCCTGAAGTGCGCCCAGTAAAAAAAGTATCACGAGCGGAGTAACCATATTCTTCTTAAAATGTTTACCAACCAACAGCCAGACAAATCCCAAAGCAAATACCAACCCGATCAAACGGGCCCAGAGGCGATGAAACCATTCCCAAAAAAAGATGAACTGAAAATCGGTCAGGGCAAACTGGTAGTTGAGCAGTTGATATTGGGGGGTTTGTTTATAGGCATCAAAGGCAGCCATCCATTGTTGCTGGTTCATGGGAGGTAAAACACCGGTGATAACATCCCATTCAGTAATCGACAAACCGCTGCCGGTGAGGCGGGTGATGCCACCCAGTGCAATTTGAATGATCGTCATCACCACTCCGATGCGTAGCCAAAGTATCACATAACGATCCGAGCGGTCTGTTGGTGTCATAGTTAGTACGTTTGAGCCGTCAAAATTACTACAGAGTGCCGAAGCGCCTGCAAGAAATTTGTGAAAGTGAAAACTAATTGGCACTTTTATGACATGTTACCTGTTCAACACCAGTCAACTTTAACAGAAGCGGGTGTAGATGAAGCCGGCAGGGGTTGTTTTGCCGGACCAGTCGTAGCAGCTGCTGTTATTCTTCCAGCCGATTTTTTTCATCCACTGCTGAATGACAGTAAGCAGGTGAAAGAAGCAGACCGGTATTTGTTGCGTGAGATCATCTGCAAGGAAGCGATAGCCTGGGGCGTGGGTCAGGTGGGGGTGGCTGAAATTGATCAGCTGAATATTCTGCAGGCTACTTATCTGGCGATGCATACGGCTATCCGCCAATTGCGGGTAACACCGGAACTTTTATTGATTGATGGTAATCGATTTTCGCGCTTTCCATCTATCCCCCATATTTGTATGGTTAAGGGTGATAGTCGATTCGCGAATATAGCTGCTGCCAGTATTCTCGCTAAAACTTTTCGGGATGATGATATGAAGGAGCTGGGAAAGCAATTCCCCGTTTACGGATTTCACCAAAACAAGGGATACGGTACGGCTGCACACCGCCAGGCTATTGAACAATTCGGACTCTGTGATTGCCACCGAAAAAGTTTTAACATTCAACCCCGCCAATTACCGCTTTGGGAGTAAAACTTATTCCTCCCAACTACCGGCACCCTGCCGTATTACCTCACAGGTAGAACCGGTACAATCAAGTATGGTAGAGGGAATAATTCCTCCCGGACCGGCATCTATTACCAGATCAACCAGCTTATGAAAGCGCTGGTAAATTTCTTCCGGCTGCGCAATCTCTTCCGGTTCTTCTCCCGGCAGCGATGCAGATAAAAGGGGATGGCCCAATGCTTCTACAATCGCCATGGCAACTGGATGATCGGGGATCCGCAGTCCAATGGTGTTTTTTTTGCTGTGTAATAATTTGGGGACCAGCTTACTGGCCGGCAGAATAAATGTATAAGGTCCGGGCAAATAATTTTTCAGGGTGCGATAAAGCGGTGTTGAAATACTCTTGGTATATTGGCTCAAATCACTCAGGCTGCTGCAGATAAAACTCAACTGTGCCTTCTGAGGATCCACTTGTTTAATACGGGCAATACGTTCTATCGCTTTGGGCTGAAAAATATCACACCCCAATCCGTAAATCGTATCGGTAGGATAAATGATTATGCCGCCTGATGCCAAACATTCGACGACCTGTTTAATAAGTCGAGGATTCGGATTTTCAGGATGGATGGTTAGCAGCATACATAAAAGTAACAAGACCCCGCCACATTCTCTGAAGGAAAATGCAACGGCGGCCTTGTGCCGCCGTTGATGTTATCCCATTTACTACTGCGCACCCAGCAGCCGCTCATCTCTGCCAGATACAAGACAAAACTAATGGCAGCCAACCGCTCTGCATAGGTTGTTTATACCTGAAAATCGGACATTTTTCGTACCCTAAAACTCAAGTATAAAACCCTGATAAATTCTCCCACCTACAGCCGAATTTGCAAAAAATAACCTCCGCACATGCAACTGGCACTTGTCGATGATCATATCCTGTTCCGAAAAGCCCTCGCCACCTGTATCAGCCACTGGAGCCACTATGAGGTAACAATGCAGGCAGGGAATGGAACAGAGTTGATAGAAATAATTCAGAAAAAGCCACCCCCACAGCTTGTGATACTGGATATCAAAATGCCCGTAATGAACGGCTTTGAAACCATACACTGGCTACAACAACATTATCCGCACATTAAAATGTTGGTCGTAAGTATGCTGGGAGAAGAGGGCTGTCTGGAAAAACTACTGCATATGGGTATTCATGGATTTCTACAAAAAGATGCCGAGCCGGAAGAACTGAAGAAAGCACTTGACCAAATAACAATGAAAGGCTATTACCTACAATCGTCGGCTTGCATACATTATTTACAGGAAAAGAAAAGAAAGCCCGGCAAACAAGAGACGGAAGCTATATTGGCAGCCATGCTTTCCGACAGAGAACGCGCTTTTCTTCAATGGCTGTGTTCAGATATGAGTTATAAAGAAATAGCTGCAGCCATGTTCGTAAGCCCACGCACCATCGACGGGTACCGCGATACGCTACTAAAAAAAATCAAAGTGGCTTCGAGAATCGGACTGGTGACTTTTGCCATTCGGCAAGGTATTGTGGAACTATAAAGGTGCCGGCATCAGCCTGCGATTTCCCATACTTCCCTGCCACGCAGTAACTTGTCTAAATCACCTTTTCCCTTGCTGGCAATGAAATCTTCAATTTGGGCTGCCATCACATCCTCATAACATGGACGATCGGTCTGGAAAAACACACCAAAAGGACGCGGGAAATGACCCCCTGCGCTCATCGGCTGATCAAACAGACGGGTTAATATTTGTGCCTTGAAGAAATCTTTTTCATCATGAATCCAGCAATCATCCGCTGAGTAGTCGGCGCCAAGTTCCACCACCACCGGCTTTAAGCCGTCGAGACGAATACCCTTTTGCTGATTGGCTCCAAAAACCAGGGGCTTCCCCTGTTCCATAAACAGCGTCTCTTCCGCCTTGGTACCTTTTTCAGTAAATACCTCAAAAGCCCCATCATTGAATATGTTGCAATTCTGATAGATCTCCAGGAAAGAAGAGCCCTTGTGCTGATTGGCTCGTGTAAGCATATATTGCAGGTGCTTCGGATCTCTGTCCATACTGCGGCCAACAAAACTGGCATCAGCTCCCAATACCAGCGCCATGGGATTGAAGGGATGGTCAATACTTCCAACAGGTGTACTCTTAGTCACTTTATTCTCTTCAGAGGTAGGTGAATATTGCCCCTTGGTTAACCCATAAATCTGATTATTGAAAAGCAATACATTGACATCAAAATTTCTTCGCAGCAGGTGTATCGTATGATTACCACCAATACTTAATCCATCGCCGTCACCGGTAATGATCCACACACTGAGTTCAGGACGCGCGGCTTTGAGTCCACTGGCTACGGCTGTCGCCCTGCCGTGAATGGAATGCATCCCATATGTATTCATATAATAGGGGAATCTGCTGCTGCAACCAATACCACTGATCATTACAATATTTTCACGGGCTACTCCAATGGTGGGCATTACCTTTTGTACCTGAGCCAAAATGGAATAGTCTCCACAACCCGGACACCACCGTACTTCCTGGTCGGTAACAAAGTCTTTCGATGTGAGGGCCGGACTAACCGGGGCTGCTACTTCCGCCATAAATCAAAGTATTAAAATAGAAATAATGATGATATCAAATGTACGTATAAATTATTTACCTGCCGGAGCATCTGCCAGTAATTCTTCCCAGTACTCCGCCGCCCGGCGGGTATGGGGAATCACAATGCTGCCCCCGACAATATTGGCGACTGCAAAAACCTCATAGAGCTCTTCCGTACTCACTCCCTGTTCCCTGCTTTTGCCCAGGTGATAACGGATGCAGTCGTCGCAACGAAGTACCATACTGGCCACAAGTCCGAGTAGCTCTTTCGTTTTCGCATCGAGGGCGCCGGACTCATACGTGTGTCCATCCAGGTTCCAAAAACGTTTCAATACGAGGTTGTCCTTACTGAGAATCACCTCATTCATTTTCTCCCGATACGCATTAAACTCTTCTGCCATCTTTCCCATATCTATATTTTTTTTTAAAAGTACAAAATGTCGGCCTGAAGACATAAATGTGATTAACTTCCCAGTATAAAACAGCCTCCTATGCTTCGTACTTTTTTGATGCAGTCCCTCCTGGTGATTACCTGTTTAACTGTCTTCTCTCCCACCCATCCAACCCATGCTCAGCCGGTCAGGCAGAAAATAAAAGTCACCGACCTGCTGAATATCCAGCAGGTGACACAGGTGGCCATCCGTCCGGGTGGGGAAATGGCTGTTTATGTACTGAATAGTATTGAGCCCGACCGGGAGAAAAAAGATGAATACAACTACCTCAACCGGTTGGTTTTGGTGTCATTGAACCAACCCGGAAACCCACGCATATTAACCGGCAAAGAGGGCGCTGCACAGCCCGCCTGGAGCCCGGATGGAAAACAGTTGGCTTTTGTAAGAACAGTTGATGGCAAACCACAGCTTTTTTTACTACGGCTGGATGGAGGCGAAGCCATACAGTTAACCAAATCACGTTATGGCGCAACTAATCCGGTATGGCATCCTCAGGGGAATCAGTTGCTTTTCACCTCTCAAATGTCGCTGCAGGAACTTTATGCAGACGATCAACTGAATCCCGGCAAAAAAGTCCCAACTTTCCAGTTGGAAAAACCCGGTGTTTCGAATGAAAATTTTTTCCTGCCCAACGGTATTCTACCCGATCCGGATGGGGATAAAGCAGCCGTGCAAGCCTGGTTGCAGAACAATGTAAAAGATAAAAAAGCCAAAGTAATCAACCACCTGAACTTTCAGGAAGAGACCGGTATCAGCGGGGAGATGAGTTTCTCTCACCTCTTCATCACCGAAGCCACACCGGGAGCTATTGCCAGACCCGTAACCAATGGATTCGGAAGATTTTCTGCCGGTGCTTTTACACCGGATGGAAAGCAATTGATTGTTACCGGCAATATGTATTCAGAGGCGCATCCCGACAGGATATTGGAATCCTCACTATACATAGCTGATTCTGGTAGTCTGCAACTTCGTAAGTGGCTGGGAGAACCAGGCTGGGCCTACAACAGCGTTCGTCTGTCTCCTTCCGGTAAATGGGTTGCTTTTCAAAAAAGCAGGGCAGCTGCTGTCGATGTACCTGAACTGTATGTTATTCCATACAACGGCAATCTGCGGGATGCCATCTCCCTTCCTTTCGACCGGAATAAAAGCGGGCTCACCTGGAGTGCCGATGAAAAAAATCTTTACTTCACTGCACAGAGCAATGGTGGTGCACCGCTCTACCGAACCGATATCGCTTCAAGAAAAATGTCTGCACTGACTTCCGCCGATGCCGGCATTGGCAGTTTTGATCTCGCGCATAACCGACTCTTATTCGTTCAAACCACTGTTAGCAGTCCATTCGAAATCATGAGCTGTGATACGGAAGGAAAAGACATACGCACAATATCCTCCCTCAACAGTAATTGGCTGAACAACCGTGAACTAAGCATGCCAGAGAAAAGAACTTTTATCAATGAGGAAGGCATGACCATTGAATACTGGATCATGAAGCCTGCCGGTTTTGAACCGGGTAAAAAATATGCTGCCATCTTAAATATTCATGGCGGACCTACTGCTATGTGGGGACCGGGAGAAAGTTCCATGTGGCATGAGTTTCAGTATTACTGTTCGCGGGGGTATGTTGTAGTTTATGCCAATCCGCGTGGATCGGGAGGATATGGCACTAAATTTATGCGTGCGAATATCAATAATTGGGGAAATGGACCTGCCCGGGATGTATTGACAGCACTTGAAAAAGCGGCCAGCGAAGGATACATTGATACCAATCGCCTGGCTGTTACCGGTGGCTCCTATGCCGGTTACCTGGTGTCTTGGATCATCGGACATGATCAGCGATTCAAGGCAGCTTGTTCCCAGCGGGGGGTATATGATCTGACAACTTTCATGGGGGAAGGAAATGCCTGGCGTTTGGTTCCCAATTATTTTAATGGTTATCCCTTCCAACCGGAAATAAAAAAAGTACTTGACAGGGAGTCGCCACTTACTTATGTAGAAAACATTCGTACCCCGTTGATCATTTTCCACGGAGAAAATGATTTGCGCACCGGTGTGATTCAGAGTGAAATGTTTTACAGAAGCCTAAAGGTGCTGGGCAGACCGGTTGAATATGTTCGCCACCCCGGGGCATCACATGAGATTACTCGCAGCGGTAACAATCGGCAGCGAATGGATCAGATGTTGCGTACCCTTGAATTTTTTGAAAGGTATATTCAACCCTGAGACCTTACATTTTTAGGGCATGTAACCAATCGACAATACCGGCATGAATTTTCTTGGCGACAGCAGCCCTGAAGGCAGCACTTACAATGCGCCGCTCATCTTCTTCATTGCTTAGAAAAGCGATCTCTACGAGACAATTGGGGAAGTCGGTAGGTGCATTGAGTGCAAAATTGAAATGCCCGATGTTTCCAAATTCAGGCAGGTTCAATTCCAGCATGCGCTGTAAAATATATTGTGTCATTGGTCTGAAACCAATGTGCTTATAATAAGTACTTACGCCGCGTACCTGTCGGTTAACACTGGAGTTGAAATGCAGACTAATCAACAGATCGGGACGTTGCTGCTGAAGAAAAAGAATACGGTCTTTGTTATCAAATGTGGTATCGGTAGATCTCGTCATGATGATGCTATTCACGCCTTTTTTCTGCAATAACTTCTGTAATTCTTTGGCATACAGCAACGTCAGGTTCTTCTCTGCCTGTAAAGAAGTGATGCCACTGGTTCCGGTATTACTACCTCCATGGCCGGCATCGATTGCAACAGTCAATTTACGCAGATCTAGTTTAGGGGGCTGACGACGGATGCTGATTACCAGGTATTTCCCTTTGTATCCTATCGAATAGCCCCAGTGTTGTTTGTGTTGTAACTCAATGGTCACCCGAACAATATCATCAGCAGTTTGCTGGTAATACACCTGCTTCACCTCCTTGAGCGAACTTAATTGAGTAACCCAATTGGTATTACTGCGAACGCCATAAATATCGACGACAATAGCAGAAGGACCGATTTGCATGCTACTTTGATAAGGCAGTCTTTCCTCCATGGCTATACCAACATAATCCATGATAGAATCTCCTTTCGCGCTGAAAGAAGAGGTTAAATAAGCGGTACCATGAATAGTCACAGAGTCAGTGCATACCGATTTTTTTTCTATATAGGCCGATCTGAATTGAGCGAGCTGCACTTTGTAAAGTTCCTTCGCCGAGTCCACTACCTTTAAAAGCACACCTGAGTCGAGATAGCCCATGGTAGCTCCACCCAACCGATCTTCCCCCAAGCCATAATAGAGCGTAGGTAATTTACCGGTGGTTCTTACCAAACGAAGAGCAGACTGAGCATTGGATTGCATTGCCTGCAAAAGAAAAAAAAACAAGATCGCGTAACGCATCATCCTTCTAAGATAAAGGAATATCTTGAATCACCCATCAGGGTGACTGATCAAACAAACAAGTAGCAAAGGGTAGATGGTCTAATCGAATCGCTTCAGCTTACGCGACAACCAAAAATCGCGGTAACACAGGGAAAGTGTAAATTGGGTATAGCTCTCGCGGATTAATCCTTTTTCGGTGGTGCCCCGTATGCCGAGTTCCAGGGCCCCCTGAATAGCAAGGCTGCTGAGTGGGGTTCTTGATAATTCTGCTCCCGCGCCCAGGGTAAGTCCATAATCATTTAACTGAATGCCGTTAATGCGCAGATAAGAATTGGTATAGAACACACCGGTTTGAAGAAAGTATTTTTCGAAGGTCTGATCGAGATAACTTGATTTCTTCGAAAACTCAAATCCTCCGGAGTAACGACGGCTGTCATCAAGGATATAACTCACCCCGCTGTAGTTAGTTTGCCGCCAGGCTTCATACTGGTAATCCAGCGCCAGCGTGAAAGACTTTTTGAAGGTAGCTGCCACCCCTGCCTGATAGGTAGCCGGCAGGGTGAAGTAAGAAGATTGGTAGTATTCGTTTTGTAAAAGAACAGTATTTCCAGATCTGGCTTTAATGCTGGTATTGGCCCATAAATCCGTTTTGGGTGTGAAGGTACCTCCTGCTGCAACATCCCAAAGTTTATTCAATTTTGCCTTGTATTGGAAGCCTAATTTAAAACGGGCTTGACCAACAGTTATATTTCTTACTGTATTGATCAAACTATCTGACAGTTGCCCCGACAGGGTTTCAGACTCTTCCATATGCCCGAACACATAAGATGTCTGTAAGCCTACCAGCAGGTTTTTATTAACCACAAAGCTGTTGGTGATGTGTGCGATGCTGACATTACCGGTACCGGAATAATAGGCATCTGCAAAGAGGTTGGTCCCCTGAATTGGTTTCACACCCAAAAAAGAATAACTGACTGTACTATATGGATTCAATCCAAAGCCCACCGCCCAGCGAGGAGTGACCTTGGTTCCAAGATTCACTTTTTTGAATTGGAGGTCATTGGAAATAGTGCTGCCAGTTTGACTAATCGGTGTGCCCGTGTAAGAAACATTTTTAAATCGGGCAGCGGCTTCAAAGAATAAAAAGTGCTGGTCTAGTGCCGCATAGGAAGCGGGGTTCATTTGATAAATGAATCGGCTGGAGGAGAGCGCTACGCCCGCATGGCCCATACCGGAGGTACGATCAAAATTGCTCTTTTCGAGGTCGCCAATACCCAACATGGAATAAGGTGAGGTATTATTTTGTGCTGTCGCCTGCATACTCCCGAGAGATGCTACGAAGGCAAAAAGTACCGATATGCTTATAACCTTATTCATGTTTATTTCACAGCTGCGTAGACGATGATCAGCTCCGTTCTACCATTGTTATTGAATTTATTTCCTGCTGCCAACCGATTAAATGATGTTTCCATAGATACATTGGGGGGAAGCATCAACATACCGGGATTACTGAAAGAGGGTTCATTTACGAGCGTAGTCACATAATCTGTTACGTCGTAGAAGTAGTTGGTATTTTCTCCATACAGATAATCCAATGTAAGATTTCCGTATTGAGTGATGGCGTTTCCGTTGTTGATAAAAAAGAGATCAAATCCTATTTGATTGTTCACATTGGTAGATGCCATACGCAACAAGGGTGGTAAAGCGAACATCGGACTATAAGAACCCCGTAATGGTCGAACAATCAATGTGGCACGAAGTATTTTGGTGAAGTTAGGCAGCTTGGGTATATCACGAATTGAATTGAATCTTACCCGTGCCATGGCCCCTCCTACATAAGAAGTATAGGCAGCGTTCCCTGTCTGCGAACTGTGAATTTCGCTCTGGTTATTTAAATCTTGTAATACGGAACCTGTTCTGTTGACAGAGATTTGGTTATAATGATGGAACCTGGCGCCAATAGAGATGTCATACTTCTTGGATTCCAGGAAGAGTTGTGATTGCTTATAATAAACACGGATGAATAAGCTATCCTTGCAACCAAAGGCAAAGGAACCATTTCCATTGGTTGAAACACGTATACCATTGAAATATTTGATGAAGGCATCGGGCGTACGCATGTCTTTATCATTCGGGTCCTTCAGTTTCTCAAGCAATTCGTTGCCGAAAGTATCAGAGAGCCTGATTTTGATGGAATCTCTTCTAAGCGGATTCACCAATACAGTTGCACCGCCCAGTGGAATGGGGTCAACAGGAAATTGCCGCGTATTGCTGATGCGCATGGGATCTTCCTCGTATCCATTGATGATCTGGGTGACTTTGTGCACATTGATTTGAACCGGTTGCGTACTATCACCATAAAATACCCGGTTGGGTAACATGATCAGGCATACAGAGTCAAAGGTGGAGTTGGTATAGGGTCCCTGAAAAAATGGAGGAATCATTTCAGTGTAACACTGGGAAGTAATTCTGCCAAAATAAGGGTCTTCATAACTTCCGATGAGTGAAACACCGGTAGCAGAGGAGGGGAATGAGTCAACCCGTATGGTAGCTAAATCTGCATTAAAGGTATCAACCTTTACGATTTGGGTATAGCCATTATCGAGGAATTGCTCACCGAACCGGATGTCAACTTTTTTGCATGAAAGCCAAAACGATGATATCAGCAAAAGGAGAACAAAAGGTATTGATTTCGACATCAGTTGGTTTGGTTTGACCTACAATTCAATATGCTTCAAGAAAATTAGCGGCACAAAATAGAAAGTACCCCTGTTACAAATTTGTTAGTATGGATAAACAGGCATTTTTAGACTACAATACGGTTTATTTTATCGGCAAAAATGTAAAATTAACCGAAGTAACCATACCAAATATGTTAAAGTAATCGAAAAAAGGAAATTTGTTAGAACTTTTGCAGACAAAATATATACTTTCGCCTTCCAAAAAAGGGCGAAAATCCATTTTAACGATTTATGCTCCTTTACTGGAAATAATTTGTGCCAAAATCTCATCCATGAAGCGTTTTAAGTACTTTTTTCTGTTACCGATCGGCATTATTCTGATCGTTATATCGTGCACTCCTAAAAACACTGATACCCCGACAACGGCTACCAGCGGAAATTGGGTGAAGAAGTCTGATTTTGAGGGAAATGCCCGTACAGAGGCCGTTGCTTTCACTGTAGGTGATACCGCCTACATCGGAACCGGTTTCGACGGTAGCAACCGCTACAATGATTTTTGGGCTTACGACCCAGTAAAAAACTTCTGGTTGCAGCGTGCACAGTTTCCCGGGGTAGCTCGGAACTCTGCTGTTGGCTATGCCGCAGGTACCCGCGGCTATATTGCTACCGGTTTCGACGGTTTAAATCGTCTGAAAGACAATTGGGAATATAATCCTGCCACCAATACCTGGACCCGCCGCGCTGATTTTGCCGGAACTTCCCGCTATGATGCCGTTGCTTTTGGCATCAGTGGCAAAGGATACATCTCTACAGGTTTTGATGGTGGTCATACGAAAGACCTTTGGGAATTTGACCCTGCAGCAGGTGCCAACGGCACATGGACCCAGCGCGTTAGCCTTGGTGGAAGTAAACGGTCTGCTGCCGTAGCTTTTGTATATAACAACAAAGCTTATGTGGTAACCGGTATCAACAATGGTAACACCCTGACTGATTTCTGGATGTATGATCCTGCCAATCCTTCCAGCTGGAACCAGTTGCGTGATATTACTAATATCAGTTCAGATGCTTTCGACAACGATTACACAGATATCCAGCGCCACAATGCTGTTGCCTTTGTTATCGGAACAAAAGCTTACCTGACGGTGGGCGAAAGCGGTGCTTTCATCAAAAAAACCTGGGAATACGATTTTGCAACTGACGTGTGGGCACGCAAAAATCCTTATGAGCGTACTGAAAGAACAGGTGCCGTTGCCTTCACAGTAAAAGGTAGGGGCTATGTGAGTTGCGGTAAAAATAATTCCTTCTATTTCGATGACATCGACGAATTCAAACCAGACGAAACCTTTAACGCAGTGGATTAAGTCCAATTGGGTTTACCTCTTCTTTGCTGTATCTGTCGTGATTTTCTTGTATACACGCTGGAATAGCCAACCAAACAGAGGTGAATGGATTCAACTTACTTATAAAACTTATCATACCCCCCTCGGCTGGGGGTATGATGTTTTAATGAACGATACCCTATTCATTCGCCAAGAGCAAATGCCTGCCGTGCAAGGCACAAAGGGGTTTAGGTCTGAGGAAGATGCCGCCACCGTGGCTAATCTGGTTATCGAGCGGATGAAAAACAAAAAATTGCCCACCATCTACCTGCGTGACCTAGACAGCCTAAAAATTCCTTACTAAGAGCAGAACAGGGTCAACTATTTTTCCCTGTCATCTCATCCAATTTTGAACGATAGGCATGTCCAACCGGAATGGTGTGAGTGCCAATGGTGATTTCATTGCGACTGATAGATTCTACCTGGTCAATGGCAACCATATAAGACCGGTGAACACGAATAAAATGTCGATGCGGTAACCGGCTCTCAAAGTCCTTTAAATTTTGCAGGGTAGTTAGGGGCGAAACCTTCCCCTTAAGAAAAATCTGCGTATAGTCGCGCAAGCCCGATAAGAATAAAATATCGGCCAGCAGAAGCTTTATTAGCTTATACTCTGATTTTACAAATATGAAATTTCGACTCACTGTACTTGCTTCCTGGCGGCGATCGAGATACCGATGAACCAGGTTCATCACTGCAAACATCCGGTCAAAACCGGCTGTCCAGGGAATATCAGCAAAAATAGTAGTAGGGGGCAACTCACGGCGAATTTGTTCAGCCGGGGAGGCGTCTGTGAGCGCCAGCCAGACTGGGTATTGCAGTTGATTTTTTTTTAGATCAGACAGTATTTTTTCTGTTGAAACCAGCACATCAATATGAGTCGAATCGAGAAACGCCTGTGCAGATTTGAGAGAGGAGAAACTACCCGCCATCAGAAAGCCTGGCATCTCCTGCAATAATTCCTTCCACCGGTTCAACCAGGCTGTATGCTGGCAGATGAGAACAATTTTATACATGGCCGGTGGTTTGTGTAAAAGTAACTGAAAAGCAGGAAGCGGCTGCTGACCAGTTGCAACAGGAGAATAAAAAACCCCACCAACCTTAACGGAAGTGGGGCTTTCAATTAGCAAGCAATCGTAAACAGGGACCAATAATAAGGAACTTTTTGAAAAAAAGACATTTTCAGGCGCCTTTTTTTAAAAAAAATAATCCAAATCTGCCAATACCTTATCGCAAATCCGCCTTCTGGCATCCTTGGTATTTACCGGTTCTACCTTTGTAAATCGCTTTAAACCAATGTGCATCATCTTCAGTTCGTCACCGGTAGCGAAGCTGTTCAAGGCATCTTTTCCTGCCTTATTGATGCGGTCGGCAGCGTCATACATATAAGTTTGCATCACATCCCGCTCAAGGGATACTGCATCCAAACCCCTTAGCTCTGCCAGTTTGATGGTTCTTAAGAGGGCCGATTCGGCATTAAATGTCTCAATGGCCATATCGGCTATATTCATCAGTACCTCTTGTTCTTTTTCCAGCTGCATCATCAGCTTTTGAACAGCGGCACCTGCCACCATCAGAATGGCCTTCTTAAACTGGGCTACATACTTGAGCTCTTTTGCAAATGGTCCATCGTCTTGTGCACCAAAATCAGGAATACTCATCAACTCTTTCTGCACCGCCATGGCCGGGCCCATCAGGTCGAGTTTACCCTTCATGGCCCTTTTCAGCACCATATCGACCGTCAACAATCGATTGATCTCATTGGTACCTTCATAGATGCGGTTGATGCGACTATCGCGGTAAGCTTTTGAGATCAGGTATTCATCACTAAAACCGTTTCCGCCGTGAATCTGAACACCTTCATCGACTACATAGTCGAGAACTTCACTACCGTATACTTTCAGCATGCTGCACTCGATGGCATATTCTTCGGCCGCGCCCAAGAGTGACTCAGCAAATGATTTGCCGGCCTCCCTCAATTCGCGCTCCTTCTGCTCAACCCAGTTGGCCGTTCTGTATAAGGCAGCATCGGCTACCCAGATGCGAATGGCCATCTCAGCGAGTTTATGGCGAATGGCACCGAATTTAGCGATCGGTAGCTTAAATTGTTCTCTGGTTTTCGCATATTCAGCACTGGTTTTGGCTGAACCGCGGGCACCCCCCAAGGCTGCTGCACAAAGCTTCAAGCGGCCGATGTTCAGAATATTAAATGCAATCTGGTGTCCTTTCCCAATTTCCCCCAACACATTCTCTACGGGCACTTTACAATCCTGGAAATACAACTGAACAGTGGAAGAACCTTTGATTCCCATCTTATGTTCTTCCGGTCCCTGGGTAAATCCTTCCGTGCCTCTCTCCACTATGAAACCGGTGAATTTGTCACCATCGATTTTAGCAAAAATGGTGTACACATCGGCAAAGCCGCCGTTGGTAATCCAGCATTTTTGACCATTGAGTATATAATGCTTTCCGTCTTCACTTAATCGGGCGGTAGTTTTTGCCCCCAGTGCATCGCTGCCGCTGTTCGGCTCGGTCAAACCATAAGCACCCTTCCACTCACCTGAACCTAATTTGGGAATATATTTTTCTTTCTGTGCAGGTGTTCCGAAATACAAGATGGGTAAGGTACCAATACCTGTGTGTGCGGCGATGGCTACAGAAAAGGAAAATCCTCCACCGAGTCCTTCGTTCACCAGTGTGGAAGTAATAAAATCTTTTGCAAGACCACCATACTCCTCGGGAAGGGAGGTGCTTAGCAAGCCCTGTTCTCCTGCCTTTTGTACGAGGGATGGCATCAATCCGGGTTCAAGGCGGTCGATTCGGTCAATATTGGGTAGCACTTCCGAACTCAAAAACTGATGGCACATTTCCAGCACCATCTTCTGTTCTTCATTAAAGTCTTCGCGAATAAATGTTCCGCTGGGTTCGCTTTCCGCTATCAGCCATTCTCCACCGTGGAGCGCTTTTGCAGTAACTGTGGTTTCCATGTTGGTTGGTTTATAATTAATTATTGGTCTTCAGGTTAGTTAGCTACCCCATTGGTCAGGTTATCATATACCCGTTGAAATACATTTTTCACCACATTGATTTCGTCTCTGCTGATGCCGATCAGGGCTTCATCCATGGTCTGGTTCGCGATCATGATGGTGAGATCTTGCAACTCAATGGCAGCCGGTGTAAGACAAACCAGGTTGATGCGGCGATCGGTTTTGGAGGGCATTCGTTTCACCAGTTTTTGCTTTTCCAGGTTATCAATCAAACGGGTTATACTCGGTTTATCACGAAAGGTGCGGTTGCATAATTCCTGCTGGCTCATGCAATCCTGCTTCCACAGGTGATACAAGATGCTCCACTGCTCTATGGTAATGTCGAGTCCTGCTTGCCTGAAGTTCTTCTGCAAACGCCGTGCCACAGCTGTAGAAGCCATACCATTGATGACACTATATAATTCGCCTCTTTTAAATTGGTTGTTGGGCATATAGTTAGTTATGCAACTATTTCAAAATTGATGTGTTTTCCCGAAACAGCCAAAAAAAATAGACTAATTTTTAGGTAAAAGAAATCCGGAACAGCTGGGTGGGGGATATGCGAGAGCAGGGGTTGGCAAATATTGTTTTTCTTTGCTGTGATGAGCAGCAGTTGGATTTTGATAGCGAGTAGTAGCGTGGGCGGTTATGTGCTGCTGATGGTACTATATAGTTACTTCTTCCTGCGTTTACGACCTTTCCGCCCCTCCCCTGCTGCTGAAGCCCCTGTCACTTTTTTCACCATTATCATACCCGCACGAAATGAGTCGGCATGTATCGCGAATTGTGTTCAGTCGGTACTGGGCAATCAGTATCCACAGCACCTTTTTGAGGTGATCGTGGTTGACGATCATTCGGAAGATGATACGGCCGAGCAGGTGAAGCAACTGCAGCACCAGCATACAGCACTTCGATTGATTCAACTACAACATTATACAGCCGGCACAAAAGGTACTACCTATAAAAAACAGGCGATTGAAGCGGGGATACAGGCAAGTAAGGGTAACTGGATTGTAACCACCGATGCCGATGCGGTGGTTCCTGTGAATTGGTTACATCTGTTAGCTGCCTACATCGGTCAATATGAACCGGTATTTATTGCTGCACCGGTAACTTATTACCCGGGCAGAAGCCTGCTATCTGTATTTCAGCAACTTGATTTTATGACATTACAGGGTATCACGGCTGCTTCTGTGGGTGCAGGATTTCACAGCATGTGCAACGGTGCTAACCTGGCTTACAAAAAAGAGGTCTTTCATGCTGTCGGCGGATTTAGCGGGAATGAACACCTTGCAACCGGAGATGACATGTTGCTGATGCATAAGGTAAAGCGGGCGTACCCGGCTCAAATTGGCTATCTATATTCCAGGGACGCTGCTGTAATAACCTGGCCCCCGGCATCCTGGAAAGCATTTTTACATCAAAGAATTCGTTGGGCCAGTAAGGCAGACAGTTATGACGAACCCGTCATCTTTGGCGTATTATGCTGGGTGTGGCTGATGAATGCTCTGTTATTACTTGCTTTGCCCTTGATGCTGTTTATGGGGGAGATCAGCTATCCATGGTTGAAATTGATGGCCATCAAAACAGGTGCAGAATTATTGTTCCTGCTACCCGTAGCACTATTTTTTCAGCGGAGTTATCTGCTGGTATTTTTTCCGCTGCTGCAGCCCTTTCATATATTGTATATGGTAATGGCTGGCTGGTTAGGAAAATTCGGCTCCTATGAATGGAAGAACCGAATTATTGTTACGCAGGGTAAAAAATAAAATCACAACTCATCTGTGCCGGTAAATCCTGCGAAAAGCAGTAAAGGTACCATGGCAAAAATGGCAAGTGCGAAGGAAAAAGCTTTTTTCATAGGTGTGGATTTATAATTCTGATTCATATTAAATCGATTCGTTTAAAGGATATTGTTAAATATCCCTAAATAGGGGTTTTTTATCGGTGAAGAAAAAAGGGAGCTTGTATTGTTTAGCATTGGATATCAATTTGATAAACAAATAAGCCGCTCTGCCATTAATAGGATACGAAGATGAAATCGTTTGCTGCCTAAAGAAAAAAATTAGGCTAAATCGGTCTGTTCAGATGTTAAAGCTTGCTGTAATAGCAGTATACTACCCAGACAGGAATAGAAGATTGATCCGACCTTATCGGTCTCAATCAGATCACTAACGAGGTTTAATACGATCAGTATGGTTAGAATGGCTGAGGTTGTAAAGGCAATGGCCCGATAAAACCTGCTTTGCAATTTGAAAGAAAGCTGTTGCAGTTGTAAGAACATGCAGATGATTAGTGCTATGAATAAGAGTAACCCGATCACGCCCTGTTCTAGGGCCAGCAATAAAAAATAATTGTGAACGGTTGACTGCTCCGGGTTATTACTCACCCAGGTTTGAAACCTGCGGAGTGTATACGGTTGATAGTGTCGGTAGAATGAATTCGGTCCAAATCCTGTAATAGGTTCTTGCACCAGCATACGAACGCCTGCAACCCAGCGATGCCATCTTTCGGCTGCAGAGATATCTTTTCCCTCCAATGTTGCCTGCCAATGTTTACGGAATTCAGTATGAAAATAAGTTTGGTCGTGATTGGGGGCAAATCGCATATAGCGTTTTTCAGTCACCAGCCAGGCAGTGCTGACCAGTGCAATCGCAACACCAATTACTAGCAGAGGGGCTACCCATTTTTTTTGTACGACAAAGACCATTATTGCGCCCGCAGGCAATGCGACCCAGGCGCCTCGGGAAAAAGCGAGTACCCAGGCGACGATACCGAGCAGGATGCCGGATAAGAGAATTTTTTTCCAGGCAGTGTTCCGTGGTGTGAGGTAAAAACAAAGCACTGCCACAGGCAGTAACAATGTTAAGAGAGCAGCGTAATTAACATGGTTCCTAAAAAAGGGGGCCATGGCCTTGCGAATGCTGAAAAAAGTAAATCCATACATCCCATGCCGCACTACTACCTGCACAACAAGTAACCCCATGGGTACCAGTAGACAGGCAGCCCAGATTTGCCAGTGTTTCTTAGTGCGAATGAATAATAAGGGAGCCACTACAAAAGGAACAATAAACCAAACTTTGGCCAATAGATATTTAATGGATAAGAGTGGCTCAGAAGAATACATACAAGTGATGGCAGTCCAGAACCACCCCAGGAGCAAAATGGTAACCAGGTTTGAATGGAAGAAAATGGGGGGCAAGGATATTGGACGAAGTAATAGATAGATTCCTATGCTGATGGTTAGGATCATCATCAATAGTTCATCGGGAAAATCGATTCCCAGCGCTGGCGTGATTGACAGTTCGGTAGAAAAGGGAATCGCTATGCAGATCAGCCAAAATAGTTGAATAGTTGGTTGGAAGAATAGTGGAAGAATCAACCGGATGAGCAGTGCGAGGAAGGGAATACCTATCCATTTATAATCGTGGCTATAGATGGCAACCGACCAGCAGATGGCAAACAGGAGGCAGAAAAATAAATAAGGTGTGACCCGTTTGTTCACGATTGCCGGCATTGTCATCTCAGGAGAGTTTATGCCTTTGGGCGATCAGTACCACTAAACTACCAAACAGGATGGCAGCAAAGAAACTGCCGAGAAGAACCCAACATACATTCGGACGATAATCGAGCAGGTCAGCACGGGCGGGATCGAATACAAAAAAGGAAGGTGGCAAAGCTACCTTGGCTTGCTCCCAGTTACCTATATTGGTTCGGTTGGTTAGTATCAGACTTTTCAAAGACTCTTTTTCCATTTCACGCAGCGTGCCGTTGTTGTTTCTTTCGGTAAGCGAGCGGGCATCTAATTGAATATAAGCTGCCTCTAAGCTATCCAGCGTCTGTCTCCAGGAATGGATGGTCTGGTCATAATAATTCAACCAGGCGGCGCGAATCTGAGCATTGATTTTACTGGCATAGGCGGTCACCAGTTGTTCAGACAAATACGGAGAAGTTGTCCAGGCAATCAACTGTAATTGTCCTTTATCAGTAGTGCGGGCAAATAATTTCTTCAATAGAATTTCTTCTGCTTCATGGTATCTTCTGGCGGAGTCATCAGCAAGGTCGGCGGAATCGGTGAATTTCGAAGTGGTAGTAGTATGAAAAACGGTATCGAGTTGAAATGCATGCACGAGTTCGGCATAGATATTTTTCCATTCAGCGGAGGCTTCCATCCGTTCAATATCATCACCGGAGCCAAAGAGGGAGTATAGATTATCTTTCGACTGGGGGTTATGAAGGGCAGGATCTGCCAGCACAGAATTGACGGGGGTGAGGGTGATAACGGATTTATACTCGCGGGGGGTATAATAGACTAAGATAGCGGTGAGTGCCACAATGGATATGGTAAAAAGGAAGATGAATTTGCGGTTATCACGTAATATCGGCAAGATGCGGTTGAGGTGAAGCATGGCTGAGTGTAAAAGGGTAAGTTACGAAATATCAGGCGTTGTGGGTGACTTCGATGTGACGGGAGAAGCTCTCGTCTAGTGATATAAAAGTTTCTGTTCTTTCAATGCCTTTTATTTTTTGCAATTCATCGTGTAATACATAGCGAAGCTGAAGGATATCTTTACAAACGATTTCAGCGAACATGCTATAATTACCGGTGGTATAATTGAGGCGCACGATTTGGGGTATTTTTCTCAATTCGCGGGCGACGGAATCGTAGAGGGAGGATTTCTCCAGGTAGATACCGATGAAGGCGATAACATCATAGCCCAGTAGTTTGAGGTCTACTGATAATTTTTTACCTTTCACTACTTTTTGTTCTTCGAGTTTTTTGATGCGTACGTGGATGGTGCCGCCGGAAACAAAAAGTTTCTTACCCAGGTCGGCATAAGAAATTTCTGCGTCTTCCATCATGGCCTGGATGATTTGCAGATCGAGTTTGTCGAGATTTAATTTGGCGCTCATTTTATAGTCTGTTTTTATATTTATTCTAAAATAATAGCAATATTATTGAATATTTTCTATATTTTAATAATTTTATTTGAATATTTACCAAGTTATCGGCAAATTATTATAATATTGTATAGTCAATGATTGGTAACAAGTACCGCTAAATAGTTGACGATACTGTGGGGTGATGAAATTTTTGGCAGACATGCCCTCTTGTCTCGGGGGTGAGGAGAATGGGATAAACGTAGTGTAGAGCCGCCTATGTAGCAATATATAGGCGACCAGGGTCGACCACTGAACTTTGCGCTATAGCTAACCACCTCGTGGAGGTTCGATCCCTCCCCCTACAGCAACTACCGGAAAACTGATTGGTTTCAGTTCTTCCGGTTTTTTTTGCCCCTCCCGGAATAAAAATACCCCCTCAACTATTTGTCTGCACGCACCCACCCAGTGAAAAAAGGAGCATCAAAATGATCTTAAATAAACTTTGTTTATGTATTTCATTAAATAGTCTAATACATAAACACGCTTTACCAAATTGTTAAGGAAAACAAAAAGATTATTTTCACAATAACACACGGCAAGTCAAACAATTAACTACAACCGGGACAGGGAGACGCGAAACCGTCAAGTAGATTACTGCCTCCCCCTTTACCCAGTTGCGTGAAAGCCAATTGGCCTCACAACAAGACCAAATCAATAAGCGGCAAGTCTGTTCTCTGGAAAACAAAAACAGCTTACAGTCCGGCACTAACAATAAACCAAGCTGGCTTATAACAAACCATGCGCCTATTGACACCTAAGTGAACAAAAACATGAAAACAATAAACGAACAAACAGAACCATCTTAACTATTTTAACCAACATTCCAAACCAACTAAACACTGCTTATGCAAAAAAATCGTCTACTCAAATGGATGCTTATGCTGCTCCTGGGCATGAACATCAGCGATGCACTGGCCCAAGGGTTCACTGCATCGGGAACCGTCAAAGAAAGCCAAACCGGCAATCCACTCAGAGGCGTTTCCGTTTCCCTGAAAGGAACAAAACAGGTAACAACCACTGATGCCAATGGTAACTTCAGCATCAAAACCAATGGCAACAATGCCGTTCTCGTGCTGAACTACATTGGCTACAAGAAAACCGAGGTGGGCGTATCTTCCTCAAATGCCGCTGTTACAGTTGCCCTGGAAGAAGATGTCAATCCACTGAAAGAAGTGGTTATCACAGGTCTTGCCACTAACATCAAACGTTCTAACCTGGCCAACGCTGTTACCACCATCTCTGCCAAAGACCTCGTGGGAACAACCCAAATTCAAACAGCCGATGGTGCCCTCTATGGTAAAGTTGCCGGCGCTAACATCCGCATGAACTCCGGAGCACCAGGCGGTGGTATCAACATCCAACTCCGTGGTCTTTCCAGTCTTACACAGGCATCTGCACCCCTGATCGTTTTGGATGGTGTGTATATCAGCAATGCCTTCCAAAGAACAGGACGGGCCTCCGTTTCCGGAGCCGGCGCCTCTAACCAAGACGATGGAGCCAATCGCCTGGCAGATATCAACCCCGCTGACATCGAAAGCGTGGAAGTGCTGAAAGGACCTTCTGCCGCCGCTATCTATGGTACACGCGCTAATGCCGGCGTAATAGTAATAACTACTAAAAAAGGAGCTGCCGGCAGAACCAGCATCAGCTTCGGACAAGATATCGGTATGGGCACGCCCCTGAAAATGATGGGTATTGATGACTGGAGTGTAGATAAGATCAATACTTTCTTTCCCGCAGCCAGAAGACCCATTGAATTAACCCGTTTCCAAAATGCACAGTCAACAGGAACCTTTGTGAACTATGAAGACTACTTCTATAATAACACTGCTTCCCTGATGAATTCAAGACTCAGCATTCGCGGAGGAGATGAAAAAACAAAATTCTTTGTATCCGGTAACCTAACAAACGAAGAAGGTATCGTTAGAAGAACCGGATTTGAAAGACAATCCATCCGTGCTAATATTGACCATAAAATCAGTAAGAACATCACCCTGAGTGTGAATTCTAACTTCGTTCGAACCAATACAGACCGCGGATTTACCGGCAACCAGAACAATACCGGTGCCAGTATCGGATACAACATCGCCTATGTTCCGAATTACTTCGACCTGCGCCCGGTAAATGGCATCTATCCTGCTAACCCCTACTTCGCAGAAAACCCGGTAGCTGTTACCGATAAAGGCATCAACAACTCACTGGTAAATCGTTTCATCCAATCTTTCAACCTCGACGTAAACCTCCTGCGTACCGAAAAATCTCAACTGAAATTCAGACTGAATGGCGGATTGGACTATATCCAAAACTCAACCAAAGTTTATCTGCCGGATGACCTCCAATTTCAGCGCGGACAAGCCAATCCGGGTGATGTACTGGTGGGAAAACAAGAAAGCATGAATACTAATTTTCAAGCAGCCCTCGTGTACAACTGGGAAGTAAAAAAAGTAAAATTGAGCACCCAGGCAGGTATGGTTCGCCTTGATTTCAAAAACAATGGTCTCTTTAACAGAGGTCGTGGTTTAGCCCCGGGACAATCCAACCTGAAACAAGCAACTGTTCAGGAAATTGAATCACAATTTGAAAGCTCACAAAGAGATGTGGGTATTTTCGCCCAACAGGAAGCTAACTACGAAGATAAAATCATCGGTACTGTTGGCGTTCGTATGGATAAATCAAACACCAACGGTGACCCACAGAAATACTTCGCCTTCCCGAAAGCTTCACTGGCAGTGAACCTGACCAATTTTGATTTCTTTAAATCAAGAACCATCTCTCAACTGAAACCCCGCATCGCCTATGGTCAGACTGCAGGACCCGTTCCGTTCGGAGCTACCTTCACCTCATTAGGTGGTGTTAACATCGGAGGTTTATTGGGATCAACCGTTGCTACCAGCATCGGCAACCTGCTTGTAGTTCCTGAGAGAGCCATTGAACTTGAATTCGGTGTAGATGCCGGCTTCTTCAATAACCGCTTATCACTGGAAGCTACCTACTACATCAAAACAACCAAAGACAACCTGCAACCGCTGAACCTCTCGCCTGCAACCGGTGTTGTTAGCACCATCAGCAATGAAGCTGAAATGAGAAATAGAGGTCTTGAATTGAGTTTGGCCGGTACCATTATCCAAAAGGAAAAAATCAAATGGACCTCCCGTTTATTGTGGTGGAAAAATGATGTACTGATCACCAGACTCGGTATCCCCTCATACACTACCGGCGCATTCGGTACAGCTTTGGGAACCTTCCTGATCCGCCAGGGCGTTGCACCTACTACCATTGTAGGTACCCCTGCCTTATCTAGTTCAGATTTTACCGTATGGGGAAATGCACAGCCTGACTGGACTTCCTCCTGGTCGAACAACATCACCTTCCTGAAAAATTTCGAATTCAACTTTTTGATGGAATATAGAAAAGGTGGAGATAATGTTAACCTCACTTCCTTCCTGACCGACGGCGGTGGTACCACCAAGGGCTGGTTTGATGATGATAATAAAGATGGAATTCCTAATGGCCGTCAGCGTCCACCTGCACCCTATAACAACGCAGGTAGATGGGTACAAGATGCTACTTTCCTGAAAATTCGTGAATTGGGCCTCTACTACAATGTACCCAAATCAGCCTTAGGTAAAGCCGGTAGCTTTATCCAGCGCGCAAGAGTTGGCCTCTCCGGTAACAACGTATTTTTATCTACTAAATACGTAGGTTACGATCCGGAAACTTCCACCTTCGGTGCACAGGCATTGGCCAACAACGTAGATGTAGCACCCTATCCATCTGCCAGAAGGTTATTTTTCCACTTACAAATCGACTTCTAAATCATACCAATATGAAAAAGATACCCATACTTATTTTAATGGGAGTTACCCTTTCACTTTTCTCCTGTAACCCCTTCGAAGTAAAAAAACTCGAAGACCCTAACAACCCAAGTGAAGCAAGTGTACTCAACAATGCCTCCCGCAGTCAAATTCAATTCCTCGTTACAGGTCTTGAATCAAGACACAGAGGCTATGTGACCAATATTTCTCAGGCCTGGAATACTTTCGGCAGAGAAATCTGGTACCTGAACGCATCTGACCCTCGCTTTCAAACAGACTGGCTGGGACAAGCAGGTCGTTTACCCGATGCGGCTTTCTTCGGATTCGGTGCTACCGGTGGAGGATCCTATGCAACGCCCTACCAAACAATCAAACAAGGTTACGTATTGATTGAATCTGCTCAAAATAGTTCCTTCCTCAGTGCCGCTGAGAAAAACGCGATATCGGGATTTGCCAAAACCATCCAGGCATACCAATTCATTATCCCGGCCAATTGGCAATATCAAAACGGCATCCGCACAGATGTGAAAGATCCTTTGAAGCCCGGTGGATTCAGGTCATATACCGCAGCACTTGGTTTCATCGACTCACTGCTGAATGCAGGACTGGCAGACCTGAATAATGCAGGCACCACCTTTCCCTTCACGCTGACGGCCGGATTCGCCGGTTATAATTCCATTGACGGATTAAAAAGAGTGAATCGTGCCATCGCCGCCCGCGTAGCAGTTTACCGCAAAGACTGGCAAGGTGCACTGAATGCATTGTCTCAATCATTCATGAACCTTACCGGACCACTAAATGCCGGTCCTGCCCACACCTATGGTGCACCGCCCGATTCATTTAACCCGCTGTTCTATGTGTTGGATGCGAATATCAACACCATCATTGTAGTTCACCCATCTGTTCTGGCAGATGCCACACCGGGTGATAGCCGGGTAACATCCAAATTCCATCAGCGTGCTGTTCCGGTAACTGTTACCACCGATGCTACTCCACTCGTGGGAACACATCAAGACAAAAGATGGGCAACCAATACTGCAGCCATTCCATTCATCAAAAATGAAGAGCTGATTCTAATCAAAGCAGAAGCACACGCTCAATTGAATCAGACGGCAGACGCTGTTGCCGCTATCAACATCATCCGCACTGCTGCTAACATCGGCAACTATACCGGTGCAACCACACAAACAGCATTGATCGATGAAATTCTCTATCAGCGCAGGTACTCACTCTGGGCTGAACCCTGGGGCCATCGCTGGATTGATGCGCGCAGATATGATAAATTAAGTACCATCCCCACTTCCTTCGACAAGGGAACTATCTTCACTCAATTCCCACGTCCACAAGCAGAACTGAACTGGGATCTGTATACCGGGGGATAAATTCATTTTATCTTCATTAAAAAGAGGTCACTTAATAGTGACCTCTTTTTTTATGCTCATCTCTCCCTAAAAAATTAATACCACTTACGGGCTATTGGAAGCCCCTACCAGAAAATGATTATGTTGATCTTTCCTGACCTAAATACCCCGACAACTCTTCCATCATGTCGCGACTGCCGCCGTAAAAAGGACTCCTTTGGTGTAATGCAGTGGGAACAATATCTAGTATACGTTGACTGCCGTCAGTAGCAACACCACCTGCCCGCTCAATAATAAATGCCAT
>CAYUXJ010000008.1:0-97889 GCA_964448845.1 uncultured Sediminibacterium sp.
TTGGTAAACGAAAGCAAGCTTTCACGTTCGTGCAATTCTTTAAGGATTGCCTGCGGCGATCCTTGAAGGGGGGGGCTGAAACGCGACAACCCTGAAGGCTTCGCCTTCTTGGGTTTTTTGTTTCTTGGTGAAGAGAGGATAAAAATGAGCTTGATTATCTATGACTTATGAAATTTAAATTGAACTTGTTGACTACTTGGTTATGAAAACATAACCTAAAAAATATACCCTTGAATACTCAGACAAAAAAACACACAAAATTAAAATTACCGCCGTCCTCTAAAATTGATTACTTGTAAATTCAATTTGATGTTTTTTGAAAAAATTATAAATCTCTTTTACTACTTCATTAACTCTATTTTGTACATGATACAACTCTGAAATAGGATAATCTTCTGGTGAATAATAATATAATTTGATGACCTTATCTTGTGTAATTAATTTAAATTCAAATTCAGAGCCATCAAAAGATAATTGTTTGATTTTTTTATTTTCAACTAAATTCCACATATTCTCATTCTGAATTTTTGCCCATAATGAACCTTTTGAAATTTCAGTAAAAACCCAAAAAAACCTATCGTCAATATTTATTGTTTTATAATAATCAGAACCAATATACTTATAATGATTATTCTTTAAGGATTGAGATAAACTAGATTCATAAGGTCCAATATTTTTTTTCAAATTTTTTATTGGATTAAAATAACGATAATAATAAATTGTATCACTTTTCTTTCCTATAAAAAAATACTCACCTTTATCTCCCCAGGCCGAATATGCATGAAAACTAATTGTTGAATCAAAACTTGTTTGAAATACCTTTTCTAGTGGATTTGAAATTGAATCAATGGTTTGCGAATACACACCTATTCTAAAAAATGAGAAAAATAAAAGTATAACCCTTAGAAGGTTACCGTATTTGAACTTATTCATTATTTAGATTGATTTTCTTTTTTATAGAAGATGGGGCACAAGAGTAAAAAAGTTAAGTATGTAATTACAGAGAGTATGATTATAACACCATTATTATTGATTCAATTATAAGTGAAGTGTATGGTCAATACACCAACAATTACATTGATAAAAAATAAATAGTATCTCTTTTAATACCTCTAATTTATACCAATTCTATTAAATCAACTCAAAAAGGTAGGTCCACCTACCCATTTTCGGTAGGATATGAGGTAGGGAAAGAAAAAAACACATAACTAACTGTAAATAGTGTAATATGAGGGTCTCTGTCGGGAATACTTGATTGCCTGCGGCGATCCTTGAAGGGGGGGGCTGAAACGCGACAACCCTGAAGGCTTCGCCTTCTTGGGTTTTTTGTTTGCACTCTCTCTTGAAAGCAAGCTTTCACGTTCGTGCAAACAAAAAACCCTGGCTCACGCCAAGGTTGTCTTGTTTCGTCGGGAAGACAGGATTCGAACCTGCGACCCCCTGGTCCCAAACCAGGTGCGCTACCGGCCTGCGCTACTTCCCGATGGGCTATTGCCCTTTTGCGGTGAGGGAGGGATTCGAACCCTCGGTACAGTTTGACCCGTACGGCAGTTTAGCAAACTACTGGTTTTAGCCACTCACCCACCTCACCGTTTCCCTTTGCAGGGGGTGCAAAAATAATTTTCATTCAGTGAATAGCCAAAAATAATGTCCTGAAAAGCTATCTATCTTGATGAACCAAGAAAATATCGCCTTACATAGCAGCCAGCTGAACCTTTTGTGTCAATTCCATCACGTTTTCACGGAAAAACGAATCTGTGTCCATCAGGTCTTTTACCGTCTGGCAGGAGTGAATAACCGTGGTATGATCCCTGCCACCAAAATGCTCACCAATATTCTTCAGTGAATTCTTGGTAAATGCCTTGGCCAGGTACATAGTAATCTGTCGTGCCTGAACAATCTCGCGTTTGCGTGTTTTGTGCAGTAATTTGTCGTAAGAAACATCGAAATACTCACAAACCATTTTCTGAATGGCCTCAATTGTTATCTCTTTGCTGCTGGTCTTGACAAAATTCCGCAATACTTTTTTTGCCAACTCAACATCAATTTCCTTCTTATTAAGGCTGGACTGTGCCAAAAGTGAGATCAAAGCACCTTCCAATTCCCTAACATTGGTATTGATATTATAAGCTACATATTTAACTACATCACGGGGCATCTCAAGTCCATCATTCTTCATCTTCTTTTCCAATATCTCGATACGCACCTCATAATCCGGTATCTGAAGATCGGCACTCAATCCCCAACGGAAACGGCTAAGTAATCTTTCCTGCATACCATCGAGGTCCTTAGGAGCCTTATCTGAAGTAAGCACGAGCTGCTTGCCACTCTGGTGGAGATGATTGAAGATGGCAAAAAAAGCATCCTGACTTCTCTCCGCCCGACTGAAAAACTGAACATCATCAATAATCAATACATCGATTAACTGATAAAAATGTATAAAATCATTGATGGCATTGTTCCGACTATGGTCCTGAAACTGATTGATGAATTTTTCACTGCTCACATATAATACCACTTTGGAGGGATGCAACCGCTTTACCTCATTTCCGATAGCTTGTGCCAAGTGGGTCTTTCCCAAACCTACCCCGCCATAAATAACCAAGGGGTTGAAGGAGTTATTTCCGGGCTTTTCAGCAACCGTTTTTCCTGCCCTACGGGCAACCCGATTACAGTCACCCTCAACAAATGCATCAAAGGTATAAATGGGATTCAGTTGAGGATCAATCTGCATCTTCTTCAGACCGGGTATAACAAAAGGATTTTTCACCGGATTATCAATCACCAGCGGAAAATTCATTTCATTGTTATTGTAAGTCTTCATGTGGCTGGCAGGTACATCCATTGAACCAGCGCGGGCATTACCACTGTCTACCAGAATACGATACTCCAGTCGGGCTTCTTTACCCAATTCGCGCTTCAGTGTTTTTGCCAGGAGATTGACATAGTGCTCTTCCAGGTATTCAAAGAAAAACTGTGAAGGAACCTGTATGAGTAAAACATTACCTTTTAACTCTAATGGTTTGATGGGCTCGAACCAGGTCTTGAAATGCTGCCACTCCACGATATCCTTTATTATACTCAAGCAGTTCAACCAAACTGATTCCGCACTTTTAGCCATAAGATGAAAAAGAATTTATATAGAGTTAATAAATGCTGATTGTTTCGGTAAGTTACACATTTTTCAAATTGTGGAAAACTCAAAAAAAGTAACTTGGGAATGCGAATATGTAGGTTTTATGTTGAAAAAAAAATTTTTTATTTTCCCTTTTTTTTTATTGGGAATACATCCTTACAACTCAACGATTTATTACCCCCTTTCCGGGTTGACTAATGTCCATTCGTCCGATTACCTGTCCTCCCCAGCTGACCTGACCAACAACTATTTTTTTTCCAACTTTATTTATATATGTACGAGGAGCAGTATTAGGGTAATAGGAATGACCCCCCAGAATTAAATCTACATTTTCGCTTCCTTTTGCCAACATGGCATTGTTAAATTTTTCCTCCTGCGAGAACGGCTCCAGTTGTGACAAACAAATAATCAGTTCACAACCCCTTGCCTTCAATAAGGCAGCAGTTTTATTCAAACAGATAAGTGGAGATAAAAAATCAAATCGGTCTACATCTCCCAATCCCGAGTAATTACTCCCTGCCCACGTGATACCGGTCACTCCCACCCGCATACCGCCCCGCTGGATGATAATAAATGGATGCATGAATTGCTCCAGCGGCGTATCTGTTACTATATAGTTACATGCTACCAAAGGAAATTTGGCTTTTTCCCATTTTTTAGCCAGTCGCTCCGGCCCTGCAGCCAGATCCCGGGCACCCGGCACTGCAGCATCATAGCCCATAAATAACATCGCCAATGGCTCAGGCGGATTACTCAATAGGTCAAAGGTGGGACCAGGCTGAAAAATATCGCCGGTATCGAATAGTAGTAAGGGACTGCCTTCCGACCGGATGCGACTGATTTCTGATGCCCGGTCAATCAACTTATCCAGATCTGTCTGTTCTCCTACCGCCGTCGAGATCGACCCTACCCTTGCCGACAACCCAGCGGTATGTAAAATCACCAGCTGCCGGGCAGGTTCAGGAACAGCAAAAAAATTATTTTTTGGATCGTTGATACCCATCCCCAACCAACATGAAAAAGATTGTTGAATAAATCTTCGTCTTTTCTTATTGTACATCGATTCTTTTTTCTAAAGACACTTTTACTGGTTGTCCTGCCTGCGTAAATGATGCTGCATAAAAGATAACTGCCTCGCGCAGAAGGGTACCTTTATATAGCGTAGGAAAAAATTGAAAAAATTCTTCTTTCGCAGGCTGGTAAGAAAGCCGTTGATGGGTGATGACATGTATATGGCTAGTAGGAAGGAGAAGTTGGCCCCTGCTTCTGATCTGAACCCCTCCGCCGGTTCCAACCCTCCGTAGGGTACTTCCGGAAATACCATAGCCATTTTTTCGCAGGGCACTATCTAAAAAAGTCTCCAGAGAATCGACCCTGACTTTATGAATTACCCACCGAAAATTACCCGGAATAAGCTGATAGATATTCTGCAAGGTTATGTTTCCCCTTGGCAGCCATCTTCCGACCGCAGCGCGGGAAATCAGCACCAAATCTACCGGCTGAAGTACAGTTTTTTCTGCAGTATACCTAACAGCATCCGCTACCCAATTTTCCAGGGTATATTCATTGGGTTGTTGCCTAAAACCCTGCACGGAACATGCTATAACTTTGGCGAGCGAGTCATTTACTTCATCTTTTGCTCGCTTCAGCAGCTGTTGAAGAACTCCCGACGAATTCCCCACTTTTTTTACCTCATATGTACTGAACGCTACGGAGGTATATCCTGCTGAACGACACCCCAAAAACGGTGCACATAATAGCATTCCGATCCATACCAGCCATTGTTTTTTCATAACCGGAAAATTAGTCCGACCCGTCCACCCACGATTACGTATTTTTTACCAGCAACATCCCATAAAAAAAGAGTAAATTTGTTGTTTAAACCTTCGAACATGTCTTACGAACTGACCGGCAAACTGGTTGCCAAAATGGATACGGTGCAGCGTTCCGAAACTTTTAAAACCAGGGAATTTGTAGTAGAGAAATCTGAAGATATCAATGGAAGAACCATTACCAACTTCATCAAGTTTCAATCTGTACAGGATAAAACCAGCTTACCAGACCGATTCAACCTGGGTGATGAAGTGAAAGTATTCTTTAACATCAAAGGAAGCCGCTGGAGTCGGGATGGCAGGGAAGGTTATATCACTAACCTTGACGCCTGGAAAATTGAAACAGTGAAAATGAATGCTGCAGCAGGCAATACGGATGAAGTTTCTTATAACGACATTCCCCCATCACCCACCGAGCAGTTGGATGATCTCCCCTTCTGATGCTTGACCCGTCATTTGTTTGTTTTTAGGATAGATACCTAACCGACATGATAAAGTTCCTCCGGCTGCAATTGCCCCCGGCGATTGCATTTCATACAACCCTTCTACTAGAGCAGCTTGCTGCGGAACTGGCCATTCCCGTTTCAAGAATCTCGGGTTATATTAAAAGAAAGGAATCGCTGGACGCCCGAAATACAAGGCACTTACAAGTGCATATGGCTGTCGACGTATTCATCGACGAACCCATGCCCCCCTACCCTTATGAGCCCATCACCTGGCGAAACCTGCCCGGCAACGCTCCAACTGTTATCATCATCGGTAGCGGACCGGCCGGACTCTTCGCTGCACTCCAGTTGATAGAAAAAGGTATCCGGCCGATTATATTGGAGCGAGGCAAAGATGTTCAATCCAGAAGACGCGACCTGGCTGCACTCAATAGAACAGGCAAGGTGCATCCGGACAGCAACTATTGTTTTGGTGAGGGTGGTGCCGGAACCTACAGCGATGGTAAATTATATACCCGCAGCAGCAAGCGCGGCAATGTACAGCGCATCTTACAAATTTTTCATCAGCTGGGCGCCCCTGACGCGATTCTGTACCAGTCTCACCCTCATATTGGCACCAACCTGCTACCCCGAATCATAACTGCTATGCGGCAGGAGATTTTACATGCCGGTGGACAATTTCTCTTTGATAGAAGGGTAACCGATCTGGTCGTTCAGAAAGAGGGCGTGAAAGAAGTGATTACCCAAACAGGCGAAAGATTTTCAGCAGATGCAGTTATTCTGGCCACCGGCCACTCTGCGCGCGATATCTTTGAACTCTTCCATCAACATAATTGGCAACTGGAGGCGAAACCTTTTGCACTGGGAGTAAGAATTGAACATCCGCAAGGGCTCATCGACTCGATACAATACCATGCCCCCGTCAGGAATCCCGTATTGCCCCCCGCCTCTTATAGTTTAGTGGAACAGGTAAATAGCCGGGGGGTATTTAGTTTTTGCATGTGTCCGGGAGGTATCATTGCACCTGCTGCCACAGCCCCCGGTGAACTCGTGGTCAATGGCTGGAGCCCCAGTAAACGAAATAATCCTTACGCCAATAGCGGTCTAGTCGTGCAAGTGGGGGTTCCAGATGCCCTCCGATATTTGGGGATGGGCGAGCAGCACTCAAATAACCCCTTACTGCTACTACATTTTCAGGAAGCCATCGAAAAAAAGGCTTTTGTAGCGGGAGGTAGTAATCTCTCGGCACCCGCCCAGCGAATGACAGATTTTGCTGCAGGTAAGGTTTCATCCAGTTTACCCCCGTGTAGCTATATCCCGGGTATTGTTTCATCTGATTTATCAGACATTTTACCTTCCTTCATTTCTGATACCCTGCGAATAGCCTGTAAAAAGTTTGATAAAAAAATGAAAGGGTATTTTACCCGGGATGCCGTATTGGTAGCTACGGAGAGCAGAACCTCCTCGCCTGTCCGTATTCCGCGCGATACGGAGAAACTTTGTCACCCGCAAATACAGAATCTTTATCCCTGCGGGGAAGGGGCAGGCTATGCCGGTGGTATCGTAAGTGCCGCTATGGATGGGGAACGTGTTGCCAACGCAGCTGCTGCCGTGCTGGGTAAGCCTTAAAAAAGAAGGACGGAAACCAGTCCAGTTAAATCCCCCCCAGGATTCAAAGGAAGTTTCCGCCCTATTCAGCTTAACAATGAACCTACTGCCTTATGAAATTTAAGAGACAAATCTAACTTGTGCTGGAAGGACAGAAAACAGGAAAAACCCTGAAAAATTTATACTGGATATTACAAGGGTACGATACCGTTCTGCAGCGCATACATAACAATACCTACCCTTGAATTCACCCCCAGTTTCCGCAGGAGGCTATCTCGATATCCATCAATGGTCCGCGGACTCAGCTGCATCAATTCAGCGATTTCTTTGTGTGATTTTTCAGCACAGACCCATTGCATGAACTGCTTCTCTTGTTCACTCAGATGAATCGGCAGACCAGAAGACGCCTGGGTATTACCCGGCAGGGGCACCATCTCGTTGTGGGCATACCCATGAAGGTGCACAGCACGCAACATACGCACCAATTCCTCGGGCTCAACATCTTTTAATAAATAGGCTCTTGCTCCACTGCTCATCATTCGAATAATGGTATTTTCACTGCGTACCATACTGAGTGCTACCACTTTTACTTCAGGGCAGTGCTCCCTTAGCCAGCGGGTAGTTTCCGGACCACTCATCACCGGCATCGATACATCCATTAATACCAGATCGGGCCAGGTATTTTTGCTGAGATAATCAAGTAATTCTCTTCCATTAGAAGCCTGAAAAATGATTCGGAATCCTCCCATCAGTTCCAGCAAAGCTGCCATGCTTTTTCGCAGCATGGTATGATCATCTACCAATGCCAGTGTTATCATCGGATATTTTTTTATACGTCAGTAGTATAGTAGTACCCCGGCCCCGTTCACTGTGTATCTGTACGTCAGCACCAATCAGCGAGGCACGCTGGTGAATGCTTCGTAACCCTAATCCATTGCGTGACTTCATATCGCCCGTCTCGAAGCCGATACCATTATCTTTCACAACCAACCGATACGCTTCCAGGGATTCAGATAATTGAATCTCGATCTCTGTAGCACCGGAATGCCGGATAATATTTTGAATAACTTCCTGAAAAATGCGATAGATAAATAAGCCATGGTTGGAATGTATATCCATCTGAAATCCGGTATACTCAAACCGGATCAGGAACTTACCGGTTTTTTGTAACTGCTCAACCAGAAAGGCAATACCGGCAGGCAACCCACTCTCCAGTAAGCGGTCGCCCTGATATCCCATGCTGATCTGCCGCAACTGCTGAATGGCTTCAGCAACCTGATCACGTATATCGTGCAAGGATTGAAGATGCTTGTTTTCCATGGATAGGATACTGATGTTCAGTTTGACCAGACTTAATTGCTGACCTACATTGTCATGAATATCCTGCGCAATCATTTGGAATGTATGTTCCTGCACCTCCCGCTCTACCTGCTCCAGCTCGCGCTGGTATTTTTCCTCCATTAGCCGACGTTCATAAATCAATCGCTGCTTTTTCCTGCTGTAATGTAATATCAACAGCAGTAACATGAACGCAAACAGCGAAACAAAAGCTGTCGCTATCAAGATGCCGATGACGATGGGATAATTCTCCTGCATGTGATAATGGCGATAGATATACAACTGTACAAAAACAAACTAAGCAAACGGGGAACCAATGTATAAATTGGCTCTCCCCAGAGCATGATGCGCTTCAGCTGAATGAACTCATATAAGGAGAACACAATACTTACACCGGAAAAGAAAACCACTACACCCACTGCCACCCATCCTACAGGATCTCTTGTTAAATCGGTCACTTCATCTTCTGTAAACCTCGTATACAGATACCCTAATGCTGCTACCGATAAAAAAAAGCCGGCAATGATAATACAATAATAGAACACCGAATACTGTCCGGGAAAAAAATAGTACCCCCCGATGATACAGGCAGCACCTATTGGCAGTGACCATCGTATATAGTTACGAAAATTTGTTGGTCGGGTGAACCGAAGAAACAAAAAATTATAGAATATCCACTCCACCAACATGATCAGATAATTGGTGCCATATGTACTGGTATGGTATAGGGTATGCTGTAAAATGGCAACATATTCTGCCAGGGTAATGAATAGCAAAAAAGGCAATAATAGCAACAGCCGATGAGCCCGAAGAAAGCGAAAAGATCCAATGGCCAGGGTGGCACATAACAATTCGACAAAATGATACAGGTATAACTGCATATAATATAGATACGCTGGATAAATAAACAGCCTACAAATTAGGAAAAAACAAGCGCACAGGTATAGGTAAATATACCTGAAAAAAACAGGTAAAAATACCTAATAGAATTAGTTGGCGGGACCAGACTGGTATTGGGGCGAGCGGGCAATCAGGGCCTGATTGGATAGTAGTTGATTATTAGTGAATAAGAGAAGCTCACGTTGATATTGCTGCTGCTCAGCAGCTGTGAAACCACCTGTTAGCGAACTTAAATCCGGCTTGCCGGCATTGACCCAACAAGTATACCAGCAATCTGCCAACAAATCGGTTGCAACAAGCAATTGCTGATTGACCGTATTCCCCAAGCTGACGGCGTATGCCTTGGCGAAGGCAGTAGTATATGACCTAGATTCTCTGCCATTGCGCATCTGTACCCGGTATTTTTGTTCGAGTGTGAAAGAAGCCGAAACTTCCCGCTCTTTTTGCAACATATCGGGCACCAGCAAGGAAGCAGCCCGGACTGCCTTCCAAATCACCCGATCGGGTTGGCGCAAATAAGTAGCCCGATGGGTAGAAGAAAGCAGGTAATTAGATAACTCCAACTCCGGAATCATAGATTCCCACAAGCTATGCAAACCCTTCTGGTTAGTTAGTTGTCCATCATAATTTTCTGTTGTATGCAACGGCACCACCGCATCAGAAACGTAATGACCCAAATCAGCTGCATAATAAAGTATACTGTCCTTATTACCCGACCGATAAGCCATGGTAAGTCTTTGCATTACCCAGCCAATATGCCAGGGAACAAAACCCATCTTCTGCAAACTATCCATACCATATCGCTGTACCACTTCCTGCCAGTCTGTGGGAATGGAAGTGCCATACAACTCGAGATCAATAAAATGCCTGGGCGCCTCCTGCGGATCTGAATTGCGACGCAAATCGGGGCGAGGAGAATTATAAACCAGGTAGTCGCGGTGCTTATAAAAAAAAGGGCCCATGCTGGCCGGCAATTCATAAATAGATAACTGATTGACCGTTCTATGCACCAGAAAACCCCAACTTCCGGTGAGGATCAAAATAGCTAATAACAAAAAAGAGCGGGAAAAACGAGGTAATAAACGCATGGGTAAACGATTCAGTCCGCAAAAGTAAATAAAACCGGGGCAGGCTGTAATAGAATGTATCATTTTACTACTAACACTCTTAAAACCAGGGGCCGAACTTTCTTTTTTACTTTATATTTACACCATAATGTAGATGAACCATGACCAAACCACTGCTCGAATTACAACACTTGAGAAAGCAATATGCCGGACAAAAGGCAGTTGATGACATCAGCTTTTCCGTGAAGGAAGGAAGTATCTTCGGATTACTGGGCCCCAATGGGGCAGGAAAAACTACCCTGCTCCGTATGATCACCGGTATCATCTACCCCGATCAGGGGGAAATCCTGTTCGACGGAAATCCCTTTAAGCCCCAAACGGATGTGAACTTAATCGGTTATATGCCCGAGGAAAGAGGCCTTTACAAAAAAATGAAGATTGGAGAACAGGTTCTGTATCTGGCACAGCTGAAAGGATTGAGTCGGCAGGAAGCCATGCAAAAGATCAAGTATTGGTTTGAGAAACTAGACATGCAAACCTGGTGGAATAAGAAAGTAGAAGACCTCAGCAAAGGGATGAGCCAAAAACTACAATTTGTAGTTACCGTGTTGCACGAACCGAAACTCATCATATTAGATGAACCCTTCAGTGGCCTCGACCCCCTAAATGCCAATCTCATCAAAGATGAAATTTTTGCTCTGGCGAGAAAAGGTAGTACCATCGTATTCAGTACCCACCGGATGGAACAGGTGGAGGAAATCTGCGACCACATCGTTTTAGTGAACCTGGGGACTAAGATGCTGGATGGCAGCGTTGCTGATATCAAACAGCAATTCAAAGAAAATAAATATTATGTCCGCCTGTCAACACCTGTAACAACAGTCGATTCAGCGGCATTCACCATTGCCGAACAAAAAGAGCGGGAGCTGACTGTATATATTCAACCCGGCGCCAGCAGCAACGATATACTCACTCATTTTATCAATCAGCATCAAACCATTGAGGCATTCCATGAAATCCTTCCATCGCTGAATGAAATATTCATCCGCCTGGTAGAAGGAACCCATGCTGCAGCCCGTGCCTTCCAAAACAACCCATCCTAACCCTTACCTCATTTGTCAATAAATAGTATATGAATAAGACATTACTGGTTGCCCGTCGGGAATTTCTTACGCGGGTTCAGAAAAAAACATTTTTACTGACTACCATCGGCGTTCCCCTCCTAATTGCCGTTTTTTATGCTGCCGTGATCTTTTTTCAGATCAAATCAACTGATAATTATGTCATCGCGGTGTCGGATGAAAGTGATTTCCTGAGTGGCAAGTTAAAAGAGAAAAAAGGAGACTTTGAGTTCAAGGCAGTTCAAGGAGATACAACCACCCTGCGGAAGCAACTGGATGCGAAAACTTATGACGCCTATCTGTTCGTTCCAAAAACATTTGGATCAAGTGTGACCGACTCCATCGAGTTCCGCTCCGCCAAAACGATGGGTTTCCTCACGCGCGAGAAAATTGAAGACATCATTGGAAATGCCATGGAAGAAAGAAGATGGCTGCAAATGAATATCTCCAAAGCCGCCATCGACAGTATCCGCAAGCACAATGACCCGATACGTTATACCTCTTCCGCAGGAACAAAAGAAACCGGTTCAAAAGCCGGCATCAGCTATGGCGTGGGTATGTTATCCGGCTTCTTGATTTACATCATACTATTTGTATATGGAACCATGGTGATGAGAGGTGTAATGGAGGAAAAAGTAAGCCGCATTGCGGAAGTAATTGTGAGCAGCGTAAAACCCTTCCAGCTGATGATGGGTAAAATCACTGGTATCGGAGCAGTGGGTCTGGTGCAATTTCTGATTTGGGTCTTACTAATTTTTGGTATCCAATTAGCCATTCCACTGATCTTCCCGGAAGTGGGCACAGCCTTGCAATCAGCACCTCCCGTTGGTACGGGCGGCGCAATGCAAGCAGCGGAAAACCTGAAAAACAGTGGCGCGTTGAATGGAATCATGTCTGAATTACAGACAATTAATTTTACCCTGATCATCGGTTGTTTTCTTTTTTACTTCCTCGGTGGATACCTCGTTTATTCTGCCCTGTTCGCAGCAGTAGGCAGTGCCGTGAATGAAGACCCGCAGGATGCGCAGACCTTACTTTTCCCGATCATGATGCCCATCATTTTTGCATTTGTTATCATGACCAATGCGGTGAATGATCCCAACAGCAGCATGGCCGTTTTTGGCAGTCTCTTCCCCCTCACTTCTCCCATTGTAATGATGGCAAGGGTAGCACACGGTGTGCCGGATGGCGTAACGGTTGCTCAACTGCTCATTAGCATGGGCCTCCTCCTGCTTACCTTCGTGGGTACAACATGGGTAGCAGGAAAAATTTACCGGACCGGCATTTTGCTTTACGGTAAAAAAGTAACCTGGAAAGAAATGCTGAAATGGGCATTTCGCAGTAATTAAGCCATTTTACTGCGTTAGCGAAATCCGCACATTAACCCCTGCCCTGGTATTGGTAATAGGGGCCGATGTAGAAATGTAGGGGGTTACCCTGCGCTGATCAAAGAAGAACTTGAGACTGACACGTCGGTTCACGACGTAGTCGATAGAGGGTTGTATGGTTATTTCTTTTTGTCCGCCTGTTCCATAAGCATTTGACTGATCCAGGCGACTGTTGCTCATGGCCATATCGCGCATGGCGAGATCTATCCTGAAGTTGATATCATTTTCCAGCCGCTTAGTGCCCTTGCTAAAAGGTAATTTAAATGGAAGATTCATCCCTTGCTTGCGCCAGGAGAATCCAAAGGTCCATTCGGTACTGCGGCTCTCACTTAACTGATAATCGATCAAACTGAGACTCAACTGGCGGCTCTTCTTATATTCAAATCGAATATTCATTTGGCTATTGGTGGTCAGGTCTACGCCAATCAGTGGCTCAAAACTTTCCTTCATTGTAATATTAGGCACGAGGAAGAATGGAATAAAGTTACCACTGACCGTATCAATAAAACCTGGCGCATCAAAGCGCAACGGATCACGGTACAATAAGGCACTGTTGTAACTGTTCATGCTCAGGTTGCCATTGTAGCTGTGGGTAAGGCTAATATTACTGAAGATCTTCGATACACTGGGTATTTTGGTTAGTCCGAAATAAGTCAGACGCCAATTGGGTCGCGGTAAATAACCACCAAATGGATTGGCACGGATGTTTGCATTAGATTGTCTGATCAGGGGAATTTTGGAAGGATCAGAGCCGTTGTAGGCTGCAATGAAAGCAGGTAGTAATACATCCTGTGAATAACGACCATAGCCCTTGGCATATCCATCAGCCGTAAACTGCTGTCCGGGTGCCAATGCTTTCCAATATGGATTGGCTTCTGCCACCCGCGTAGAAATCACCTGACGATAATCCTGGAACTTTTTAAAGGTAGCAGAGATCTCATTGGGATTATAAGAATCGAAGAGTGTACCAAAACTAATATATGAAATACTGAATCCACCACTTGCCAATGGACCCAGGTGGCTTAAGCCGGCCCGGCCGCTCGTATCTTTAAATAATTCTGTATACTCTTTTGTGAATGATTTTTCCAGATTCACCTCTATACGCAAATCACGAACGGGCTCAATCAATGCATTGATACCCAACCGCTGCTCAAGGTTTTGGCGGAACAACAGGTTAAAAGTAGAATCCCGCGAAAGTAAACCTGCCTGGCCCTTTCTATTCAGCCAGTTGGTATCGGGCTGTTTACCAAATACATAATCCAGTCCGGGCGCCATACTGCTCCAGTTTTGACCCATGGCCTGAACACTATCCATATAACCCGGAATGCGGCTGCGATAATTTTCGGAGTAGGTAACTGAAACATTTTTGACCATCGTTAGTATTCTGCCGGCAGACCGTGCCCACCCATTTAATTCCGGCGGCTGATTGGCTTTTAATAGGCGCTGAGCCGTTCTTTCATCCCGTTTCAACTGGCGCCATTTTTTTAAAGCCAATCTTTTCTTTTTTCCTTTCAATTCCTTAATCACTTCTTCCCGCGGAGGTATCTCAGTACCGAGTGCATTGCCGGGTGCAGGTTGATTATTTAGTTTAGGATCCTTGGGTGGCTTCGGGGTGGGTGGATTATCCAGCGCCCTCAACCATTTTGATTTATTGTACAGATTCGTAAAATTGAACTGGGCATTGAAATTATTATCCTGGCTATTTTCAATCGTATTACCCAAAGCAATGGCTAGGCGACTGGCACCGATCCAATTGTAACTGGCGCCATAGGTATAACTCGCCTGTATCCAGTCCGTCAGCGGAAATTTATTTAGGGGTAAAGAATAACTCAAAGTACCACGCTGCTGATATATCACGTGTCGGCCTCCTCTGAAAAATTGACTGCGTAACGTATCTTTTTCTTCCTTCGTATCAATCCTGCCATTGGGTTCATCTAAACGTGCATTGGCCACCGCATTAAAGTCTACGGTCATCGATCGGGCCGGCTTCCAGCCAAAACGATAATAACGGTCAAACGTGAAGAACTTATCATAGGTTGTATCTACCTTGTCGACATTGTTTCCCGGGGTATTGATTACGCGGGGAATGAACTCGCCGAACTGACGATTGATATCTGACCTAAAACTAAGAGAAGAAGGTTTCAGGTTAAAGTTCAAATCTCTGATAAGACTTAACCAGGGTGTTTTATTGGTAATTACTTTCCGGAAAGGCTCAATAAATTTTTCACTGCCGGCAAATGTATAGCCGAAGCCACCCCGGTGACGGGCTATATTATTCTGCTGAATGAGTGAGCTGCTTTGTTCTATAATAGAATAAGCATAATTAAAATCAAAATTACTCAGCTTGAATAAGCCGGGCCTTCCATTGGCTGACCCAAAGCGCACATTCGTGAAGTTGATGGTTTTGATGGTCGTTTGCTCAATGGCAGCACTGCGAAGTGAATCCTGCTGCTGCTTATTCAAGATACTGAGTTTATCTTTCAGTCGCACATCCAGATCGAAGGGATCGAATTGCGGTGTAATCACGGTTCTGTTCAAGCTCGCATAAACAGGTAGAGAAAGTCGCAAGTTGCGGGGCAGCAATTTACCTGCATCAATATTTGCAGCGACATCAAACTGGAAAAGATCATCTCGGGCCCGTTCAATTACTCTTTGCTCAATGGTACCAAAACCCTGACTGCGTGTACTGGCTGCCACGGTAATCGATCCCAGATCGGCGAGTGTAACATCCATTCGACCCAGGGCAGACCATCCACCTTCTTCATTGAGTGCTGACAACCGTAATTCGTTCACCCATACTTCTGCGTGCTGAATGGGACCATCGGGTCTAAATGGATTTTCTACCCCGATCAGTATCCCACTGATGGCTCCGAGGTTGGGATTGCCTAAAATAGAAATCACCTTGTTGCTATCCAGTCTTTGACGATAAATCTTATTCAGCGGCTGTCCGGAAGTGTTTCGACGTAGTTTCAGGTTGATGAGTTCGCGTAAGATGATATCCAGGTTATTCTGTCCAGGCCATACCACTTCCTCCTGTCCTTTCACGTATGTTCCCGGCGGAGTAACCTTCAAAGGAATTTTTATTTCATAGTAGTTGTTGAGAAAATCCTGTCCGATTCGAATCACGGCATTTAACTCTCTGTCCCGCACCGGCCGTTGACCTGTAACAGACTCTGCGTGTATATACATCGACAGCTTTCCAAATTGCCGGATATCCCAGGAGAATGTTTTGAAAACAGCCCGCGCATCACCGGTATATAAGTTGCGAACCTGCAAGCTCATAGCTTGCTCATTTTGCTGAATATTCACCCCGTTGTTACTCAGCAATTGCATCCGTTCTACGTTGGGCGGCATGATATAATTCACCGGCTGTCGGGCTGAATTCTCTTCCAGGTTTACTGCGAGGGTATTGAAGACAGTTCCAGTATTGTTGACAATCGGTGTGTAGGTTCCGGTGGTATCGAGTTGGTAGGTAAATTGGCGCCACTGGTTTCGCACCAGACTCAGTGTTGCAAATCGCAGGATAACTGAATCCTCAAACCCGGTGAGGTACATGCGAATAAAACGAATCGATTTATAGTCGGGAATATTTCCGATCCGACGGGTGAACCCACGAATGGGAACACGGAAAAGATACCAGTTCTCCGTTCTTGTAACACCATCTGCAGAATTAACAGACACCGTTCTTCTGTCAGTGATGTAAGGCGTATTCCCTACGTTCATGCCCGGCTGAAGGTTGATCTCATACTCATAATATGCTTCCGTCTCATTGAGGGTATTATCGCGGTTGAGATCTTCATTATCAGGAAACAGGGTAGCTGCTGAAGTAAATTGTCCACCCGAACCGGCAATCGGTGAGTTGCCCTGTTGGTTGTTGAAGTTTTTATATCGGCCCAAAATACCGGTACCGGCCTGATCGAAAATGGCATCCCGATACCAGACATAATTATCATTGGAGGGGTCTTTTAAAAACTGCTGATAAATCTGTGAACCGGTGCCGAATGTATTGGCCAATCGTTGTAATACGTATGATCGCTTTCTCCTCTCTGCATCATCATCCAATCCATCAAAACCTACGTCCTGATAGGGTCTGTCACCTGGATCATTGCTAAATGCCTGCGTAATCTGGATAGGATTGACCGGCGTCTTTCCCCAGGTAGAAGAACTATCGACATCACTCGGAATGTTGGGCGTGTTCATACCATTCTCATAGAAACGCTTACCGTCTTTTAATACATCTTCACTGACATTACCCAGGTTGATGAATAATTTACCACCCTTACCATTCGGATTTTTAATGAATGGATCCTGCGTCCAGAACTCAACATATTCCAGGTTACTGGTCTCAAAGTCTGTCTGATCAATGGCACGCATAATACCGCCCCATCTGTTGGCCGGTCGTCTGAGTCTTCCGTTGGCATCTATTTCGGTAGTCCGGTATTCAAAATTATACGGTGACCGCTCGGTTGGATAGAAGGCCATGTCGAAGGTCGTGGTGAGTACGTCGGTTATATTGGTTGTGCGTTGCGGAAACAATTCATTGGTATAAACCTGTCGTACCCGAGGATCGCTGAGTTCCTCTACATTTTTTCGTAAGGGATTTCCCGGACTGTTTTTATCTTGTAAGTTGGGTTCGATGTTATACCAGGCTAATTTGGCCCTGTTGAAATTATAATTGATAGAATCAGTTAAAATACTTTCCGGAAATAATGGGTTACCCTGCGGGGTAGAAGCGAGGGTCCATGATACCAAAGGGAACCTCAGATCGATGCTGTTCTTTGTACCTTCAAAATCATCAATGAAGCTGAGTCCCTGATCACCTGCACCGATTTGTGCCGGGTGTCCGGGGCGCAAAATGGCAGCCTCTGCATATGCATTCATTGTCGACTTCGTCTTGGTCGAATAGTTGGGTAATTTATCAAGCAGACGGGTCAGCCAGGGCAGGTCGGTTTTATAGCTTAGATCTACACCATACATCGAATTGCGGATTGGATCTTCCGCATACATAGTTTTTGTGAAGAAAGGTCGTTCAGCCAGACGTACTGCTGTAGCGCCAAGAGAAAATTTCTTATTTGCTATGTAATCAACCCGCAGTCCGGTAAAGCTTCGCTGCTGCATGCCGAAGCCGGCATTGTTTTCAAAACCTACACTCACGGGTACGTTGGAACTGAGAATACCCGGATTGATGATCTTTACGGTTCCAAGATTATAGTCCACAATAAAATCTGTTCCCTCACGCAGCTGCTGCCCGCCCGCTGTCACCGTTACCGAACCTGGTGGGATGTTGAAGGTATTGAGTGATATCTCAGATCCGCCGGCACTTCCCCGCACCTGTCCTTGCATGACAAATCGGTTTAGGTTAGCATAGGTTTGAGCAATGGCTTTGATGGAATCATACAAAGCATAATAAACATATTTTTTAGTAACGGAAGCCGGCTGTCCGCTGAAAGCCAGTCGTTCCAAATCTCTTCCGAAGGGTTCCAGTACCGGAAAGATGATACGCCCCTGTCTCGGCAAGACGGTATATCCATCTACATAGTCAAAAATACCATCTGGCTGTGGGTCATTGCGACCATTCAGCCGATCCAGATTTAAAATACTCAACAGTGGGCGGCCCGTTACATTGGGAGCACCCTCCGGCAGGTATCGCTTCATACCACCACCGGGATCATCGTAGAGGATGTTGAGCTGAAAGCCTTCCTGCTGAATGGAACCAAAGAGATCCAACGAATACACATTCTTCATCATCCAGGTCCAGATAGGCAGATTGATGCGTTGTGAGGTTGCCTTCAACAGTTTGAGGAACAACACTTTTTGAACGCCGCGGGTGGAATCGAGTGCCACATCCTGTGAAAATTCACCCACCTGAAATACCCGGCCATTGTAAGTGTACTGATATGCCACAGCCAATACTTCATCGGGTTGTAGCTGCACATTCAATGATAAAAAACCAACCTGGGAATTGAAATAATATTCAGAGGGATTGAGCTTCCGTGCAAAAGTTTTTTCATAGTCTTCCACCGGACGAAGTCCGCGTGCCAAGAGCAGTGAATTGATTGCTGCCGGGTTACGTGCTGTGGGATTATTTACCAGAGCAGGATATAGATCATTGTTTCCGTTATTGGTAAACTCACTGCTCGAGAGAGATCGAATATTGGTGTTATAAGGACGGGATTCACCCAGATCCATCAGACCCACCACATCACGTGCATCGGTGGTGGCACCTGTTCGGTTGGTTACCCAAACTTCAATCCGTTGCAATTGAACCTGCGACTGAATGACGGGCAGATTCGACATGGCTTTGTTGTAATTGTTTTTAAAATACTCCCCCAATAAGAAGTGCCTGTTCTCCTCATAATCATCCAGCTTTTTATTGAAGTTCTGCGTAGCAGCTCCGCCTTGCAATGCTACCGACTGTCGAATGGAGCGCTGATTCGCTATGGCCCCAGTGATAAATACTTTGCCAAACTGCAATTTGGCCTTGGCACCAAAAAGATTTTGGGCACTGGGTATGAGTGTACTGCGGGACTGAAAAGTTATATTACCGGCCTCCAGCGTTTTGATGATCTCATCATCCATCCCTTTGTAATCAAGTTTCAGCTGATTGTCAAAACCAAGATTAGAAAGGGTGTTGTAGTTGATGGGAAATTTGAGTTTGTCACCGATGCTAGCGTTCACATTCAGCTTCAGGTTCATGTCAAAATCGAAACCACCATTTCGACGGGCCCTTTCCGGCAGTGTGGGGTTGTTCACATTTTGACCCTGGTAGCCGGCCATTACATTCACTTCCCCATTCGGTCGAATGTCTACCTTCAAACCATTCGTGCCTACACCAAAAATTCTATCGAACAGGTTATCATACACCCGATAAGGCGGACGACTTGTTTTTTTATTCAGCGCAGTAAGCGCATCGGCCCGTTTTTTGAAATAGGCAGCTTCCGATTCGCGTGCACTGATCTTCCAGAATTCATCGAAGCTGAGGGCAGCCGGCTTGCGGTAATAGGTCTTTCCAATCTTCTCCAGCACATAGTACTGACGGGTACGCGGATCGTACTCAATTTTTTTCTTGATAAGGGATGTATCTCTTAAGTCAAATGGGTTACGGCTGGGCAAAGTGAAGCCATCCCCTCTCCTGTCATTGATGGGAAAGCGGGTCGTGTCTTTTCGTTGAGCTACGACATCAGACGCAGTCAGCAACAGTAAAACAGATAAATAAGCGAGTCGGAGCTTCAAATCCAACTAATTGGTTAAGTAGAATTAACGCTATAGAGGACAGTTTATTGGTGAAAAGCTGATTTGAAGTGAATGATTTATAACGATTTGAGTGATAATTTTACTAATTCTTCCAAAGCCACCTCGCCTGTGTGGGTGGCCCTTGTTTTTTTGACAGCCTGCTCCGCCATTACCCGACCAATTCCCAATGCCACCAGCGCATTCACCGCGTCGTTTTCCACAGCGTATAAGACACCGGAAACCGGCTGGGTGCTGCCTGAGAATTGCTTACCCAGCTTGTCTTTTAGCTCAACTATGAGTCTTTCAGCTGATTTCTTTCCAATTCCCTTGATGCTCTCCAGCTGACGGGTGTTGCCACTGACGATTGCCGTAGCTATTTCCCGGGGTTCCATGCCCGAAAGCATCATGCGCGCCGTCGAAGCCCCCACACCTGAAACGCTGATTAAGTGCAAAAACATATCCTTCTCATCCGTATGATGAAAGCCATATAATGTTTGAGCATTTTCCGTAATGTGTAAATAAGTGTTGATCAGCCCTTCACTCAATTGACTTATTGCAGAATATGTATGAAGGCTGATTTGGACCTCATATCCTACACCCTGAACATCGACCAAAACCCGGGAGGGGGTTTTTTGCAAAAATTTTCCTCTGAGAAAAGCGATCATACCCCTCAAAAATAAGTTAAAAAAAGGGTATCTCTTGCAGGCAGCGGGTGGATTGCCAGGGTAGATACCACGCTTTTTTCATTTCTTTAACAGCCTTCTTTAACAACCGATCAGGAAGGGAAAAATAAAGGTGAATGGATCGCTGCCGGTTAAGCGATGCCCGGCATAACATAAATTGACGGATATTTGCTCACCATCTATAAGAAAAATACATGCAAAAAAGAGCAAGCATCACAGCAATCGGCGGCTATGTGCCAGAGACAAGACTGACCAATGCAGATTTGGAGAAAATGGTCGATACCAATGACGAGTGGATAAAGACCAGAACCGGTATTTCTGAGCGCCGGATACTACGTGAACCCGGTAAAGCGAGCAGTGATATGGCTGTTCATGCTGTAGAGGAATTGCTGAAAAAAAGAAATATATCTCCCCTGGAAATTGACTGTATTATTTGTGCCACGGTTACGCCCGATATGGTATTTCCTGCAACAGCGAACCTGCTCTGCGATAAAATCGGTGCGAAAAATGCCTGGGGCTTTGATCTCGCTGCTGCCTGCAGTGGCTTTTTATTTGCGCTGACAACGGGTACCATGTTCATTGAAAGTGGACGATATAGCAAGGTCATTGTAGTAGGTGTTGATAAAATGAGTGCCATCGTAGATTATACCGACCGCGCAACCTGTATCCTATTCGGGGATGGTGCCGGTGCAGTTTTGTTGGAGCCAACTGAAGAACCGGGCATAGGAATTAAAGACAGCGTATTGAAAACAGATGGCAGCGGCAGGGAATACCTGAATATGAAAGCAGGCGGCTCCCTAAAACCTGCCAGCATCGAAACAGTTTTGGCAAAAGAACATTATGCCTTCCAGGATGGTCAACCTGTATTCAAATTTGCCGTGAAAGGCATGGCCGATGTCAGTGCAGAACTGCTCGAGCGCAACGGACTAACAGGTGATGATATACAATGGTTGGTTCCTCACCAGGCAAACCTCCGTATCATTGATGCCACTGCTAACCGCATGGGTTTACCTAAAGAAAAGGTGATGATTAATATTCAGAAGTATGGAAATACTACGGCTGCCACCATTCCACTTTGTTTATGGGATTGGGAGAAGCAACTGAAAAAAGGAGATAACCTGGTATTCGCAGCTTTTGGTGGTGGTTTTACCTGGGGTGCAACCTGGGTGACCTGGGCTTACGACGGCGCCTAAATGCTGCGGCTACACTTTCAAGCGAAAACATGAAAAAAGCTTTTCCCTACACAAGTATCAGTTCCCTGGTGCTGCATACCGGTAAAGAACGGCATGCCGATTTTGCCCATAACACGCCCATCTACGCGAGTTCAACCTTTTCTTTTCCCTCAGCGGAAGAAGGAATGGAACGCTTCGCCGGTGCAGATAAAACCCGCATCTACAGCCGATGGGGTAACCCAACATTCACGGTTGCTGAAGAGATCATCGCCGCACTGGAATCGTTCGGTATTGTGCACGATGATGATACCCCACTCGAATTAAAAGCATTATTGCACGCAAGTGGTCAGGGTGCCTTGACTACTTTATTTCTCAGTAGGCTTCAGGCAGGTGACACCGTTTTATCACACTTTTCACTTTATGGTGGCACCCAGGAATTGATGCAAAAAATTTTAAAAGACAGCGGCATCAAAACGACGCTCATCGACATGCGTGATCTGAATCAGGTGAGGGAAGCCTTACTTGCCGACGAAACCATTCGATTGGTACATCTCGAAACCCCAGCCAATCCCACCATACGCTGTGTCGACATGGAAGCCATTTGCACAATAGCCCGGGAAAAAAATATTCCGGTATCAGTCGATAACACTTTTGCCACGCCCTACTTACAACAACCTTTCCTGTATGGTGCCGACTTCGTCGTTCATTCTACCACAAAATTCTTGAACGGACATGGGAGTGCCATGGGTGGTGTTCTGCTGGGTAAAGACATCGAATTCATGAAGACAAAGGCATGGAAATGGTACGCCCTCCTCGGTGCCAACAGCAATCCTTTCGATGCCTTCTTACTTATACAGGGACTCAAAACCCTGGAACTGCGAATGGACAGACATTGCCACAATGCAATGGAAGTTGCACATTTCCTGCAACAACACCCAGCAGTAGGGCATGTGAATTACAATGGACTTACCTCACACCCCGATTATGCAGTCAGCAATAAACAAATGAAACATCCCGGTGCTATGCTCAGCTTTGAATTAAAGAATGGATTGGAAGCCGGAAAAAAATTCATCAATCAACTCCAACTGTGTACCCGGGCGATTTCCTTCGGCACACCCGATACCCTATTATCCCATCCTGCCAGCATGAGTCACTTTGGTATCCCTCCGGCAGAACGAAAAGTCTACGGCATCACCGACGGATTGATACGCATGAGCGTGGGTATAGAAAATATTCAGGATATCATAACCGACCTGGATCAGGCTTTGATCTGATAATTGTCAAACACTTTGCCACCTATGGAAATTTTGATTCGGCGAGCAGAAAAAAAAGATTGTCTTGCATTGCTGGGCCTCATTCGAGAACTAGCGATCTATGAGCGGGCACCCGACGAAGTAACGGTTACACTTGAGCATTTTGAAGAAAGTGGATTTGGTTCCCAACCAGTTTGGTGGGGTTTTGTTGCCGAACTGGATGGAAAAGTAATCGGATTCGCGCTGTACTATATTCGGTATAGCACCTGGAAAGGACAATGCCTTTACCTCGAAGATTTTCTGGTAACGGAGGAACATCGTGGCAAAGGCATCGGCGCCCGTTTATTTGAAAGGGTTATGCAAGAAGCCAAAGAGAAAGGATTCCCACGTATGGTATGGCAGGTGCTGGAGTGGAATGAACCGGCCCTTCACTTTTATAGAAAATACCATGCAACGCTGGATGGAGAGTGGGTAAACGGCATCATTGATTTTACCGACTAACTCACGCCGTCAACCGATACTTCTTTTGCAATTTTCTGCACCAATCCCTGTAATACTTTTCCAGGTCCACATTCGGTGAAATGGCCGGCACCCGCCGCTACCATGGCCTGCACGCATTGCGTCCACTTAACTGCTCCCGTGAGTTGTTCAATCAGATTTGTTCTGATCTGTGCCGGATCGGAAACCGCCTGTGCCACCACATTTTGATAGACCGGACAAACAGGTGTTTGAAACGCAGTATTGGCAATGGCTGCAGATAACTGCTCGCGCGCAGATACCATCAGCGGGGAATGAAATGCACCACCCACCGGTAATACCAGCGCCCGCTTGGCGCCGGCTTCCTTCATTCGTTCACAGGCAGTTGCTACACCCTGAACAGTTCCACTGATCACCAATTGACCGGGACAATTATAATTTGCCGGCACTACAATTTCACCGGTTGATTCCTGTACTTCCTTACAAATAGCTTCTACCTTATCATCTGCCAATGCCAACACTGCCGCCATAGATGAGGGCGCTTGTTCACATGCCTGCTGCATGGCGGTAGCTCTTATGCTTACCAGTCGAAGCGCATCTTCAAATTGCAATGTACCATTGGCTACCAGGGCAGAAAACTCTCCCAATGAATGACCTGCAACCATATCAGGTTGGGGATTGGTTAAAGAAGCAAATGCGGCCACTGAATGAATGAAGATGGCAGGCTGTGTAATGCGGGTTTGCCTAAGTTCTTCTTCAGTTCCGTTAAAAAGTACATGGGTAATATCAAAACCCAGTATTTCATTGGCCTGCTCGAAATAGCGTCGGGCAGTAGAATTGGTATCAAACAATTGCTTACCCATGCCACTAAATTGCGATCCTTGTCCGGGAAAAATATATGCGTGCTTCATACTATAAGGTATAAAAAAAAGCTACAGTCGATATAACTGTAGCAGCAAATGTCGTAAAAAAAAGAGAATGGTTAGTCCCTACGCTTACTTATCAACCTCAGAAACTCACTACGCGTAGCTACTTTTTCAAATTCACCACAGAAAGCTGATGTGGTAGTAATTGAGTTTTGCTTTTGTACGCCCCGCATCATCATGCATAAGTGCTGGGCTTCTATCACCACGGCAACTCCCAAGGGATTAAGTGATTGCTGAATGGCATCCAGCACTTGCGTGGTTAATCTTTCCTGCACCTGCAGTCGGCGGGAAACAATATCAACTACCCTGGCTAATTTACTTAATCCGGTTATCCAGCCATTGGGTATATAGGCGATGTGTGCTTTACCAAAAAAAGGTACCATGTGGTGTTCGCACATTGAATAAAGTTCAATATCTCTTACAATCACCATTTCATTTACCTCTTCCTGAAACCGGGCAGAGTTCAGAATATCAACGGGGTTCATGCTGTAGCCCTGGGTAAGATACTGCATGGCTTTGGCAATCCGCTCAGGAGTTTTTATCAATCCTTCCCGATCTGCATCTTCTCCGATTAATTCCAGAATAGATTTGTAATGCGTCATAAGACTTGTAGTCACAGACTCATCATAGTGTTCGGTTTTTTTGTATGCCATAACAGTAATTTTTAGTATTTATTCGACCGGGTATTCAACGAAATTTCTTTCCGTTTCATATAACCGAATGTGCAACTCGTAGGCTTCCCCCAGTTTGGGCTTCAGAAGATCGTAGATAACGACTGCGATATTTTCAGCTGTAGGGTTCAAGTGAGCAAATTCTTTGGTATCCAGGTTAAGGTTCTTGTGATCAAAGCGGTCAATCACCCTCTCTTTGATCAAATCACTGAGTACCTTCAAATCTATGACGTAACCCGTATCGGGGTCAATGGCACCTGTGACTTTCACAATTAACTCATAATTGTGCCCATGGAAGTTTTCATGACTGCACAAACCAAATACCGCCTTATTCTTCTCCGGCGACCAGGCAGGATTGAATAAGCGGTGAGCAGCATTGAAATGTTCTTTTCGATAAACCGATACGCGCTGTGCCATATAATATAGATAACTGAATAATCAGTTGAATTGTTCGCTCCCGGCCTCAAATAAGCAATTAACCGAAATATTCTACATAAATCCGGGGCGTCTCATATAATTTGATGCCATGCAGTTGCACTTCTTTGGGCAGATGCAACAGCAATTGATTCCAAATTCCAATAGCCAGATTTTCCGTACTGCACAGCTTTCCCTGCAAGAAAGGTACATCCAGGTTCAGGTTTTTATGATCCAGCTGCTCTGTGATATGTTCCTTGATAATTGTACTAAGTTTTTTAACGTCGTAGACAAAGCCCGTTTCCGGATCAGGTTCTCCCTTCACAGTTACATATAGCTGGTAATTATGTCCATGCCAGTTTTCATTGGCACAGGCACCAAAAACAGCTTCATTCTTCTCCCTTGACCAATTCGGATTGAATAACTTATGCGCTGCATTAAAATGCTCTAAACGGGTTACATATACCATTCCCATCGAATATTTTTGCAAAGTTACGAATTGCTTACCATTACGTACAGATATAGACCAGACTGTTTCAGCCTTTTTTCTGAACTTTGTGCCATGTATGTATTGGTTGTAGCGGCTACTCCCGGGGAAATAACACCCGCCATGAATTTTTTTCATGGTAAAGGGACAGACCATTTTCAAGTAGAATTTCATTGCACCGGTGTTGGACTCACAGCAGCCTCTTTTGAAATTACCCGACTGGCACTTAGTAAAACACCCGATTTAATCATTCAGGCTGGAATCGCCGGGTGCTTCACCCCTCCACCCGCCCCGGGTGAAGTAGTAATTGTAGCGACAGAGGCGTCAGGCGATATGGGTGTATGGGAAAATGGTAACTGGAAGAATATGGCTGAGCTTTCATTGCTCCATCCTGATTTACCACCTTATGAAGCCGGTGCGCTTCCTAACCCATACCTGGCTGCTTTTACTTTTTTAGGTCTATCGCATGCCACTGGTATCTCTGTAAATCAAATCACCACCGATCAAAAGATGATGGAACAGCTGCAAAAAAAACACCCTGCCCCACTTATTGAAAGTATGGAGGGCGCGGGACTGCATTATACCTGTCGTATGTTACAAATTCCATTTTTACAGCTGCGTGGTATTTCCAATCTCGTTGGAGAAAGAAACAAAGAAAATTGGAAGATCTCGCTTGCCATTGAACAGGTGAATCAATCTCTCATCCGACTGCTCACAAGGATTGCCACCGAACCGTTTGATTTATCTTCCAAAACCACCAAATGAAACTAACCATTGGCTTTTCACCATGCCCCAATGATACCTTCATCTTTGATGCGATGATAAACGGACTCATCGACACCCCCGGTTTCGAATGGGAACCAGTGCTGGAAGATGTGGAAACCCTGAATCGCTGGGCACTCGATGGAAAACTGGATATCACAAAGATCAGTTATGGCGTGCTGGCAGATATTCTTCCTCAATATGGTATGCTGAACAGTGGAGGTGCGATGGGTATGGGTGTTGGGCCACTACTGATTACATCAAAGGAAAATAGTCAACTATCCATAGAAGCGTTGAGTCAGCTCCCGGTAGCTATTCCAGGCGAACATACCACAGCGCATCTCTTAATGAGTTATGCACTGCCTTCCTTTCAAAATAAATCTTTCAGGGTATTCCATGAAATTGAAGATGCCATTCTCAGTGGTAGTGTGGGTACTGGTGTCATCATACATGAAAACAGGTTCACGTATGCTGCGAAGGAACTTCAACTGGTAAACGACCTGGGCAGTCATTGGGAACAAAGTCTGCACTGTCCGATACCATTAGGTGGTATTGCAATGAGAAGATCTTTCCCGGCAGCATTCCACCAGAAGATAAATGCATTTATCAAAATGAGTTTGGAATATGCCCGCCGGCAGTTACCCACATTAGGCACATATGTTCAGCTGCATGCGCAGGAAATGGAAGAGGAAGTTCAGCGCAAACACATCGAACTATATGTAAATGAATACAGCACCGATGCAGGGATAGTTGGAAAAAATGCTGTCACCACTTTACTGGAAGTACAAAACCGTTTACGGAGTCAACAACATCCCAACCCATTCCCGATTTTCTTGCTCTAAGCAATTACTCCCCTTTCAATGCTTTTCCATACACTTCGAGTGCTCGCTTACGGGCAACATCATGCGGTACCATGGGAGCCGGATAAGTTAACTCCTGCCATTCAGGCACCCAGTGACGAATGTAAGCTTGTTTCGGATCAAATTTCTGGGCCTGTAAAGTGGGATTGAATACCCTAAAATAAGGGGCAGCATCACAACCGCTGCCGGCAGCCCATTGCCAACCGCCATTATTGGCTGCCAGATCGAAGTCATTGAGTTTAGCAGCAAAATAAGCTTCTCCCCAACGCCAGTCGATCAGCAAATGCTTGGCTAAAAAAGAAGCCACAATCATCCGCACCCGATTGTGCATATATCCGGTTGCATTCAACTGCCGCATACCGGCATCAACGATGGGATAGCCGGTTGTTCCCTCACACCAGCGCTTGAATTCATCTTCCTGGTTTCTCCAGGGAATACTTTCATAGGCTTTTTTAAATGCCTGCCCCTTTCCAACACGCGGAAACTGAAATAAGATCATGTGATAAAAATCACGCCAGATTAATTCATTCAGGTAAGTAGCACTCAATTGCTGTGCACGTGTTGCCAGTTGACGTATGCTGATGGTACCGAATCGCAGGTGAATACCCAAGTGGGAAGTGCCATCGGGCAAAGCCGGCAGATCACGTTTTTCACGATAATGCTGAATCACAGCATCTGCAGGAACGGATGGTGGAAAAGGGTCGCCTACTGGCTCGAATCCAATTTTTTGTAAGGTGGGCAGTGCCACCGGAGACTGTTGATAGAATTGTTGCCACTTTTTTTCAGCGGGGAAAGCTGGGATGCCGGTGACCTGAAGTTTAGCGCGCCATTTATTGGCATAGGGTGTGAATACCGTGTAGGGTAATCCATCATCTTTAACCACTTCACTTTTTTCAAAGATCACCTGATCTTTAAAAGTATGAAAAGCAATACCCTGCTCCTGAAGCAGAGAGCCAATCGCTTCATCCCGCTCAAGTGCATAAGGCTCATAATCATGGTTGGTATAAACTGATGTAACCTGGTATTTTTTCAAAAGGGCTTGAACTACTTCACTGGGTTTGCCGTAATAAACTTCAAGTGAACTCCCCTTTTTTATCAGGGTTTGTTGCATAGCCTCGAGTGCCCGATGAATAAACTCGACCCGTCTGTCTTGCTTGTTTTCGAGCATATCCAGGATATGACGATCAAAAATAAAAATAGGCAAAACGGGCTCTGTGCCGGAGAGTGCTGCATAAAGGGCTGCATTATCGAATAAACGCAGGTCGCGACGAAACCACATGATGCGCAGGGAAGTTTTCAAAAGCGATGATTTTGATACACAACAAACGATAAGAGTAATGGTTGAGCGGCGCCTCGTTCCACCAACTATTTATTCCACAGCGGGCGTATATACGTGTAATACAGGTGGGCAGCTGCCGTACCCGTGTAATGATTATTTCCCAGACTTTTTACCCACCGAATACCCGACATTACATTCGTCAAAATGATTTCCTGCGCCTGATCCAGGTCTTCCGGTGTAAGGGGTAACTCTTCCACGGGAATGCCGTCCTTCTTCAATTGACTGAGCAGGTAGCGCCGCATAACGCCGTTGATGGGCCCTTCCGATAAGGGAGGTGTTCGCCAACTTCCATCTAACAAAATAAAAATATTCGACAACGTAGTATCAGCAATGCGTTGATTTACATTCAGCACAACCGCATCATTACAATGCATATTCTTTGCCCAACGGGCTGCCATGGCATAAGGCAAAAAATTAGCGGTCTTGCAGGCTGCAAACCGATCGCAACTTTTTCGGGCATCGGGATAGATGCCGAGATCAATTCCATTGGTGTGGATCTTGGGGGTGACGGCAGGGCCAGACCAAGATTGAATCATAAAACGAGGGGCTGCTGTATCAGGATCATACAATCCTCCCTCACCCCTGAACACTGTTAATCGTATGCGGGCATTAGCAGCCTGTCCATTAGCAGTAGCTAAGTCAATGATCTGTTGTTCCAGCTTGTCAACCGACATGTGCGATGGAATTGCCAGATCCAGCTGTTCCAGCGTAAAAAACAATCTTTCCACATGAAATGGAAATAGAGCGATTCGCCCCTCCAGCAACTTCATGGTTTCAAAGCAGCCGTCCCCATACCGGAAGGTGCGGTTATCGGCACCAATTACAGTTGTGCCTGTCTTTACTTTCTTTCCATCCAGCAGAAGATAGCGTGATTCCATGCTGTAAAGATAAACCCTGTTTTTCGTTTACCTGTTTTGGTCTAATTTTAGCGGGTCATCTATTCCATTCCATCCCCATGCTGATAAAAAATGTAATTGCCGAATTAGCCTTCATTGCACCCCCGTCACTCCAGGAGTCGTACGATAATGCCGGGTTAATCACCGGCCATCCCGATTGGACCTGTCAGGGCGTTTTGTGCACACTCGACGCCACGGAAGAAGTCATACTGGAGGCAATAAGTAAAGGCTGTAACCTAGTGGTGGCCCATCATCCGATTCTGTTCAGGGGCGTCAAAAAACTGAATGGGAAAAACTATGTAGAGAAAGCAATCATTACTGCCATAAAGAATGATGTGGCGATTTATGCCTGCCACACCAACCTCGATAATGTCGCGACCGGTGTCAATAAAAAAATTGCCGATAAACTGGGATTGGAAAACACATCAATCCTGTTACCTAAAGAACAGCAATTATTGCAGTTAATCACCTTTGTTCCAACCACCCACCTGGAACAGGTTCGGTCCGCCCTATTTCTTGCAGGGGCAGGTACCATCGGCCTTTATCATGAAGCCAGTTTCGGGGTGGAAGGTACCGGTACCTTTAAGGGTATGGAGGGTGCCAACCCCACCATAGGTAAAGTAGGTGAACGGACGGCTGTAGCTGAAACCCGTTTAGAAGTAGTGGTACCCACGCACCTTAAAGGACAAGTTCATCATGCTTTAATTGAAAGTCACCCCTATGAGGAAGTGGCACATAGCTGGATAATGCTGCTCAATGAAAGATCCGACATCGGCAGTGGATTGATAGGCGACTTACCCTCGCCCATGGAAGAAAAAGCTTTTTTACAACAGCTGACGACCACCTTCTCCCTTCAGGTCATACGCCATACCCCACTCCTGCAAAAACAAGTCAGCCGGGTAGCCGTTTGCGGTGGTGCCGGCAGTTTCCTGCTAGAAAATGCGTTGGCAGCAGGGGCTGATTTTTTTATTACTGCCGACCTCAAGTACCATGAATTTTTCGATGCCAATGGCCGGATGGTGGTAGCTGACATCGGACACTGGGAAAGTGAACAATTCACCCCTGAACTATTGGTGGACGTTTTACAAAGCAAATTCCCTACCTTTGCCGTCCTAAAATCAGGTATTGACACCAACCCGGTGCAGTATTTTTCGGGGAAATAAGTGCGCAATTTCCTGATTAGCAGACAAAAAAGGCAGGATCATCGATAAAAATTAATCCCTAGTCAATTCTTAACTGATTCTAAATCAATCGTTTATATGGCAGCCGTTAAAGATTTCTCTGTTGAAGAAAAGCTGGTCAACCTACTCAAATTACAGAAAATTGATTCCAAACTGGATGAAATTAAGGTACTCCGGGGTGAATTACCCATGGAAGTAAGCGACCTGGAAGATGAAATTCAGGGTTTGAGAAGCCGTCAGGTGCGCATTGAAGAAGAGATCAATGGCATCACTGAATACATGGAAGGCAGAAAGGCAGCCATCAAGGATAGTGAAGCGCTGATTGCCAAATACGAAAAGCAGAGTGACCAGGTTAAGAACAACCGCGAATACGAGGCAATCAATAAAGAGATTGAGATGCAACAGCTGGAAATCAAGCTTTGCGAAAAGAATATCCGCGATGCCAATGATGAGCTGGGAGAAAAAGTGAAAGTATTAGATGCTGCCCGCAAGCAGGTTGCTGTTAAAGAAGGCGTATTGGCACACAAAAAAGGAGAACTTGATAAAATCATCGTTGATACGGAGAAGGAAGAAACAGAATTTCTGCAGCTGAGTAAAGATGCCCGTGCACACATTGACAGCCGCTTGCTTTATGGCTATGATCGTATCCGTACCAACTATCACAATGGTCTGGCAGTAGTACCGGTAGAGAGAGATGCCTGTGGTGGTTGTTTTAATTCCATCCCACCTCAGCGTCAAAGCGAGATTCGCCTGCACAAAAAAATTATCGTTTGCGAAAACTGCGGAAGAATTCTGGTGGATGCAGAGCTGAACGCTAATGTAGGCGTTAAGTAATCATTCCTCCGGATAGCCATCCGTTTCACATTCATTCAAGGGTTTCCGAAGGGCAGCCCTTTTTTATGCAGCAGATATGCCAAAACGTGCGCTGATTATACTTTTGCCGGTTTTGATGCTTACCCGGTTGTATGCACAGCCCGTATTTGAATTCAACAGCAGCTGCCAGCAGGCTTTTCAGGAAATTACCCGCCTGAAAGTGAATAGTGGCAGACTACTCATCCAAAAGGCACGACAGCAGAATCCACAGAACCTGATTCCGGAACTACTCGACAACTACATCGACTTTTATACCCTCTTCCTGAATGAAGACCCTGATGAAATGAAGCGCAGTCTGGTCAAGATGGAAGCGCGGCTGGTAAAAATAAAATCCGGTACCAGATCATCGCCTTTCTTACTTTACTGTCAGGGCATGATTTATTTGCATAGAGCAACTGCACTCATCAAGGCTGGCCAATTCTGGGAAGCTGCCTGGGATTGCAGAAGGAGTTATCAGGTTTTAAAGGAAAATAAAAAACGCTTCCCCACTTTCACGCCCAATGATCTTCCGTATGGAACACTTCAGGCTGTGACCGGAACCATCCCCAAGGGGTACCGCTGGATCGCCGGTATTTTGGGCATGCGCGGTTCCCTGACAGAGGGCATGAAAACGGTACGTGGTTTTTTAAATGGCAGCGATCCGTGGAGTAAACTCTTTTTTAATGAGGCAGCTTTTGTATATCCCTATTTGCTTTTCTACCTTGAAAATAAAAAAGAGGAAGCCCTGCAATTCACCCGTCAGCAACAGCTCGATTTAACCGGGAATCATCTGCACCTTTATATGACCGCCAATCTGGCGATCAACCTGCAGCAGGCAGCCCTTGCCGCATCGCTCATCACCAATCGACAACAGTCAACCGACTATCTCGCAACAGGTGTCTGGGACTTTCAATTGGGATTTGCCCAGTTGTATCGATTAAATACAACTGCTGCCCGACAACACTTTGAAACATTCCTTCGACAATTTACCGGACAGTTTTATGTAAAAGATGTTTACCAAAAACTCAGTTGGTGTTATTGGCTGGAAGATAACCCAACCAAAGCAGAAGAGATACGCAAACTGGTCATCAGCAAGGGAAACACTTTCTCCGATGCGGATAAAAAGGCGCTGGCAGATGCCAAGTCAGGCAAATGGCCCGATCGATGGCTGCTGAAAGCAAGGCTCTTAAGCGATGGTGGCTACCACAATGATGCCCTCAAAATATTGACGAATCAACCTGTGAATGGCTTATCAACGGTCGCCAATCAGTTGGAATATAATTATCGGCTGGGAAGAATTCATGATGCCCTTGGTAAAACCAATGAGGCCCTGCACTATTATACACAATCGATTCGTCTCGGAAAAGACAGACCGGAGTATTTTGCCGCGCGGGCTGCCCTTCAAGCTGGCCAGATCTACGAATCCCGGGGGAATAAGCAGCTGGCGCTGGAATTTTATCAGCAATGCCTCAATATGAACCAGCAAGAGTATAAAAATTCACTGGACCAGCGGGCAAAAGCAGGCATCGCCCGCTGTAGCGGCGAATAAACAACAGGTATTTTCCGTTCCGATTTGCTGAACCCAAAACAGGAGATTAAATTGCACATCCCGGCAAGCCTTTGCCAAACGCCTATGCTGCAATTTCTTCACATACAGAACTATGCGATCATCGATGATCTGTCCATCACATTCTCACCCCGCCTGAACATCATTACGGGTGAAACTGGTGCCGGAAAAAGTATTTTAATGGGTGCATTGGGACTTATTCTCGGTGACAGGGCAGATACTGCCGTTTTGCTCAATCGGGAAAAGAAATGTTCTATTGAGGGCACCTTTCATCGCCCCGCTGATGATGGGGTCAGAGCATGGCTGATAACAAATGACCTCGAAGATGGAAATGAGTTATTGCTCAGAAGAGAGATTGCTGCCAACGGAAAATCGCGGGCTTTCATCAATGACACGCCCGTTACACTGCAGCAATTAAAAGAGCTGGGGGGGCGACTGGTTGATCTGCACCGGCAATTTGATACCCTTGAATTGGGAGAAACAGATTTTCAGCGCAGGGTGATTGATGCACTCACACAACAACCTGACTTATTAAAGAACTACCAAAGTTCCTACCAACTTTGGCAAGCAGATCTGCACCGACTCAATGATTGGAAATCCAGACAAATACAAATCAATAAAGAACGGGATTATAAGCAATACCTGCTCAACGAACTGGCATCCTATGCGCCAAAGGAAGAAGAGTTGGAAAAATTAGACCAGGAATTATCCCTCTTAAATAATGCCGGCCAGATTCTTCAGGTCCTCAACCGGATGACTGATATGTTACGGGAATCAGACAACCCTGTTCTTCCCCAATTAAAACAAGCCAGTCAATCCCTGCAAGGCTTTGCCGGTATGATTCCTGCCTTGCAGGAATCCGCTGGCCGCCTGCAATCGATTCAAATAGAATTGGCGGATGTAGCAGACGAATTAGAAAAAATAAAGGAGCAGTGCCTGGTAGACGAAAGTAGGGCCGGCTGGATCAATGAGAGGCTGGCGGAAGGATATAAGCTGCTCAAAAAACATGGATTAAAAGATACGGCCGGGTTAATTGCATTATTGGAGCAATTACAGCAAGAACAGATCAGTTCAGAAAAAAGTGAGGAAGCCATTCAGGAACTGGAACAAAAAGTATTGGTACTTCGGAACAAAGTAAATGAGCAGTCAGCAGGGCTGAGTGCCGCCCGTAAAAAAGTAATTGGTCCACTACAAAAAGAGGTCAAGCAATTACTGGAAAGAGTGGGCATGCCCAATGCCAGTTTGCAAATTGAGTTGACACCCTGCTCACCTGATGTACATGGTGCTGACCAGGTAGAATTTCTTTTTGATGCCAACCGCTCGGGACGTTTAGAGCAACTCAAAAAAGTAGCAAGTGGGGGTGAACTCAGCAGGTTAATGCTTTGCATTAAGTCGTTGGTGGCAGCGTCTATACAATTGCCTACTTTAATTTTTGATGAGATTGACACGGGCATCAGTGGTGAGGCTGCTCGTCAGGTAGGCATGATCATGAAAGAACTCGCGTTGGGTCATCAACTCATCTGTATTACCCATCAACCCCAGATCGCAGGCAAGGCGGATGCCCATTTTTGGGTATATAAAGAAGCGAAAGGTGAGACTATCCATACCGGTATAAGACAATTGAATGAGGAAGAACGGGTGGCAGCCATAGCCAGTATGTTATCCGGCGAGGCGCCATCTGCGGCTGCACTTGAAAATGCAAGGGAGCTGATTCGGTCATAGTGATCGGCTACGCAGGGGAATTAAAAGTAAATCTTTATGTTTGGGGTATAATTTATCGCACGCTTAATACTCAGATCGTATGGCTTATCAATTATTAAAGGGAAAAACCGGTATCATCACCGGCGCACTTGATGAAAACTCTATTGCCTGGAAAGTGGCAGAAAAAGCGCATGAAGAAGGTGCCCGCTTCGTTTTAACCAATGCCCCCATAGCCATGCGTATGGGTGAAATTAAAAAGTTAGCAGAAAAAACCGGATCGGAAATTATTCCTGCTGACGCTACCAATACAGAAGAACTTACACATTTATTCACCCGTTCACAAGAAATTTTGGGAGGGAAAATCGATTTCGTACTGCACTCGATCGGGATGAGTGTTAACATCCGAAAAAAAATTCCCTATACAGAGCTCAATTATGAGTACTACCAAAAAGGTCTGGATGTTTCTGCTTTATCACTCCACAAGATGCTTGCAGTTGCCATGAAACTCGATGCCATTAATGATTGGGGCAGTGTGGTAGCCCTTACTTATATGGCTGCCCAGCGCACCTTCCCTTTTTATACCGATATGGCAGATATTAAAGCCATGCTGGAATCCATTGCCCGGAGTTTTGGTTATCACTATGGTATCACGAAAAAAGTTCGGATCAATACGGTCTCTCAATCACCTACAAAAACTACTGCAGGTACGGGTATTAAAGGATTCGGTGATTTCTTTGATTATGCACAATCGATTGCCCCACTTGGTAATGCCAGTGCGGAAGATTGTGCCAACTACTGTATTACACTCTTCTCAGATCTCACGCGGATGGTTACCATGCAAAATCTTTTTCACGATGGTGGTTACTCTAATACCGGTGTCAGTGATCTGGTCATGAATAAAATGGGTATCACCGAATAAAAAAACTGCCATGCACCTACTGCTCGATTTACCGGCTTCCTCTGTTGAAATGATCGGTTATTTTGGATCTTTTCTCACTTCCATTACTTTCATTCCTCAGGTATATAAATCTTGGAAGTCAAAAAGTGTTGGCGACCTGAGTATCTGGATGGTATTGATCGTTATCACCAGTACGTTTGTTTGGCTGGTGTATGGTTTTGCCATTGCCAGCGGACCTGTTATTTTGGCTAATACCATTGTACTAGTGCTCACGCTGGTACTACTTGGTTTCAAGTTGTATTTTCCTGCCAAGAAAAAAGAAGGTTTGTAAAAAAAAACGGCCATCCCATGGATGGCCGAAGAGTTTTGCTTTCAATAGAGAAGTGACTAATTAATATTCATCTTCATTGAACATGAAGTCTTCCTGGCTGGGGTAATCCGGCCAGATGTCTTCAATGCTTTCATACACTTCCCCTTCATCTTCCAGTTCCTGAAGATTTTCTACTACTTCGAGGGGAGCCCCGCTTCTAATAGAATAGTCGATTAATTCGTCTTTCGTTGCAGGCCAGGGTGCCTCTTCCAGATAACTTGCCAATTCGAGCGTCCAAAACATAGAAACCAATTTTTTTGCAAATGTAGCCGTATAAACGATACCACCCAATCTCGTTTGTTAACCTTTACCAAAGAAAACGGATAAAAAAGGGTGGTTATTGCATGGCTTTTGTAGGTTTGCAGCTGTATGAATACATCTCCCCTCCTTCGGGCGGCACATCTCAGCAAGCAATATGGCAGTCTCCAGGTGCTCAAAGACATCAGTCTGGAGCTCAATAAAGGGGAAATTGTGAGCATCGTAGGCTCCTCCGGGGCGGGAAAAAGTACTTTATTGCATATTTTAGGAACCTTGGACCGACCCGACAGCGGTACCCTGGTACTTCGCGATACCCCGCTGCATGCTCTCACCGGAAAAAAACTGGCCGCCTTCAGAAACCGACACATGGGTTTTGTGTTTCAATTTCACCACTTATTGCCTGAATTCAGTGCCCTGGAAAATATATGTATCCCCGCATGGATAGCCGGAACCCCTAAAAAAGAAGCTGCAGAAAAAGCTGAGTTCCTGCTACAAAAGTTGGGATTAGCGGGCAGGGGAAGTCACCGACCGACGGAACTCTCCGGTGGAGAGCAACAAAGAGTGGCAGTGGCGAGGGCGCTCATAAACCAGCCTGATATTGTGTTCGCCGATGAACCTACAGGCAACCTCGACAGCAAACATGCCCGGGAGTTACATGAATTATTCCTCCAATTACGGGATGAAATGGGACACAGCTTTTTAATTGTTACACACAACAAAGAATTGGCTGCAATGAGTGACCGCATATTAGAAATGAAAGACGGAGAAATGATTGCTGTCTCCTGATCTGTCTGGAATTACTTCACCCGGGGTCGCCAGGGTATTTCTTCCACTTTTAGTTGCATCGCCTCGTAACGTGATAAAACAAATAGGTAATCACTCAGGCGATTCAGGTATCGAATAACAAGGGGTTCGATGAATAAATTATTCTCCATCAGCAAAACACAGCAACGTTCCGTTCTTCGGCAAACACTTCTGGCAATATGAAGGGCTGATACTGTAGGATGCCCACCAGGTAAAATAAAAGAACGCATGGGAGGCAAGGTTTCATTCATCCGGTCCATTTCCTTTTCCAACAGTTCCACATCAGACTCCACTAAGTCGGGGATCTTCATGGCAGGTTCTTTTTCCGGATCACAGGCCAGCGATGAACCGATGGTAAAAAGTCTGTCTTGCACCTCCGCCAGCATTACGCGAGCAGCGCCATCTGTCAGCAAATCGCGCACCCAGCCAACAAAGGAATTCAGCTCGTCAACAGTACCATAGGCATCTATGCGAAGATTACTTTTAGCCACTTTCGTGCCCCCTATCAATGAGGTATATCCCCTGTCGCCTGTTTTGGTATATATTTTTGATGACATGAACGTAAGTTACTTTATGAAGGAACAAAGAAAGCAACAGAATGTTCAGGTTAATGCTGCGTGTGTATTAGACGGGTTGCACTTTCCCGGGGCGAACCGTATCGGATTCTACCAGACCATCACGTAATCTAACCACCCGGTGGGCATAAGCTGCAATGTCCTCCTCGTGTGTAACCAATACAACGGTATTCCCACCTGCCTGAATCTCGGCAAACAATTCCATTACTTCAACTGAAGTTTTTGAATCAAGGTTTCCGGTAGGTTCATCTGCCAGTAAAATAGAGGGATTATTCACCAGCGCCCTGGCAATAGCTACCCGTTGAATCTGACCTCCTGAAAGTTCATTGGATTTATGATGGCTGCGGTCGGCAAGACCCACTTTCCGCAGCGCTTCTAACGCTCTTTCCATCCGGTCTTTCTTGCTGATGCCGGCATACACAAGCGGCAGGGCTACATTTTCGGCTGCTGTCAGCCTGGGCAAAAGATTAAATTGCTGAAAAACAAAACCAATCTCTGTGTTCCGAACCTGCGCCAGGTCGTCATCTGCCATCTGGCTAACATCTTTCCCGTTGAGAATATATTTTCCGCCCGTGGGGGAATCCAAACAGCCCAATATATTCATCAGGGTACTTTTACCACTTCCGGAGGGGCCCATTAGCGCTACATATTCATTGCGCTGAATATCCAAGGTGATGCCCTTCAAAACGGGTATCACATGATTCCCCATGTAATAGTTTTTCTCAATTTTTTCCAGCTGAATGATGGGACTTTGCATACAAACTAATTTTCATTGGTTAAATGAACCGGTGAAGAGATAACTTTAGGAACAGAAAAATAGGGAGTCGCGGCACCCGCAGCTTGCTGAAGTGCTGTCTCTCTCGATATAGTGCCTTGCACAAGGTCTTCGCGGAGCACCTGCTGAGCAGCACCCATATGAATCAGTGGCTCTATGCCTGAAGTATCCACCCGCTGCAACTGTTCTACGAATGCTACCATTTTTTGCAGATCAGATTGCCATTCAGCTAACTCCGCTTCGCTCACCTGCAGGCGCGACAAGACACACAACTCACGAATTAAATCTGGCGTAATTTCCATTCACACAAAAATACAACAATGATGGGCTGTTCTATCTGTATATGGTTGAATGGTTAATCCAAACAAACAACGGCAAAAGCAAAGGATTACCCGCTATGAAAGAAAAAAAGCAGCAAACCCGCTATTCAGCGAATTAGGAATAGCTAAATAGCCATTTGAACTAGTTAAAAAATTATAAAAAGTAGAAGTTCACCTGATAATCAGGTTAATTCACCTGAAATGTATTATTGTGAGGATTTTTTTAAAAATAATTTCAACAGTCGAAAAAAATTATTGTTAAATTTAAAATCACAAACCCCCTTTTATGCTTGTGTATGTACTACTGACTGTGTACCTTGTTTGCCTCTATATGGCATACAAGGGGGCAACACCAACGGAAGAGTGACTCAACCTGACGATGGTAATGCCCAAAAAAACCCTGCAACCTACAGGGTTTTTTTTTGTCCCTACATCAACCCAAAAAACAAAGCCGCCCGGGTGGAAATTTTTTTTGGGATACTGATACAAATAGTTGCATAACTAACTAATTTTACGTCAAACATTGCCTCATGAAAAGATCTATTCGAAAAGTTGGCGTATTAGGAAGCGGCGTAATGGGTTCCAGAATCGCTTGTCACTTTGCGGGTATTGGATTACCTGTTTTATTACTTGATATGGTTCCTGCTGCGGCGGCCGGCAGTAATCAACCTGCTGCCCGCAATCAACTCGTGAATGGCGCTTTACAGGCAGCTATAAAAAGTAACCCTTCTCCTTTGTTTACACCTGAGGTGGCGAAGCGAATTACTACGGGCAACTTCGATGACAATATGAAAGATATTGCCGGATGCGACTGGATCATTGAGGTAGTCGTGGAGCGGCTTGACATCAAGCAGCAAATTTATGAGCAAGTAGAGAAATTCAGAAAGCCGGGAACCCTCATCACCTCCAATACTTCAGGCATACCCATTCACATGTTAAGTGAGGGACGCTCAGCAGATTTCAAGCAGCACTTTTGCGGCACGCACTTCTTTAATCCACCCCGCTACCTCCGCTTACTTGAAATCATCCCTACCCCGGATACCGATCCGGAAGTAGTTAACTTTTTGATGGAATATGGTGACCTGTTTCTGGGTAAAACCACCGTTCTCTGTAAAGACACCCCTGCCTTTATTGCCAACAGGGTAGGTATGTTCAGCATGATGAGCATCTTCCAGATCATGGAAGAACTATCACTCAGCATCGATGAAGTTGATGCACTAACCGGGCCCATCATGGGCCGCCCAAAATCAGCCACCTTCAGAACGGCAGATGTAGTAGGTATTGATACCATGGTTAAAGTAGCCAATGGCATTTATGGCAATTGTCCAGATGATGAAGCCAGAGAAACATTTTTGGTACCAGCCTGGCTGCAAAAGCTTGTGGACAATAACTGGCTGGGTGATAAAACCGGACAAGGCTTCTTCAAAAAAATAAAATCAGCCGAAGGCAAAGAAATTCAAACCCTTCAGTTGAATACCATGGAATACGGACCACGCACCAAGGCCCGGTTCGCATCCTTGGAGACAACCCGGACCATTGATTCGCTTCCCGAAAGGATTGTTGCACTGGCAGCAGCAACCGATAAAGCAGGTGAATTCTTTAGGAAATTCCATTACCGCTTATTCGCTTACATCTCGAACCGCATTCCAGCCATCACTGACGACATCTATCGTTTAGATGATGCAATGATGGCAGGTTTTGGCTGGGAAATCGGTGCCTTTGAAACATGGGACCTGCTGGGAGTAGCCAATACTACTGCAGCTATGAAAAAAGCCGGTTTCGCTGTAGCACCCTGGATCGATGATATGCTTGCCAAGGGCCATACCCATTTTTACCGTGTAGAAAAAGGGAAACGTCTTTTTTACCATATTCCTTCAGGAAGTTACCAACCAATGCCGGGAGGAGATGCCTTCATTGTATTACAAAACCATGCTGACCAACTGGTATGGAAAAACAGTGCGTGCCGCCTCTACGATATAGGTGATGGCGTTGCCGGACTCGAATGGAGCACGAAAATGAATAGCATTGGCGCTGAAGTACTGGAAGGATTAAATAAATCTATTTCGCTGGCAGAAGAAAAATTTAAAGGACTGGTGATTGCGAATGCAGGTGCGAATTTCAGTGCAGGGGCAAACGTAGGCATGATTTTTATGCTGGCCATCGAACAGGAATACGATGAACTTGATATGGCAATCAGAATGTTTCAAAACAGTATGATGCGTTTACGCTATTCATCTGTTCCTGTTGTTACTGCGCCCCACGGCCTAACCCTGGGAGGCGGTTGTGAAATGAATATGCATGCGGACGCTATATGTGCCGCAGCGGAAACATATATCGGTCTGGTAGAAATGGGAGTAGGATTAATTCCTGGAGGTGGTGGAACCAAGGAGTTTGCCCTCCGTGCCGGCGATGAATTGCATCCGGATGAACCTGAAACCAATACCCTCAAAGGAAGATTTTTCTCCATTGCTACTGCCAAAGTTGCAACTTCTGCTCATGAAGCATTTGGCATGGGAGTTTTGCGACATGGTACAGATAAAATCATCATGAACACAGGCCGTCGCATTGCCGAAGCCAAAAAACAAGTATTGGAAATGTCAGATGCAGGCTATGTTATGCCCGCTCCAAGAACGGATGTGAAAGTACTGGGTCGCCAGGCGTTGGGAGCACTGCTGTCGGGCATCAATGGTATGTGGCGTGGCAAATATGCCAGCGATCACGATGCGCTCATTGCCCGCAAACTGGCCTATGTAATGTGTGGTGGGGATATCAGTGAACAAAGTCTTGTTTCAGAACAATACCTGCTCGACCTGGAAAGAGAAGCCTTCCTGAGCTTATGTGGTGAAAAGAAAACACTGGAAAGAATACAAAGTGTGCTGAAATCGGGCAAGCCCATCAGGAACTAATCATCATTGTTTATTTTGAACAATCAACCTGTTCTCATTTCATGCTGACTGCATGATGGTATTCCTATTGAATCTTTCTGTCAGGTAATAGTGCACGGAATGCCTCCACGAGTGAGGGATATTCGAACTTGAATCCTGCCTGCCGTATTTTAAATGATGCTACGGTGGCACTTTTTAATACTTCTACACTCATCTCTCCCAGTATTACTTTTAACAATAGGGCCGGAACGGGCATGGCCATGTAGTTTCTTCCATAGAGGTGCTCTGCCAGTAATCGATTGAATTGATTATTGCTGACCGGATGGGGCGAAACAGCATTGTAAACACCCTTGAGTTCTTCGTTTTCTATTGCAAAGGCCATCATACGACATAAGTCATGTTGATGAATCCAACTGATGATTTGCTTTCCATCGCCCAGGTTACCGGCAACGCGAAAACGCAACGACTGCAAGAAAGCAGGTAAGGCACCGCCGGCCGTATCTAGAACGATTCCAATGCGGAAAATAACCAGTCGCTTACCCAATTCCTGAACAGGTTGAATACCTTCTTCCCATTTGCGACAGGTATCTCCTAAAAAAGATTGGTCAGCGGGATCAGTTTCCTGGAAACCTGCAATCAGACTGGTTTCAACATCTGGTCCATACCAGCCAATAGCCGAAGCACTGATCACTGCTTTAACCTGATTAGGTAACTGCCGGAGTGCCTGTACAATGGTGGCTGCTCCCTGAACCCGGCTCTCTGCTATTTCTTTTTTGCGCGCATCTGTCCATCGCTTTTCAGCGACATTCGCCCCTGCGAGATGAACTATATAATCTGCATCCTGAATCGCTGTTGCTTCTACCCAACATTTCTCGGGATTCCAAAGTAAGTAACGAATTTGATGATTGGTACCTGTTTTTTCAGGTACCCGACGGGTTAGTACCGTGACTTGATGACCGGAAGACAGGAGCAAAATCGCCAACCGTTGACCCACCATACCTGTACCACCTGTAATAAGAATCTTTGCCATATTTTGCATTTATGTATGATAACAACAAGCAGTAAGGGAGAATGTTGCGAATAAAAAACCCCGGTACGGCCCCGGGGTAACAACAATCACCAGCTATGTAAACCATTCGGTTAATCGGGCTTCTTGCCTTCTAAAAAGGAATTGCGGGTTGAAATGCGCGGCTGATCATTTTCATCTTTACCAACTGTCACTTTGCTGTAAAATTGTTCTACGGAAGTGAGGGTGTTCCCAAACATCTCCATATTTTTTCGCACATAAGCAGGCACTACATCAAACTCATTATTGGGATCGGCCGGATTATTAAGATTAAAGGAAAGATTACGCAGTTTCTGTAAGCGCTCGGCAGCCCTTCGTTTTTGCTCTTCCGCCTCATTGAAATAATGATCATCCAGCACCGGTGCAGCAGCAACAGGCTGTTGCAACTCAACAGATTCAGTTCGAACTACCAGTTGCAAATTGAGCTCATCATACACCTCTTCTACTATCTCCTCTTCCTGAGCTATTGGTTGTGCTAATGACTGTGTAACTGGTTGCTCGATCGAGGCTACAGGCAATTCAACAACGGGCTCAGGTATAGGAGGTGGTGCAACAGCATGAACCGGCAAGGGAGCAGCAACCTGCATTGGCTCCTGCTCTGTTTCCGGTTCTTCATATATGCGTTTGGGCTTACTGATGAGTCCTCCAATCAGAAATTCTTCCGGCAAAGTGGGTTGTCCATGATTCAATGTGAAATCCAGCAAGCTATCTACCTCTTCGGCTCTTTTTGCTGGGGAAGGAATGTGTACCGGACTGGTGATCTCTGTAGAGAGTTCAAAATGCAGGGGTTTGGCCTCCTCTTCTTCCCGCAGACAGGCTTCAATGAAAGGATATATATCCAAATCTATGTTCAGATCCATTTCTTCAGCAATGTCATTCACCCTTATGATAGTAGGTATCGGAACTGCTACAACAGGTGAAGGAACAAATACAGGTGTTAGCACCTCAGCTACCGGAGCACTCACCTGTTCGTTAACGATTGGTTCATCCATTCCCAATACCATTACAATTTTATCAGCAGCTTCTTTTTTCGCTGCAACATCTGTAGCAGGTTGAAAAGGATCTTTGTGCTGAAATCCGGTAGCTACCAGTGTGATGCCAATTTTATCACCCAGTTGGGCATCATATCCCATACCTACGATAACATCGGTATTAGGTCCGGCCTGCTGGCGCAGATAATTATTGATGATATCCATTTCATCGAGGGTGCACTCAAATTCACCTTCGGCACTGTTAATGTTGATCAGAATCCACTTTGCCCCGAGTATATCGCTGTCATTCAGTAAAGGAGAAGCCAGTGCCTGTTCGATGGCCAATTGTGCTCTGTTTTCTCCGGCTACTTCGGCTTTTCCAAGAATGGCAACACCGCCATTTTTCATTACGGTACATACATCTGCAAAGTCAACGATGATATGTCCACGGCTATTGATGATATCGGTGATGCATTTTGCCGCTGTTGCCAGCACATTGTCGGCTTTTGAAAAAGCTTCCCGTGCTTTCAGGTCACCATATTGTACGCGCAATTTATCATTGCTGATCACCAGCAATGTGTCTACCAGTGGTTTTAACTGGCGGATACCCTCCTGTGCTTGCTGGTGTCTGCGCGGACCTTCAAAAGAGAAGGGGGTAGTAACAATACCCACCGTCAAGATACCAAGCTCTTTACAGATTTGAGCAATAATAGGAGCACCACCGGTGCCTGTTCCACCACCCATTCCTACAGTGATAAATGCCATTTTGGTGTTGAGCTCTAATATCCGACGAATTTCTTCTAAGGATTCTTCCGTAGCCAGTTTACCAATTTCCGGATTCGCACCGGCACCCAAACCCTGCGTCAGGTGGGGTCCCAGTTGTACCTTATTCGGTACCGGACTTTGTTCAATGGCTTTGGCATCTGTATTACAGATAACAAAGTCCACGCCTTCAATTTGCTGGTCAAACATGAAATTGACCGCGTTACTTCCGCCGCCTCCAACACCGAGCACTTTAATGATGGAAGATTTTTGTTTGGGAAGATCAAAATGTATCATACTGCAGTATTTAATGGGTATCTAATGGGGTAGTTAATTAAGTTATTTTTTGAACACCTCGTCTTCTTCGTTGAACATATCGATCATCTTGATCTTGAATTTGTCCCAAAAATTGACGCGGGGCTTCCTGGTTTCCTGTATGACCGGACTAATTACTTCGGTGAGCGCTTCGATAACAGGTGCAGGTGCCTCAAGCGGCTGTGTAGCCACCACTTTTTTCATTTCTTCCAGGTATTGCTGGTATTGTGGTTCATGATCGTTATATCCTTTCAGAATAAGTCCGATGCAAGTGGAATACATGGGCTTTTTCAATTCTTCGATATGATTGGGCGCCAGGTGTTCATTGGGATAACCAATGCGTGCGTTCAATCCGGTAGTATATTCTGTCAATTGTATCAGGTGCTTTAGCTGCGACCCACCCCCGGTGAGGATAATACCACCATTCATTGCGCGGCTGTCCAGTCCTACTTGCTTTAAATGGAAAGAAACAAAGTCGAGGATCTCACCCATACGGGCCTGAATAATGCCTGCCAGACTTTTCATGCTGATTTCCCTTGCAGGCATTCCTTTAAATCCTGGGATGGTGATGTAGGCATTCGATTGTGCCGCATCTACCAGGGCACTTCCATACTGTACTTTCAGTGCCTCGGCCTGACTTCTCAATACACCCAGTCCTGTTTTGATGTCGGTCGTAATATTTTCACCACCGAATGGAATAACCGCTGTATGCTTGAGTACGCCCTCATAAAATACCGCCAGGTCACTCGTACCCCCACCAATATCTAAAATGGCAACGCCAGCCTCAATATCGACATCACTCATTACTGCGCTGGCTGAAGCCAATGGCTGCAATACCAGGTCTTTGGTAGACAAACCGCTTCTGTCAACCGAACGATGAATATTTCGGATGGCATTTCTATCTCCGGTGATGATGTGAAAATTTGCACCTACTTTCACCCCGTTGTAACCAATAGGGTCTTTTACATTTGGAATATTATCAACGTGGAAGTCCATCGGGATGACATCAATGATCTGATCACCGGCCGGAATGAAGGTCTTACGCTGGTTATTAATCAACTGTTCAATCTCTTCTTTGTAAATTTCTATCTCTGCATCCTGTCGAACAATATCTCCGCGTGTCTGCAGACTTTTAATGTGCTGACCGGCAATACCCACATACACCTCACTGATTTTCAAAGTAGGGTTCGACTTATAGCAATTTTCAAGGGCTTGTACAATGGCACGACGGGTCTGCTCGATGTTCAATACCAGACCATGTTGTACCCCGTTGCTGTTCGCCCGACCAAATCCAAGGATCTCTAACTTGCCGAATTCATTTTTTCTACCTGCAATAGCGGCAATTTTAGTAGTTCCGATGTCGAGACCTACAATGATGGGTGATTCAATCTGACTCATAGATGCTGATTTTGTTGTTTGTTGTTGTTATGGCTGGCCTGCGGCCGATATGATTGGTTGTTAATTTTTTTGTTGTTGTTGATTGATCCGAGCACTCCCCTGCCGGCCAGTTTTGTCAACTCTTAACTGGGCCTTGTTGGATAACGCCGAATCACGTGATTTATTGTAACTTTTTTCTATGTTTTTATCGCTTGTAATGAGTGTTTTTGTTAGCGGATTAGCGGTTGCCACGGCAGTTTTTGCAACGGGGGGCTCGAGAAGAATTTTTTCAGCTGCAGTTTGTTGCGCAACCCCTTGTTCTATTCCTTGTAGAGCCCGGTAAAATCCGGCGGAGTCGATGGACTGGCGCTGGCGCAAAGAATCTCCCCGAATGCCAATCAGTTGGCGGCGATATTGTGCACTTAGTTTACCATATTTCACATACCCCATTTTAAAGTAGTCGCTGCTAAAGTAAGCATCCAGTTTGCGGAATTTTTCAGTCAGATCACCGGCATCGCCGAGCAGTATAGTGGGTGTACCTGTCAACAGATACATCTCAAACTGATTACCCGGAAGAATAGCTATCTGACTGATCTGTGCCATCCAGAAAGAATCTGCAGCAATGTATTTGCTGATGGCAATGATATCTGCAAAAAGCAAACTATCAGGTCTTGCCAGAACGGACTGGTCAGAAGGGAAGTCGGTAAACACAGGAACGCGGGTAGTCAATTTGTCGCTCAGTGGAAGCCGAACACCTGCACTATCAATATAAAAAGAATTTTCCTGCAGTGTGAAAATGCGGGCAATGGGGGTGCGTTCACGGATAACAGCGTGAATCATTCTGTTATTATCCAGATAAATCTCAGCATCGGCAATCCACGGATTACGCTCCAACAATAACTCCATTGACCGAAGTGGTAAGGTATGAATGGCTTTTCCGGTTGCCTGGAAAGTACTATCGAGCAGTCCGGAAATTTCTTTTTCATCAACAAAGAGCTGATCCGAGGCTACCGATTCGATGGTTACACGGATTCCCTGGCAGGGCTGTTTTGACTTATTGGCCATAGCAGCTCCGAAAATCACTACCACCCCGACGCCTAACAGCGACCAGCAGGTGCGAATGATTATTTTTTTCCAGTTGAGCTTACGCATGCCGGGTATTTTTATAGTGATCCACTGCCTCATTGATGAGCTGGTCAATATCTCCGGCCCCTGCCATCACCAATAAGCGCGGTTGATCAGTTGATATCCACTTTAAACAAGCTTCGCGTGACAGCATCTGCACCTTGGCTTTATTCATTTTATTTGCAATCAAACTACTGGTAACACCTTCCATAGGTAGCTCCCTTGCCGGATATATTGGCAGTAAGACTACTTCATCAGCGGCATCCAAGCTATGAGCAAATGCAGCACATAGATCTTTGGTACGACTGAACAGGTGAGGTTGAAAAACCAACTGTAATTTTTCCCCAGGAAACATATCGCGTACCCCATTGATGAGTGCACGTAACTCTTCCGGATGGTGCGCATAGTCGTCAATCAATACTTTTCCGGGTTGATTCCATCTATATTCAAAACGACGCTTCACGCCTTTAAAATCTGCCAGGGCCATACGTATTGCATCATGACTGATACCCAGGTGGAGGGCTACAGTAACAGCAGCCACTGCATTTTCGATGTTGTGCCGACCCCCCATGGTCAACGAAAGATTTTTCAGTTCAAACTTGTTGCCGGCAATATCGAATTGATAAGTGCCCTCATGGAGTATGATGTTAGCGGCATAAACATCGGAAGTAGCATCACTCGCACTATAGGTATAACAGTTATCATGGAGAAAATGAATATCAGCACGAATGCCAGCCTGTCGAATCAGTAATCCACCGGCTTTCAGCTTTCCTGAAAATCCGATGAATGCTTTTTCAACTTCTTCGGGTGTTCCATAAATATCCAGGTGATCGGGATCAACAGCGGTTATGACAGCTACATCAGGAGAAAGTTTCAGAAAACTGCGGTCATATTCATCAGCTTCAATCACGGCTACTTCTTTTTGACTGCTCCAGAAATTCGTTCCATAATTAGCAGAAATACCACCGAGAAAAGCATTGCAGCCATAACCGGTATGCCGAAGGATATGTGCTACCATGGTTGATACAGTCGTCTTCCCATGTGTGCCTGCAATACAAATATTGAAGGTGTTTTCAGTAATCAACTGTAATACATCACTACGCTTTACTACTCGATAACCATTCGTCTGATAATAGACCAACTCAGCATGCTGGGCAGGAATGGCGGGCGTATACACTACACAGTCAACCTCCTTTGGAATAGCAGAAATGTCTTCCGTGTAGTGAACAGCAATGCCTTCCGTTGTGAGTTGTTGGGTAAGTGCTGTTACCGTTTTGTCATAACCGGCTACCTGAATACCCATGGCATTAAAATATCGGGCCAGGGCACTCATGCCGATTCCACCGATGCCAATGAAGTAAATGGATGATATGTTGAAACGATTAAGCATAACTGTGTTTCAGAATATATTGAGCAATAGCAGGTGCTGCATTCCGCACTGCCAGTGTGCGCACTGCAGCTCCCAATTCGTTCCGCAATTCATTATTTTGAGCAAGCTGAAGTATCAGTGGTACCAGTTCTTTGGTAGCTTCCTGATCGGGAATCAGCAATGCAGCCTTCCGGTCAGTGAGGTACCGGGCATTAGCTGTCTGATGATCTTCTGCCGCCAACGGGTAAGGAACAAGTATGGAAGCCTTACCTGACAGACAAATTTCAGCAACTGACATGGCGCCGGAACGCGATACAATTATATCTGCCGCCACATAAGCAGCATCCATTTGGTAGATGAAGGTATTGATATAAACCCCCGGATATAATGCTGCTACTGCTGCATAGTGATCTGCATTGTTTTTTCCTGTCTGCCAGATCAACTGAACTTTTTCAGATAGTATGGCTAACTGTTGGGCTACAGCATCATTGATGCTGCGTGCACCTAAACTTCCACCCATCACTAACACCACCGGAAGTCCCTCCTTCAATCCAAACATTTTAAATGCTTCAGCTCTCGGCAATGTATTTTCTTCGATTTCATGACGAACAGGGTTGCCGGTTACCACGATTTTTTCAGCCGGAAAGAATTTCTCCATGCCGGGTGTTGCCACAAAAATGGCGCTGGCTTTCTTACCTAATAGTTGATTGGATTTACCGGCAAAAGAATTACTCTCGTGTATATAAGTATCAATGCCTTTCAATTGAGCGTAGCGCATAACAGGGAAAGAGGCATATCCACCCACGCCTACCACGGCTGTTGGCTTGAATTGTCGGAATAGTTGCATAACCTGCCAGAACCCAGTGATGAGTTGAAAAGGTAATTTCCAGTTTTTCCAGATCGCAGATCGGTCGAATCCGGCAATAGTAATACCGACGATGTCATAGCCTGCCTGGGGCACTTTTTCCATTTCCATTTTTCCGCGGGCTCCCACAAAGAGGATTTCCATTTCCACTTCGATTGCCTGCAAAGCTTTGCCGATAGCGATGGCGGGGAATATATGTCCGCCCGTACCACCCCCGGTGATGATGATTTTCTTCCGTCCGTTGCCGGCAGCAGCTGTAAGAGATGATATGTTTCTTATCGCATTCATGAATTCGTTTCAACTGCAGGTGATGGAATGGGGGTACTATCTTTTCCTTCTTGTTGCTCGACATTTCTTGCCACGCTTAAAATGATTCCAATAGCGGCGCAGGTAAACAGATAAGAGCTGCCGCCCATACTGATCAGCGGGAGGGTAACACCGGTAACGGGCAGTAGGTGCACATTCACTGCCATATTAGCAAGTGCCTGAATGACCAATGTAAAACTCAATCCCAACGCCAGAAAAGCTCCAAAAGCATAAGGGCATTTTCTGAAAATACGTATGCAACGGAAGAGGAAAAGTAAATAGATGAAAACAATGAAAAGTGCTCCGGCTAACCCATACTCTTCAATGATGATGGAGAAAATAAAATCATTGTACGCCTGCGGCAGAAAATTACGTTGGCGACTATTACCTGGACCCAGTCCCATCAAAATATTTCCATTTGCGATGGCGATGTTGGCCTGCTGTACCTGATAGGGCACATCTTTATCAGCAGCATATACAAAATCCTGTACCCGACTCACCCAGGTTCCGAATCGGCCAACGCCCTTCATTTTTTCAGCCATGGCTGTCTGACGATTTCCCGCTTCGGGCTCAGACCGATTGGTAATAACGGCAATGGAAATAATAATGGATACAGGTATCAGTGCTACTAGGATGGTGAGAAAGATGTGGCGAAATGAAACCCGTCCAATAAACATCAATAGTAAGGCGGTTGCGCCGGTGAGCAACGCATTCGATAAATTCGCCGGCATAATCAAAGCACAGATCAGCAATACGGGAATAACTACCGGCAAGAATCCCTTCTTAAAATCTTTGATCACATCCTGCTTTCTACTGAGGAGTCTTGAAATATACATGAACAATGCCAGTTTTGCCAGGTCACTGGTTTGCAATGTCAGGTTGATCACTGGTAGTTTGATCCATCGACTACCCTCATTGATCTTAGCACCAAAAAATAAAGTATACAGCAAAAGAGGAATGGAAAGTATAAAAAGGAAAGAAGCTACTTTAGAGAAAAAGGTATAGTTAACACGATGCAGGAAGAATACAATTACTAACCCAATAATTGTAAATGAAACCTGCTTAAAAAGATAAACACCGGTATTTCCCTTATTCATTTTATATGCCAGCGATCCGGTAGCACTATACACCACTAAGATAGAAATGAGAGAGAGCAGCAGCAGGATACCCCAGATATACCTATCCCCTCTGGTGCGGCTCACCAGCTGTCCCTTCATATTATCGATGGTAGGGATCTGCATCAGTAGGGGATCATTCGAAGCTGCCATGGTGTTGTAAGAATAGATTTATAGTTCTTTTACTGCAAGTTTGAATTGTGTACCGCGATCTTCATAATTGGTAAAAAGATCGAAGCTGGCACAAGCCGGGCTCAACAAAACCACATCGCCTTTTCCGGCTACTTTGAATGAAGCGTTCACCGCTTTTTTAGCTGACTCTGCTTCTACGATCACCGGAACAATATCCTTGAAAGCCTGAATGATCTTCTTGTTATCAGTACCCATACATACGATGGCTTTCACTTTTTCCTTCACCAAATCAGCAATCAACTGATAATCGTTTCCTTTGTCAACACCTCCCAGAATCAGCACTACGGGCTTATTCATGCTTTCCAGTGCATACCAGGTACTGTTGACATTGGTTGCTTTGGAATCGTTGATGAACTCGACGCCGCGAACCATGGCAACAAACTCCATCCGATGCTCCAGACTTTGGAAGTTATGAATGGCTTCCCGGATCTTTTCCTTTCGGATGCCCAGGGTTGCGGCTGCAATACCGGCGGCCATCGTGTTGTACTGATTGTGCTTCCCCTTCAGGGCGAAGTCATAGATGCTCATGCTCACTCTTTCTTCCTGAATTCTGAGCATCATCTGGTCTCCTTTGATGTAGGCTCCTTTTTTTACTTCTTGTTTCATAGAAAAGGGTAATGGGTTAGTATGTAAATGAATAAATGGGATTTTTTGCATGATTACTTCATCATCTTCACAATAGATGAAGTAATCTTCATTGGTCTGATTCTCAATGATTCGGAACTTACTATTGATGTAATTCGAAAATTGATAATCATACCGGTCTAGGTGATCTTCCGTGATATTGAGCAATACGGCGATGTGTGGGCGAAAACTGCTGATATCATCTAACTGGAAAGAGCTGATCTCCAGAATATATAGGGGCTTGGGATCGAAATGAACCTGGCGGGCAAATGAGTGACCGATGTTACCAACCAATGCAGCATCCAGTCCGGCAGTACGGCAAATATGATATATCAAAGATGTAGTGGTTGTTTTGCCATTGCTTCCCGTGATGGCAACTACTTTGCTATGGCCCATATAGCGGAAAGCCAGTTCGATTTCGCCAATCACAGGAATTCCCTTGCTCCGAATTTGCTGTACGATGGCATTTTTCTCCCCGATACCAGGACTTTTCACCACTTCATCGGCCTGCAGTATTTTGTCTATGCTGTGACTACCTTCTTCATAAGCAATACCTTGTTCGTCTAATTCAGCACGCATTGCCGGCTTGAGCGATCCGCCATCACTTAGGAATACCTCATATCCGCGGGCAGCCGCCAGCAGAGCAGCACCAACACCGCTCTCACCTCCGCCTAATATAACAAGCCGCTTCTTCATTTATTAACGAATCTTCAGGGTTACAATTGATAGTACAACACATATGATAGTGATGATCCAGAACCGAACAGCAATCTTACTCTCGTGGTATCCTTTTTTCTGATAATGGTGGTGCAGCGGACTCATCAGAAATATTCTTCGTCCCTCACCAAACTTCTTTTTGGTATAGCGGAAGTAGCTTACTTGAAGAATCACACTTAAATTTTCAATTAAGAATACACCACAGAAAATAGGTATCAGCAATTCCTTTCTAACGATGATGGCCAGCGATGCGATAATGCCGCCCAATGCAAGACTGCCTGTATCGCCCATAAAAACCTGGGCAGGGAAGGCATTGTACCAGAGGAATCCGATGCAGGCACCAACAAATGCTCCCACAAAAATGGATAGCTCACCCAAATTGGGTATGTACATCACATCGAAATAATCGGCGAGAATATAGTTACCGCTTACATACACAAATACACCAATGCCTGCCCCTATGATGGCGCTCACACCGGCTGCTAATCCATCTAATCCATCGGTCAAATTTGCACCATTCGAAACAGCCGTAATGATGAATGTTACAATAAGGATGTAGATGATCCAAGTATATTTTTCAGCACCGGGTCCCATCCAGCTGATAAGCTTACTATAATTGAACTGATGGTTTTTTACAAATGGAATAGTAGTAATGGGCGTTTTAACTTTTACAAATCGCTTTTCAATACCATTCAGTTTTCTGACGATAATGTTTGAATCTTTCGCCAGTTGTTCCCCTTTTTGTAATTGAGCAGCAGGTGTTGTGATCACTTCGCGTTCAACCGTTACTGCATTGCTGAAATACAGCGATACGCCGATGATAATACCCAAGCCAACCTGTCCGATGATTTTAGAAACTCCGGCAAGTCCGTCGCTATCTTTTTTTATAAACTTTTCACCTGCAGCCAATGCTTTCTGTCGTGCCTTGATTTTAAAGTAATCATCTAAGAAGCCAATCAAACCCAGCCAAACTGTACAAAGAATCATCAGGCGGATGTAGAGTTTATCAAGATTGGCAAACAGAAGTGTGGGAATCAAAATGCTCAGCAATATGATAATGCCGCCCATCGTGGGGGTGCCCTTTTTTTGCAACTGACCTTCCAGTCCGAGATCACGTACACTTTCGCCAATCTGTTTTTTGCGCAGAAATTCGATGATCTTCTTTCCAAATATGGTGGCGATCATCAAGGATAGTACTACCGCCATGGCGATGCGGAAAGTCAAAAACTGAAACAGTCCTGCACCCGGAAGGTGAAAGGTTTTACTGAGCCAGCTGAACAGATGATACAACATAGACAGGTTTCAGTTGATTGAATTATTTATTTAGCAGTTGAAAGGTTTCGCCTAACACCTGCTTATCATCGAAAGGATGCTTTACACCTTTTATTTCCTGATATTTCTCATGTCCTTTTCCCGCCACTAAAATGATATCTCCTGCTTGGGCAAGTGTCACCGCAGTTTTGATGGCTTCTTTTCGATCGCTTACCGTTAAATATTTCCTGCCATCGGCAGCTGCTAATCCTGATTGCATATCCTGTAGAATTGCTGCCGGGTCTTCGGTCCGTGGATTATCACTGGTCAGGATGACCCGATTACTGTACTGAACAGCTATTTGCGCCATCAGGGGTCGCTTGGTTTTATCGCGATCACCGCCACACCCAACAACAGTTATAATGGATTCGTTTCCTCTCCTCAGTTGGCGGATGGTTGTGAGCACATTTTCAACAGCATCCGGCGTATGTGCATAATCAATGATACCGATGATGCCGGTGGCACTTACCTGATAATCGAAACGACCTTCGGCGCCGGTCAATGCACTCAGGTGTGTCAGCACCTTGGCGGGATCTTCACCCAGCAGGCAGCCTGCCCCCAATACAGCCAGCAAATTGTAGGCATTGAATTCCCCAATCAGCCGAAAATGAACCTGTACATCATTCACCAGCATGACTAGTCCGGTCAGTGCATTCTCTAGAATTTTTCCTTTAAAGTCGGCGGGTTGGTGTAAACTATAGATGCGGCGGATGGCCTTTGTATTTTGTAACATGACCTGTCCCCGCTTATCATCGGCATTGCTCAGGGCAAAGGCGCTGGCAGGCAGCTGATCGAAGAAGCTCTTCTTTACACGTATATATTCGTCAAATGTTTTATGATAATCGAGGTGATCGTGGGTGATGTTACTGAAGATTGCACCGGTAAAACATAATCCGGTGATACGATGCTGGTGAATGGCATGGCTGCTGCATTCCATAAAAACATGGGTGCAACCGGATTGGCACATGCGCTGCAGCAGTTCATTCAGTCGTATGGCATCAGGGGTTGTGTGGGTAGAGGGCAGCACTTCCTCTCCGATCTGATTTTGAACGGTGCTGATCAGACCACAGTGATACCCCATAGAAGAGAACAATCGGAAAAGCAGGGTGGCAATGGTTGTTTTTCCATTCGTACCGGTAACGCCTACTAATGTGATTTGCTCTGAGGGATCACCATAAAAATGGTGCGCCATTCTTCCCAGTGCTTCACCGGCTTCTTTTACCTGTATGAAAGTGATTCCTTCGGGGGTAATAGGAGGTAATGATTCACAAACAATCGCAACTGCGCCTGCTGCTAGGGCAGAAGAAATAAATGCATGACCATCTATTTGCGATCCCCGTACCGCAATGAATAGATCACCAGGCTGTACCTGACGAGAGTCAATCTGCAGCTGACGAATTTCCAGGTCAAGGTTGCCCATGGTTTGCAGCAGCGGCACCTGATATAATATTTGTTGTAAGTTGGCCATGCTTATTATGGATGATTCAGCTGCATTTCGTTGAGTTGAATACGGAGCATCTGTCCTTTGATGATTTTATCACCGGCAGGAATAGATTGACTGATAACCTTGCCTTTACCGGCTACGCGCACGATAAGTCCTTTGGTTTCGGCGAGTTGAAGGGCATCTTTTAATCCCATGCCAACTAGAGCGGGCATGGCATTTTCGGGTGCCGGGCGACCCTTAACTAATCCCTGGCGGAAGTTGCCGCTCATGTCAGCCCACTCATCCCAGCCAGCGGCAGAATCTGTTACCGCAATTTTTAAGGTGCGGGTAACCCTTTTTAAATCATTTTTGTTTCCTGCCCAACGGAAGGGGATGGAATCTATATTTGTGGTAACTGTTTGTTTTGATTCGTTGCGTCGGAGGAAAGTTGTATAAAGTCTATCCGCTATTTCTTTGAATACGGGGGCTGCCACATCTGAACCATGGTGTTTCACCGCACCGGGTTTATTTTTAATAACTACTACACAGGTATATTTTGGTTCATCGGCAGGAAAAAATCCGGCAAAAGAAGCCTGATATATATTCAGGTTATAACCTTGGTTACCATTGGCTACCTGTGCTGTGCCTGTTTTCCCAGCTACCGAGTAAGGTGTATTTTTAAAAACCTGTGCAGCTGTTCCGTTTAGACAAACTCCTTTTAAACAGGTAAGTAATTGTTGCCGGGTTGATTCGCTACAGATTTGCTGTCGCACAATGCTGGGTTGTATTGCTCTCAGTAGCTGTCCCTCCTTTTCGATGGAGCTTACCAGATACGGCTTCATCATGGTTCCATTGTTGGCGATGGCATTATAAAGGCAAAGCGTTTGCAGAGGCGTGATTTGGATGTTGTAACCAAATGCCATCCATGCAAGCGTGTTAGCATGCCACAGTGGATCACCGGGTTTATGCAATACAGGTAAGCGCTCACCGGTCAGATCAATGCCCATGGGAGAATCGAGGTGCATTTTTTTCAACCAGTTCAGGTATTGGGATGGGCGTGTACCATAATTATTCCATACCAACTTAGCCATACCAACATTCGAACTCTTTTCAAATGCCTGTTGAATGGTTTCTTCCCGGATGCCGTGTACTTCTGCATCTTTAACGGTTTGGTTATTGAGTTCCCACTTGCCGCCTTCCACATCAATGATGTCACGAAGGGAAACCTTTTTATCTTCCAGCAGGGCGAGTAAAGTGGCCAATTTAAATGTAGAGCCGGGTTCAGAGGGAGTGATGGCGTAATTAAAGTTTTCCCAGTAGCTGCCATCGCTCATTTTACCTAGGTTAGCCATGGCCCTGATTTTTCCTGTTTGTGTTTCCATTACGATGGCGCATCCCTGGAGTGCTTCGTGTTTCACCATCGCATGCATCAGCGCCTTCTCTGTAATACCCTGAATAAATACATCAAGGGTACTTACAATATCACGCCCTGTTTCCGGTTCAGCCACATATTGATCATCTTCAACAGGAACTTTAACACCACCGGCAATAAAGCGTACCAATTGCTTTCCAGACTTTCCCTGCAAGATGGAGTCGTAAGAATTTTCCAGTCCTACCTGATTACTGTCGCGGGCGAGTCCGATGGTACGCAGCGCCATCATTTCAAAAGGGTTGAGTCGGAAATTCTTCTGTACAGGGATGATACCACTGGTATACCTGCCTAGATTAACCAGGGGGAAAGTTCTTAGTTGCTCGTATTCGCGGAAGGAAATTTTCTTTTTCAGCAGGAAGAAACCTTCTTTATGCTGGTAGGCTTGCTGCAGTATCAGTTTATATTCACCTGCAGAGAGATCTTTGAAAAGTATAGACAGGGCATCTGCCAGGGAATCAACTTTCTCACGAAACAGTTTTCCGTTGTTCTCGCGTAGGGGTGTAATTCTGGAATCCCAGTAAATATCAAATCGGGGTACGCTGGTACTCAACATTTGTCCGTCTTCAGTGAAGATGGTGCCTCGCTCTGCTTCAATCGGTTCGATGCGTTGGTGTAAACTGTCGCTTAGACTTCTCCAGTAGGCGCCCTGAACCTGTTGGATATATACGGCCTTACCCATGATGGCGACAGCAACGGCTACGATGAGCAGGTAGCTCAGGTAAACCCTCCATAATATGTCGTTCTTTACATCCATCTGGTTGGTAGCAGATTTATTTTTTTTCCGGTGGTGTGAGTCGGAAGGGTAATTCGTTATTGACTTTCAAATTCAGTGGTGTAGCAGCTTGAATCATTTGATCTTCGCCGCTTTTATACATCAGTTCACTTTTCAGGGTTTTATAATTGAATTGCAGTTCTCTTATTTCAGTTTGGGTGGTATTGATTTTCCTTATCACCTGATCTGCATAGTGGCCATGAGCGATGTAGATCACTGCCAGTAGGGAGAGGAAAAGAAAAAATGGCAACTGGCGCAACATCCAGGCATGATCGAACCAACCTTTCAGCGGGTTCTTCAGTGATGTGCGATTGTTTTTTTCCATGGTTTCGTTCCGTTATAATTTTTGTGCCACCCTGAGTCTTGCGCTTCTGCTTCTGGGGTTGGCTGCCAGTTCAGCTGGTGTGGCCTGTATGGGTTTTTTATTCACCAGTTCAAACACTTTCTCCTTCACTTCCGGCAATAGGGGGTTGGTTGGCATTTCATCCACTTGTCCCTGCCGGAAGAAATGTTTCACAATCCGGTCTTCAATCGAGTGAAAAGTAATAATGGCAGCGCGTCCTCCCGGTTTTAGAACTGCGGGTATCTGCTGCAGCAATTCTTTCAACGCACCGGTCTCGTCATTTACTTCCATTCGTAAAGCCTGAAAAACCTGGGCCAGGTATTTATTGGGATTTCCCTTCACTGCTGTGTGGATGAGCGATTTGAATTGTTCAATCGTATCGGTGGAGCAATGACTTCTTTGGTGTACGATCAGCCGTGCCAGCGTTTTAGAATTGGTCACTTCGCCAAATTGTTCAAACATGCGATGTAACTGCTTTTCATCGTAGGTTCTGATAATTTGGGCTGCCGTGAGCGGTTGCCGCCGGTCCATCCGCATATCGAGGGGACCATCCATACGGATGGAGAATCCTCTTTCGGCGGTATCGAACTGGTGACTACTGACGCCGAGGTCGGCGAGTATACCATCTACTTGCGTTATACCCTGCAACCGAAGTATTCTTTGCAGGTGACGAAAGTTGTAGGGCAGAAAAATGAATCGATCATCTTGGGGAACATTGGCTGCTGCATCGGCATCCTGATCAAAGGCAAGTAACTTACCTTGCTGATTCAGTTGCTGCAATATGCCGCGGCTATGTCCTCCTCCACCCAGTGTAGCATCTACATAGATGCCGGATGGGTTTATATTCAGTGCTTCCAGCGATTCATTTAATAAGACAGGGAGGTGATAGGGTGTTGGAGCATCAGAAGTAGGTGGGGTTGATCTCATTTTTTTTGTTTCAATTCGATCAACTTTCACTTTTCTGGTCTGTTCCTTTCATCACTTCCTCTGCCAAACGGCTGAAATCTTCCGCAGAGAAATCCTCAAAGAGCTGTTTGTACTTACCTGCATCCCAGATTTCGAAGCGATCCATGGCCGCTGCCAGTACGATGTCTTTGCCGAGACCGGCAAATTCTTTCAGGGAGGGCGGCAGCAGGAGACGGTTAGCGCTGTCCATCTCTACTTCCGTAGCACCCCCCAAAAACTGGCGACGAAATTGACGTACCTTGGGGTCGAAATCATTCAACTGGCTGATTCTGGCAATAATCAATTCCCAACTTTTCATCGGATACAACGTGAGACATTTTTCAAAGCCACGGCTGATAATGAAACGACCTTCCCCTTCCGGCAACTGCTTTTTCAGTCCACCCGGAATGAGAAAACGGCCTTTCGCATCTACCGTAGCCTCATATTCTCCGTGAAATCCGCTCATTTGTGAATAATTTTATTGTCTGATTACCACTTGTTGACACAAAATAACACTTTTTCCCACTTTCCAACCTAATTGGAGGGGTCTGTATTTATCCACGAAATATCAACTTGCTGAGATTCAATCAGGTAAAGGATTTCAGGCATTTATACCTGATTTTTGCTAAAATGGACTGTGAATAGCCGTGGATAAGCGGTGGATAACTGGTGAATTAGCTGCTGAAAATGGAAATATTCCGGTTTATGCTCTTACAAAAGAGTTTTAATATAAAAAATCCGTGTTTTCACGGAATTTTGCCCCCGCTAAAACCACCGAAATGCCCGAACAGGTAATGAAGCCGCAAGAACTCAAGATGTCAGACTATTGGTATGAACTACCCGATGAACGCATCGCCCAACATCCACTGGCAGAGCGAGATGCCTCTAAGTTACTGGTATACAATGGTGTCGAAATAAAAGAGCACCGGTATCACTACCTGGCCGACCACCTGCCCCCCCAAACCCTCCTCATCTTTAATAATACCCTGGTGGTGCCGGCCCGCTTGCTGATGCAAAATGACCGTGGACAGACCATTGAAGTATTTTGCCTGGAACCGGGGCCATCTTACCCAGACATAAGTACCGCCCTGCTGCAAAAGGGTAAAGTAAGCTGGCAGTGTATGGTTGGAGGAGCAAAAAAATGGAAAGAAGGTAAGCTTAGTTGGGCAGCAATTGTTTCAGGCGAGGAAATCCGTATAACGGCGGAAAAAAAGGGAAACGAACAGGGCATGTTTTTACTAGACCTGGCATGGGAACCCGCCGATCTTCCTTTTGCGGAATTATTATCGATAGCCGGACAAGTACCCCTACCCCCCTACTTGAACAGAGATGCTTCCGAAGAGGACAAAGAACGATATCAGACCATCTATGCGCAACGTCCGGGATCGGTAGCAGCACCCACCGCCGGCCTACATTTTACACCCAGATTGATGAAAAGCCTGGAAGAAAAATCGGTTGCCTCTTCATTTGTTACGCTGCATGTGGGTGCGGGCACTTTCCTGCCAGTAAAATCTGCCACACCGGCCGATCATGTCATGCACAAAGAATATTTTGAAGTAACTCGTTCCTTTCTGGAAACCATACAACAGCAACTACCAAATAAAATTATTACAGTAGGTACCACTTCCATGCGCACACTGGAAAGTCTTTACTGGCTGGCAGTACAAATCAGCCGACAACCTAATCATCACCCGGGTCACCTGCACGTGCAACAATGGGAGGCCTATGAGCAACATGCACAGCCACTTTCGCCCGCAGCGGCCATAGAGATATTATTACAGTGGATGGAAAAAAATCAACTGGAAAAACTGGTTGCCACCACCCAACTACTGATTGCACCGGGCTATCAATTTCAATTGACCGACGGACTCATTACCAATTTTCATCAGCCGGGATCTACGCTCTTATTATTGGTAAGCGCCTTAGTAGGCGATGACTGGAAAAAAATTTATCAATACGCACTTGACAATTCCTTTCGCTTTTTAAGTTATGGTGATGGCAGCTTATTGTGGAAGAAAGTATAAAATCAATGCTGCTTAATCTTCCCTGTTGTCGTGAGACAAATCTATCTCCACTGTAAAAGTGGTTCCTTTTCCGGGTGTACTATCTACCCGAATCTTACCATGGTGGGCGTCAATAACTGTTTTTACGTAGCTAAGTCCCAACCCGAAACCCTTTACCTGGTGTATGTTTCCTGTATGTGCCCTATAAAATTTCTCAAAGATGTGATTGGCCGTCTCCCGTGACATACCAATTCCCTTATCAGCTATCTGTACGAAAAGTTGTTTTTGGTTGCTGGAAGTGACTATGGTAATATCAGGTGGTCCATCAGAATATTTGATGGCGTTATCAATCAGGTTGGAAATGGCATTTGTAAAATGTACTTCATCTGCATCGACTTCATCTCGACTGGCATTGAGCAACAAATTAATCTTCCCTTCCTTGCGCTGTAATTGTAAATCGTATTTGTTGGTGGTCTGCTGAATCAATCGGTGAACAGATAACTTCTTTTTATTAAACTGAAACTCTTCTTTCTCCATCAGGGCAGCTTGTAAAATAGCTTCTACCTGTTTATTCATACGCACATTCTCCTCTTTGATAATTCCCATGAAATACTTGGCACGCTCGGGCTCTGCTTGTACTTTCTCATTCCTCAAAGCATCTACTGCCAGTGATATGGTTGCCAGGGGCGTTTTGAATTCATGAGTCATGTTGTTGATAAAGTCGGACTTAATCTCACTGATTTTTTTCTGATTCAACAGCGCCCGGATGGTGACATAAAATGCTGTCAATATCACTAACATGAAAAGGATTGCACCTGCCAACATCCACTTGATAGAAGAAAAGACCGACAATCCAAACTGAGGCGTGAGTACAAACAAGGCACCGAATACCTTACTTTCCTCCCGATAAGAGCGGATGGCAAAAACTCGTTGTTGATTAGTGACTGTGTCCTGATAAGATTTTTCAAATCCTCTGGAACTCATTTCAACCTCACTATTGACATTCGTGACACCAAACTCAAAGTTGATGTTATCCAGCTTTTGTTCTTTGAAAGCGCTGCGAAGTTTCTGTTCAACCTGGGTAGTGCTAAAAACATTCCTGATGCCGATCTGAATTTGAGACCGAAAGAGGAAATCGGAGCGAAACATGGAACCCTGCAGCTGAGTACCCAGCAATGGCTGATTCACTAATACCATACCCTGCCCCAACTCATCGGCCACGCTGATACAAGCTCTGTCAAACTTATCCCGATACTGTTGCCGGGTAATTTCCATTAAGTTACGAAACCAGGATACCTGCAGAATGATCAATCCCAATAAGGAGAGTGAAATCAACACAGTAATGATTGGAAACGTTTTTTTCATCCCTACAAATATAATCGGATGCCTGCTGGAATTCTTGCTTTCTATTATCTTTTTGCCTAATTTAACCTAAGAATTGAAAAAAACACATCCCCCTGATGGCATTTAACCCACTCATACATCCTGGCAGTTTACTTATTTCGGATCCGTTTCTGCAGGACCCCCATTTTGCCAGAACGGTGGTATTAATCTGTGAACACCAGCCTGCGGGGAGTTTTGGACTGGTGGTTAACCAGCCAATGGAGGTGATGCTGAATGACCTTGTTCCTGCTGCCAGTGACATGAATATGCCGGTATATAGCGGGGGCCCAGTCGCTGCAGATACCCTTCATTTCATACATAAACGACCTGATCTGCTGGAAGAATCGGTCTTTCTGCAAAAAGACATTGGCTGGTGCGGTAATTTTTTTCAAATTATACATCTGTTACGTTCCGGCGAGCTTGACCGGTCGGAAATACTTTTCTTTTTAGGATATAGCGGTTGGGGGGAAGGTCAACTTGACCAGGAACTGAAAGAAAAGACGTGGATTACTTCTGAAGCCACCACTCCGCTGCTCTTTCAGGTATCGCCCGGAAGACGCTGGCAATACTCGCTCAACCAGTTAGGTGGAGATTATGCGCAAATGGCGAATTATCCCATCGACCCTCAGCTGAACTGATACATCCATCCGAATGATCTTGCTAAAATAGGAACTTCCGCACATTCCTTTTTCGAATGGCGGAAGCTCATCTCCTCTATTAATTCAGCGTCTGATTTCTTACATTTGATTACTTGTCGCGCTTTTCTTCCCACCAGACAATCCCTACAACCAGTAACAGCACTATGAAATAATATTGATTGATAGGTAATACCGGGTGCCCCATGAATCGGGCTATCAGGTGTACAAGTGGATAGGCAATCACTGCAAAAGCAAGCACTAAAAGAATCCAACGAAAAATTTTCATACGATTGATTTTTAAATCAGATTGGAAATAGTTAAATGAATCGACTAATCCTGGTATTCGTGGTGCAGGCAAACAGAAAAATCAATCACCATGATACCCAATCCAATCCAACCGGCATACTTGGCCAGAAATTTGCTCATTGAAATCACGATGGATTGTACTCCCTGACCGGCGAGCTTCTTTAATCCGGCGATACCTAATATAGATGCGGCTCCAAGGCCAACAGCATCTTTTAAACAATCCCATACTTCATAACTATCAAGCACTTCAGGTGCCAACTGATTGGTTCCAAGGCTCATATTAGCTATGTTTGAAGAAGGACGCCGGCTGACGGATCGATGCCGCACATCATCCCAGCGCTTATCCTGGCTGGTCATGCCCAGTTGAATCCCTGCCTTTATTATTTGAATGATCTCATCATCTGAATAGGTTCTTAACTCCGGTAGCTGTAAAAAAAGCTGCAACAAATCATTATCCAGTTTATTCTTGCGGTTGATCCATTCATCTAATGATAAATGATATCGAACTAAATGATTTTCGAGTGCTGTTTCATCAGCCGCAGCATCTTTCAAAACAGTCAGAAAAGCAGAGCGGTCATTTTGTTTTGCCGGCACACGCAAGTAATCGGCAAATAGGTAGAAGTCTGTTATAAAATTACCGGAGAATCGAATAAAACTCTCGGTCAAGTATAATTTGGCTGCCATCTCATCGGTCGTATGTCTGACATAGGCATCTTGCTTCTTGCAGGCATAAAAGAGGGCGGTGCTCATGAGAATAGTGAAGGCTATTAATAACTTTTTCATACGGATTGGTTGTGTGTTCTCCAAACTTTATTATCCGACAATGGAGTTCTTCGACTCAGGGCCCTGAGATTTTTGATCGAACACAACAAAGAAATAAAAGAGAAACGGCCTTGAAAAGGTAGAAAATACCCTATTTGAGGCTGGGTAACACCCAAAAAAAAGCCCCTGACGAGCAGGGGCTTGTATTGTAATGTATCTACTTGCTTATTCTTCCGAAGCGCCTTCCACCAAAACAGTTACCCGATTGTTCAGCACTTCCACAAAGCCGGACTGTATAGTGAATTGCTCCGTTTCCTTTTTATCTTTCAAGATCTTTACTTTGCCTTTACCCAGGGCACTAACCAACGGAGCATGTTTATCGAGTATCTCGAACAAACCATGCACACCGGGCAGCATGACCCCATAAACAGGGCCACTGAAAATCTTTTTCTCGGGAGTCAGAATATCAAGTTGCATAATTGTGTTATTGAACCGATGGGGAATTATGCTTTAGCAGCATCCATGAGTTTTTTACCTTTTTCGATGGCGTCTTCCAGTGTACCCACCAGGTTAAAGGCAGCTTCCGGATATTCATCTACTTCTCCATCCATAATTGCATTGAACGCACGAATGGTATCATTGATATCAACGAAAACTCCTTTGAGACCGGTGAACTGCTCAGCCACGTGGAAGGGTTGAGACAGGAAACGCTGCACCTTACGGGCACGTTGAACTGTCATTTTATCTTCTTCACTGAGTTCATCCATACCCAAGATGGCGATGATATCCTGCAGTTCCTTATAGCGTTGTAATATCAGTTTCACGCGGTTGGCACACTCATAGTGCGCTTCCCCAACAATAGCAGGCGAAAGGATACGTGAGGTGGAATCCAGTGGATCCACAGCCGGATAGATACCTAAGTCAGCGATTTTACGGCTCAATACGGTGGTGGCATCCAGGTGGGCGAAGGTCGTAGCCGGAGCCGGGTCAGTCAAGTCATCGGCAGGAACATAAACAGCCTGTACAGAAGTAATGGATCCATTTTTGGTGGAAGTAATTCTCTCCTGCATCAGACCCATCTCTGTAGCCAGGGTTGGCTGGTATCCTACCGCAGAAGGCATACGACCTAATAAGGCAGACACTTCCGAACCGGCCTGAGTGAAACGGAAGATATTATCTACGAAGAACAGGATGTCTTTTCCTTTTCCGGTACCATCTCCGTCTCTGAAATATTCTGCGATGGTAAGTCCGCTCAATGCCACACGAGCACGGGCGCCTGGCGGCTCATTCATTTGTCCGAATACGAATGTTGCTTTGGATTCTTTTAGCTGTTCAAGATTTACTTTGCTGAGATCCCAGCCACCTTCTTCCATGCTATGTTTAAAATCTTCTCCGTACTTCATAATGCCTGCTTCAATCATTTCGCGCAGCAGGTCATTTCCTTCACGGGTACGCTCACCCACACCAGCGAATACCGACAAACCGCCGTGACCCTTGGCAATGTTATTGATCAACTCCTGAATCAATACAGTTTTACCTACACCCGCACCACCGAAGAGACCAATTTTACCACCCTTGGCATAAGGCTCAATCAGATCAATTACTTTGATACCGGTGAACAGTACTTCAGAAGCGGTACTAAGGTTTTCGAAAATAGGGGGCTTGCTGTGAATCGGGCGACCATTGGCTTTACTTACCTGGGGCAAACCGTCAATAGCATCTCCAGTTACGTTGAAAAGACGACCATTGATACCATCGCCAATCGGCATGGTGATCGGTCTTCCGGTATCAACTACTTCCATTCCACGAACCAATCCTTCCGTACCATCCATGGCAATCGTTCTAACACTATCTTCACCGAGGTGCTGCTGCACTTCGAGCACCAAATGATCGCCATTTTCACGACGAATTTCGAGTGCGTTAAAAATTTCGGGCAGCGTGTCATTTGGAAAATGAACGTCTACAACCGCTCCGATGATTTGCTTGATTTTTCCCTTGGTAGCCATTTCAAGTAGTATAAATGAATGAAATAATTGATTGTTGGCAGCCGGAAAAGGTATTTTCCAACTTGGGCGCAAAGGTAAGGGTATGAACCTGAAAAATCAGCAAAAACGGGAATAAAATTGCCCCCACCCCGGGATCGCGAACTCTTGACTGCCGGGGGCAGGAATCCTTTGAAAAAAAACAGCTTGAAAAAGATAAAGAGCACTAAGAATCAATGATTTCGGAGAAAATCGGGCTATTGGACGGCGAATCAGCGCTTGAGTAATTTTCCTAATAGATGAATGAAGCCGGCAAGTCCGATATTCACAGCCCCCCCGGTTAGCTTTTCTTTTGTCACGTTGCTGGTATCTTCTTGTTGCTTTTTGCCCTTCAGCCAATAGTATCCGGCCTGCAACAATTGGGTGATGCCACTCACACCCTGCCTGCCGGCAATGACTTCAACAATACCTAACCCAGCTTTTTTCAGCAGTTCCAGGGGTATTTGACCTGTTTTTTTTACCAACAGAGCCTCCTCTTCCTGTACATGCAACTTCAGCCGGCCAATCTCTTCCTCCAGCGCTTCCAGATTGCGGATGGGTGATTTAGCTAAGAGTGGTTTCATCGGGTTCAGATTTTTCTTCCAGCAAAGAGGCGACTACCTGATCCATGATTTTCTTTTGAATAGACTTCCGGAACAAGTAAAGCAAAATAGCCAGGAGCAGATACATAATTGCCACACAGGCAAACCCCATTTGCAGCGACCCCGTAGGTCCGGCCAAATAGAATCCCAACATCATGCTGGCACTCATGATGAGCATGAAGAATAAAAGGGCAAGTAAAGTAAGTATGGTAAACCCGGCAGAAAGAGCTGCAATTTTTTTTACAGCCTGTAATTGGAATAATCGGACCCTGTTGAGTACATGCTGCTCAATCAAATTCTTGTATTGCTGAAAAAATGGGTCGGATTGCGGTTCCATACTGAAAAATTAGGCGGTAGGCTCCTGGGGAGCCCCATTAAATTGCTCGGTCACTTTGCGTGCTTTTTCCAATAAGTTTTCCATAGCCGTTTCGAATTCAGCTACTTTTTCCTTCACATTGTCTTGCAGATCATCCGACTTATCTTTTAAGTCGCTGACCATTTCCTTGCCTTTATTGGAACTTAAAAAAAGCGTGAGGGCAGCCCCGGCGAGTCCACCCAGGATCAATCCGGTGATGAATTTTTCTTTATCGCTCATATACTTGGTATTATTTCGTTTGAATGATCGCCAACCCTCCAACTACTTTTTTTGTATCTTGGGGTAAGTTTTCACTATAAATATACGATGGAAAATCAGCCTAACCACCGCATCAACAGGTATTTATTTTTAGCAGTCATCATCATTTTTGCACTGTTTCTGCTTTTTACCCTGCGGGCATTTTTTACTGCCTTCCTGGGAGCTATCATTTTCTATGTACTCAGCAAAAAACCTGCCAATTGGCTCATTTCAAAAAAGAAATGGAGTAAAAGTCTGACAGCCATACTGGTAATCGTTGTTTCGTTTTTTATCTTTTTGATACCCGTCATCATTTTCGGGGCAATGCTGATAAAAAAAGTGCAGCTATTCAGCAGTAATATGGGTAATATTTATACGCCGTTGCGTGCGCTGGATGAATCCATTCAAAAACAATTTCATATTCAGCTGTTGAGTGAACAAAACCTGCAACAGGTGCAACAGTTCATGAATCATTTTCTTACCTCGGCGCTGAGTGGTGGACTCAATGCCCTGGCATCGATCACCATGATGTATTTTTTCCTCTACTTCATGTTGGTGAATATCAACCGACTGGAAGCAGCCATCCTGCATTACTTACCTTTTAGTCGCAGAAAGATCCTGGTTTTCGGGGAAGAGCTGCAGGCCCAAACCTTCAGCAATGCAGTGGGGGTGCCACTCGTCGCATTCGGTCAAGGATTTACCGCCTATATTGGTTATTTGATTTGTGGTGTTCCTGATGCCGGATTCTGGGCCATCTTAACCGGAGCCACTTCTATTTTACCCATCATCGGTACCGGATTATTCTGGATACCCATTGCTGCCTACCTGGTAATGCAGGAGCAAACCTGGCAAGCGATTTTTCTGACTGCCTGGGGTATTTTGGTGATGGGAACCATTGATAATGTTATTCGGTTTATTCTGGCGAAAAAAATGGCAAATGTGCATCCGCTGGTCACCGTGTTGGGGGTGATTATCGGGTTACAAACTTTCGGCATCACCGGACTGGTGTTCGGTCCGCTGATTATATCCTATTTCATTATTCTGATGAAAATATATTACTCTGATTATTTTGCCCATCCCGTTTCTCCCAGTCTTCCGGAAGAAGCTGCTTTTTCCTGGCCCTTTCAGGGAATCATCAGAAAAGGGGCGCATAAGGTAACCTACCGGAAAAAAAACTAACCCTCGAATCAACTGAGGCAATAACTGTATAAAAGGGCCGCCAGTGCTGCGCCGCAAAGTGGTCCTGCTACCGGCACCCAGGCATAACCCCAGTCTGAATCGCCTTTATCTTTGATGGGCAACAATGCATGCATGATGCGGGGTCCCAGATCACGGGCAGGATTGATAGCATACCCGGTAGGACCACCTAGGCTTAATCCGATGGCCAATACCAGCAATGCAACGGGAAGCGCATTCAATGCTCCCAAAGAATGTTGCGGTGCAGATATGAATAGAATTCCAACAACAAAAACCATCGTTGCGATGGTCTCCGTTAGAAAATTCTCAACATGATTTCTTATAGCTGGCGAGGTGCTGAATACGGCCAGACAGGTTGCTGCATCGCTGGTAGCATCCAGGTGGCGGCGATATGTAAACCAAACAATACCTGCTCCGAGCATGGCTCCGATAAGCTGTGCTGAAAAATATACAGGCACCAGGTTCCAGGCGAGCTGCCCTTGCAGGGCAAGTGCCAGGGTAACAGCGGGATTGAGATGCGCACCACTGATGGACGCCGTCATATAAACACTGACGAAAACAGCCATGGCCCAACCAATAGTAATGGCCATCAATCCGCCATTATTCCCTTTGGTCTTATCTAAAATTACATTGGCAACTACGCCATTGCCCAATATCAACAACATAGTTGTACCAACGAGTTCAGCAACAAATGGGGTCATAGACATCGCTTTAAGTTGTCAAATTAGTTAATTAAATAATGACGAGCAACATTTTCAAACTGCTTAATTTGCTCTTGTTGCCATTGATCATCGAAACCGCTTTCTGCTGCCATCCAGGCAGCGACACGTTCGGCACTTTGTAAGGCTGCGCGGGCATCTAAAAACAATAACCGCGTTCTGCGGGCAAGTATGTCTTCAATCGTTACGGCGAGCTCATGCTGCACAGCATATTTGATTTCTGCACGGGTATATGGATATGCAGGATGAATCAGTTCGTGATAAGCTGGATCTTCTTCGCACCAATCCGTTATTTTTTGCAAACGATGCGCCGGATCGCCAATGGGGAATGTTGTGGTAACACAAAGCTGTTTTTCTAATTTTCCGACAAATGCTGCATTATCTACCGCATCCTGGGCCATCTTTCGGTAGGTCGTCCACTTGCCGCCTGTTATGGTAATGAGTCCGGAGGCAGCAATCAACAGCGTATGATCGCGTGAAAGCATGGCTGTATTTCCATTTCCCTCCTGCGTAACGAGCGGACGAAGTCCTGCATAAACACTGAGTACATCGCTATTTGAAATGGGTTTCAGGCTATAGCGATTGAAATGTGCTATGATGTATTGTGTTTCTGACTCGAGTGGTTTGGGTTCTAGTTCTATATTTTCTACAGCAGTATCGGTAGTGCCCAATAAAACTTTTCCCATCCAGGGAACAGCAAATAAAACGCGACCATCATCGGTTTTGGGAATCATCATGGCGGCTTTACCCTGAAACAAATCAGCAGATACCACCAGGTGAATACCCTGTGAGGGAGTAACCATGCGATGGCGGTTCGCATCATCCAACTGAAGAATTGCATCTGTAAATACCCCGGTAGCGTTGATTACTACCTTTGATTGAATCGTATGATCCTTCCCACTGATTTGATCTGTAAATGTCAGACCGACAATTTTTCCATTGCTGTGTTGCAATTGAGTCACGCGGCAATAATTCAGCAGGATGGCTTTTTGACGGGCCGCGGTGACTGCCAACTCTACACATAGGCGGCTATCATCAAACTGACCATCATAGTAAAGGATTCCACCTGAGAGCTGATCTCTCCGAACGGAAGGCAACCACTCAATGGTTTCTGCTCGATTCAAAACTTTGGTCTTTCCAAGTGACCAGCTGCCGGAAAGCAGATCATACATCCGAAGTCCGATGGCATAATAATACTTTTCCCACCAACGATAAGCGGGCACAATAAATGGTTGCACAAAAGTCAGGTGGGGTGCATTCTTTAAGAGGCGACCTCTTTCCTTGAGGGCTTCCATCACCAGCTTTACATTTCCCTGGGCCAGGTACCGAACACCTCCATGCACCAATTTTGTAGAGCGGCTGGAGGTTCCCTTACCGAAATCAGCCTGCTCAAGCAAGAGGGTTTTATAACCACGTGTAGCAGCATCTACAGCAGTGCCTAATCCGGTGGCACCGCCCCCAATGATTACCATATCCCATTCAGCTGTTTCATTCAGCTGCTGCTGCATGTAGTTTCTGTTCATCTTTTAATTGGCATTTCAGCGATTCGTCGTATCATCATTTGCCCAATGTATGGTAGCTGCTACTGCTCTTTTCCAGCCGTTTGTCAATTTATTTCTTTGTTCCTCGTTCATGCCAGGCTGGAATGTTTTATTGACTTGCCAGAGTTGTGCTATCTCATCAATACTTTTCCAATAACCAACCGCTAATCCGGCGAGATAGGCGGCACCCAGCGCAGTGGTTTCAGTAATAGAGGGTCTTACCACCTCTGTATTGAGCATGTCACATTGAAATTGCATGAGCAGATCATTTGCGGTAGCGCCACCATCTACCCGCAATTCACGAATTGCGATGCCGGCATCGGCTTCCATGGCTTTGAGCACATCCATGGTCTGATAAGCGATGCTCTCGAGTGCTGCCCTCGCAATATGTGATTGGGTGGTACCGCGTGTAATACCAAAGATGGTACCACGTGCATGTTGGTTCCAGTGTGGCGCCCCTAATCCGGCAAAAGCCGGCACCAGGTAAACCCCATCACTGTGCGGTACGGCCGTTGCCAATCCCTCTACTTCACCCGAACTGCGAATAATCTTTAATCCATCGCGCAGCCACTGCACCACAGCGCCGCCAATGAAAACACTTCCTTCTAAGGCATATTCCGTATTACCATCAATTTGCCAGGCGATGGTAGTAAGCAGGTTATTGGAAGAAGGTACTGCATTTGTGCCGGTATTCATTAACATAAAACAGCCGGTGCCGTAAGTATTCTTTACCATTCCGGGACGCGTACACATTTGTCCGAAAAGGGCCGCCTGCTGATCGCCGGCTATACCTGCTATGGGCACTGATTGTGCCGTCAGAATCTGGTCGGTATGACCATATACTTCACTGCTGCTTTTTACCTGTGGCAGCACGGATGCAGGAATCTGCATCAGTTCTAGCAGTTCTTTATCCCATTGCAGGGTATGAATGTTGTACAACATGGTTCGGCTGGCATTGGACACATCGGTTGCATGCACTTTTCCGTTGGTCAGTTTCCAAAGCAACCAGCAATCGATGGTGCCAAAACATATTTCACCGCGAGCGGCTTTCTCGCGCGCACCGGGAATATGATCAAGTAACCATTTTAGCTTGGTGCCTGAAAAATATGCATCCACTACAAGTCCGGTCTTTTGTCGAATAGCATTCTCCCACCCCTCCTGTTTCAATTGATCACAATAGCTTGCCGTGCGTCTATCTTGCCAAACAATGGCATGGTGCAGGGGTTGACCAGTATGCCGATCCCAGATGACGGTTGTTTCCCGCTGGTTGGTGATACCAATGGCAGCAATGTCTTTCATGGACAGATGCGCCTTGATGACTGCTTCTGCAGCTACGCCCAATTGGGTACTCCATATTTCTGCAGCATCATGTTCTACCCAACCGGGTTGTGGAAAAATCTGCGAGAACTCTTTTTGTGCAATAGATTTGATGTTGCCTGCTCGATCGAAAACAATGGCCCGGCTGCTGGTGGTACCCTGATCAAAGGCGAGTATATATTGACCCATGCTGGAATGATTTTCACCAAGATACAGATTTTTAGCGCGCCAAAGATGAGCAACAAAAGAGAGGGATGTTGGCGGAGCAACAGAAATGTATAGACAAACAACCTGTCTGCTATTTTCTGCTCTTTAACCAGATTTCGGGGTCAATGGGCGCACTCTTTTCGTTCATGATCATAAAGATCAGAGAACCCTCCCCATCTATGGAAACCCCGGAACGACCCAGCACAGTGCCGGCTTTCACTTCCTGGTTTTTATTGACAGATACCGAAGATAAATTGGTATAACCGGTAAAATATTTACCATGCTGAATGATGATCATTTGTTCACCTTCTACCTCGCTGATATATGATATTTTGCCATCGGCCACACATTTCACCACCGAGCCTACAGGCAGGGAAATCTCTATTCCATCTGTTTTGCGCTTAAGTTTAGTGCCGGGGATGGTTTCAATACCAAAATGTGCGGTCACCACACCGGAGGATACCGGCCAGGGAAGTGAGCCCCGGTTATTTTCAAAGTTGATCGACATCTCCCTGCCTTCGGGCGTAGATTCTAATGGCGTATATGTACGGTCGCGATAGGGGGATGCTAAACCGGTCACCCCTTCATTCACATCCGGCCCGGCCGAACGACCCGACTGGGTTTTGGCTTTATCTTCTTGTGCTTTTATCCGGGCAGTTTCTCGTTTCTTGGCTTCCTCGATTTCCCGACGAATAATTGCTTGGAAGGCTTGCTGCACCCGCTGCCGCTGCTTCTCTTTTTCACGTATTTGAGTCGTCAACTCTTTTTCCCTGCCTTTGAGTTGTTCAACTACTTTATCCTGCTCTTTTTTATCCGTCTGTAAAACCTTCAGCTGTTCATTTTGAACCAGCAGGGTACTCACCCGTTCTTTTTTGCTGCTACTAAGGAGTTCGATTTTTTCTTTTAATAAGACTTCCGATTTAGCTATAGCAACTGCTTGTGTCTCCCGATTGCGCCGGTAACTTCTTAAGTAGGCAACCCTTTTAATGGCATCATTGAAATTAACGGCAGAAAATAAGAAGTTGAGGTATTCGTAATTACTTCTATGCTTGAAGGCAAAATTTATACTCTTGGCATATTTCAGCTTCAGGGTATCTAATTCCCGGCGCAGCCGGTAAATATCCCTTTCCTTAAGAAAGATGGTCTCATCTAACTGGCGGATCTGTTTATTGATACTGTTGACGAGTTCTTCCCGCCGGTTGATCTTACTTTTTATAATGGCTAATTGGCGCAGCGATAATTTTTTATTGTTCTGCGTTTCGCTGTATAACCTGTTTAATTCAGTGAGTTCCTTTTGTAATTCCTGCTCCCGCTTCTGTAAATCTTCTCTCGAGTTCTGGGCCAACAATCCGCCTGCCAGCAGGCAGGATAGGGTTAAGAGAAGAAAACATTGTTTGAAAAAGGGCATGATTATAGGAATAGTAAGTACTGCAATGCAGTGAAGTTACTTACGTTTTAAGTTCTTGGGAATATCGAAAGTATATTTTAACGGTTCATTGATACTATACTCTTTAAAATCGAGGAACACATCCAGCTTTGATTTTTCAGAGACCGTTATTTTCCGATAAGTTGCAAACATGAATTTACCCAGCGGCTGATAAGTATTCTGACTGATATCACAGGTGCGGTTCCGTTCAACATTGATATCATCGAGTTTGCTGTGCGTGATCTGGTAATTTGTATTATTCAGTGTCATCAGATGTTTGAATACTTCACCTGCCATTTGTACCAACAATTCGCTTTCGGTATTTTTATAAGAAAGTACATTACTGTCTATATAAATAGGGTTCCCCATGATGATGTCTTGCAAGGTAGCAAAGTCAAAGGGTATCTGGCTGATCTCCTGGAGATAGCTAATGGAACGATATTTTACATTCTTATCACCTACCAATTGAACCAGGATAATACTGTCTTTCTTTATCTGGGCTTCAAGACCTACAGATGAAATACCTAAAAAACTTCCTTTCACTTTGATGAGGATAACGCTGTCTTTGCGCATGCTCAGGTAGATGGTGTAATTGTCGCTCTTTTCAGCACTTTCATAGTCCACTTTTATTTTGGCATTGAACGTGTTAAAATCGACTTTATTGGAAACTACTTTTTGCAGGATATCGCGAACAATGGCGCCCGAATCAACTTTCACTTCCTTTATGATGACCGACTGTGTGGTGTCTTTCTTAGACATAGCATCTTGAAGTCCCTGCGTTTTTCTGGTCGTTGTACAGGCAGAAAAGGCAAGTGCCAGCAAAAGAAAGCCCGTTAGCTTTTTCATTTTTTTATTGTTTTCCGGTATGTCCAAAACCACCACTCCCTCTGTCAGTTTCATCCAATTGTTCTACCGGTTGCCATTGGATGATATCTACTGCCTGCAAAACCAGTTGAGCGATTCGATCACCCGGCTGTATGACTTGCGGATCCTGCGATAGATTAATAAGTATCACTTTTATTTCTCCCCGATAATCTGCATCAATGGTTCCGGGGGTATTCAGACATGTCAAACCCTGTTTTACTGCCAGTCCGCTGCGGGGACGCACCTGAATTTCATATCCCAGGGGTATGGCAACAAATAGTCCCGTAGGAACCAATGTTCTCTCCAGGGAGGCAAGGGTGATAGGGGCATCTATATTGGCGCGCACGTCCAGGCCCGAAGAGCCGGCAGTGGCATAGGCAGGCAAGGGAAAGGCAGACCGGTTGATTACCGGAATAGTGACAGGGGGTTTTGTCATGTCGGCAAAATTAATAAAGTAATAAGAACCTTGGAGAAATATCTGTTCAGCGGTCCGGGATGCCCCCATTTGGAACCCGAATCAGCGATATTCGTTATTTTTGACAGTGCTACCCATGAATCAGCATCGACCCCATACCCAATCCTTGTTTGGGCTTGCCCTCCTCCTGTTGTCCATCTCCTTTTCGGGATGTGTCAAACAGCTGACGGTGAAGCATGTCGTTTATGACAATACTTTTTCCTCCGGCGAACTATTGGAGCTGCAGGTTGCTGGCTGGAATAATGGCAGTTTCGGTGTTTTATCTACCCCCCGCATCAGTACTTTTAACGGACAAACCGTACTGGGAAAACTAAATAATAATATTGTACGGCTTGATTTGAATGACTTGCCCAAGCATGATATCCTTCGGGTTGAGATTGAGCTCAACCTGCACAATAACTGGAGAAACGATCTGTGGAAAATGGAAGGAGATGGACAAACCCGGCTGCTGACCGGATTTTCAAATGACCCCGCCGTGAAACAGAGTTACCCCAACTGGCTGGGTAATGGTACTTCCCTCGGCGTTGCCGGCACCAATGCCAGGCAAATAGGATTACCGGGTATTTGCAGCGGTTCCCCGGCACAACTGGGTACCAATGCTTATTCCATTGTTCAAACATTTGCACATACCAACAATCAATTTACCCTGCAACTCAGTGATGCCGGAGGAAATGTGAACGACACCTGTAACCGCAGCTGGTCAGTCGCTCGCTTGACCTTATCGGTTTTTCATAATTGATGACCAGGGCATGCCGCCCCTAGCACCGTAATGGTATGACAAAAAACTTCCTGTATACGGTATTACTCTCCCTGGTCAACCTGCTTTTTCCCCTGCTAAGCTTCCCGTATGCCTCCCATATACTAGGACCGGAAGGTATTGGCTCAGTACAAATGGCGGTCTCGCTCGGACAGTATTTTGCGCTCTTTGCCGCTTTAGGTATCCCTATCTATGGTATCACCGAAATAGCCCGCCACCGCGATGATCCGGAACAATTGGCCAAATCATTCAGCGAGCTGTCCCTGATTTTTTTGGGTGCCAGCCTTTTGCTATCCATCGTTTATCTTTTATTGATTTCCTGTTTCCCTTTCTTCGACCCCCACTACCGTTTATTTCTGTTGGCCGGCTCACTCATTTTATTCAGCTTTAGCTATACCGACTGGTTCTTTTCCGGACTCGAAGCATTCAAGAGCATTACAATCCGTTCGGTTATTATTAAAATCATTGCCCTTATCTTATTGCTCGTATTGGTTCAGTCAAAAACAGATCATGAAAAATATCTGTTGGTAGTTATCTTCTCTATACTGGGTAATCAATTGCTCAGCCTGATCATGTGCTTTCGGAAAACACATTTTACCTTGCGCGGACTCAACCTAAGGCGACATGTTAAGCCGCTACTCTACCTGTTTAGTACAACCCTGGCGGCCAGTATTTATACCATGCTCGATACGGTTGTTCTTGGCTTTCTTTCAGATGATGAATCAGTTGGATTATATGCTGCTGCAGTCAAACTGGTGAAGCTGACCATACCTATCGTTACAGCCATGGGAGTTATTCTCATTCCCATTATCACAAGACATTTTCAAGAAAATAATCTCCCCCGCATCAGAGTATTACTCGATCAGTCTTTTCGCTTTTTACTTTTCTTTTCCATACCCGTATGTGCCGGACTTGCCCTCTTGGCGCCGGAATGCATTCTTTTGTTCTCCGGCAACCAATTCACCGAAGCCATTCCGGTGATGCGCATTGTAGCTCTCTTACCCCTGCTCATCGGACTGGGTCATTTTTATTGTTTCCAGATCTTACTGCCAGCAGGAAAAACCAAAGAAATCTTCTATTCCGTACTGGCCGGAGCCATCACCTGTTTGCTACTGAACTGGCTGCTGGTACCAACCTGGAAATCTACCGGCGCAGCCATTGCCAACATAGCAACCGAGGGCGTCGTAACGCTGGGATATATATATTTTATGCGAAAGTTTTTTTCTCCGGATGTGCAATGGAAATATGGCTGGCAATCCCTGGCGGGAACAGTACCTTTTCTGCCCATCTTATTCGTACTGCGGAACTGGGAGCTACCCGTTTGGATATTTGTTCCCACCGCAACCCTGAGCTGCGGACTAGCTTTTTTTGCTGTACAATGGTGGATCTTTAAAAATCACTTTTTACTCGACTTCATTCAGCCACTGAAAGAATGGATGCTGAAAAAGAAAAACCTGTTGCCGGATGAATACTAATAGTCAGCCAAGCATAGCAGTCGTTATGGCCACCTGCAACGGGGCTGCCTTCATCGAAGCGCAACTCGACTCGATACTACAGCAAAGCAGGCAACCCGATCTCATCATCATTTGTGATGACGCATCCGATGATAACACGCCGCAACTGCTGGAAAAATTTAAGCCGCCTGCTAAAGTGCTTATCAGCAGGAATCCACAGCGGCTGGGCGTGAATGAAAACTTTCGGCAGGCAGTTGCCCTGGTGCCGGATGGCTTCTACATCGCATTCTGCGACCAGGATGATAGTTGGTTACCGGAGAAGCTGGAGCGCTCGCTACAATATTTACAAGCGCTTGAGGCAGGCACCCATGAACCCGCGCTGGTCTATTCTGATCTAATCTTAATTGATAACGAGCATCAGATACTTTGTGACTCCGTGCATCAACAAAGAGGCCAGCATCGGTATAAACATGTGTGGGACACCTTCCTTTATGGCAATATGGTTTCCGGGTGCACCATCCTCATGAATGCCAACATGAAACAAGTGATGGCTGACCTGCCGCAAACAAATCAATATATTTACGATGCCTGGTTGGCCATGGCTGCTTTCGGCTTTGGAAAAATCGCCTGTCTGCCCCAACCCCTGATTAAATACAGGCAGCACACATCTAATCTTACCTTTTCAACTCATCATTCCCGTAACCGCACGCGTCGCTGGCTAGATCACTTGCGCCAATTAACAGGACCCTCCGATTTTTTACGGGAGGAAATCTGTCTTGCCCGCGATTTTTCCCGGCAGTATGCCGGACAATTAACGGCCGAAAAATGGAAAGGATTGAATCGTTTACTCAGTCTGGAAAACAGCTCGTATCTGCAAAAAAAGTTAAGTTTCGAAAAAAGCTTTTACCCTTATTGGCAGCATCGATTTTCCTGACACCTATTCCCTGTCTATGCCAATGCAGGGTAAATGTTTAACTTGCGAGGGTGATCAATAAAACCGCTGTCATACTGGTCAACTGGAACAGTTATGCACTCACCCGTGCCTGCCTGCTTTCGCTGCTGCAAATTCCGGCCAATCAAGGGGATGTACTATTGGTAGATAATCAGTCGGCAGACGGTTCAGGCCGTCAATTGCAGCAGGAATTCCCCGATATCATTTATATCCAGGCCGAAGACAACCTGGGTTTTACCGGAGGCAATAACCTCGCCATCAGGTATGCCATCGATCAGGGTTATCAATACATACTACTTCTGAATAACGACACCACCGTTGCTGCCAACTTTTTGTCGCTGCTCATTCAACACCTGGAGCAGCATCCTACAATCGGAGCTGTTCAGCCACTGATCTATTTCCATGAACCTTCCGATAAAATTTGGAATGCAGGATCCTTTTATAACCAATGGCTGGGGCACCCCATCGTTCGAACAACCCTCCCCGGTGCGCAGCTACAAACAGGTGACCCTTTAAGGGTGCACTGGATAACGGGGTGTGCCTTTATGATAAGAACCGAGGTCTTGAAAAAGACCGGACTTTTGTCGGAAAAGATGTTCATGTATTTTGAAGATGTCGATCTCAGTTTTCGTATCCGACAAGCCGGCTTCGAACTTGATTTGCTGCCCTCCTCCATAATTTGGCACGTGGGCGGCATGTCGAATAAAGGCGAAAAAAAGACAAATGAGGGCATCGTAAACCCCATTGTTCACTACCTCAATACAAGAAACAGCATTTGGATATTGAAAAAATATACACCCTGGTTCTGTGTGCCAACTGTTTTATTGTTTCACCTTATGTATTTCTCAGGTATTTTACTTTACTTTTTGATACGTTTGAGGTGGAAAAAAGCGAAGGCTGTTATGACTGCTATTCGTGACGGCCTGACAGGAAACATAACGTACGATCACCCAATGCCTCACTGACATTTCATACATGATCTTATTCCCAATCATATACATCGCATCATTTCTGTATGGTGCCTACCTGCTGCTAAAAAAAGACATCCGGGGGTTGCCCATATTTGTAATTGGGGGCTTACCCATTTATATTCAAGCACTCTCTGTTACACATCTTTATGGCTTTGCCTCCCTCATACCCTTCTTGCAGGGCTGTAAGGAAATCATTGCACTGGGTGCCTTTGTCATGGTGGTTTTCACGCTACAACATCGGCCTAAGTGGCATCCTGTTGATAAGTGGATGCTGGTATTCCTTTCCGCCACCCTCCTATACCTCATTCTGCCCATCGGCCCCTACCCTTTTATGAGCCGCCTCCTGGCTTTTAAAGCACTTTCCCTGTTCCCGCTCATTTATTTCACCGGCCGATTTTGTCGTGCCTCAGCAATTAACCTCAATTACCTGTTTTCATGGATTTGTTTGGTCACACTGGCAGCCGCCGCTGTATTGTTTTTTGTGGAATGGCTGCCCTATGAGCACCTGCATACGAAAACGGGATTTATGGACTTCCACATTCGTTTTTTCAATGCAGAGCAATCGGGTAACTATGGTCTTTTCTGGACATTCGAAACGGAGACCGGGCTAAAAAGATTCGGAAGTATTTTCTCCAGTCCACTGGAATTGGCTGCCTCAACAGTACTTACTCTTTCCGTTTTGCTGGCACTGGCAGGAGATCGCTTCATGCATTTTCGGTTTACGGGTTTTTATGCTGCTTCCCTGCTGGCCACCCTGTTTTGTATCGTGCTCGCTGTTTCACGGGCCTCCCTCATAAACTATTTCATTCTTTTCTATTGCTTTGCTCACCTTACCCGTCAACAGAAGCTTATACGTTTTTTTCATCTTTCATTTATTGCCGCAGCAATCCTGCTGGTATTTGTGGTAAAAGGTGACCTGCTCATCTTCGTTATTGATACCCTTCGGTTTCAAAATGCCTCCAGCATTGGTCACTTGCTGGAATGGGTGAATGGCTTGCAGGCTATGGCAGCAAATCCGCTCGGTCTGGGTCTCGGGTCTTCAGGTCGGGTAGCCATGGAAACCAATGACCACGTGGGTGGGGAAAATCAACTCATCATCATTGGTGTTCAGGCAGGCATACCTGTTCTGCTGGTATATGTATACATCTATTGGCTGCTGTTGCAAACAGGCTTCCGTGCACTAAATCATTCAACGGGCAAACAAAAAAGACTGGTGATGGCGGTAGTATTGTTAAAGATCGGAATGCTGATACCGCTGTTTACTTCCTATATCGACACGTTCAATTACATCACCTATACCATTAACTTCCTAAGCGGACTAATGATCAATGTACTGATGTATCAAAAGGAACAAACTATAGAACTCCCCTCCGATGCGGAAACAGCTGTATCATTTAAATAATCCGTAACGGATGATGCAGTAGATGGCACGAAACCCATCTTTCCAGTTGATCTTTTTTCCTTCTGCAAAGGTTCTGCCATAATAGGAAATGCCGACTTCATAAATACGCACCCCGGGAAAGCGAACCATTTTGGCGGTTACTTCCGGCTCAAAGCCGAAACGTTTTTCCTTTAAATCGAGACTTTTTAAAATGTCTGCCCGGAACAATTTATAACAAGTCTCCATATCTGTAAGATTCAGATTGGTGAACATGTTCGAAAGGAAAGTGAGTACTTTATTGCCGATGCTATGCCAGAAGAAAAGTATGCGGTGGGGGTTGCCGCCAATGAAGCGGGAGCCATACACCACATCGGCATGTTCTTCGATAATGGGTTTCAATAAGATGGCAAATTCCCGGGGATCATATTCAAGGTCTGCATCCTGCACGATGATATAATTTCCGGTAGCCAGCCGAATACCGGTATGCAGGGCAGCTCCCTTTCCCTGGTTCACCATATGTTGCTCATAGCGAATGAAAGGATAGCGTTGCATCCAATCAGCCACTACATCACCTGTCTTATCGGTAGAACAATCGTTTACGACGATGATTTCTTTATCAAAACCGGTTGGTAATTCTGCCGATAGTAGGCGTTCTAGAATAGCCCCAATGGTAGGTTCTTCATTGTAGGCGGGAACAATAATACTAAGCACCTGATTCATGTGCTGCAAATATAATCAATTTGATGAGGACCGCAGTCGCTGCAGCCAATGATCGAGGTAGACGGCAGATAATAATAATATCAGCGGAACCATAACCGTCAACATGCGCTGGTAGGCAGATATGACCAAGGTTGCGCCCAGGAACAGACATAAACAAACCACTAAAATCAACAAAATATTTTTATGCTGCCCTCGATAGAAGAAGCTGCTGACAAAAGCAAAAACAAATAAAAAGAAAACCAAGGCACCTGCCGGAATACGCATCAATTGTGCCATCCTGAAATAATGATAAGAAAAGGGGAGTCCGAAAAAAAGGCGCCCCGCATTAGCGACACAGTTTTTTACATATTTAACAGGATGCTGTCGAATATTCTGCCAGGCTTTCTGACGGAATGCTTCATCACGGGCAACCCCTTGTAATTGAAAGATGCTGTCGTAATCGGCCTGGTGGTGTACAGCAAATTGGGCTGCATTGCAAGGCTGGTTAGGGTCGTACCCGCAGTAGGCAGTAAAATGATCATCGTTCCAGTCCCCAAATTCAGCTTCCACCGGTGTGCTGGCCCAATAAAAAGACATGCCACCGCTGTTCGCCCAATAAAAAGGCTTACCTGTTAACTGGAAAGTATAAATCAGGTAAGGAAGATTTACTAACAGGGCGATGAGCCAGATAAGGAATGATTTTTTTACCCATTCTTCTCGCCGCAGCAGCCGCGCTGCCAGTAAGCCCAACAACATAATCAAAATAACATAACCGAATATCACTTTGGTCAGTGCCAGATAGCCGATTAAGCCACCGGCTATCCAGGTATCTTTTTTACGTGCAACAGATAAAAAAGAGCGAATGAAGTAAAATAAAAAACAGGCGATCAGGCAACTACTCAATGGCTCTGTATATAGCCATGCCAGCTCCTTATAAGCGACATAATAAAATGCCCAAATCAATGAAAATATCAGTGATAGTTTATTGCTCACGAGCAACCGGAGCGACTTATATAACATCACCAGGGATGCATATTGAAACACTGCATTCAACAGTACGGCCCACAACAGCGGTGTTTGCAACCAGACAAATGGCACCAAAACCAATGGATAGCCGGGGCCATTCCAAAGATTCAATCCTTCCCGTGGTGAATAAAATCCCTGGGCGAGATGTTGAGCAAACATAAAATAGCGGCCCTCATCCCCTTCCATCGCATCGCGGTGCCCCAGCGCAATCAATACAACATACAACAATAAGAAGGGCATCCACCCCAACCAGGGGTTCCCTGATAATTTTTTCATCTCCTGCAAGTTAGGTTATCTTTACCCGTCAAAGGGTGACATGTCATTTGTCCCTACCTGCGAATGTACTATAATGCCGGAATCTGTTTATGCCCCGCCCCATACAAGTATTCATAGATATTCGGGATCTGCGCATCGCCAAAACGGGGGCTAAAACGGTTCTCGAAGAAATTTGCCTGCAACTAAGAAAGGGATATCCTGGATTTGACATTCATTTTATAGATACGCCCTTCCCGGTTTATACCGGAAAAAACAAATGGCTCAAAGCCATAGAACATGCCCGATTTTTTTGCTGGAAACAAATTACCCTACCCATCATTTGTTTAATAAGAGGATGTGATATACTCTTTTGCACCGACTATTTTCTCCCGCTGTTTCCAATACAGTTCAAAACAGCCGTCATCTTTTATGATGCCTTCTTCTGGCAATACCCGGAACAATACAATCCGATCTGGCTGAAATTATTGCACCATATTGGTGTACCGGCAGCCCGCAAAGCGTCGGCCATCATTACCATCTCGCATCACTCCCGTGAACAGATCATTCAGTGTGTCAGACTTGCACCAGAAAAAATTCATGCTATTCATCTGGCCCCCAAATCATCTACAGCAGTGGTAACTGCCGATTACAGAGCCTCGATGGATGCCGGTAAAAAATATATTCTTCACATCGGCGTACTCGAGAAAAGAAAAAACCTGCTCAACCTGATCAGGGCTTTTGCCCGCTTGCGGGAAGCCGGCTTTCATGATTATTATCTCGTTTTGGCCGGTGGAACTGTTCCCAAAAACAATTTAGATGACAGCGGAAACATCCGCCAACTGATTTCGGAACTACAGCTGGAAAATTTCGTGCTCCTGCCCGGATTCATCAGCGATGAAGCCTTAGCGCATTATTACCGGCAGGCCAGTTTATATGCTTTTGTTTCTGTCAATGAGGGCTTCGGACTACCTATTCTGGAAGCCTTTCAACATAGGCTGCCTACCTTAATTGCGAATAATAGTTGTCTGCCTGAAGTTGGGGGTGATGCCGTCATCACCTGTGATCCCTATGACCCGGCTGATATTGCAGAAAAAATGAAAATGATTGTCAGCAATCCTGCACTGCAGGAAGAATTGGTACAAAAGGGACTGCGCCGATTACAAGATTTTTCCTGGCAAAAAACAACAGATGAACTGATGGAAGTTTTCCGGCAGATGATGTCACCGAAAGTATAATACGCTACTGCTATTTCAATTCTGCATCCATCATGCCTTTCACAATGTCATCCAGGCGGTAAGCAGCTTTCCAGCCAAGTATGTCAGCTGCTTTTGAGGGATTGGCATTGCCGTTGAAGAGGTCAGCCGGCCGGAATAATTCAGGGTCAATAACGACATGATCGCGCCAATTCATATGGAGATAAGCAAACACTCTATCGGTAAATTCCTCCAATGAATGAGTCTCTCCGGTGGCCACCACAAAATCTTGCGCTTTCTCCTGTTGCAGCATCCGCCACATGGCTTCCACATATTCAGGGGCCCAACCCCAATCACGTCGTATCTGCAAATTACCCAGGTTCAATTTTTCCTGACTGCCCCGATGGATGCGGCAGGCTGTAGCAACGATTTTACGCGTCACAAACCGATGGGGACGAAAAGGAGATTCGTGGTTGAACATAATGCCGGAGCAGGCATATAATTGATAGGCTTCTCTGTAATTGATTACCTGCCAGTGCGCAGAAGCCTTGGCGATGGCATAAGGACTGCGGGGACGGAAGGGGGTATTTTCATCTGCCGGCCGATCATCGGTTTCACCAAAACATTCACTCGAGCCGGCATGGTACATGCGCACAGGGAGTCCGGTAAAACGCATGGCTTCCAGTAAGTTCAGGGTACCGATGCTTATGCTTTCATAAGTTTCCACCGGCTGCTCAAAAGATAAACCCACCGAGCTTTGACCGGACAAATGATATACTTCATCGGGCTTGATGCGGGAAAGAGTAGCCAGGGTGCTTTTGAAATCGATGGTATTGATTGAAACGGGACGAATGTGATTAAGCAGACCCAGTTTGCGCAGGTTATCGAAAGGATTGGTGGTAGCATCCCTAGAACCTCCATATACCTCATACCCTTTCTCCAGCAGGAGGGCTGTCAGGTAGGCCCCGTCTTGACCGGATACGCCACAAATCAATGCCTTTTTCATGGGTGGAAGCTGTTGGAAATGAACACAATTTTACTATAAATCATCGATATGGCAAGAACACCCTTTCAATCAGTCCACAAGCCATATCATTTCATCAGGTCTCGCTTTAATTGTAACTTGCCCCCAAGCAATTCCCTATGTTCACAACCCTCCGAAAAAGACTGGGTGAGTCTATGTCTGGCGGTGATCAACTGATTACCCTCTGGCGACTGTTGCCTTTTTTTCTGCGCGGACTATGGGAAAAATTATTCATGGGTAAATCCTCGGGCTGGGTGCTGGCAGGAAAACAGGTGTCTATTCGTTATGCCAGTTACCTGCACGCAGGAAAAGAACTGATCATCGAAGACTATGCAGAAATCAATGCCCGTTCCACTAAAAAAATCATGCTGGGCAACCGCGTAACCATTGGAAAATATGCCATCATTCGTCCGGGCAATTTATACGGAGGCGAACCGGGAGAAGGATTAATGGTGGGTGACCATTCCAATATTGGTCCCTACTGTTATATCGGCTGCTCCGGACACATCTCCATTGGCAACAACGTGATGATCTCTCCCCGCGTAAGCATCTATGCCGAAAACCATGTGTTTGAAGACGCCCATAACACCATAAAAAGCCAGGGTGTACAACGGCAATCTGTGGTGATTGAAGACGATTGCTGGATTGCCTCCAATAGCGTGATCCTGGCTGGCGTAACCATTGGAAAAGGCTCAGTGGTTGCAGCCGGCAGCGTGGTCACACATGATGTTCCACCCTACAGTATCGTGGCAGGCGTTCCGGCTCGCCTTATCAAAAATCGGCTACCCGATTCATGAAAATACTCCTGTTACATAGTTCCTCCGATGTGTATGGTGCCAGTAAAATTTTTCTGGGCACAGTGCAGTTGCTGAAAAAAAGGAACCACGATGTATGGGTCGTCTTGTCTGAAGATGGTCCGCTTGTAAAAAAATTAGCATCAGCCGGTGCCACCGTTTTGATGGTTCGTCTGGGTATTTTGAGAAGAAAATATTTTAACCCCGGGGGCATCATCAATCGGATAGCTACCCTGCTGCGCGCCCGAAAGCAATTGCAGGAACTCATACGGAAAGAAAAGATTGAATTGGTGTACTCGAACACCACCGGCGTATTGGCAGGGGCATTTGCTGCCCGCAACTGCGGTGTCAGGCATATCTGGCATGTGCATGAAATCATTGAAAATCCTTTTTGGCTGAAGCAACTATTGGGGCACCTAATGAATCGCTATGCAGTGGGCATCATTGCTGTATCAGAAGCGGTAAAACAATCGTGGGAATCGGTACTTCCCGCCGAAAGAATAACAGTAATTCAGAATGGAATAGACTATAGTCCCTACCTGGAGCATGAGCACACGCTTACCAAAGAATTGCAACTACCGACAGCTGCAATTGTTATTGGAATGGTGGGTCGGGTGCACTACTGGAAGGGGCAGTCGTATTTTTTAAAGCTAGCCGGTCAACTGCACCAAAAGCATCCGTCGCTACATTTCTTGCTGGCCGGCGATGCTTACCCGGGATATGAATACCTTTATCAGGAAATGCAGACGCAAATAGAGACGCTACAACTAAGTGAGGTAGTTCATAACCTGGGGTTTCGGGAAGATATACCCGCCGTCATGCAGACAATTGACCTATTGTTATTACCGTCACAGCAACCAGATCCTTTCCCCACTGTTATACTGGAAGCCATGGCTTCTGCCAAACCTGTTATCGCCACCCAGTTCGGCGGTGCAGTTGAAATGATTGATGCCGGTATAACCGGCGACCTGATGCCGGCTGATCAGGTTGATACCGCCGTTTCGGTCATAGAATCATGGCTGGATAAGAATCGCCTGCAGGCAGCGGGCGAGGCAGGCAGAAAAAGGGTGTTGGAAAAGTTCAGCCTCGAAGCCTGGGAGCATAAAATGATAAATTACCTGGAATGACCGTTGCCATCATTGGAACCAGGGGGTATCCGTATGTGTACAGTGGATATGAAACGTTTGCCAAAGAACTGGCAGAAAGATTGGTCGCGCGCGGCATTCGGGTAAAGATTTACTGCCATAAAAATCTTTTTAAAGAATATCCCAAACAGGTCAATGGCATTGATCTGGTGTATGTTCCAACGATTGAAACCAAGGTGCTCAGCCAGATTATTCACTCCTTTTTCAGTATGGTGCATGCCTGCTGCTCGCATACCGATGTGATCCTGGCGGTGAACGCTGCGAACGGCCCCTGGGGATTAATCGCCCGACTCTTTGGCAAACCCGCCTGCATCAATGTAGATGGGGTGGAATGGGAACGACCCAAATGGAAGGGACTCGGAGCCAAGTATTTTTATTGGGCTGCCTGGATGGCCACCCGCCTGTACCAGATCATCATCACCGATGCCGAAGCGATGCGACAGGTGTACCTGAAAACCTTTCAAAAAGATTCCAGGGTGATTGCTTATGGTGCCAATATCCGCTATCCGCAAGCTCCGGAACTGGTGCGCAGTATCGGACTGGAACCGGGGAGTTATTATCTGATTGTGGGAAGACTGATCCCCGATAACAATGCCGACCTGCTGCTGGAAGGCTACCTGGAAGCCGGCTCTTCGAAAAAACTGGTTATTGTAGGAGATGTTCCCTACAAAGATGCCTATGCCCAGCGGCTCAAATCGATGGCAAATGCCAGTATCATCTTTACGGGCTATATCACCGACAGCAACTTGCTGGCTGAACTGTACCACCATTGTTTTGCCTACCTCCATGGCCATGCATTCGGCGGTACCAATCCCACCCTGCTCAAAGCCCTGGCATATGGCTGTGCAGTGCTCGCCATAGATACCCCCTTCAGCCGGGAGATGCTCACGGAGGGCAAATTCGGCCTATTTTTTCCTGCCCGGCCGGATGGAATCGCTTCGCTCTTACAGGAATGTGAACAAGACCCCGAAAAAATGAATGGGTTAAGAGAGCAGGCAAGGAAGGGACTGGGCAGCAAATACAATTGGGATGAAGTAACCAATGCTTATCTTGCGGTATTAAATGAGTTGAAACAAGGCAGGTAGCCCGGCGCATTTTATGGCCAAACCGTATAACCGCTATACCGTCATCCGTTATATCATAGATGCGCCGGTCGTAGGCATTTCCTACCTTCTGGCCACCCGGCTGAGTTCGGGACAAAGCATCGTGGCGGCAGACAAGCAGGCCTATCTTTTTGTGTTACTCTCTTTATTGCTCTGGTACATCGCCGCCTCCTTTACCCGCCTATATGCCGACCGGCGCTCCAATAAATTTTCTGAAGAGATCATCTTTATCCTCTACTCGATTATTCTCTTTACCATCTTAATCAGCTCGGCCTCCTTCTTTTTAGGCACCAGCATCCGATTCAGTCCGGGATTTTTTCCTTACTACCTGCTTACCTTATTCGGGTTACTGACCTTGACCAAATACATCGTGCGGAAAAATGTGCACTCTGCCATCTTCCAGGGAAAGCTGCTCGACAATGTGATCATTGTGGGTGCTTCAGCTGCCGGTATGGACTTCTACGAAACCATCAACAAATATTATTACTACGGCTATAAATGCATTGGATTTGTAGACAATGAGCAGAAACAATTGAATGGTTGTCCTTACATGGGTCCGATAGATAACCTTAGCATTTTGCTCAAAGAAAATCGGATCGATGAAGTGGTGATTGCGCTGCCTGACTCGGAGGCGGAAGCCATACAATTCTGTGTGGAAGTATGTGATTTCTACTCCACCAAGGCACGCATTATTCCCAATCTACATCAATATGCGACAGCGAATATTCAGGTGAATAATATCGGACTGATGCCCATCATCAACGTTCGGTCGTTGCCGCTGGATAAGAAAGAAAACAAGCTTCTCAAGAGCAGTTTTGATATACTGTTTTCCGTTTGCTTCTTTCTCTTCATCGGTTGGTGGTTATTGCCACTCATTGCCCTCGCGATCAGAATCACTTCCAGGGGCCCCATCATTTTCAGGCAGGAAAGATGGGGGCTCAACAACGAAAAAATTACCTGCTATAAATTCCGCACCATGGTTGCTGAGAGCAGTGACATGAATGAAGAAGGTCACTTTCAGCAGGCTATAAAAAGAGATCCCCGTGTAACCAGGCTGGGCTCGCTGCTGCGCAAAACCAACATGGATGAACTTCCACAGTTCTGGAATGTTTTATTGGGAAATATGAGTGTAGTAGGCCCCCGCCCCCACCCTACTCCATTGAATCTGGAATCGATGCATACCGTTGAAAACTACATGTTGCGTCACCTGGTAAAGCCGGGTATCACCGGCTGGGCACAGGTAAATGGCTGCCGCGGAGAAACCAAAGAACCCGGTTCGATGCAGAGAAGAATTAATTTTGACCTGTACTATATACACCGGTGGACCTTCTGGCTCGACTGCCAGATCATATTACAAACGGTAATCAATATTCTACGGGGAGATCAAAACGCTTATTAATGAAAAAAAATATCCTGCGCCTCACCGGTATTATTCTTTGCTGGCTGATGGTTGCACTTCATACTGCTCAGGCACAAGTAGTTTGGGAATCGCCGCAGAAAGAAGTTTATCCTTATCTCGAACGCATGGCCCAAAAGGGATTGATACAATTCAATGACCTGATACGACCGTTGAGCAGACAATACATTGCTTCCTGCCTCGATTCGCTGGGCCGCCGCATGGATCAATTGACACCGGTTGAAAAAAAAGAATGGTTATTTTATGCACGGGAATACGGTAATGAAATGGATTCATCTCTCTTTCGTTCCGGAAAAGATTTTGTCAGTGGCTTCCGCCAAGACCCTTATCAACGCTGGCGACCCTTCACTGCCCGCAACAAAGAATCACTCATACAGGCAGAACCCATTTTTACAGCAGAACAAAATTCGGGCAGCCGGGGAAGCTTCCTGCAATCCAGCTCGGGCGTGAATGTTTGGGCCTACGGCGGAAAAAGATGGGGCTTCCAGTTTTCCTATCATGACATCACAGAAGCCGGTACGGGTTTAGACAGTACCCGACAATTCACCCCCAATACCGGCTTTGTTTTAAAGGAAACTAATAACCCTCGACGCATCAACTATTCCCGCATCCGCGGAAGCGTTTCCTATGCATTTAAAAATGGCTCTGTTGCAGTGGGAATTGACCAACAACTGTGGGGGTATTCACAAGCCGGAAGGATTGTTCTTTCCGATAAGTCCCCCGCCAATCCTTATCTGCGGCTCGATTATCGCCCTTTCAGCTGGCTAAGTTTTCATTATTCCAACCTTTGGTTGAATTCCAATCTGGTCGATTCTGTCAGAACCTATGGAACGGGCAATACGGTGTATGGAGGAGAAAGAATCCGATACATCCCCAAGTTCATGGCTACCCACAGCATCAGCATTCAATTCAATAAACATCTCACATTCACAGCCGGCGAGTCTATTGTTTACAGCGACCGCCTGGAGGTGGGCTATCTGATACCCGTGAATTTTTTGAAGATCTATGACAACATTGTCAACGGCGGCAATATTCTCGCCGGTTCTAACGGACAATTATTTTTTCAGTTGAGCAGTCGGAATCAACTTCCGAATACGCACTTGTATACCACCTTATTCATCGATGAAATCCGCACCAGCACCATGTTTGACAAGAATAAAAGCCGCAACCAGCTGGGCTTTACATTTGGCGCCAGTGTAACCGATGCATTCCTGCCTTATCTCACTTTATCAGCTGAATATACCCGTGTCAATCCCTTCGTTTACAATAACCTGATACCTGCACAGAATTATACCAACCATGATTATAGTCTCGGCGATTGGATGGGCAACAACTTCGACCGATTATTTGTAGGATTGAGGTACACACCCTTGCCTAGACTCAAGTGCCAATTGAATTATCAGTTCATTCGCAAGGGAGGTGCCGGAACGGTAGAGCAACAATATTTCCAACAACCGCAGCCGGCTTTTCTATTCAATCCAACATTCAATCGCAGCGAGGTTTCCTTCCGCTGTTCCTATGAATTGATCAATAATCTCCACCTCTGGGGTTTTTATACCAATACCAGCCAAAAGTCGCTCCCCACCGGTACCATTTCAAGTAATAACCAGTCCGGTATCGGCTTCAGCTTCGGATTGTAATACCAAACAGCCGTTTTTCCACCATTTATAGGGAAAAATGTGGATATTTGTAATTACCAATTTCCTGCAATGAAATTACATATAAAATATTTATTATGTGCATGGTTAGCATTGCCGTTGACAGGTATATTCACTGTCTCGGTCTATGCCCAAGCTGTTAATGCCAATAACCTTTCTTCTGCCCGGATCAATAATTTGAGTGACCAGCAGATTCTTCAACTCTGGCAGCAGGCCCAACGTGGGGGGATTTCAGAGACGGATGCCATTTCCATGTTGGTGAAAAGAGGGTTACCCGCTGCTGAAGTCGGCAATCTGAAAAAAAGACTGCTCAGCATACAGACCCGGGGAAAATCCGGGAACAGTATTCCGGTGCTGAAAGACACATCCGGCTTTTTTCGCGATAGTTCCTGGGTAAAGGAGATGCCTGCCATCAGGCGGCAAAGTCAGTATTATGGTTTTGATTTCTTCAATAACCAGTCCATCAGCTTTGAACCGAATCTTCGCCTGACGACACCGCAGAGCTATGTGCTGGGACCGGATGATGAGTTAAACATACAATATACCGGACTCAATGAAGCCACGGTCGATGTTATCGTTCAATCTAATGGAAAAATTGTACTTCCCTATGCCGGCAGTATACAGGTCAGTGGTCTTAGCCTCGATGAAGCCACGCGGTTGATTAAAAACAAAATGAAAGTAGCGTATCCTGCCATCAGCACCGGAAAAACACAGGTGATGGTGATGGTGGCTAATTTCAAGACCATCCGGGTAACTGTCGTAGGTGAGGCGGAGATTCCGGGTACTTATCAGGTTTCATCGCTGGCCGGATTCTTCAACGTTTTATACAAGGCAAATGGTCCTTCGGAAAATGGATCACTCAGAAAAATTGAATTAATCAGGAACAACCGGGTGGTAGAGACGATTGACTTCTATGCCTTCTTACAAAAGGGTATCATGAGCAATACCATTCGGTTGCAAGATCAGGATGTGATACATATTCCGGTGTATGGCAAGCGTGTTACGCTGGTAGGTCAGGTCAAGCGGCCGATGATTTATGAATTACAGGAGAAAGAAACCCTGCAAGACCTGTTGCAACTGGCAGGCGGATATGATGCTGCTGCCTGGTTAGGCAGCGCCAAACTGGTACAAAATGGAGAACAGGAAAAGAAAGTACGGGATGTAGCTGCAGGTGATTTTGCTTATTTTATTCCGAAGAATGGTGACCTCGTTGAAATAGAAAAAATACGTACCAGCTTTTCCAATCGGGTGCTGTTGGGGGGTGCCGTGCAAAAACCGGGCAATTATGAACTCAGTTCCGGACTAACCCTTGGAAAATTAATTCGTCAGGCAGAGGGTCTTCGCACCGATGCGCTGTTGCAACGCGGCTACCTGATGCGACAAATGCCGGGTACCGGCGGGCAATTGATCTCTTTCCATGTACAGGATGTGCTGGATGGGAAACAGGCGGACATCCTTTTGCAGAGGGAAGATTCTGTTACCATTCTTTCCCGTGATAGTCTGCGGGATGTGCCAACAGTTGTTGTTGCCGGAAATGTAAACCGGCCGGTAACCATTGCTTATCGGGAGGGACTTACACTGGAAGATGCCGTATTGATGGCAGGAGGATTTTCATTCGATGCTGCTACCCATAAAATTGAAATTTCGCGACTACAAAATAATCGCGGCGATACGCTGGCCAATACCTTGATTGAAGTAATCACAGTAGAATATGATAGTGCTTTACATGCACGCAGTAAAAAAACCTTACTCTCGCCGCTGGATTATGTATTCGTTCCCCAGCTATTAAATTATCGCAACCTTGGCAAGGTCAAAGTGCGGGGGGAAGTGCTATATGCAGGTGATTATGCGCTGGAAAGAAGAAATGAAACCATTCAGGAAGTGCTAAATAGATCAGGCGGTATTTCCCCTAATGCAGCAATGGGTGATGTTCAGGTTTATCGGCGTGGATTGCGGGTAGGCACTGATGTATTATCAGAAAACCCGGTAGATGGAGGAGAGAAATTTCTGCTACAACCCGAGGACAGCATTTTTGTGCCACGCAGACAAACCTTTGTAGAGGTGCAGGGAGCAGTATTCAATCCGCAGATTCTTCGTTATGATGGTTCCAGGTTTTTATCTTATATCTCCGAGGCGGGTGGTGTAACCGATCGGGGTAACCTCAATAAATCGTATGTACAATACAGCAATGGTATAAATCAGAAGATTCAGCATTTCTTATTCTTCCGACGCTATCCCAAAGTGAAACCCGGCAGTAAGCTCATTGTTCCTGAAAAATCAGAAGCTGACCGAAGGAATCTAAGTGCCCTGGAGATATCATCATTGGTGGGTTCATTGGCCACGTTAATCAGTCTGATCACGGTGCTAAATAAATAACAGGACTTAACAGCGCAACTATGTCAGAGAGACCAACCATACAGGCAACGCCTTTCAATCGTGAAGAAGCGCCTTTTTCGTTTACTGATCTGCTAACAGATGTATTCAGCAGGTTTCGCTGGGCGCTCCGTCAAAGAAGATGGTTGATGGCCTGTTTTGTAATCGGTGCTTTACTGGGCATTTCTTATACGCTGATAAAAAAGACTACCTATACAGCCCGCCTCACATTTGTGGTAGAGGATGCCAAAAACTCAGGTGGCTCACTGATTTCTGCCTTAGCTGGTCAATTCGGATTTGATGTGGGAAGCATGGGCGGGGGCAATGGGGTATTAGCGGGGGATAATGTACTTGAGTTACTGAAGAGCCGCAGCTTACTAAAAAAAACCTTGCTGACTTCGGGTAGAGACGACAAAGGTTCGCTGGCAGATTTGTATGTCAGCGCGTATGGGTTACAGGCAAAATGGAAATCGGTAACAGGAAAAGAGATTTTATTTCCTGCAGGTCAGGAAACGAATGACCGGTTATCAGACAGTTTACTACAGACGATTATCAAAAGATTGTTGGAAAAAGAGGTACGAATTGCCAAGACAGATAAAAAGTTAGGATTTTTTGAATTGGAAGCCACCACCCGCGATGAGTACCTGAGTCAGCAGATTTGTGAGCGGTTATTAAAGGTCACCACCGATTTTTATATTGATACCAAGACCAAGCGACTGAAGGCCAATATTGATCGGTTACAAAAGCGGGCCGATAGTTTAGGTATTATGCTCGACCGAAAAACTTATGCGACGGCAGAAGCCAACCAATTATTACTTGATGCCAATCCGGCCTATGCCTCACCGCAGGTAGATGCGGAGATCAGTACCCGTAATAAATATTTACAGGCAACGGTATTTGCGGAGATCGTGAAGAATTTAGAGATCAGCAAGACGGCGCTTATACAGGAGACACCTACTATCCAGGTCATTGATCGCCCTGAGATGCCTTTAAAGAAAAATGAGTGGAAATGGTGGCAGGGTATGTTGGTGGGGGGCGTGATAGCGTTAGCGGCGATGGTGGGGTTGATGATGGTGGTGGGAGGAAGGAAATAATTTTTAGAATTCTTTAATAGTTTTAAATCTAAAATAGCAAATACATACTCACATATAGTTTCTATTAACGTGAGATGTTATTGAATAGAAAAGATGTTTCTAATAAATAAATTAGTTGCATATTTCATTCCCATTTAGATTTTTAAAAAAATGAATCAGAAATTATTTTTTTGACACGGATAATATTATAAGTATTTAATAAGCATATCTATATGTTATTAATCTCACATAGAGGAAATATAAACGGACCCCTCCCTGATTGGGAGAATCATCCTACCTTCATAGAACAATCTTTGAAACTTGGATTTGATGTGGAAATCGATGTTTGGTTTAAAAACAATCAATTTTATCTGGGTCACGACGAACCAAATTATCCAATCGATTCTGAATGGCTCACAAGTCAATCCGCAAACCTTTGGATTCATTGTAAAGACAAATATTCATTAGAAGAATTACATTTGATAAATAGCAAATTGTGTAATTTAAACTTTTTCTGGCACGAAAATGATTTTGTTACAATGACATCAAAGGGATATATATGGGCGTCTCCTGGGAAACAGCCGATAAAAAATAGTATTGCAGTAATGCCTGAATGGTATGAAGATGATGTGAGTTATTGTGCTGGTATATGTTCAGACTTTATTTCTAAATACAATAAATAATATTTTTTTACTTATAATAATTTAATTGATGAATATAGTAATACCAATGGCCGGGCTTGGAACCAGGTTCAAAGAAGAGGGGTTTGATTTACCAAAGCCACTTATCCAGGTTAATGGTAAAACATTGATTGAACATTCTGTTAGTACTTTAAATATAAAAGGAACATATATTTTCATTACAAGAAAATATGAAGATCCTCTTCATAATGAGATGCTTTCTGAAATTTTAAAAAAAATAGCACCTGATTCTGTTGAAATTATGACAGAGTCGGTAACCAGGGGGTCAGTAGAAACATGTTTACAGTGTCAGCATCTAATCGATAATGATGAAGATCTTATCATCACAAACTGTGACCAGATAACAGACTGGGAATCTGATGAGTTTTTGACATTTATTTCATCAATTAATGTGGACGGTGCGGTAGTTACTTATAATTCTACTAATCCAAAAAATAGTTTTGCAATTATTGAATCAAATCGAATTATAAATTTTGTTGAAAAAAAAGCAGTGTCCAACTCTGCCTTAATTGGTCTCCACTATTGGAAAAGGGGGAAAGATTTTATTAGATCTGCAAAAATGTTAATGAGTGATTTTGTAGAACTTGGGCGCCCTGAATGCTACATATCAGAGAGCTATAACTATCTGATCAAGGAGAGCTTGAATATACTTCCCTATCAAATAGAAAATAACCAATACATTTCACTTGGAACACCGTATGATGTAAGCATCTATAGTGGAAAAGTAAAAGAATTTCATACTGATAAGCCCAAAACCATCATTTGTGATCTGGATGGTACTATTATTAAACACGCCCATAGATTCAGCGACATAATTGACAGTACGCCGGAATTATTACCCGGAGTAATTGATAAAATCAATCAATGGGATTCACAAGGTCATACCATAATTTTAATGACAGCAAGAAAGGAGTCTGCCCGTGAAATGACCGAAAAACATTTGCGAAGTTTAGGCCTCTGCTGGAATCATTTGATTATGGGCGTAACAAGTGGCAATAGAATTCTCATTAACGATAAACTAAACAGGAAACATCCGGACCGAGCTATTAGTATCAATATTGTAACAGATAGTGGATTTAAAAAAACAAATTGGGAGGATTTTGGATTATGAAAATAGAGAGAATTGAGAACATGAAAGCCGGATGGTTTGTTGGGAATTTTAAGCCAACTGCCTATCAGGCAGATTTTGAAGTATGCTATAGAATTCATCCAAAAGGAGAAAAATGGGATTCGCATTATCATACCGAAGTAGATGAAATAAATCTATTGATTAGGGGAAAAATGAAAATTCAGGATACACTTCTAGTTTCCGGAGATATTTTCATTTTAGCACCTTATGAAATTGCTGACCCCGAATTCATTGAAGATTGTGAAATTGTTTGTGTAAAATCAAAATCTATAAATGACAAAGTAATTACTAGTCAATAGAATATTACTTTTTTTAGAAAAATTTAAAATTAAGAACCCCATTTCAAAATCAGGACTGCTTTATCTGATTGTATTAAACGAAATGCAGAATTAAACACCATGATATCATTTGCTTATTCGTTGGCAGCCCATGAAAAGCCAAATGTTTTAATAGACCAAATTCAAAACATAAATAGGTATAATAAGAAATTTTCCATCATAATTGTTTTACACCTAAGTAAAATATTTGAACTAAACGATGTAGATTTAAAAGAAATATCGAGTCAACCGAATGTAATAGTAAACCCAGAAAGGTTGATTACCGGCTTTATGGACGGATCGCTCTATGAAGCCCATTTATCAAACATCAATCTTTTATATTCCAAAAAATTTAATTTCGGACACATTATTTTTTTGGCTTCCAATATGTTGTTTATCCGACAGATGATTGAAATTAAATCTGATTTCATAGAAAATTCACATGATGCTATCCTTCATAAGGGGTGGTTCCAGGCATGGATGGCAGTGAGGGATAAAAACATTAATAAATTTCATTTGTATGGTTGTCAAATCGAAGGCTTATTTATTTCAAAAAATCTTTTAGATAGTATGTTGCCTCAATTACAATCAATTTCCTATAAGTATCTATTTATCAATAAGGCAAAAACAGAAAGAAATATTTTTTGGAATAAAATTATTCGTCAATGGCGGAAGTTCAGATTTAAAAAATGGATTAATACAAATTACATATTACAACCTATTCGACTTTTCACTTTTAGCCAGCTTCCTTTTGTAAGAATTGCTTATGCTACCGAAGAAGTTTACTTCCCAACGATTGCTAAATTATTTCAGGATGAATTCACATTTAAGGGAAGTGTATTATCATTTCAGGATTGGGAAAACTCAAGTATAGTTACAAAAGATTCAGTTGACTGGCTAAGATCAAGTGCCAATACAAAATATGTATGTACGAAAAGAGTAGATAGAATCTACGATGACCCGGTTCGTGTTTACATAAGAAATCTTCCGGATGACATTTAATTTCTTGATCCAGCTGGAAAATTCGGATTCAATTCCAAATAATTGGCGAAGCGAATAAAAATCTAATAGTTAGGAAAAATCAGAAGCGGTACGCTACTGAGAGGGTGGCATTAAAATTCAGCCAATCGTAGCCATTTTCAAAATAACCAAGGGAGGGGAAAACGTA
>CAYUXJ010000009.1:0-94777 GCA_964448845.1 uncultured Sediminibacterium sp.
AGTCAGATTACCGTTGTTGCTACAGAAAATAACACCAATATAGAATTGAACCTACTACGGGCAAGTTCCGGCACTCCCTCAAGACCTGCGAATACCCCCTATCAAATCACCCTGAATAAGGGGGATGTTTACCAAGTTCAATCGACGCAGGATTTAACAGGTTCGACTATCAAAAGTGTTAGTACCAATTCCAGTTCCTGTAAACCTATTGCTGTATTTACCGGCAGCACCTGGACAGCCTTTGATTGTGCAGGCGCCAGTGGGGGTGATAATCTTTATCAACAAGTCTTCCCCTCTAATGCTTGGGGCAGAAATTATATTACCGCTCCCTTTGCCAATCGGCAGAGTGATGTTTATAGAATTATTGTCCGTGACCCTACAACACTGGTCACTTTAAATGGCAGTTTATTGAATACCTCCTCACTCATCAATAACACCTATTACGAATTTAAAAATAGTATACCCAACGTAATTGTTGCCGATAAATCAATTTTAGTAGTCCAGTACATGACATCGCAAACCTGCGATACGAGAAATCCGGCCAACTGCGGTTCTAATTGTCCTTATCCGGGGGACCCGGAAATGATTACCATCAATCCATTGGAACAAACCATCAACAACGTATCCGTTGTTTCTGCACGTAATGACCTTACCCCACCCAATACCAATATCCGCGTTCACTATCTGAATATCCTGATGAAGACATCAGATATTGGCTCCTTGAAAATAGACAATGCTGCACCAAAAGCTAATTGGGTACCTATACCCAATTCAAGTTATTCTTATTTACAAGAAGATGTTACTGCGAGCACAGCTATCAATCCTAGTCATAATATCAAAGCAGATAGCGGATTTATCGCACTGGCTTACGGAATGGGAAATGTTGAAAGTTATGGCTATAACGCAGGCACCAATGTAAAAGACCTCCTGGCACCTATTTTTCAGAATCCTTATGGCAGACTGGACTTTGCAACTACCTGCGTTGGAAATAAATTCAATTTTTCAGTACCCCTTACCTATATGCCCACCACTATAACATGGGACTTTGGGGGCAGTACCAAATTGAATCCTAATACGAATATTGGACCAGTAACACCGGTACCGGACAGTACGCCTGTTGTTAATGGAAAACAATTGTATTATTTCAGTCCTTCGAATGGACCTAGTACAAAAGACTTTATCTATACAGCCACTGGAAATGATACGATTCGACTTTTTGCAACCAATCCTTCTCCGGATGGGTGCAATAGTTCTAACGCTGAATATTTGATTCCGGTAGTTGTTAATCCAGCACCCAAAGCTCGATTTACAGTCCCTGCCAATTATTGTATTGGAGCACCCATACCATTTTCAGATGCATCTACTGATCTTGGAACCGGTGAAGTCGTCAGCGGTTTGTGGAACTGGGGAGATGGCACCACCGACTCATTAAAAAACCCATTACATACCTTCAATACCGAAGGAACATTTACTATTCGATACCGCCCTATAACCAACTATGGCTGTTCAGGAGATACAACGATTGCATTGGTTATTACCGGCAGACCGATAGCTAATTACACATTGAAAGATTCAACTTGTCTGAACAAAACTTTGACTTTTACTGATGGGTCGACCATCACTTCTGGTACCATGGTGAAATGGTACTGGAATTATGGGGATGGCACTTCAGAAATAGTAACAGCCAATACTGCTCGCACCAAATCATTTACCGCCACAGGCACGTACAATATTCAGCTGGAGGTAGAAAATAGTTCGGGCTGCAAAAGCATGCCCTTCTCCTCAACTATTGTAATTCGACCAATACCGGTTCCGAACTTTAATCTTCCAATTGTTTGCTTACCGGAAGGCAGTGCAAGATTCTTCGATTCAACCACCATTGCCGATGGCTCAGGCAATTTTACGTACCGCTGGGACTTCGGTGACAATGCAGGTATTGATTCCATAAAAAACCCGATATATACCTATAACAGTACTGGACCTTTTTCGGTATCACTGATTGTTACTTCGCCTTTTGGTTGTATCGATAGTACGCGTAAAACACTATCCTCCATATATCCGCAGGCAAAGGCAGCCTTTCAAGTATTCAGCGAAAATTGTTTACGTGACAGCAGTTTCTTCACAGACCAAACAGATGGCAAAGGCAGCAATATAGCCGGGTGGCGTTGGAGTTTTGGTAATACAAAAACAGATACAATACAAAATCCGGTTCATTTATATGCAACTGCCGGCACCTTCAATGTGCAACTTTTTGCCATTACCGATAAAGGCTGCTATAGTGACACACTGATTATTCCTGTAACAGTGAACCCACTGCCGACCGCTAATTTTACATTGATGACCCCTTATTGTGAAACGAGGGCCTTATCATTTGTTGATCAATCAGTTGCCAATGCAGGTACACTCGCTAACTGGAAATGGAATTTTGGTGATGGCGATACAAAAGATGTGAATACTGGAGCTGCATTTCAAAAGACATATACCGCCTGGGGTAATTATACCATTGAATTACAAGTAACCAGTAGCAAAGGGTGTAAAAGTGACACGCTGAAAAGAGTGCAAGCTATACATCCGTTGCCTAAACCAGGTTTTATTTTACCTGAAATCTGCGTATCGGATGGCGCAGCAGATCTGCTGGATACTAGCAAAATCGCCGACGGAAGTGCTGCTGCTTTTCAGTGGCAATGGCGCATCGACAAAGGGAAACTTTTTAATGCACAGCCAACTTTTATCAATAGCAATGTGAAGGATGCCAAACTATTGGTGAATAAATCAGACTTCTATATGACAACGCTGGTCATCACCAGCAATAATGGCTGTAAAGATTCAATAGCCAGTGAATTGACGGTAAACGGCTCTATTCCGAAAGCTGCCTTTACAGTTATAAATGATGCGGGCTTATGTGGTAACGATTCTGTTAGAATTATCAACACGTCGACTGTCGATTTTGGTAGTGTAACCAAACTACAGATTCAGTGGGAAAATGGCAATCCTGCTGGTGCCATCACGAACGATGATAGTCCGACCCCGCTAAAAGGATATGCGAACCGATATGCTATTTTTCAGGCGCCTGCTACTAAAAATTATACCGTAAAGCTTACTGCCTATTCGGGAAATGCTGCTGCCTGCCAGAGTGCATTTACCCAAACCATCACGCTGAATAGAAGTCCTAAAGTCAATTTTAATCCTCCAAAAAGTATCTGCAATGATGCCGCGATTCAAGCCATTAGTCCGGCTGCCACTACCTTCCCCGGCATACCGGGCGTTCCGGTTTATTCGGGAACCGGCATCGTCGATCCTGTCAATGGTTTATTTAATCCGGCCGTATCGGGCCCCGGAACTTTTGCAATCAAGTATCTACACGTCTCTGATAAGGGGTGCCGCGACTCAGCCTCACAAAATATCACCATCCACCCCTCGCCAATCGCACAATGGGGATTTGGAAATCCGTCCTGCGAAAAAAATATTTTAGTATTCACCGATAGTTCCCTGCCAAGGGTTGGAAAAATTGTGCAACGCAACTGGAATATGGGTGATGGTAAAATACAGACATTCACTGCTGCCGGTAACTTTAATCATACCTATGCCATAGAAGGAAATTACGAAGCGTCATTGCAAGTTATTACAGACAGTGGTTGTGTCAGTGTCATTCGCCAACAGACTATTCGCGTCAATCCACTCCCACAGGTAGCATTCAACCTGCCGATTGTTTGTCTTCCGGATGGTAACGGCGTTTTTACTGATCAATCTACAATTACAGATAATAGTCAACCATTATTCAGCTATCGCTGGAATTTCAATGATCCAAATGACCCAACGCCTTCCACCCTAAAAAATCCATCCCACCGCTATGCTGCTGTTGGTCCTTACCCTGTTCAACTCATTATCACTTCTAAAGATGGATGTATTGACTCGCTAACGCGATTGATGAATACAATATACCCACAGCCATCTGCACAATTTGACATTTCGTCCAATGAAGTATGTCGTGAGGGCACACTGCAATTTACAGACAAGAGTATCAGCACGTCTGGCGCAGTCACCCAATGGCGCTGGTTCATGGGCAGTAACGACAGCTCGTTTGTAAAAAATCCCTCCAAGCAGTTCAATGATTCCGGTAGTTACACTATTCGCCTGTTTATCTACGATGATAAAGGATGTGTCAGTGATACAAACAGTCAAGAAGTGGTGGTGCACCCATACCCCATTGTACAGATGGCCAATAACCTGCGTGTATTGGAAGGAGGAACCATTAAAATCAAACCCTTCTATTTTGGTAGCCAATTAGAATATGACTGGACACCCGCCCTTTATCTAGACAGCGCTGATATTGCTCAACCCAGTTCTACACCACCGGATGATATAACCTATCGGTTAACACTTACAGGTATTGGTGGCTGCAGTGTCAGCGATACAGTCTTCATTAAAGTACTCAAATCACCGCTGGTACCTAACGCCTTCTCACCTAATGGTGATGGCATCAATGATACCTGGCGAATACAATATCTGGAGAGCTATCCGGGAGCGACAATAGAGGTGTTTAACCGGTATGGACAAAAAGTATTTGAGTCCACGGGATATACAACAGAATGGGACGGCTACTTTAATGGAAGCCTCTTACCTGTTGGTACCTACTACTACATCATCAACCCGAGAAATGGGAGAAAGACGATCGCTGGATCTGTAACAATAGTTCGTTAATCCGGCGCCTACTTCCTGTCAGAAATAAAGGGTTGGAGGAAACTTTTAACACGAGCACTTCCGGAAATCTGACCCAGCGAAACCCGAGGTGTTTTATTGGGTAAACCCAAAGCATAGAACTCAACTGTTTTCAGCGAAGAAAGCTGCGTGATTTCATCGGGCACGTATATCCAATTGTCATTTTTCTTTTTGTGGAATTCAATAGACAATTCTTTGAGTTGAGTCAACTTGCCAAGACCTTCAGGTACCCTGTCAGAGGAAATAGGAAATGTAAGTTTCTCTAGTTGATTTAGCTCATACACAGACTCTGGTATGTTGACTAAACTAAAATTCTCCTTCACATCAAGTGTCTTCAGAGAGGTAAGTTTACCAATGCTCTCAGGAAGGGTAAGTAAATCATCGCAGTCTTCTATCATCAGTTCTTGCAACTGACTGAAAACAGAAAAATTCCCGGATAAAAACTCTCCATCCAGGTCCCGAATGATTAGCTTTTTAAGCTGTATAAATGAGAAAATCTCCTTGGGAAGGGGGTTGCCATTCCTCAATTCAATTTCGATGGACTGAACATCATCGGGGTGGTTTTTTACCAGATCAAAATTGCTACAAGCCACATCATTGATGAGTAACTTATATTTTACCGGAGCGTTTGGTGATTGGGCAATCAGTGAGGTGGACAGCAGTAGAAGCATGGCCACACAACAAAGGGGCAATGAGTATTTCATAGGGTTGGATTGACCTCAAAAATAAGAAAACTATTTAACCAAACCAGCCGGAATTTCTTTTTTCAACAGATGCTGATAAACGAAGCGGGTTTTCAAGTTATTAAAATGTATTCCCTTCTCTCCGCCCCAACCATGTCGTCCACCGGGATATAGCATAAATTCAAATTGCTTACCTCTATCTTGCAATGCACTGATCAATTGCAGACTATTCTGCATGTGTACGTTGTCATCCATGGTGCCATGTACAATCTGGAGTACCCCTTTGTACTTATCGATATGCGTCAAAACATTAGAAGACTTATATCCCTCCGGATTTTCCTGCGGGGTATCCATGAATTTTTCGGTATAATGAGAATCATACAATCTCCAATCTACCACTGATCCGCCTGCCATAGCATGGGTAAAAACATCAGCACCATAGGTCAAAGCATAACAGCTCATATAACCACCGTAGCTAAAGCCGGTAATACAGATTCTGGTTGAATCGGCCTGACCATTCTTGATGAACCAGCGAGCCATCTGCATATAGTCCTGCATCTCCCAATAACCGAGGTTACGATGCATATAGTTCACACCCGCCTTACCAAAATGGCCACTGGCACGGTGATCAAATGCAACTTGTATCAATCCTTCCTGTGCGTATAATTGACGGTTCGCCGACCAGTTCCAGCTATCGGTCACTGTACCTGCATTTGGACCTCCATACATACTCACCAACATAGGATATTTTTTACCGGGCACGAAGTTCAATGGCCAGGTTACTAATGCGGGTAACTCGAATAAGCCGTCAGCACTCTTGATGCGAATGAGCTCTGTTTTTGCCAACTGGTATTTATCCATAGCGGCACCTTTACTATCTCCTAACTCACGAACAATTTTACCCTGGTTATTAACGAGGGTCATACGCGATGGTGTTGAAGCGTTGCTATGGGTCGTAACAAAATAAAAGCCTGCAGGCGATAACCGGATAGCACTATGGTTATAATCACCAAAAGTTAATCGAGTGAGCTGCTTTCCATCAAACCTTACTTTATAAAAATCGGTGCGCGCCGAACTTTCTTTTCCCTTGGCGATAAAATAAATCCAGCCACCAGCTTCATCAATCAATTCGATATCAAGAACTGAGTAGTTACCTGAAGTGATTGGATTCATCAATGTTCCATCATTCTTGTGGAGATACAAATGGTTCCATCCGGTTTTATCACTTGCCAATATGAACGCATCTTGCTTTTCTAAGAAGTGGAATCTACCACCTGCTCCATCTTCCAGATCGACCCATGTTTTTTGATTTTCCTCATACATTAGCTTTTTTGACCCGTTAGTCGGGTTCACATCATACACTTTTAGAGAGTCCTGACCACGATTGATCCATTGCACCAGCAGACTGCTGCCATCTTTACGCCAAACGGGCCATCCGAAATACTGGTCATCTTTGGCATTAAAATCAGCCCAAATTGTGTTACCACCGGTGGGACCAACGAACCCAACTTTCACCTCCGGATTTTTTGCTCCCGCTTTGGGGTAACGTGTTTCTTCTAATGATCCGTTTTGACCATCACTATTATATATAGGAAACATGGGAACCATGCTCTCATCAAATCGCATATAGGCAATGGTTTTGCTGTCGGGGCTCCACCAGAATGCACGGAACCGCGTAGCCCTGCCAAAAATTTCTTCCCAATAAACCCAGCTGGCAAATCCATTTAAGGTCGTGAAAGTGCCGTCGAAAGTCAAACGACTTTCCTTGCCGGTTGCAATATGATAGGTGTACAGGTCATTAGCCTTTGTAAATGCAATGTATTGGCTATCGGGAGAGAAGACAGGGTTCTTTACTTCAGCTGCATCAAATGTTACCTGCTTTTCGCTCGTCCCAGCTTTATAAAAAAGTTTGCCGCCTCTTACATAGGCACTTTTAAAAGGAGGCAAGGTTCCGGCTAACTGCTCCTTGGTAGCTTTTGTAAATTTCCCGGCGGGTATATCCAGCACATAGTTGGTAACAATTGTATCAGGAGCAACTGCCATGCGAAGAATTACGTTGTCTTCATCCAGCCACTTGACAAAAACCGGCAGGTTATTACGAAAATTAGCGGGAAGTTGATTTTTCACCAATTGATCAGCAGTGAGTTGTTGCTGGGAAAAACCGGTGGCGGAAAACATCAACGCCAAAAAGAAAAATGAAATCTTTTTCATGTGCTATTATTAGATTGATATAGTAAATATATGAAAACAGTTAGGAAAATATGACCAGATTAAATTTCAATAGCCGAACTTAGGATAAGAAGTATACTTACCATCGTTTGTTGCTGAATACATTTTTTATTCCGGGACTTCTCTTTCGGGCAAGTTTTTAGAAAATAGGCAATTGCACTCAAAATCAGTAGCTTGTTTTTATACCCATGTATTCATTTCTACTAACAAATACAGAAGAAACATGGTGAAAAGAGCCGGAATAAAAGGCGCTTCCTGTTATTTTAAAAGATAATGATTGTTATCAACCAATAAAATTAAAAGCAGTGAATGGACTTCGATTTTCTTCCCGCTGTTCCCAAGAATTATTCAGGAGATATCATACTGGATCTAGTACATCGATCGAATGTTTTTCGGGAACTTTATGCAGCACTGCTCCAGTATTGAAACAAAAAGTGATTACTTGGATATAAAATGAAAACTGGGCAGAGTTGTATATTAAAAAGCTTCATTCAATCCGAAGAATATACCACTAGAGCCCCTTCCTTTAGCAAAGTCGATACAGATGGTGCTTCTGCTTTGCTTTTGAAATAAAATGCGCAAGCCTGTTCCGGCAGCCGGCTCCCAGTACTGAAATATTTTTTTACCCAGATCATCGGAGGCAGTTTGCAGATTAACAAAACAAACCCCACTCAATAAATGATTGGCTGTGATGGGGAATCTGTATTCGGTCTCAAAATATGCGTAGGAAGGTCCTTTCACCCTGCTAATTGTATAGCCTCGACCCATGCGATAATAGGCATCCGAACCGGTACCGGGTAAGTCCAGATAAGGCACACTGCCACTCAGCATATAAGATGCCCAGTGCCACACCGCCAGCACTTTGTCGGGCCGCTGTTTACTTAAGCTCCAGTATTTTCTAAAGTCGTATTGAAGCTGAGTAGCCCGATGGGTACTTCCCAGCCAACGGGTATTGGAGCCAAGGGTTAGCTCTGCATATACACCCCCATAAGAACGAATGGGGTGCTCTCGGGTAGCATACTGCAATGAAAATAAAATTCCATTGGCATTATATGCGCTGGGACTATAATTATTTCGAACCGAATAGAGAAAATGGGGTGTGCTAAATGTAGGTGATAACTTTTCATCTGTTATTTTACTATGCAGATTGATACTTATTCCTCCCCCAACGAAAAAATGGGGGGCGACTTGCAGAAAAACCTTTTCCTGTAACCGAAAATAATTAAAAGCTATAGGAAAGGCACTGTCGCCAATTACAGTAGGAAATTCATCCAGATTAAAGGTTTCGCCTCCATTTCTGGCATTCCCAGCCCCGATTCCAAAATCTACTATCCCAAAACGAGAGAGTTGCCAGTTACCCTGAAAATTAAGCACATTATTCGGTAGAAAAATATTGTGGCGTGCCTGTAGGGTTGCTATATTTTTAGAGGTATACAAGGCTTCAACACCAATTACTGATGCTGTAGTATTTTCAGCAGTTCCTACTTGGAAACTCGTCACTGACTTTGCTCCAATTACAACTCCTAAACTTGGATTGTACCCTATAGATGGTAATATTGGAATCCCGGGCTTTTTGGGAGTTTGAGCTGAGTCATACTTTTTTTTCAACACCTGCTTTATTACATCGCTCAGATCCTGCTTCGCTATCTTCTCTTGGGCGTAAGAAAAATTACTAAAATAGAAAATACAAAATAGCATCTTCACCCAAATGGCAAAAGATGGTATATTGTTTTTTCTACCCGGGTTGCTGCCTGACCAATGTGTATGCATGCTCGAAAGTAAACCTATTTTTTGGGGGGAGAGATGTAGTATGGGGGTCAAAAAAGTTAGCATTCACTTCCAGCTGCCCATAATAGAAGTACCCCCGGATAGGCGAACCTGATGAAACACTAAATTCCTCTGAAATCTTTCCATATATTGTTGAGTAGTAGCAGCAAGAAACTCCGCTGTTTCTGCTGAGGGTATCAGGTTAAGTGTACATCCACCAAATCCCCCTCCCATCATCCGGGCTCCTAAAACAAAATTTGTTGCGGCTGCCTGAGCCACTAAAAAGTCGGCTTCCTCACAACTAACTTCATACTGATCACGTAATCCGGCATGCGTTGAGAACATATTTCTACCAAAAGGTTTCAGATTACCTTGCCTTAATTGCTCAACTGAATCCAATACACGATTATTTTCCTGCACAACATACATGCAACGCTGATAGGCAATATCTGATGGGGGAATTGCTGCTGTAATCATATCAACATCTACATCTCGCAGTGATTGAACCGAAGGAACTTGTTGTCGGATCATCTCAATACCCGCCATACATTCCTGACGACGTTGATTATAGGCCGATGCTGCCAGGGAATGCTTTACACCGGTATCAAGTAAAACAAGGTCAATACCGGGAAAATGAAAAGGCGCATACTGATGCTTGAGTGAGCGACAGTCGAGGAGTATGACTTGACCCTCTTTTCCCATCATATTGGCGAACTGATCCATGATACCACACTGAAGTCCGATAAATGAATGTTCTGTAGCTTGCGCCAGTTGGATCAATTGAAGGGCGGAAAGATTGAGTTCAAAAACATGGTTGAGCGCAAATAAAATACCACAGGTGAGTGCGGCGGAGGAAGATAGTCCGGCTCCGATGGGTAAATCAGCTGTAACAACTGCATTGAATCCGTCGATTTTGCATCCAGCCAGTTTTAGCTGCTGAATGGCACCCAACCAATAGTCGGGCCAGCCAAGTGGGGAACGATTGAGTCGTTCGATATTCCCTTCATAAGTTTGGTTGAGATCAGCTGCAAACCATTTCAACTCCGCGTCAGATCGTTTGCTGATTGCGAGATACACAGCCAGGTCAATTGCGGCCGGCATCACATAGCCATCATTATAATCGGTATGTTCACCCAACAGATTGATGCGGCCCGGACTTTTCACACATACATCCGGTTGACCAAATCGCTGCAAGAAAGTTTCATGTAGTGCTGTCGGCAAATGCATATCGTTCATTACTCAAGTGTAAATTGATCATGCAAGTCAGGTATTTCAACGCGAGCACATCCTTTTTGTAATAATCGTTGCTTGAAAGAAGCCTGTTCATCGTAATCACCGTGCACCAGGAAAATGGTATTGATAGCTTTTAGATCTTGACAGGCCAGAAACTGACACAAATCGTCGTAATCGCCGTGTGCACTCATGCTGCGCATTTGTCCAACCTCTGCTACAACCCGATACATCTCTCCAAAGATTTTTACTTCAGAATCTCCATTAGCCAACCGGCCTCCCAATGAGCGGGGTTCACAATAGCCAACCAGCAAAATAGTATTGTTTTCATTGCTGATGTTATTCATGATGTGGTGCTTCACCCGACCTGCATCCGCCATGCCACTGGCAGAAATGATGACACATGGCTGGGTAAGCTCATTGAGGCGTTTACTATCTTCAGCCTGCTGAATAAAATGCAACCCTTTGAAGTGAAAAGGATCATCATCCGATTCCATGATCTTACGTATGCGCTTATTGAAATACTGTGGGTACTTTTTCAACAGCGCAGTTGCCTCCCCGCTCAGTGGACTATCGACATATACTTGTACGGGCGGCAATCTATTCTCCAGTTCCAACTGGTTGAGGGCATATAGCAACTCCTGGGTTCTACCAACACTAAAGGCGGGAATGATGAGTTTCCCTTTCTTTTGAACACAGGTTTTATCAATCCATTCGAAAAGTGTGTCCGGTGTACTTTTTACCTGATCATGCAACTTATTTCCATAAGTACTTTCCAGCATGATATAATCAGCCTGACTAAATGGAGCAGGTGATCTAAGAATTGCATCATTGTATCTGCCAACATCGCCACTAAAGGTTATGCGGGTGATCTTCCCATCCTCTGTAATGGCTAGGTGAACGGCTGCACTTCCAATGATGTGACCTGCATCGGTAAACATCACCGACACTTCAGGACTCAACTGGTGCCACTGATCATATTCTTTGGTTTCAAATAATTCAATGGCTTTAGCTGCGTCTGCCAAATCATACAAGGGTTCAAATGGTGGCAAACCCTGTTTGGCTCTCCGCTTGTTGATAAAGCGCGTATCATCTCTTTGTATCTCTGCGGAATCTTCCAGCAAGATACCTGTAAGTTCTTTGGTAGCCGGGGTAGAATAGATGGGCCCTTTGAACCCCTTTCTAACAATGCGGGGTAAAAGACCGCAATGATCGATGTGGGCATGAGAGAGAATAATCATATCAATTTCTTTCGGCTCAAAACCAAAAGATTCGTTGAGCGGCTGGGTATCTTTTCCCATGCCTTGAAACAACCCACAGTCGAGCAAAATGTTGGTTCCTGAACGAAGTGTAAGCAGATGTTTTGAACCGGTTACCATTCGGGCCGCGCCGTGAAAACTTATTCTCATGTCTTTATTTTTTCTTCGCCTTAAAACTCCAGGTGATATGAAATTCGGCTACTACTTCTCCCTTTTCATTTTTACCCACAGAACGGGTGATAACGCCTGTGCCTTCCCCTGTCTGAATGGTCGACTCAATGGCTGCTTCGATTTTATCTCCGTCTTCACAGGTAAAAAGAATTAATCCGGTCGCTTTTTTGATGTACTGTGAGTCAACCCGTACGACCAGCATACTTACTGCCGGATCTCTTTTATAAATCTGACCAAAACACATTAGTCCGGTACTCATTTCAGCTGCCATTGACTGAACAGCAAAATACATGGACCGAAATGGATTTTGGGTAAACCACCAATGTTTTACTGCGATCACAGTAGATTTTTCGCTGAACTGACGAATGCGTAAACCACAAAGAAAAGCAGTAGGCAACTTCACCAGCAGAAAAAAACGAAACTGTATCGGATGAATGATTTTACTACGAAATACTCCGAATGATGGGTTCATATAATTGAATTAATTATTCATCCATAAATAGCTTTTCTCCTCCAGCGCAGCGGGTGTCCAGCTCACAAAAAATTCTTTTACTTTTTTAGCGTCATAGCTCTTCCCCAACTCAAGGTAGGAAGAGTTCTGGGTATGAATCAGCTGTCCTTCGGCATTTAAGATCAAAAAGACCGGAAACCCAAACCGATTCGGGAATCCATATTGTTTAAATATATCGTAATTTTTGTTTTGAGGACTGAAGTTCAGGTGATAAACAACAAAAGATGCATTGAGAACCGAATCAAGCTGCTTATCTGCATGAATGAAGCGATTGAACTCTATACACCATCCACACCAATTGCCTCCAGCTTGAATCAGCACATGCTTTTTCTCTGCTTTGGCTTTCGCAATTACCCGGGTAATATCGGCTTTCGCATTGGCAAGTGGATGATACAAACTATCTGCTCCCCGGACAGACATCACACAAAAAAGTAAAAAGGTAATAAGTGATGGGCGCATATTCTATTTTTACAACAACAACGCAGCAAGGGCATAGTCAGCCACCAGTATCAGAATACAACTTACAACAACAGCACTGGTGCTGGATCGACCAATCTCCAGTGCGCCCCCTGAAACATTGTATCCAAAATAACAGGAAATACTGCTGATGATAAAAGCAAACGTATACGATTTATAAAGGGCGAAGTTAATATTGTAAAGATTCAAATTCTGACGCAGTCCGATGTCATAAATATCTGGTGCCAGTATGCCAGTGATACCTCCCACAAATCGGCCACCCCAAATACCCAGAACGGCCGATATCACTACCAGGCAAGGCATTACAACCAGTGAGGCGAGTATTTTGGGCATGATCAGGTAACTCTTGGTATTGATACCCATGATCTCCAGGGCATCAATCTGTTCACTAATTCGCATATTTCCCAGTTCGCTGGCAATTTTACTGCCGACCACCCCGGCCAAGACAACACATAATACGGTAGGAGAAAGCTCGAGAATCATGCTGTCGCGAACAATCTGAGCAATGGTAGCAGCAGAAACCAGTGGACTGACAAGCTGATAAGCTGTTTGTATGGTAGTTACTGCCCCTAAAAACACAGAGATAATCACCACAATCGGTAGTGCCCCCAAACCTATCTCAACGCATTGATGCATGAATTCCTTCCAATACATACGATAACTCTCCGGTCGGGTAAACATACCCTTTAGCATGAGTAGATACGTACCAAAATGCGTGAATATATTCATCGGGTGTAGCGACTTATTTTTTTCTTTTCTTCAAACGTTTCCACCAATTACTCTTTTGCACGAAAGCATCGGTATCTATCCTGCACTTCAACTGAGCATCAACAACCGCCACTGTTGCCATATTAATGATGTTGCGAACAGTGCTGCCTAGTTGCAAAACATGCACCGGTTTCTTTAGCCCCAGCAATATAGGTCCAATGGCATCCGCTCCACCCACTTCTTTCAACAGGTTGTATGCCACGTTGCCGGCTGTCAGGTTAGGGAAGATCAGCACATTTACGTCCTTATCAACCAGATCACTAAAAGGATAATTGTCACGCAGGATCTCCTTGTTGAAGGCAAGGCTGCCTTGCATTTCACCATCCACAATCATGGATGGATTTCGCTGCTTTAGCAAGCGGGTTGCCTCGGCTACCAATCGTGCTTCCGGGGAATCGCTGCTGCCAAAATTACTATAGCTCAGCATGGCTATGCGTGGTGTCAGATTGAAATTCTTTACTTCCTTGGCTACGATCTGGGTAATGTCAGCCAGTTCTTCTGCTGTGGGGTGAAAATTTACTGTTGTATCGGCCAGGAACAATGGACCTTTCTTTGTTAAGAGGAGATACATTCCGGCAATCTTCTTAACACCTTCCTCCGTACCTATGATCTGCAGGGCAGGTCGGATAGCTTCTGCATAATTTTTTGTCAATCCACTCAACATGGCATCGGCATCGCCTGTTTCCACCATCATACAGCCGAAATGATTTCTATCCTTCATCATCTTCACACTCTCATAACTATTGACACCCCTACGCTGACGTTTTTTAAAGAAAATTTGTCCGTAAAACTCACGTTTGGATTCCTGTTCGTCACTTCTTGGATCGATGATAGGTATGTCCGCCAGATCAATGTTATTTTCTTCAGCAATCTGATTGATCTTAATAGGATCGCCCAATAAAATAGGATAAGCAATGCCTTCATCATATAAAATGCTGGCAGCTTTAAGTATTTTCTGGTTATCGGCTTCAGCGAATAGCAATCGCTTCGGATCTCTTCTCGCTTTATTACCCAATACGCGCATCAGTTGGTTATCTAATCCCAGTCGCTTATTCAGTTCAACTACATATGCATCCTTGTCGGCAATAACTTTTTGCGCAACACCGCTTTCGATTGCTGCCTGTGCAACGGCCGGGGCAACTGCAGAGAGTAACCTTGGATCGAGTGGCTTGGGAATGATGTATTCGGGACCGAAAGCCATGTTCTGCTGGTTGTATGCCATGTTAACGATATCCGGTACCGGCAATTTGGCCAATCCTGCGAGGGCATGAACAGCCGCCAGCTTCATCGGCTCATTTATTTGTTTGGCGCGCACATCAAGTGCCCCGCGAAATATATAAGGGAAGCCGAGAACATTGTTCACCATATTGGGATAATCAGAACGACCCGTCGCCATGATGATATCTTTCCGAACAGAGGTAGCGAGCTCATAAGTAATTTCCGGATCGGGATTGGCCATTGCAAAAACAATGGGATTTTTAGCCATCGATTTTATCATGTCTGTCGTCACGACATTGCCAACACTGAGTCCGAGAAAGACATCTGCATCTTTCATCGCTTTTTCGAGGTTCCAGTCTTTTTTATCAACGGCGAACTTACGCTGGATGTCACCGAGATCAGGTCTTCCGCTATGAAGCACACCCTCTTTATCAAAGAGAATGAAATTGCTGTAGCGGGCCCCAAGGGCAACATATAGTTGCACACAAGCCATGGCAGCAGCACCGGCACCATTCACAACAAACCTGACCTTTTCAATTTTTTTCTTTTGTAATTCAAGGGCATTGAGCAAGGCAGCGCTGCTGATGATAGCGGTACCATGCTGGTCGTCGTGCATCACCGGAATATTCATTTGCTCCCGCAACTGCTTCTCAATATAAAAGCATTCGGGTGCCTTGATGTCTTCCAAATTAATGCCACCAAATGTGGGGCCGAGCGACTTCACGATTTGGACAAACTTATCGGGGTCTTTTTCGTCGATTTCTATATCAAAAACGTCAATATCTGCGAATATCTTAAAAAGTACACCCTTGCCCTCCATCACCGGCTTACTGGCAGCGGGGCCGATATCACCCAAACCCAATACGGCGGTTCCATTGGTGATAACTGCTACCAGGTTGCTTTTGGCGGTGTATTTATATACATCCTCCGGATTGGCTGCAATTTCCTTGCAAGGCTCAGCAACACCCGGACTATAGGCCAGTGACAAGTCACGTTGGGTCTTGGCCTCTTTGGTGGGGATGACCTCTATTTTACCGGGTCTACCACTGGCATGGTATTCCAGTGCCTGTTCCCTGCGTAATTCAGTTTGTTTAGTCATGAGGGGGTATTTCTGTCACCAATGATATATACGAAGTTATTACAAGTAGTTAAAATAAGGGCATTAATTTGGAAGCCGGCATCAGGCTGTTACAGGCTGAACCGTAGCACCAAGGTAAGCCATCACACCCATACCGATCTCAATGGCATTTTCATCGATATTAAATCGGGGGGTATGCACCTGGTGAATAATGCCTGCTGATTCATTACGTACCCCGAGGCGGAAGAAGCAGCCGGGTATTTGTTGGGAATAATATCCAAAATCTTCAGCGCCCATGCGTAATTCAGTTTCTTTGACCTGGTCCTTTCCCATCCAGTCAGCTGCTTTTGCCCAAACCTCATCCGTAAATACTGGATGATTTTCAACAGCAGGATAACCGATATCAATGTGTATGTCAACCTCGGCACCCATTCCTTCCACCAAGGCTTTCGTTTGTTTCTTTATTAATTCATGTGCCTTGTAACGCCAATTTTCATCCATGGCCCTAAAGGTTCCCATCAACTTCACCTCACTGGGTATCACATTGGTTGTGTGACCACCCTGGATAGAGCAAATCGATAAGACAGAGGGAGTAACCGGATTATTGTTGCGCGAAATAATTTGTTGTAAGGAAACCACCAGGTGAGAAGCAATCAGCAGGGTGTCTGCAGTCAGGTGTGGTGCTGCAGCATGACCACCCTGGCTCCGAATGGTGATATAAATTTCATCGGCACTCGCCATTACCCTACCCTTACGAAAACTCAGTTGACCACAAGGCAAACCGGGATGAACATGCAGGGCTATGATTCCTTGGGGAGCTGGGTTGGAGAGAACACCATCGCGAATCATATAACTGGCACCACCTGGATTTTTTTCCTCGCCCGGTTGGAAAATCAATTTGATGGTGCCTGACCAGGCATGTCTCAATTCATGTAATATTTGAGCTGCTCCCAGAAGGACAGAGGTATGTACATCATGTCCGCAGGCATGCATCACCCCTTTATTGAGCGAGCGATAAGAAACGTCATTTTCTTCCTGAATGGGCAATGCATCCATATCGGCCCGTAATGCCAAGACTCTGCTGGAAGGATCCTGACCTTCAATGATACCTACTACGCCCGTTGTCGACATAACTTGAAAGGGAATTCCGATTGCTGACAAACGCGCTTGCACATAATGAGCGGTTTCCACCTCATGGTAACTCAATTCGGGGTGTGCATGCAGGTGTCTCCGAACTGCTATGTATTCAGGAGCGTGTTGTTCAGCCAGGTTTTTTATCTGCTCTGCCAGCATAATCAAGGTTTGAGGGTCAGTTCATCTTCCCTGGGATTGTATTCCACCGCATCTTCCACTATGTATACACCTCGGGTATAAAATTTATTCAATTGCGCCTTGAACAATTCAGCGTCTTCTTTTTTTATGAAATTGCCTACACGTACTTTAAAGTTAGGACTCTGATAGATGATATAAGATTTATGCTCAGGAAAATTTGATAAAAGTTCTGCTTTCGTCCGAAATGCATCATCCCGCTTATTGGTGCTGATCACTTGAATTCGAAATCCTTTGTAAAGTCCATTTCCTGCCATCATGGACTGTTTGCGGTTAATAATTCGCTGCTTTTGCGTCAAGATTTCCATTCTGGAATCCTGTTGAACAATAACTGTATCCTTTATGGAAGCAGACGCTCCCCAGGTTGGGATACAGATAATCAGAGCAAATAAAGAAGTCATATACGCAATTAAAAATGTCAGCAGATGATTCAATAAGCAGTCCTATCAGTTGTCTTTTCCTGAACGATGGCAACACTGGCACTACAACCCAATCGGTCGGCGCCGGCTGCAACCATTTGACAAGCCTGTTCATACGTCCGAATACCCCCCGAAGCTTTTATTTTTACTGAGGCAGGCAGGTGTTTCCTGAATAATTGCACCGCTTCTACCGTTGCGCCTTTTTCAGCATACCCGGTAGATGTTTTCAAAAAGTCAATACCTGCAGCACCATAAATATCACAACAGGTAATGATTTCCTCCTCCGTTAATACACCCGACTCAATGATCACTTTTACAACCTTCTGCTTACTTCTTATGACTGGTAACAGATGACTGATTTCATTGGCAATGTAAGTCCAGTCCTGATTTTTAATTGCCAATATGCTAGCCACAATATCCAGTTCATCTGCGCCATCTACCATAGCGAGAACCGACTCAGCGATCTTTGCCTCAACAGCAGAGTAGCCAAAGGGAAAGCCGATGACTGTTGCCACCTTCACGCCACTGCCTGCCACCTGCTCACAGGCAATTTTCACAAAAGGAGGTGGAACACATACGGCTGCAAACTGATGCGCAATGGCTTCGCCACATAATTGTTCAATATCCTGAACAAGGGCTGTAGGCTTTAGCAAAGTATGATCTATCAGGTGGTTCAGTTGCATGCTGGTAGCATTTACCCGTGCAGTCTTTACGACTCACGTCCGTGACATGCTTTGAATTTTTTTCCACTACCGCAGGGGCAAGGATCATTGCGCCCGATCTTGGGTGCAGCGACAACCGGTTGTTGCTTTTCTGCAGATGGATCAAAATATTCATTTTCAGTAGGTGCACCGGTGAGGTCCATCTTACTGGTACTCATCCGGCTCATATCTGTTTTCTCCTGGCGACCTTCTTTCAGTTCATCTCCCTCATTCAGTGGAATGTTGGCATGACAGAGGAATTGAACAATTTCTCTGTTCACTTCCGCATCCATTTTCCGGAAGAGTTCAAAAGCCTCCATCTTGTAGATCACTAAAGGATCTTTTTGTTCATAGGAAGCTGTTTGCACGCTCTGCTTCAGATCATCCATGGAACGAAGGTGTTCCTTCCAGGCATCATCAATGATAGCGAGGGCAGAAGTTCTTTCGAGGGCATTCACCATCTCAAGACCCTTACTATCGATGGTCGCCTGCATGGGTGAAAGCACCTGTATCAATTTTTTACCATCAGTAAATGGCACTACTACATTTTCAATATGCCTACCCTGTTGAATACGGATATTGCTGAATACGGGGATGGACTGTTTGCGCATCTCAGCTTTTTTCCGCTCATAGGAAGCCATTGAAGTACGATAGATCAATTCCGACAAGTCGGCATGTGATTTTCGATTCATTTCATCTTCCGAAAAAGGCACATCAATGCCAAAATTTACAATAATAGAAAGACGGAATCCTTCGAAGTCGTTCATGTCTTTATAAGCTGCCACCTGTTCTTCTGCAACGGAATAGAAGGCATTGTCTAGATCAAGGGCCAGTCTTTCACCAAACAGCGCATGGTTTCGTTTTGTGTATATCACAGAGCGCTGTTTGTTCATAACATCATCGTATTCCAGCAAGCGCTTACGGATACCAAAGTTGTTCTCTTCGACTTTTTTCTGTGCCCGCTCGATAGAATTGGTGATCATTCTTTCCTGAATCACATCACCTTCTTTGTAGCCTGCAAAATCCATTACTTTCGCAATTCGCTCGCTACCGAACATGCGCATCAGGTCATCTTCCAATGACACAAAAAAGAGAGAGGAACCCGGATCTCCTTGTCGTCCGGCACGACCTCTGAGCTGGCGGTCAACACGGCGTGATTCATGTCTTTCCGTACCCAGAATGGCCAATCCACCGGCTTCTTTTACCCCGGGCCCAAGCTTAATATCGGTACCTCGACCTGCCATGTTGGTGGCGATGGTAACGGCGCTGGCAAAGCCTGCCTCTGCTACTACCTGGGCTTCTCTTGCGTGCTGCTTGGCATTTAATACGTTGTGGGGAATTTTGTTTTGGGTGAGCATGCGGCTAAGCAATTCACTCACTTCAACGGACGTAGTTCCTACCAGCACCGGACGTTTGGCTTCACGCAGGCGAATGATCTCTTCGATTACCGCCTTATATTTTTCACGCTTCGTCTTAAATAAAAGGTCTTCCTGGTCTTTTCGTATAGCAGTCACATTTGTTGGAATACTAACTACATCCAATTTATATATATCCCAGAATTCAGATGCCTCCGTTTCCGCCGTACCGGTCATGCCGGCAAGTTTATGGTACATGCGGAAATAATTCTGCAGCGTAATGGTGGCATAGGTTTGAGTAGCCGCTTCGATCTTCACGTTCTCCTTCGCTTCAATCGCCTGGTGCAACCCATCAGAATACCTTCTTCCATCGAGAATACGACCGGTTTGTTCATCCACAATTTTCACAGATCCATCCATCACCACATATTCAACATCTTTATCAAATAGTGTATACGCTTTGAGTAATTGGTGCACTGTATGGATACGGTCGGCTTTTACCGAATATTCATTGATGATACCTTCTTTGCGATGGAGCTTTTCATCTGTGCTAAGTGCATTATCTTCTTCTACAGATGACAGCGAGAGGCTAATATCGGGGAGAACGAAGAAGTTGGGATCTTCACCGGAACGGGTGATGAGTTGAATACCTTTTTCGGTCAGTTCTACTGAATTGTTTTTCTCTTCAATATAGAAGTACAAATCAGCATCTGCTTTGGGCATTTCCTTCGACTGATCGGCGAGGTAGTAATTTTCTGTTTTTTGAAGAATCACACGAATACCCGGCTCGCTCAGGAACTTAATCAAGGCATTATTCTTAGGAAGTCCGCGGTGGGCACGAAACAGTGCCAATCCACCTTCTTTGGGATCATCGTTCCCTTCGACAATTTTTTTGCGGGCTTCATTCAAAAACTGGTTAACGGCTCTTTTCTGTGCATCGACCAATTTTTCTATCCGAGGTTTTAATTCAAAGAATTGTTGTTCACCGGTTACATGTCCTATGGGTCCGGAAATGATCAACGGTGTACGCGCATCATCAATTAAAACGCTATCCACCTCATCCACCATAGCAAAGTGGTGTTTACGCTGAACCATTTCACCGGGGGTATGCACCATATTGTCGCGGAGGTAATCAAAACCAAATTCATTGTTGGTACCATAGGTAATATCTGCGAGGTAGGCATTCCGTCGGGCCTCACTATTTGGCTCATGCTTATCGATACAGTCAACCCGTAAACCCAGCCATTCAAACAAGGGGCCGTTCCATTCGCTATCACGTTTGGAGAGATAATCGTTCACGGTTACGATGTGAACACCTTCCCCTGCGAGGGCATTTAAGTAAGCAGGTAAGGTAGATACCAATGTCTTTCCTTCACCTGTTGCCATTTCAGCAATTTTTCCCTGGTGCAAAACCGAGCCGCCAATTAGCTGTACATCATAATGCACCATGTTCCAGGTAATCTTTCCCCCGCCGGCCGTCCAGCTATTGGTGAAAATAGATTCATTGCCCTGAATGGTGATGTACTGCTTTTTAATGCTCAGCTCTCTATCCAAATCAGTAGCAGCACTGCGCAGTGTTTCATTCGATGAAAAACGTCGCGCCGCCTCTTTCACAACAGCAAAGGCTTCGGGTTGAATGATGGCGAGTACCTCTTCAATTTTTTTATCCCGATCTTTTCTCAGCTTATCAATGTTGCGATAGATTTCATCTCTGCCATGGATGTCTTCCACCGGTAATTCTTCAGCCGCATTTTTTTGTTCCTGAATGATATTGTCAATGGCGGAAAGGTGGGTGCGAATCCGCTCCCTGAATTCAAGGGTTTTCCCACGTAGTTCATCATGACTTAATTCCTGCAGCTTGGCATAGCAAGCCAAAGACTCCTGCACCACAGGCATTATTTTCTGAACATCTTTCTCACTTTTACTGCCACCGAATAATTTTGAAATAAATTTGAGCATAATTTAAACCTCGTTGATCGTTTCTATAATTAGCCAAAAAAGATGCTGAATCTGTTTTTACGACAATTTGGCATCTTTCCAGGAGCGGTCAAAGGTAAACAATTTGGCACCATACCGGGGCAAATGACTGCTGAACCGGGGTGCACAATTAAAAGTTAATGTAACTATGTCCATCCGATCCATTGCGCTCGTCCTGCTGTTGCTTTTTGCCGGTTTTAGTGTTTCCGGGCAAACCCTCCAATGGGATTCGCTCAATAAAAGAAGGCTGGCCATTAACCAACAGCACCTCTATATGCTGGGAGCCTGGGGTGCTGCCAATATTATTCAGGGGAGTATCTCCGCCAGCAATGCCACCGGAAGTGCCCGCTATTTCCACCAAATGAATGCATATTGGAATACCGTCAATGTAGCCATTGCAGGTCTCGGACTTTGGGGACTCCGTCAACAGATGAAACAAACTTTTGGTCCAGCTCAAATGATACAGGAACAGCGTGCACTGGAGAAGTTGCTGCTGTTGAATACCGGTCTGGATGTAGCCTATATAAGTACGGGTCTTTATCTGCGTGAAAAGGGATTGCGGTTGAACAATGACAGGAACAAGGGATTTGGCAATAGCCTTATTTTTCAGGGCAGTTTCCTGCTGGTGCTCGATTTGGTGCAATATTTCACCCACCTGAAAAATGGCAAGGCCCTGCAGGACCAGGTCAATAAATTACAATGGAATGTTGGCATGAATGGGGCAGGGCTCACCTATCGATTCTGACACCTTTTCGCTGATTTTACAGGCGATTTTTGCACAGGGCAATGGATTTTCACCCTGTTTTGGTTAGTTTTGCACCCCGAATACAGCAGCAACCTACATTGTTGTACGTATTCAAATTGTAATTCAATCGAATATAAATATAATTTTTTTCTATGCCAGGCCAATTGAAGGAAGTCCGGAACAGGATTAAAAGTGTACAGAGTACGCAGCAGATTACCAAAGCCATGAAAATGGTGAGTGCTGCTAAATTGCGCCGGGCACAGGATGCCATCACGCAAATGCGTCCGTATGCCGGGAAGTTGCAGGAAATGTTGACCAATATTGTTAGCAATATGGATGGAAGTGTTTCCATCAAGTTGGCCGAGGAGCGTTCGGTAGAAAAAGTACTGCTGATTGTGATTACCAGTGACAGAGGGTTATGCGGTGGTTATAATTCTAATATTATCAAACTGGCAAAAGCTACTATTGCAGAAAAATATGCCACGCAACAAAAAAAGGGTCAGGTAACTGTGTGGAGTATTGGCAAGAAGGGCTGGGAGGCCATGAATCGTGCGGGCTACCCTACTGATGCCCGCTTCAGGGACATCTACCTGAACCTGGGATTTGCTCCGGTACAGGAGGCTGCAGCTGCGGCCATCACAGCTTTTGAAAATAAGTTGTTTGACGCAGTTGAAGTTGTTTATAGTGAATTCAAAAATGCTGCTACGCAGAAATTTGTTTGCGAGCAGTTTTTGCCCATCAAGAAAGTGGTGAGAAAAGCTGGCGAGAAAAAATCTGATTTTATTTTCGAACCCGCCAAGGAACAATTGATTGCCGAATTAATGCCGAAAATTCTTAATACACAGCTGTACAAGGCAGTATTGGATGGGAATGCCAGTGAACATGGTGCAAGAATGACAGCCATGGATAAGGCCAGTGACAATGCCAATGAGTTACTGAAATCGCTTAAGATCAGCTACAACAGGGCCAGACAAGCAGCCATCACTACTGAATTAACGGAGATTGTAAGTGGCGCTGCTGCCTTACAAGGTTCCTAATTGAAATTATTAGCTAACCGGTTACCTTTACCTATACCATGGAGTTAAGTCAGATCATACCGCATATTGAAGTATTGATTTTCGCGAGTGAAAAACCACTCACTTCTGCGGATGTATTAGAGCTGATCAACAATGCCTTTGGTTTTATGGAAGAGCGAGCTACCAAAGAGCAAGTGGAAGCAGCCCTGGAGGGTATCCGTGAAAAATACAGTGCCGAATTTTATCCCTTTGAAGTTAAACAGAGTGGTGGCGGCTGGCAATTCCTGACTAAGTCGATGTATCACCCGACTGTGGCTCAGCTGAATGGAGAAAAATATCTGAAGCGCCTTTCCAACGCTGCGCTGGAAACCTTATCCATCATTGCCTACAAGCAACCCATTACAAAAGGCGAAATCGAAGCCATCCGTGGAGTGAACAGCGATTACAGCATCCAAAAATTGCTGGAAAAAGAATTGATCATCATCAGTGGCAGGAATGAAAATCTCCCTGGCCGTCCACTGGTTTATGCTACATCGCAAAACTTCATGGACTATTTTGGCATCAATTCATCGGATGACCTGCCCCAGATAAAAGAAGTATTGGCTGACCAACTGGTAGAGCCTACTGCCGTGCAGACCCTAGAAAATGCGAAATCAGTAGATACATTGGCAGTTCCTGATGAAGAACCCTCTGAAGCAGTAGAAGATACGCCTGCTACCTCCGACAGCAGTGATGCTGGCTCCGGTGAATGATATCGCTAATCGCCTGCTATAAAAATTCACAAGTATAGTATATTCGCAACATGCAGGCACTTCTCTCCGACTCAACCTTTCTGCAACTGGCAGCAAATTACGGTACACCCTTATACGTTTATGCTGGTGAAAAGATTGAAGAACAATATAACCGCCTGCAAACTTCTTTTGATCCGCGTACTACCCGATTTTTTTATGCCTGTAAGGCACTCACGAATCAGCACATTCTCCGGTTGGTTCAAAAACTGGGCTGTGGTGTAGATTGCAGTTCTATACATGAGGCCTATATGGCTGTGAAAGCCGGTTTTAGTCCCGACCGCATACTCTATACCAGTAATGGCATCTCCTTTGAAGAGATAGAGGCAGCCGCTTCCCTGGGTATTCATATTAATATAGATAGCCTGAGTAACCTGGAGAAGATGGGTGCCCGATTTGGACATGAGTATCCCGTTGGTATCCGGTTAAGACCAAACATCATGGCAGGTGGTAACCTGAAAATTTCTACCGGCCATGAGCAAAGTAAATTTGGTATACCCATTGAACAGATGCCAGCGATTTTAGATATCGTACATCGATACAATCTCCACATACGGGGACTGCATATCCATACCGGCAGTGAAATTAAGGACGTCAAGATTTTTTTACAGGGTGCTCAACTGCTGCTGGATCTGATGGATCAGTTTCCTGAGCTTTCTTGTATTGATTTGGGAGGAGGATTTAAGGTGCCTTACCAACCGGGGGAGTCAGGTACCGATATTCGGCAACTGGGCGAAGAAACAGCTGTCATTCAGCAGGCAATGAGCCGGAAAGCCGGAAGACCAATTGAGATTTGGTTTGAACCCGGAAAGTACCTGGTAAGTGAATGTGGTTATCTGATAACGCGGGTAAATGTGCTCAAGCAAAATGGATCCATTGAAATAGCCGGCATTGACAGTGGTTTCAATCACCTGATTCGACCTATGTTTTATGAAGCTTACCACCATATCCGCAACGTAAGCCATCCCGATCTATCAGAAAAGGAGTATACCATCACGGGAAATATCTGTGAAACCGATCAGTTTGCTTCCAACAGGTTATTACCCACCATCAGTGAAGGCGATATACTGGTTTTTTTCAATGCGGGTGCATATGGCTACGAAATGTCGAGCAGTTACAATGCCCGTTCCAAACCCGCACAGGTATTGATATATCAGGGTGAAACCCGCCTGATCAGCCGTCGTGAAACACTCGATGACCTGCTCCATTTGCAAATTTTATAGTAGTTTTAGCATTGCATTCATCGGCAGATCATTTTTCATGATAGAGATTCAGCACATACATAAAAGTTTTGGAAACAAAGTCATACTGGAAGACATCAGTGCTGTGATGGATGCAGGAAAATGCAACCTTATTATTGGCAGCAGTGGTAGTGGAAAAACCGTTCTGACTAAATGTATGGTAGGTCTGTTCCGACCCAATCAGGGAAAGATTCTTTTTAATGGCAAAGACATGTTGGAGATGGAAGACGACGATCGAAAAATGTTGCGTCAACAGATCGGTATGTTATTTCAGGGAACAGCGCTTTTCGATTCCATGACGGTAGAAGAAAATGTTTTATTTCCATTGAATATGTTCACCAAATGGACCACCGGAGAAAAGAAGAAAAGGGTAGATGAGGTATTGGATCGTGTCAACCTGCTGGAAGCTCAAAAGAAGTATCCTGCTGAAATCAGTGGTGGTATGAAGAAAAGGGTGGGTATTGCCAGGGCAGTCGTGATGAATCCAAAATACTTGTTTTGTGATGAACCCAATTCCGGACTAGATCCACAAACTTCGATGGTAATTGATAAACTGATTCTTGAGATCACCCGCGAATTCAACATCACCACCATTGTAGTCTCTCATGACATGAACAGCGTGATGGAGATTGGTGACCACATCATTTATCTGCACCAGGGCCGGAAACAGTGGGAGGGCAGTAATAAAGATATCATCTTCAGCAAAGACCAACTGCTGAATAATTTCATCTTCGCTTCTGAGTTCTTGCAGGATGCAAAAGAAATGAGGATGCTCGAGCAAATGAATAAGCAGCAACCGCAATAATGAAAGTCAATTCCTGTTTCTTTTACTTCTTTTTTCTCATCCCAGGGCTTTTATTCAGTATTGCTGTCAGCGGGCAATCTCAACCTGCAACAGATACCAGCCTACCCGCCTTCCACCTCCAACTCATTGACAGCAGCTTCTATGTCAGCAATCAACCTACCAGCAGAAAATTTATAGCAATTATCTATTTCTCACCTGATTGCGGACACTGTTTAGACATGACAGAAGCGTTGGCGCAAAAAGCGGATAGCCTGGCCAGTACCCTGGTGCTGATGGTTGCTTATAAGCCCCTGCAAGAACTGCAACAGTTCAGCGAACGATATCGATTAAAGCTTTTCCCAGGCATCCTCGTGGGGCAAGATATTTCCTATGCCATAGTTCCATTCTACCGAATAGAATATACTCCTTTTGTGGCGTTATACGGACCAAAAAGGGAGTTAATCCGAACCTGGCGGTCACCGGAACAACCCTTCCGGATAGAGGAATTGCTGACAATGCTGCATACAAAATAACAAGTTTTTCACAGCGCACAGAATTTCCGAACCCCTACCTTTGCGGTGTTAAAATCATTCCCTCACTTATATTTCAAATCGTATGAAAATTACTGTAGTAGGTGCAGGCGCCGTCGGTGCCACATGTGCCGATAACATTGCCCGGGCGGAACTCGCCGATCAACTGGTTTTACTTGATATCAAAGAAGGCCTGGCTGAAGGCAAAGCCCAGGACATGATGCAAACAGCTACCTTATTAGGCTTTGATACCCGTATTACCGGTAGCACCAATGACTACAGTAAGACAGCCGGCTCAGAAGTAGTAGTGATTACTTCCGGGATCCCACGCAAACCGGGTATGACCCGAGAAGAACTGATTGGTACCAATGCAGGCATCGTAAAGGGTGTTACCCAGCAGATCTTGGAGCACTCTCCGGATGCGATCATCATCGTGGTGAGTAACCCTATGGATACCATGACCTACCTGACGCTGACTACTTCAGGCCTTCCCAAAAACCGTATCATCGGAATGGGTGGCACGCTGGACAGCTCTCGTTTTAAATACCAACTTAGCCAACACCTCGGTTGCAGTCCAGCTGATTTGAATGCCATCGTTATAGGAGGCCATGGTGATACAACCATGATACCCCTTATCGGACATGCTACCTGGAATAGTATTCCTGTCACCAATTTCCTTTCGGAAGCACAACAACAACAAATCGTAGCTGACACGATGGTAGGTGGTGCTACCCTGACCAAATTGTTAGGTACTTCTGCCTGGTATGCCCCGGGAGCTGCAGGAGCCGCCTTAGTAGAGAGTATAGTGCGTGATGAGAAAAAACTCTTCACCTGCTGTGTTTCCCTAAATGGTGAATATGGTCAATCTGATATTTGCCTCGGAGTTCCTGTAGTTATCGGAAAATCTGGCTGGGAGAAAATTGTTCCAATGAACCTGACCGATGCTGAAAACGACCTCTTCAATAAGAGTGCTGAGGCAGTGAGAAGCATGAACGAAGTACTGAAAACTTTATAAGCCCTCACCCCGCCATCGCGGGGTGTTTTTTTTTCACGATTACCTGACTTTGATTGACAGCAGCTCATCGGTCCAGGACTGTATGCGGGGAAGATCCTGGTTCTCCATGCACTTAAAATGTTTTTTCGGACAATTGTCATACCCAATTTTACTGCAGGGCCGGCAAGCAAGCGATACTTCAGACAAACGATGATCAACTACATGGTTACCATAGTATGGCGTCATACCAAATGCAGGTACTGTATTTCCCCAAATGCTGATGATTGGTTTTTTAAAAGCAGCAGCTATGTGCATTAGTCCTGTATCGGGTGTAATAACCACCCGCGCTTTTTGAATCAGATCAGCACTTTCATGCAGTGAAAACTTACCACAGGCATTATAGACTTTGACAGGATCGGCTGCAGCAATCTGCTCACCGCGGGCATGGTCTTCTTTCCCGCCTAATAGAATCAGGGGGAAAGATATTCTTTTACAGAGCTCAATACACCGATGCACAGGCAACTGCTTGGTAGCATGCGCTGCACCAATAACCAATGCGATATATCCCATCTGATGTGAGAAAGGAATATCATGGGGTGTAATATGTTTTTTTTCCGGAAGAAAGTAATCTAAGCCTTCTCCATCATTAACCACCCCCAACGAACGAACCGTTGCGAGGTACCTATCTACAATATGGGCATTAGGTAAGCGATTGATTTTACAAGTAGTCAGCAACCATTTCTGAAAGTTGAGCTTATGAAAGGAATAGGCGGGTATTTTTCCCAGTGCACGTTTTATCTGCCAGGTACGCAGGTTATGATGCAAATCAATAATTGCGTCGTATTTCTCTACTTTTAACTGATGGAGCATCCATGTCTTACTCAGACCAAGTGTGATGATCTTATCAACATAAGGATTGGCTTCGAGAATGGAACGATAATTCTCTTTGGTAAGATAATGCAGCTCTACATCCGGTAGCTGTTTTTTTATGCAACGGAGTACTGGAGTCGTGAGAACGATATCGCCAATTGATGAAAAACGAATTACCAGCAGCTTCATAGCAATGTATTCATTGTAAAAGTAATTGCTTCCGCCATATAATGTTGAATAGGTTGGCCGGGAGAAATGGCTTTCTATTCCTCAACGTAATTGAGATCTTTATGAAATGTCTCTTCGGTATGGTAAAAAGCCAGTAAAGTTATACTCATAACAATCGCGCCCGTAACCATGCCACTTGTTGACAGATTCCAGCCATAGGTTTTCTGAAAAAGATCTAGGAACATTAAATTGATCAACGGAAGTGCCCCACGCACCATATTGGGAATAGTAGTTGCAGCTGTTGCACGCAAGTTAGTACCAAACTGTTCCGCACCCATGGTTACAAAAATTGCCCAAAAGCCGGTGCTGAAACCCAGGTAACCACAAACAGCATACATGGTTGAATCTGAGGTGTTAAGCGGGCTGAAATAGAAAATCAAGCCCAGAATAGACATGATATAAAATATCAGCAGTGCTTTTTTACGGCTTCTGAAATATTGACTCACCAGACCGATAACTATATCTCCGGAAGCAATTCCCACATAAGCAAACATGATGGCACGTCCGCTATCAATGGAGGTAGATCCGAAAAACTCACCTGCAAATCTATTGCTGAAATTGACCAAAATTCCTATAACATACCAAGTGGGAAGGCCAATCAAAATCGCCAGTATGTACTTCTTAAATCGAACTGTATTATTGAAGAACATCGTAAAGTCTCCAAGACTTACTTTTTTTTCTTTTACATCTTTGAACATGCCACTCTCTGCTACCGATATACGTAACAGCAACAAACCTACCCCGAGAATGCCCCCAATTTTATAGCACAGACGCCAATCGTCGTTCGTCAGATGATACATAAAATAGGCAAATACAGCCCCAAATAATCCGATACCCGCCACCAGCGATGTTCCTACCCCGCGTTTTTCTTTTGGCAGTAACTCACTCACCAACGTAACGCCCGCACCGAGTTCTCCTGCCAGGCCAATGCCGGCCGCGAAACGCAGCCAGGCGTATTGATCTACTGTTTGCACATAGCCGGTAATGAAGTTTGCAACAGAGTAGAGTGCAATAGAACCAAACAAAACACTGAGTCTCCCTTTTTTATCACCCAGCGTCCCCCACAAAACTCCTCCTATCAGCAATCCGACCATTTGCCAATTCATAATTTTGGTACTGGCCGCCAGCACAGTTGCTTTATCGGTCAGGTCGAGCCCTATCCCCTTTAAACTGGGTTCACGAACAATGGTGAATAGCAGCAGGTCATACACATCAACAAAATAGCCAAGGGCTGCTACCATTACCGGTATAGAAAAAATGGAAAGTGGTTTTTGATTCATCTTCACCTTATTTATAGCGCCGTAAAATGATACAAGTTTCTGTGAAATACACAACAGCCGGCTTTTGTTACAATTTTAAAGTTACGATTCAATAGCATACAAGCATGAGTAGAATGAATACCTAGTTAATCTAGGAGCTTCCTGGTTGATTTGCCATTAAAACTGGGCATAATTTTTATCTAAAACACCACCTTTCTTAATGAACACAAACTCACAAAGCCAGAGTATATTATTTTTAAAAGGTCGGTTCAGGTCGGTAATATCGAAAAGCCGAAACCCAATGCTATCCATAAAACTCAGCACAGTAAGGGCGCTGTTATTAAATTGCTTATTCATCACCCCCACTTCTACCAGTATGATTTCAACATGATTGCGAATCAACTCCTGTGCTCCTTGTAAAACCTCAATATCTAAGCCCTCAGCATCTATCTTCAGCATCTCAGGAAAGGGCAGGTTGTTTTCTTTTACAAAGCCATCCAGCGCGACTATGGGCAATTCGGTTTGCTGGTACCCCAGCCTGGCAGCTTCCGCCGGATCCATATTAAAAGTACAGCTGTCATCCCGCTCATGATAGGTAAAGAGCAGTCTACCTGACTGACTTCCTACACCGACTGAAAAAAGTTGCACTTTCGGGAAGTGCCCAAGACTTTTATTGATAGCTGACTGTAGGTTGAGTTGGGGCTCGAATAAAATATACGTTGCTCCCGGAAAATAATGCATGCAATGCTTTGTCCAGGTACCCTTATTGGCACCGACATCAAAAATGACCTTGGGTTGATATTGTTGCTGCAGGAGGGTAGAATAAAAATTGGTAAGCAATTCTTCCTTCTCTCCTTTTTTAGAGAAAGCATTTTTTAGTCTTACCAGTAGTGATTTTTGTTTCAAGTGGAGGAGATATTATGATTCAAAATAGGATAATTAATTGATTTTTCGGGCGTAGCGGATATTCTTTTAAAATACCTGTTCATTGAATCAGCATTTATTGCCGGGAGAACTGCAGGCCAGTTGCATGTCTGTGAACTGATGTAGGTCCGCATTAGCTCTTCCGGAATCAATCCGGGCAAAGCCTGGGTGGATTGTAAAAAAATGAATAAGGCAGGAGGGAAACAATATTAACAAGCAAAACAAAGGCTACTGCCGATATAGGAAGTGTAAGCAATACGTGGGAGTGGTTACCTGTAATCAGATTATTGGGGCTTGGAATGACCGGCATCGGAAGCTGACTTATGAAAAATCAGTTTATAGATCAGGGGTGCTGTTGTCACGAATACGATACCCAGAACGATTACTTCAAGGTGCAGGCGCAAATCGAACCCAAATCGGGCCAGGATCCATTTTTGTAAAAAATGTCCGGCGAAGAGCATACTAAACACCCAGGCAACACAGCCTACTATATTAAAGAAGCTGAATTTCTTTTGGTCCATTCCGACAATGCCGGCCACGATTGGGGCAAACGTGCGAACGATGGGAATGAAGCGGGCGATGACGATAGCGCCACCCCCATGTTTCTCATAAAAATCATGTGCCTGAGTCAGATAACGTTTTTTGAAAAGAAGATTGTCTTTCCATTCATACATGGCATGTCCGACTTTTTTTCCAAACCAGAATCCCACAAAGTTTCCTGTTATTCCGGCAGCTGAGATTAGACTGCCAATCAGAAACAGGTCAGCTATTTCATTGCCGGTACTTATCAGGGAACGAGCCAGGTCTGAACTATAGATACCAGCCACAAAGAGGAGGCTATCACCGGGCAGGAAGAAGCCGGCGAAGAGCCCGGTTTCTGCAAAAACTACCAATATAACCAGCCACAAGCCACCATGTTCTACATAAAACTGAGGTTGGAGGAGTTGTGTCCAGTGAAATTCAGCACCAAGCAATAAAGAAAGCAACATGGAAATATTTTTGAGGAAGATGATCAGGTTTCAGCTACAGGCTGGGCCGGACCCAGCTCATTCTCCCATTTACTAACGACGGCGGTAGCGAGTGTATTCCCAAGTACATTGGTCGCTGTCCGGAACATGTCGCAAAAATGGTCGATGGGTAATATGAGGGCAATACCTTCCGGAGGTATTTTAAACATGGTACAGGTAGCCGTGACCACCACGAGTGAGGCACGTGGCACTCCGGCGATACCTTTACTGGTTAGCATTAATACCAGCAACATGGTAAGTTGGGTACCGGTATCGAGGTGAATGTTGTTGGCCTGTGCGATGGCGATGCTGGCAAAAGTCATATACATCATGCTGCCATCGAGGTTAAAGGAATAGCCCAAGGGGAGAATGAAGGAAACGATTTTATTCTTACAACCGAATCTTTCCAGTTCTTCAGTCAATTTGGGGAATACGGCCTCGCTGCTGGTGGTGCTGAAAGCAATGATCAGGGGAGAAACAATGTGGCGGAGCAGTTCCGGCAGGCGTTTCCTCAATATCAGATATCCTACGGAAAGTAATATCACCCAGAGGGAAGCAATTCCAATCAGGAAATACAGCAGGTATTTGCTATAAAAAATAAATACGTCAAGTCCTTTGGCAGCAATAACGGCGGCAATGGCTCCGAATACGCCCAGGGGAGCGACATTCATCACATAGCCCACCATTTTGAGAATCACATGGGCAACTGCATCTAATCCTTTAACGATCACTTTCGCTTTATCACCCAGGGCGGCTGTCGCCACACCAAAAAATATGCTGAAAATAACCAGCTGCAGAATTTCATTGGTAGCCATGGCTTCCACCACACTGCGTGGAACAATGTGCTCTACAAATTGTTGCAGGTTGAATTGTTGGGTATTGCTAACCAGCTTTCCTGCTTCAGCAGCATCCCCCTTCACCTCTGTAAATCCGGCACCGGGCTGGAAGAAATTCACCAACACCATACCCAATAATAAACTGACGAGTGAAGCTGCGATGAACCAGAGCATGGCTTTACCTCCTACCCTGCCTACTGATTTCAGGTCGCCCAGTTTGGCAATACCCACTACAAGTGTGGAGAAAACCAGCGGAGCGATGATCATCTGAACCAACCGGATGAAAACAGTCGTCAGTAATTTTATGTTCTTAGAAAAAGTTGCGATGAATGCGGGGTCGGCATTCCTATGAACCACATAGCCCAGAATGGCTCCTGCAATCATGGCAATCAGGATATAAAGTGTGAGCCGGTTCGACTTTTTCATACGTGCAAACAGATTGTTTTGCAAGATACTGATTCCCAGCTAAACCGGTAGCAGCGTAAAAAAGGAAGATTGGGAAGAAAAACTTTTGCTGTAAGAGCAGATAATTGCCTATTTTTCCACATAAAATTCATTAAAAGTTAACCATTTCCTTATGAGTTTATTTAGTAGAAAAAAATCCCTCGATCTATTACTAGCACAAGCTGGAGACTCTGAAAAGGGATTGAAAAGAACCCTGGGCGCAGGTAACCTAGTGGCCCTGGGTATTGGAGCCATTATTGGCGCGGGGTTATTTGTAAGAACTGCTGCGGCTGCCGGACAAGCAGCAGGACCCGCTGTTACGCTTTCTTTTATTATTGCTGCCGTGGGATGTGCATTTGCTGGCCTCTGTTATGCAGAATTCGCTTCGATGATACCCATTTCAGGAAGTGCCTATGCCTACTCGTATGTTACGATGGGTGAGACAATCGCCTGGATCATTGGCTGGGCGTTGATTATGGAATATGCATTGGGTGCGGCAACTGTATCCATTGCCTGGAGTGAATACCTCAACAAACTGCTGGGGGGGGCAGTCCCGTATGAATGGTGCCATTCGCCACTGGAGAGTTATACCGACAGTACCGGTGTTTTACACCAGGGGATCATGAATGCACCTGCATTGATTATTTTATTTCTTATTACCCTTCTACTCATCAAAGGATCCCAAGAAAGTGCCATGGTGAATGCAATTATCGTCTTCATCAAAGTAGCTATTGTAATCTTATTCATCGGTATTGGCTGGCAGTTTATTAAACCGGAAAACCATACGCCCTATATGATTCCCGAAGGCACCAAGCCGGTATTAGATGCGGCAGGTGCTGAATTGGTCAATTATGATGGATTTTTCAAGCATGGGTTAGGTGGAGTATTGGGTGGCGCTGCCATCGTTTTCTTTGCCTTCATCGGATTTGATGCAGTGAGTACTGCTGCGCAGGAAGCCAAGAACCCCAAGAGAGATATGCCCATTGGCATTTTAGGTTCACTGGTGGTTTGTACGATATTGTACATCTTATTCGGACATGTATTAACCGGTGTTGCCAATTGGCAGGAATTTGTTGATCCGGAAAAAGGAAGAGAAGCCTCTGTAGCTTATGCCATCTCTACCTATATGAGTGGTTATGGCTGGCTGGCGACAGCTGTAACCGTTGCGATTTTGGCCGGATTCTCTTCAGTTATTCTGGTGATGCTGATGGGACAAAGTCGTATTTTTTATTCGATGAGTAATGACGGACTGATACCCAAAGCATTTGGAGAATTGCATCCTAAGTTTAAAACTCCCTATAAGGCGAACATCATTCTTTTTGTTTTTGTAGGGGCCTTTGCTGCTTTTGTACCCGGGCATGTGGCCGGCGACCTAACTTCTTTTGGTACGCTCTTCGCCTTTGTGTTGGTAAGCTTGGGTGTATGGATCATGCGTAGAGAAAATCCGGATATGCCCAGACCTTTCAAAACGCCTCTGGTTCCGTTAGTTCCAATTCTGGGTGCAATAATCTGTCTCGGAATGATTGCCGCAATTGACCTGCGTACCCTCAAATTTGCAGGAATATGGATGATCATTGGACTAGCTGTTTATTTCTTATATAGTAAGAAACGAAGTAAACTCAACAGTTAAAAAAGGACTTATTCAATCATTTAGGCCGATGGAACAACAACCATCGGCCTTTTTATTGATTTACTTACCTTTGCACCTCAAATTTTTGCTTTATGGGTCGCATTTTTGAAGTTAGAAAAGCTACCATGTTTGCCCGTTGGGACCGCATGGCGAAGCAGTTTACCCGCATCGGGAAAGAAATCGTGATAGCCGTTAAAGCCGGAGGTCCCGACCCTGCCACCAATCCAGCACTCCGCCGCTGTTTTCAAAATGCCCGCAGCGTAGGTATGCCCAAAGACCGGGTAGAAGCAGCCATCAAGCGGGCCTCAGGTAAAGACACCACCAACTATGAAGAAATTTTGTACGAGGGGTATGGACCCCATGGTGTTGCCATTTTGGTGGAGACAGCTACAGATAATCATGTGAGAACGGTGGCGAACGTAAAAAGTCATTTCAATAAAGGCAACGGCGCCATGGGTACCACCGGGAGTGTAAGCTTTCAGTTCAACAAGATGGGCGTTTTCAAATTAAAGCCCGAAGGATTAAATACCGAAGAACTCGAACTGGAATTGATTGACGTTGGTCTAGATGAAATGGGAGAAAGCCTGGATGAGCAGAATAAGCCCATACTGGTTTTGCGCTGTCAGTTTGTCGACTTCGGTAAACTGCAGAAAGGACTGGAAGACCGTGGCATCACGCCCATTAGTGCGGAATTAGAATGGATACCTCAAAATACTGTTCCCGTTACCGATGAGCAAGCAGAAGAAGTAAGTAAGCTAATCGAAAGGCTCGAACAAGATGACGACGTGAACAAGGTTTTCCATAACATGGGTTGATTCGTTTCCAATTAAAAAAACATGGGTGGCCGACAACTTCTCCAAGACGAGTAATTCCCCTGTCAGACGCATCGTATTTTTCGATGGCTATTGTCTTCTTTGTCAGGCCTCCGTTCAATTTATCATACAGAGAGATCCCCGTGGCTTGTTTCAATTTGCACCATTACAGGAAGAGCTGGCAAAAAAATTACTTGCACCGCTTCCAGAAAGTGGAGTAAACAGTGTCATCTTATGGGAGGAAGGAAAGATTAGCTACCGATCGACTGCAGCCCTGCGCATTGTAAAAAAATTAAGAGGTGTCTGGCCGCTCCTTTACGTATTGACTATCGTACCAGTTTTTATTAGGGATGGCATTTATAATTGGGTAGCAAAAAACAGGTATAAGTGGTGGGGAAAATCTTCTAAATGCCTAATTCCAAAGCCCGAGTGGAAGGAAAGGTTTCCTACCTTATAAAAGATACCTGAAAAGAGTCTGCTATTACTCCCGCATCATTTGAAGAACCACGTCAACCACTTGCTCAGCATTGGGTTTTCCAAAATAATCGCCATCACTGCCGTAGCCGGTTCTGTGTTCCTTAGCAGTAAGTGAACGAGGGGCAACGTCAAGATAACGGAATGCCTGTTGCTCTTCCATGATTTTCGATAACATATAACCGGTTGCACCGCCGGGCACATCTTCATCTACCAGTAAAAGTCTGCTGGTTTTTTTGAGTGATGTGATGATGGAGTGATTTGTATCAAATGGCAGCAGGGTTTGCACATCAATGATTTCTATAGAAATATCCAGACGGGCCAACCTTTCTGCAGCATCTTCGATGATACGCAGGGTAGAACCATAAGAAACGATGGTTACATCTTCTCCCACTCTCACAACTTCCGGTATACCCAATGCAACACGATAAGACAGCGGGTTATCGGGCATTTTTTCTTTCAATCTGTAGCCATTGAGACATTCTACGATGATACCCGGATCATTGCCCTGCAATAAGGTGTTGTACATACCCATAGCCTGAACCATGTTGCGAGGTACGCAAAGATGCATCCCTCTTAGTGAATGGATCATCATACCCATAGGTGAGCCGGTGTGCCAGATACCTTCCAAACGATGACCGCGGGTGCGGATGATGAGTGGGTAGCTTTGTTTCCCAACGGTGCGGAAATGAACCGTCGCCACATCATCACTCAATGTTTGCAAAGCATATAACACATAATCCAGGTATTGGATTTCTGCAATGGGGCGGAGCCCGCGAAGGGCTAAACCGATGGCCTGGCCAACGATGGTAAGTTCACGAATACCGGTATCTGATACCCTGTCTACGCCATGCTTTTCCTGTAATCCGGCAAAGCCCTGGTTCACATCACCAATTTTACCAACATCTTCGCCAAAAGCATACACAAAGGGATTGTGGGTAAGTAGCTGATCGAAATAGCGATTAAGCACTTCATAACCATTGATCACAGGTGAGTCGGCTGAATATGCAGCAGGTACGGCGGTAACGGCCGCAGTTCGTCTGGGACCAGAATTGTATAAATAGGAATTATACAGATCACGGTTAACAGGTTGTAATTCGCTGATATAGGCTTGCAATTCTTCCAGACTGGGAGAATGGGGTGCGAGTTCCATGGTCATGTGAAGAGATCGCATCACATCACGACGCAATAAATCAGCAGCAGCTGTTAGATTTGAAGCAAGTTGCTGCAATTGTTGGTATACCTCCATATCATTGGTAACCGTAGACCGAATAATTGCTGCAGCACGGGAAGCCTGCTCCCGAATCGGTAATTGATAAGCCTCCCAGGCCTGTCTTCTGCTTTCCTTCACATGTTCGCGTGCATCGGCCTCAATGGCGGAGATTTCATCTGCTGTTGCCAGTTCACACTGCAAGAGCCATTCTTTCATTTTCTTATTACAATCCCACTCCCTTTCCCACTCCAATCGCTCAGCCGGTTTGTATCGCTCATGGCTGCCGCTGGTAGAATGACCCTGCGGCTGGGTAACTTCCTGCACATGAAATAACACGGGTACATGATCCATTCGAAGTTGCTGAATAGCAGCTTCAAATACTTCGCACATACCGGCATAGTCCCAGGCTTTTACTTTATGGATGCGGATGCCGTTGGTTCCTTCTTCTTTTTCCATACCACGCAGTGCTTCAGAAACAGAACCTTTGGTGGTTTGAAAGCGGGTAGGAACCGATATGCCATATCCATCATCCCAGACAAATACAGCCAATGGAATCTGCAAAACACCAGCAGCGTTGATGGCTTCCCAAAAATGACCTTCCGAAGTGCTGGCATCACCAATGGTACAAAAGCAAACTTCATTACCTGATTTGCTGAGGTGGGAAAAAAGCTCAGGTCGCTCAGCATTACGGAATAATTTAGAGGCGAGCGCTAATCCGACAGCCCTAGGCATTTGGGAGGCCGTCGGTGCCATATCAGAGGAGCTGTTTTTTTGATTCACCAGATCGAGCCAGTTTCCTTCCTCATCTGTTACGGGTGTAGAAAAATGGGCATCCATTTGACGACCAGCGCTGAAGGGGTCGTGGTTGGGATCCGGATCACCATATAGTTGTGCAAAAAATTGCTGTACTGTAGTGATGCCTGCAGCCAGCATAAATGTTTGGTCGCGATAATAACCAGCCCGGAAGTCACCTGGTTGAAAGAATTTGGCTGCTGCAATCTGGGCTACTTCTTTACCATCACCGAATATGCCGAATTTGCCTTTGCCTGTCAATACCTCCCTACGTCCTAAAAGACTCACTTCCCTGCTGATTACAGCCAGTCTATAATCGGCTAATATGGCTTGACGAAAAGCCTCAAAAGACATCCTGCTGTCCATCTGCTCCTCTGTTAAGGCTTGTTCCATGCGGCAAATTTAGTATTACAGGAGGAATAGCAACAGGAAAAAGGCAATAAGGTGCAAAAAAAAGGGTAACCCAGGCAATAGGCTTCACCGGTATCGAATCTACAAATTGTTAAAATCTGCCAACCGGCTGTCGCAAAGCGGGTGTTTTTTGCATAAACAAGGGTAATTAACTAATTTTATGATGAAAACACACTACTTATGAAAAAACTACTTATTGCATCTTTTTGTCTGCTGGCCGCCAATTTTGTGCAAGCCCAGGAGCAGACTACTGTATCCGACAAATGGGACATCGGTAAGATGCTGGAAATTACCAATACAAATTTCAATGCCGGCGAACGGCCCGTTGGACAACCAGTTGACTTTGTTGTTGAGATAAAAAACATCGGCAAAGACACAGTAACCCTAATCAATGCCAAAGCAGGCTGCGGATGTACTACTCCGAACTTCACCCCTAATCAGCGTTTTGGCCCTGGTCAGACTGTAAAAGTTGCCATCAGCTACAACGGTGGTCAGGCAGGATCTTATGGTAAAGTAACCACCATTTATTTTGACCACGAGATGTCGCAAACAATTATGTTGACTGGTGTGGGTGTTACTCCCAAACAAGAAGCAACGCCTGCGCAGGCTGCAACACCCGTAAAACAATAACATCCATCCTCAAAGACCTATGAAAAATCTGTTAACCCTCTTAGTGTTTTTTGGTGTTGTGACCTTTGCCCAAGCACAAACGGAAGTTACTTTCGCTGAAAAGAGTCATACGTTCGGTAAAATCAAACAGCATGTACCGGTTTCACATGTATTCAGCTTTACCAATACTTCCTCCCGACCTGTAGTGATTGAAACAGCCTCGACAGAGTGTGGTTGTACTGAGCCTGAACATGCAAAAGGTGCTATTTTGAAAGGCAAGACCAGTGAAATCAAAGTGACTTATAATGCCGAAAACGCGGGTAGTTTCAAAAAAAATGTGAAGGTTAAATTCGCGGGCATTTCAACCGAATATATCCTCACGATTGATGGGGAAGTATTGCCTGCAAAGAAATAGATTTTTCAAAATAATACATCTAGCAAAGCGCTGTCTTCTGACGGCGCTTTTTGTTTTTGAACAGCCCGTAAAGTCGGGTTATCTTTGCAGTATGCCAAACATCAGCCAGCGGGGACAGCAAATGCCTTCCTCCCCTATCCGAAAACTTGTACCCTTTGCAGAAGCGGCCAAAAAAAAAGGTATCCGCGTATTTCACTTAAACATTGGGCAGCCAGATATTGTAACGCCTCCGGCAATGATGGATGCGGTAAGGAATATCGACTTCCGGGTGCTTGAATACAGCCACAGTGCAGGAAATGAATCTTATCGTCAGCGGCTGACCAGTTACTATGCCAGTGTGGGCATACAGGTTACCGCTTCAGAAATCATTGTTACTACTGGCGGAAGTGAAGCAATTTTATTTGGCATGCTGGCCTGTCTCGATCCGGGAGATGAGGTAATAATTCCCGAGCCCTTTTATGCCAACTACAATGGTTTTGCTGTAGCAGCGGGTGTAACAGTAGTGCCGGTTACTTCCTCCATCGACAATGGATTTGCCTTACCTCCGATCAGTGAGTTAGAGAAAAAAATCTCTTCCCGTACCAAGGCTATTATCATCTGCAACCCTAACAATCCGACCGGTTATCTATATACCGCAGAGGAGATGGAGCAGTTGAGGGTGTTGTTGCAACGCTACCAGCTGTTTCTTTTTTCAGATGAAGCTTATCGGGAGTTTTGTTATGAGGGAAATCATATCAGTGCCATGCATTTGCAGGGTGTAGAGGAGCAGGTGATCTTGATGGACACCATCAGTAAGCGATACAGTGCTTGTGGCGCCAGGTTAGGTGCACTGGTCACAAAGAATAAATCGGTATTGGAGGCTGTGCTGAAATTAGCACAGGCCAGGTTGAGCCCTCCCTCTTTTGCCCAGGTGGCAGCGGAAGCAGCCATTGACCTTCCTGCCGATTATTTTGAAGAAACACGGCAAGAATATTGTGCCCGCAGAGATTTGCTGGTAGCACGACTCAATGCCATGCCCGGTGTTTATTGCCCTTGTCCCGGGGGAGCCTTTTATGCCATGGCGCGATTACCCATTGATGATTCAGACTTATTCTGCAAATGGCTGTTGGAATCATTTAGCCATGATGGTGCTACTGTTATGCTGGCGCCGGCTACCGGATTCTACGGTACGGCCGGCCTGGGGAAGCAGGAGGTTCGATTGGCCTATGTATTAAATAAAGATGATATTAATCGGGCTATGGATTGTCTGGAAAAAGCACTCCAGGTTTATCCGGGTGTAATCCGGAATTAATATTTATTTCATCTTAATTAGAATTTTCTAAGCAAATAATTAGTAAATTTGTGTATCAAGTACACAATATTAAGTTATTATTATTATTTTATATTCGTTCAGATGGGCACTATTATCAAATGATTATCAAATAGTTAAGTCGTTTATTGGGTTTTAAAGCAAGCAATCGTAAATTTCCCCTGTTTCTACAGGGGATTTTTATTTGGGAACCGATCGAACGAATTCTCCCTGCTCATTTTTTAGTGAATAACAAAGATTGGGGTTAACCAGACCGAACATACGGCCATTCCTGACCTCAAAACTCATGTAAGTTTTTCCATTTTCGCGCCAACCCATACCTCGTTTTTCTTCCCCCCTTTCATACCAGATAGCTTTTAGAGGTTTTCCGGAGGGATACCATTCCCGAAACCAGCCCTGATAGTTCCCTTCCTTGAAATGATATTCAAATTGCATCTGCCCATTCGACCACCATCCCTGGTGAATACTATCTTTCTCTCCCTGGTGATAAAAACGCCTGGCCTGTCTGTATCCCCCGGGATAATACCATTCAGACCAACCTTCCTCCAACCCCTCCCAATAACTTAAAGAGGCAGTTGTATGTTCATGCGTATCTTTTTCAGTTATATGTCCACTGAAAGGTTGACCACCGTAAAAATATTTTCCATTATTCAAGCTAAGTTTCGGATCATCCTTCTGAATAATCAGGTCAGGGACGACTGGAAATGGCTGGACTTTCTGCTCCTGCTCTGTTGCCAATGGTTCCTTGATGCCGCCCTTGCAACTTAGCAGGAGCCAACTACTGAAAAAAAATAGCACTTGTATTGATAGTGGCTTCATGGGTGCAACAATTTTTCAATGTCTTTGATGAGCCAATCTACTTCAACTGGTGCTGTACCCTTGTATATTCCCCGTATTTGCCCGTGCTGATCAATCAGCAATAGATTCTCTGTATGTAAAAAATCACTACTCCCCTTTTTCATCCCTAAGTCCTCATCTGCGAAAAAATCTTTTCTTGCCAACTGATAAATACTATCGCGGTTTCCGGTTAATAACCACCACCTAGCGGCATTTATTCCATTATCGACCGCATACTGATGAAGCCGTTGCGCATGATCATGCTCAGGTGTTACACTAAAACAAATGAGCTTTACTTGCTCCTCCTTTAAAAACTTTGCTTGTACCCTTTTAAGTTGGCCAACCAGGTTTCGACAAATACCTGGACAGGCAGTAAAAAAGAAGCCTGCAACATATACCCTACCTTTCAACTGAGCTGAACCAACGGTATCGCCCAATTGATTCACTAATCGAAAGGAAGAGATGGTGTGAGAAATCTTGCCAATACCCTCACCGAACCAGTGGGGCGTAAAAGATGGATCGGAATAATAGGGAAGAGAAGTATCGGCAACTTTCGTTGCACTATTTTCTGTGGAATTACAAGATACCAGACAACAGAAAGAAATGAAACCGAATAAAAAGAGTGGAAGGAGGGGGCTGAACTTATTTTCAGGCATTCGATGCGTGATCGTTTGTCTTATCTTCCCGTGTAACGGCAGCTTGTAAAACTTTCTCCGTTTCCTTATATTTTTTATACTGTGCAGCATTCAATACCCGGCGAATTTGTTCGTCACGTTTCCTTAACTGATCATTACCCTTGAGCGCAGGAACTACAACCGACCCAGTTTTTACCGACATAGAAGAAGTATTTAAAAACTAGGGGTAAATGTATAGCCTTTCCTGATCAAAAAAGACATTTATATTAACAAAATAATACCGTTTATATAATTTGTTAATAACATGTGAGTGGCAAGAGACAATGCATAGATGCTTTTTGCCATATAAACTATTGAGTAACAGTGCCTTTGGTTCCGTAAAATCCTGCTCCGTTGATATAAGGGGCATCAGCAGTAATGTGGTAATGATAAGTTCCGTTGGGGTAGTCTGCAGTTGGAGTGGTATGTCCATGGTAGCTATCGAGATCAGCACTGACCAAGGTTTTACCATTCTCTAGTGGTCCATAAATAGGGAATCCATCCAGTAGAAATCCAATTAGGGCTGATTTGGTTTTTTGTATGGTAATATGGAGAGGCTCCACATGATAGTGATACGTTGCTGTCGGGTCTGGGTGTCCATTATACTGATCAAAAGAATTAATCTCGTTGGTCAGGGGTTGATTGGGGCCCGCAAATTGGTTATAAATGGCAACACCATTCACCGCAATACCTATGGGGCCGAGCGGGGTTGCAGCATGAGCTGGATTCAATGTGGGGTTTGCCGGTATACGAAATACAAAATTCTTTGTGCCAATTGAATTGGGATTCTTCTGAAAAGAAGGGTTCGTACCATTGTATGCCTCAAATCGGCTATCGCCGGCCGGGAAATAACAACTTTTGTGATCGGGTACACCATTACTTTTCAGCGTAATATAGTTACCATCGGAGGAGACGGTAACAGTAGCTGAAAACTTATTAAAAACTGCTGGCACCGTTGCTGTCGAAGTAGTTGTGTCTTTATCTTTTTGACAGGAGTAACTACCCAATTGCAATGCTAAGAGAGATAAAAGTTGTATGTATGATTTCATAGTTCACTATTATTCAAAAAATTAAAAAATTACAAAGATTCACTTCGCAGCCGGGGTTGATTTTTTTCTTCTTAGCTTATCAAAAAACCGAACTTCTTGAGCAGCATACATCTATTTCATATTGATAATCAATTTAATGCATTCAACGCACCGCTGTATAAATGTACGAAATAATTCGTGTTATCATTGAAATTGGGAGGTTTTTAACACTACATCAAGTCATACATCAGCGTGTACCAGTATCTACTATACGCTAGCATATATGGAAGAAAAGGGCTCCTACGGTATGCTTTCTCTCCTTGAAATAGCCATGAAGTAGCAAAAAAAATCGATGGGTAGTAAGGACACCTTTCGACGAAAATAAAGGCAACTGCCTTTTTGAAACTATCAATCAAGCAGGAATAAGTGAATAAGATGTTAGAACCTTTAAAAGCCGTTATCAAATGACAAATTCTGCTTTTATTTGTAAGCAGCCGGAGCTGCATATCGCGCCCTGCCTTTTCTTATTTGATGTAACGCACCCTACTAAACTGTAGAATAAAAATTGCTCCATGATACGTCCACAGCTTTTTTTATTACTACTTACCTGTTTATTTTCATCGGGAAATGTATTCTCCCAGAGTTATCATGCCACACATGGTACTCCCTTTGCAGGTAGTATTGGACGCTTTAATAATCCGGCATCCCCGGTGTTGGGGGCATATAATTGGGAAGTAGCCCCCTTAGGTATACAACTATCTCTTGCCAGTAATAACCTCTATCTGGATACCACAAAAATCAGGGTTCGACCGGGTTTATTAAACCATTATGTTCATGGTAATCTGGATATTGGATTGATGAATTTCATGGTGAAGGTTTCACCGCGAATGGCGATAAGTGCTGGTATCAGGGCTCGAACATTTAACCATTACAGCACCCAACCGGTCAATATAGTTGACACTACCACCAGTCTTTTTAGCTTTTTGCAAGACAACCGAACAACACCGAATATTGGTGGAAATATCCTACACCAGGGCTGGCTGCAGGGCGACCTCAACTTATCGCGTATTATGTTTTCGAATAGCAGTGGAATGTTGAGTGCGGGTGTGACTTTACAAATTATGAAGGGTCTATCGGGTGGCTATTTTAACCTGCGGCAGGTAACCTACCAGGAATTTATTAACCCGCCGGATACAGCTTATATTTTTTCAGGAGGTGGTGGTAGATTCGGACTTTCCTCGGTGTATGACCCTGCGAATGATATTACGTCATTCAAAGATGTAGTGAAGCAGGCGAGCACTTCACTGGGACTCAGTATAGGAGCGGAATACATCCATTATACTGCTGAAGCAGCAGAAGAGGAAGACGAAGAGAAAAAACGCCTGCAATATGATTGGAAGCTGGGTGTAAGTTTAATGGACCTGGGGGCCAATCGTTTTCAATATGCAGCCTATTCCCGCAGTTGGGGAGATCCCATCTATCCTATTTCGGATGGAACAATTGAAAACAAGCTGACAAGCGCATCCAGTCTGTCGGGGTTGGTTGACTCTATCAGCAGTTTATTTACCACCATCAATCCCTCCACCGGTATATTTCGTGTCAGCTTACCTACGAGACTCATCATCAATTTCGACAAGAAAATTTATGGGGGGATCTATGTAAATACAAACCTCAGTCTGAACTTCTTTTCTGATGCTTCACCCCGTAAATGGAGAACCAATGAAAATAATTTCCTGGCAATAACCCCTCGGTGGGAAAAAAGAGCGCTGGGATTTTTTCTACCTATGCAACTAACCCAGCAAGGGCATTTTTGGCTGGGCGCAGCAGTTAAACTAGGCCCCTTGACACTGGGTCTGCATAGTGTTGAGCTAACCAAGGCACTGGCGAGGGAGCCCAATTTAAGGGGTGGTGGCTATCTGTTATTCTCTATCCATCCGTTTGGGAAAAAGAAAGTCCCGAACAGACTTGAGTGCTGGGAAAACTAAAATGACCCCACTGGGGTCATAACGGTACTGCGGTGAGAAATGTATCCCTCAAGTTTACTGGACAGCCTGGATATTGGCAGCCTGTTTACCCTTTTTACCATCGGTAATTTCAAAACTCACTTTTTGTCCTTCTTTCAGTGATTTGAAACCACCCATATTAATGGCTGAGAAATGAGCAAACAAATCTTCGCCCCCATCATCAGGGGTAATGAATCCGAATCCTTTGGCATCATTGAACCATTTTACTACTCCGGTTGGCATATTTATCGGTTTATTTTCCCCAAAATACAAAAAAAACTGCTCTGGCCATTATATTCCGTTTTTTTTATCGTTCTTACATTTGTAGCACCCGGTCGCAACCGGGTGTATTTGACATCAAATCGACCTGAAAATATTAATTTAGCTACATGAAAGAGAAGAATGTAACAACCGTCAGTTTCAATAGCTTAAGCAGCTCGAATTATGCCTCACTGACACTTCTTTGCCTCTATGTATTGGTCGACTTCATTCCCCGGGGTGAATCCATCGATTTCAACGGCCCACAATGGCTTTACCTCAGCATCGTCAACCTCATTTCAGTGGCCTATTTATTCAGTGCAAGCAGGGGCAGAACCAATGAAATAAGTCAACAGTTTAGCCATTCACTTTCTCAGGCACCTGCCCTACTGTATACCGCTTTTTGTGTTCTGTCAGGACTCAGCTTCTTTTTTGCCTTCAATAAGAATGAATTTATTGTTTGCTATGCCCGTTGTGTGATTGCCTTCATAGCATTTGCCAATATAGTGTGCCTGCTGCGTCAGACAAACAAGATTCTTCCTTTCCTTGCCCAGGTAGTTTCACTGGTACTTTTCTACAATGTTTTCAGTGCCTTGAAGATATTTTTTAATGATGTGGGTGAACTGGGTTTTGATTCAGCAGTATTGAATATGAAAGGAGTTACGGGAAATAAAAACATCTTCGCCAGCGCCATTGTGGTTAAACTCCCGTTCGCCCTTTACTGTGTGTATGCCGGTACCAGTTGGAAAAGGATCTTCAACTTGGTAATCTTATTCCTTGCCCTCTATGCCATAGCACTGGCCAATGCCCGCTCATCTTATATCGGTATCTTATTTCAATTAGTAGTATTCCTTGCCTATTGTATTTATGAATTTCTTGGCCACCAGGACGCCAAAAAGATGCTACAGGATGTTTCCCTGTTTTTAATCCCCATTGTGCTTGCCGTTATGTTATCACAGATCACTGTTGAAACGCAACGTAGGAACATAATTGATGGACAACAAAGTGCATATGGTACTGTTACAGAAAAACTCAGCTCTATCGGATTCACCAATCAGGCATCGTCTGGCCGTGTAGGTATCTGGGCAGTTGGTATCGACTTGTTCAAACATTATCCGCTCACGGGAAGAGGTTATGGTAACTGGAAAATCACTTCGCAGGAATTCGATCAGCTCAGCAATGATGATAACTCCATGAGTGTGCACGCACACAACGACTTCATTGAAGCATTTGGTGAGAGCGGAATCCTAGGCGGTATCGCCTACCTGCTGGTATTCATCCTGTTGCCCTTCTATTCACTGAAGAATTTATTATCTGCCTCCATACCACGCAATGAAAAAATTATCTTATTGCTATCGCTCATTGGACTGGCAGGATATTTTACTGATGCCTTCCTCAACTTTCCCATGGAAAGAGCAACTATGCAAACCTATTTCTTTCTGCTATATGCCATCAATGCAGTAGAAAATGCTCGATTGAAAAAAATGAGGAACCAGGAGACAAATCAAGTACCTAATCGCCTGAAATTTATTTTACCCCTCTTCCTATTTCTTACCCTCGGAACAATCTATGTTACTTATCAGACCAACCAATCTATGATCGTTCAATCTGCCCTGTTTGAAGATGTGAATGCAGATGTGGTTTCTAAGAAAACGACCGAAATCAATGATCAGCTGCCCTCCTTGACAAATGTGACTATGTGGGGTTTACCACTTAGTCTGATGAAAGGACGTTACCTGCTCAATGAAAAAAGGATTCAAGAGGGAATGGATATGTTTGAAAATGTAAAGAAGGAAAATCCTTACATGTTTTATGCGGAATTTATCAAAGGCAGATGGTATTATGAGAATGCCAGTATTGATAAAAGTTACTATGACAGCGCCTATAAATACGGAGTCATGTGCTTTGAAAACAGACCCAGGAATGTGGCCTACTTCGGACTTTTAGCTTTTGTTTGTGCCAATAAAAAAGATTCAGGACGGTTGTTCCGTGATTTCAACCTGATTCGTAAGTATAGAAAAGATGAAGGTATGGCAAGAGGTTGGAACAATTATCTGTTTGCCTTACAGGAATTAAAATATCCGAAAGAATTCATGCTGAAAGTAGCGGATTCTGCCTTTGCACTCTTTCCTAAAGATACAGTTACCATAGCCAACAGGAGAAAATTATATGTAGACTTAGGCATGGTGCCACCGGAAAATAATGCAATGAATCCTGCCCAGCAAACTCAGGAGACTCAGCAGGCCCAGCTCACACAGCCGGCGACGATTACGCAGCCCCAGCAACAACAACAGCCAGGTCAGCCCCCACCCATTACTCCAGGAGGGGCCCCGGCACCTTCACCGGCAGCTTATCAGGACAGCTTACGCTTTTATGATTTTTTCAAGCGCGGAAATGAGGCCTTCACTAAAAATGATTTAAAAACGGCCATGGAATTGTATGAGAGTGCAAGAAAAATCAATCCGAAATTTTCACCTATTATTGAGAATATCGGCCTGGTTCACTTTCTGAATAAGGAATGGGGTGCTGCCCTGCCTTATTTTGAGCGGGTAGTAAATAATAAATGGACAGCCGATGGGAAGGCAGAGTATTATCGGGGTATTTGCCTATACAATGTAGGTAAAGTACCAGAAGGTTGTCAATCATTTCTAACTTCTGAAGCAAAGGGATATGCTGATGCCCGCAGATTATACAATATAAATTGTATTAATCCACCAGGTACACCAGCTCCGGCTGCACCCAACCAACAACAATAAACCATTCCTGCGCCCTAGAGGAATTAATGATTGTTTAAAACAAACCGCAATCATCAGTTGCTACTGCAATGTGGGTTTATCTATCACGCATCTGTTTGGCGTATTCGGTGCTTGAGTAACTATGTATTTCACCTTCCGAAAAAAATCTTTGCCTGAAAATCACCCCCCTAACCTGTCAGATTAAAACCCGAGAAAACCCATCGGTTACCCAATGAAAAATTCGGGTAATCCAGGTGGCACTAATCGTAAATAAGTTTACCTAACTTTAAAAACGATCAAGCCTACACTTAGAGAATAAATCATGAAACAAATTGCCTGGGGCATTATTGGTTGCGGCAACGTAACAGAAAACAAAAGTGGGCCTGCCTTTCAACGTGTGCCGAATGCTTCATTGGCAGCAGTCATGCGGAGAGATGCAGCAAAAGCTGCTGACTATGCCAGCAGACATGGTGTTCCAAAATGGTACAACCGGGCGGAAGACCTTATTGCCGATGCAGAGGTAAACGCCGTTTACATTGCCACGCCACCTGCCTACCATGAGGTTTATGCATTGGCTGCCTTGAAGGCGGGGAAACCGGTGTATGTTGAAAAGCCTTTTGCGACAACGCTGTCTGAATGCAGCAATATGGAAGCTACTGCAAACCAATACAATTTGCCGCTCTGTGTCGCTCACTACCGACGAGCATTGCCAAAATTTCTTGCCATCAAAGAAATGCTTGCGGAAAAATTAATTGGTGATATATGTACGGTGCAGATTCGCATGCAACAGCCTGATCAATCGGCTGCACTTGCTGCAAGCGGTGAAAGTAACTGGCGTGTAGTTCCCACTATCTCAGGGGGCGGTATTTTTTTCGACCTGGCACCTCACCAACTTGATCTGTTGGTTTATTTCTTTGGCCCAGCTCTTAGCTTCAAAGGTATGGCACACAATAGGGCAGGACTATATGAGGCAGAAGATGTAGTTACCGGTATGGCACAGTTATCGAATGGTATACTTTTCAGCGGACAATGGTGTTTCACATCTGCAGCAGTATGTCGGGAAGATGTATTTGAGATAACCGGTACAGCCGGAAGAATTGTTTTCCCCACTTTCGGGCATGAAGTACTCATCCGTACAAAAGATGGTGAAAAAAAATTAGAGTTCGATCCTCCACAACATATTCAGCAACCCATGATCGAAAAGGTGACTCGGTATTTTTTAGGTGAGGGTCCAAATCCATGTTCGGCCAGTGAAGCCATTCACTCCTTTAAAATGATGGCTGCATTTACGGGCAAACAAGAAGTGCGGAACTAAAGAAATCTTGCCGGTGGCTACTCGTAAAAATCTAAATTTTTATTGTAGGTCTCTTCTAGTTGAGACAGAGCAAAAAAAGCGATGGCCAGGGCCGAAACAGCAATCACTACGGCACTATAATAATAGTTTCCATTGAACCAGGCAGCTACCCATTGAAAAGCGAAACTAAGTGGAATCACCCACCCACGAATCAGGTTCAATGCCGAACTGGTAACCAGCGTACGTATATTGGTGCCAAATTGTTCAGCTGTCAATGTCAGCAACATAATGGTGAACCCAACACTGAGTCCCATAAAGGCAAAAAAGAGGTAATAAAGAAAAAGCGAATGACGGGCAAACAGAAAGAATAAAATGATAAATAAACTATAGGATGCGAGAAATATAAAAATAGCTTTCTTTCTGCTTTTTAAGTATTGACTAAGTAAACCACATAGCGGATCGCCAAATGCGAAACCAAGGAAATTAAAAGATATAACCGTTGCTGCAACGGGCAAAGTTGACATCCCCATACTTCCCGCAATTTCCCGCGTGAATGTAATAAGTACACCTGTAGCAAACCAACCTGGCATTCCAACCAGTAGCACGCATAAAAAGCGCCAGCTGCGTCGGCTACTTCTGAGAATAATCATAAAGTTTCCTTTAGACACTCGCTGTTCACCCATATTGGTGAAGAGTCCGCTTTCCACCACACTGAAACGCAATAACAGCAGAATTACTCCCAAAATGCCACCAATGATAAAGCTGGTTTGCCAGCTAAAAAAAGTGGCTACGATTCCGGCAGTTACAGCACCAAACATTCCAATACCGCCTACCAGTGAAACCGCCAATCCGCGATATTTTCCTGGCATCTGTTCGCTGACCAATGTAATTCCGGCACCCAACTCGCCTGCTAATCCAAGTCCAGCCAAAAAACGGCACCACATATAACTATCTACATCTTTTACAAATGCATTCAACAGCGTGAATACGCTGTACATAAGTATAGAACCAAATAATACTTTCAATCGACCTAATTTATCGCCAATGGTTCCCCATAGAAAGCCCCCTATTAGCATACCCAGCATCTGTGCATTGAGTATATTTCTGGTGTGGACAGGCCATTCTATCTCCGGAATACCCAATGAGCGAAAACTGTCTACCCGCTCAGCACTGAAAATGATGATATCATATAAGTCAACAAAAAATCCCAGTGCGGAAACAATCACACCGATAATGGCTTTTTTGCTTACCCTGTCTGCAGCTGATGACGCTTTCATGATGCTTCTGAAGGTGGGGTGGTTTGTTTTAGCCAGTCGCCAATACCATAGGGATCGGGATGAACAACTGATACATGTTCGTGGCGAATTTGCCACTTATCATCCATTTTAATGAGAACAAAACTTGCGCGGAAAATATTTTCGAATGACCGGTCATTCAACTGTACTTGTAAGCGTATGATGCCGCTCACCCAGGCCATTTCTTCTGATTCTTCAGCATATGGACCTTCGGTCCACTCGATAGCAGTGAGTTGAATGGGTGACAAACAAAAGTCACCCCAACCCTTACTGATTTTTACAAATCCTTTTGAAGTAAGTCTTGGTCCTTCCAGCACCACGTAAGTAGCTTCGTCGGGGACATACTTATCTAAAATTCCGGGCAAATCTTTTTCAATGATTACCCGATAATGATCGTTAACAGTGTCAAGTGCTGAATACATATTACATCTCATTGATTTCATCCGCAATCGTGCGCATCGGTACATTGTTTTCGGGATGTGCAACCGCCTCTACTTCCTGCTGAACAATTCGCAGGATACGGGCAGTGAAACGGGCATGCCAGGTTTGTCTTTCTTCAGCGGCTTGGTCATCGGGCACATATTCCTCTATCTCCTTTTTGGTCAACACGCCTTTTGCTTCCAATAGGCGCTCAATGGTATCCATTCGTTCATGTAAAACCGCCACTTCTGCAGCAACTGCCATACTGATATTCAATACCCGTTCAACAGCCGGATCATCGAGAAAGTAAGGCCGGCCTCCTTTACTTTTATTACCTGCCATCAATATATCATTGACCGCATCGGCAGATGTTGTTTCCGTAATGGAAGCACCAGCATGAGTTCCACTTAATTCTGTTTTCATATCAATTAATTATATCGTTGTATAGAACTTTTTTACTTATCGGCCTTCCATCCTCCAAAAACATTCCAGATCGGACTGCGACCATAATCTTCTGTGACTTTTCCATCTTGCTTCTTTTTATCAAGGTCGTTAATGGCTTTCACTCCAACCTGCATGAACTGATTGCGGGGAACACCTGCTTCTTCCATCAGATCGATAGGCTCCAGATCGTGCATATGACCCCAGTAAGGTTCGGCATTATAATATGCATCCCAGTCACGCATGAACTGCTCATACATACTCATTTCAGGTGTATACTGAGGCTGTTCAATATGCAAGTTGAGTCCACCCGTTTTCAACACCCTGTTGATCTCAGCAAAAATTTTATGAATGGCTTTACCGCCGGTTTCATGCAGGAACATGGTCGTCTGAACCCAATCGAAGCTATGGTTAGAAAATTCCTTCATGTCGGCAGCATCTGCCTGAATGAATGTAACATTGTGAATACCCAAAGCATGAGCCCGGGCTGCTCCATAACGTAACATGGGTGCACCGGCATCAATGCCAATCACCTGGGCTTCTGGATATGCTTCAGCTATGGGCAGGGTATTATGACCTAACCCACATCCGATATCAAGAATTTTTTTAGGACGAAAATCGGGATATTTTTCTTTCACCCAGGCTGCAATAGCGCGTCCACCGCCATCGGTGAGGCTGCCCAACATTCCTCCACTGGTAACAAACAAACCACTGTCATAATTAGCAGCGTTGGATACATCACCCGGAAAATAAGCAGTATGGTAACTACCCGGCATCAGGTGGTTGTCGACATGGGTAAGGTATGGAGGCACCTGAAAATTTTCTTTTAATTGAAGATTGTCTGTTGCCTTCAATTCATTGCTCACTTTGTTAGCCAATGCATCTGCCTGCCGCAGAACAACAGCCCGGCCATTTTGTTGTCGCATTTCCATGGTACTTCTGCGCAGCGCCGCCCACATTTGATATACCGGATCTTTGCGCATGGCTTCCCCCACTTCAAATCGATCATGAAAGTCGCGTCCATTCGCTGCTTTAAAAGCCGGCTCCACCCGACGTTCGTACGCCAGTTTATTTCCCGGTGCAATAACTGTACTGATGAATCGATTCAGGTTCGCCAAAAAATTATAGCGCGCCCTTTCATCGTGGTTAAATTCCGGAAAAACTGCGTGTCGCTGAAGTTTCGTCCAAACCGGTGGTAACTGATACGACATAGTTGATGTTTTTTACAATTTAGTCAAAATTACTATTTCGACCGGCCATACCCCCCGCCACCGGGAAGTTCCATGACCAGTTCCTCACCCGGTTGCAGGTAATCATGCCCCTTGGGTGGGGTAAATCTTTTTTTACCGGATTTTGTTCTAACATAGAGATTTCCTTTCTTACCGGCACTGCCGCCCAGCAGTCCATATGCCTGGTGATTGATCTTCTCCGTTACATTGCTGATGTGTATGGGCAAAGTACCAATATTGCGATATGCAAATCGTTGGCCATCACCTCCGGCATATTTCCCTTTACCGCCACTACCACGAATCAAACTTTTTTCAGTCACAAGAACAGGCGCATCGTTTTCAAAAACTTCTATCGGCACATTCGCCACATTGGTGGGATAACAGAGTGTGGGCGGCCCAGACAAACCTTTTCTGCCGCCATATCCACCTGCCAAAAACAAATATTCAACATATTCCGAACCATCTTTTCTTTTTCCGCTTAATACCATCACCCAGACAGCAGCTCCACAATCTGCCTGCACCTGATCAGGCACTGCCTGTGATAAAGCCTTCATAACAGGGCCATGTAACAGATTCCCAGTTACATTGCGGGCCCCAAGTGGTGAGGGCTTTTTGGCATTGAGGAGGCAGCCTTCAGGAGCGGTGACTTTTATAGGTCGGAAACTTCCCTCATTGTTGGGCACTTCAGGACTGAATACACATTTGATGGGATAGGCCGTATAGGCGAATACGTAGTTCAAGACAGCATTAATTGCCAGGGAATGAGCGGGAGATGTACCGGCATAATCCACTTCAATCTCATCTCCGCGAATAGTGAGTGTGCATACGAACTGTATCGGCTCATGCAACCCGTCTCCATCTGCATGATAGATGGACTTATAAACGCCATCCGGTGCTTTATGTATCGCATTGCGCATGGCTTTCTCGGAAGAGCGGATAATACTCGCTCCCAGTTCATCGATTGAATCTAGATTATTTTCATCCAGCATTCGATGTAATCCTCTTATGCCCTGATCATTTGCAGCTACCTGTGCCAGTATATCGCCAATTGTTTGTCGGGCAGCCCGTACGTTAGAAGCTATCAGAGAAAAAATGGTCTCATTTTTTACTCCTTTATCATACAGTTTCATGGGAGGTATATACAAGCCCTCTTCATAAAAGTCGCGGGCACCCGCTCCCCAAAGCGTTCCGCCTATATCTGGTGAATGCGCGATGCAGCCGATAAAACCAATCAGTTGCTGCTTTCTGAAAATGGGTGTAACAATCCCAATGTCGGGCTTGTGGCCCGCGCATAACCAGGGATCATTGGTGATGATAACATCACCTTCATTCCAAGCATGCAGCGGGAAGTGATCTTTTATCAGTGCTTTTACTAAAAAAGGCATTACCCCCAGAAAAGATGGAACGCTTACACTGCTTTGCGCAAGCGATTGTCCTCGGGTATCCATCAATACGACAGCAAAGTCAGCGCTTTCGCGGGTAACAGACGAGAAGGCAGTCCGCTGTAACGTTGTACCTGCCTCATCTACCAGCGATATGAGTCTGCTCCATAGAATACTCAGCTCTATGGCGTCGAAAGTAATGTGTTCTTTTTTTCTTCTCATAGTCACTGCTTTACCAATGAAAATACATCATCGGAGATAGGTTCATTTACACGGTGTTTTTGCCAGTGAATATCCATCCAGCGAACACCATCAAAAAAAAGTCGTACTCTACCCGGCTGCATAAAAAACCTATCGCCGACTTTAATCTTTTTAAAATCACTGTAGATACGATGATGATAACCAACAGTAGTAGAAAAGCTTACACCCCGTATGAGGTGATTTTTCTTATCGATTTGAAATACCGTGATCATCTTTTTCGGGTCAGTAATCTGAACCGTATAACAGGGTATACCATCATTCAGTTCATCGGTCAGCCGCTCTACCAGAAAAGAATCCCGATCGGCAAAGCGGATGATTCCAAAACCGAAATTATTGCTCCAGGAAAAATGTTCGCGGTAGGGACGTGCTGCTTCGCTCAACTTATTTTGTGTTTTGCTACCATCAAATATCAATTGCATGAAAACCTGTTCGCCGGCAGCAGCATCGAAACGTATTTTTCCGTTGGCCTGATGCGCTGCCTTGCTTTCACCAGGAAATATGCGATACATGGAATAGGTATCCAGTTGCTTTTGGTGGCTTGTGTCTGTTTTACCAAAGGGAGTAAATAGTGCGGTGCCATGTAATTCGAGGCTTTCGGGTTGCTGCCAGAGATTTCCGCCCGATGCAGCTACTGCCCATTGCAGAATTTCTTTTGCTGACTGGGCAAAAATACCAGGTGAGTATACAGAGAAGAATAAAATAAATATCAAGTGCTTTTTCATAATAAATCAATCACGAGATTATTATATTGATCAGCTGTAACTGTACCATGACTTCCAATAACCGTCGTACTTTCAAATTCTTCAATTATACATGGTCCCTTTATGCGCTGACCGGGTGTGAGCAGATACCTGTCGTACACGGGTGTGTCGATATATTGTTTCCCCCAGAATACCTTTCGCTTTCCTTTGAGGGCATGCAGGTGTTTCCCTACTACTGATTGTTTGGGGTGAAGAGAAGTTCTTGGTCCGCTTACGAGTACCCGCCAGGTTACGGCTTCAATGGGAATCCCTGCCATTTCCCTGCCGTAGCGCAGTCGGTATTCTGCCTGAAAAGCTCGGGTGATCACAGGGATGGTGGCTGCTGACAATTTTCCGGCAGGCAGATGTACAGTGATCTCATGCCCTTGGCCGGCATATCGCATATCTGCTACCACGCTCACTTTCATGCGGGTAGCCGGCACGCCGGCCTGTAAAAGAAATTTCTTTCCCTTATTGGTCATTCCGGTCAACACTTTTTGTAAATGTTGCCAATTGATTTGCTGTAGCGTGCTGATGTAACTCGTAATTTCTTCGGTAGCAATGGGGCTCACCAAAAATCCGAGGGCACTCAAAACGCCGGCTCCCGCCGGCACGATTAGTTGGGGTGCATTGAGTTGACGGGCAACATGATAAGCATGTACTGGTCCCGCACCGCCGAAAGCCATCATAGAAAATAACCTTGGATCCAATCCTTTTTCAATGATGTGCACCCGTGCAGCGCTCGCCATATTTTCATTCACAAGACGATGGATGCCCCAGGCAGCTTCTTCAATGGATATTTTCAAGGGCGCGGCAATATGTTTCAAAATAGCAGCTCGCGCTTTTTCCCTGCTGAGGTGCATGGTACCACCGAGAAAATACCCTTCATTCAAAAATCCCAATACCAAGTCAGCATCGGTAACGGTAGGTAATTCTCCACCACGATTATAACAAGCAGGACCCGGCTGCGAGGCAGCACTCTCCGGACCAACGGTCAGAAGTCCTAAATGGTTTATATGCGCTATGCTTCCGCCACCGGCTCCAATCTCGATCATATCAATAACCGGAATACGAACAGGCAATCCACTCCCCTTTTTAAATCTTTTTTCACGTGCGGCCTCAAAATGATTGGTGATTTCAGGTTGGCCATTGCGTATGATGGAAGCTTTGGCAGTTGTTCCCCCCATGTCAAAAGCAACGAGATTATTTTTTTTCAGTAGTTCCCCAAAGAAAATACCTGCCATTGTACCCCCAGCCGGACCGCTTTCTAGTAATTGTATGGGGGCATGGGTAGCTCCTTCGATGGTGGTCAGTCTACCGGCTGAGTTCATGATGTGCAGTTGACCTTTGAAACCCGCTGTTCCGAGAATTGTCTCCAGCTTTGCCAGATAATGTCCGGTGAGTGGTTGCACATAAGCATTCATGACCGTGGCACTGGTTCGCTCATATTCTCTTATCTCAGGCATGATTTCTGAGCTCAGGGAATATGCCAACGTAGGAAAACGGCGGCGGATGATTTCACCGATCTTTTTTTCATGTGAAGGATTCGCGTAGGAATGTAACAATGTAACTGCTACTGCGCGAATACCTTTTTTAACCAAGGCCTGCAATATTTTGATTACTTCTTGCTCATTGACTTTTGTAATTACCTTACCGGCGGCATCGACCCGTTCATGTATACCCTTCCGGAAAGTTTTAGCTACAAGCGGTGCCGGCATGCGGATAAAAATATCATAGATGTCATAGCGCATTTCCCGACCGATTTCCAGCACATCTTCAAAGCCGGCTGTGGTAAGCAAAGCCGTGGGCGCACCTTTGCGCTCGATTATGGCATTCGTCACCAGGGTAGTACCATGAATCAATGAAGTTACTTCTGTTACCGACTTGCCATGTTGCGACATCAGTTCCTGCAAGCCGTTTAATATGCCGCGTGTCGGATCGGGATAGGTGGTGAGCGTTTTTCCAAAAAATAATTTGCCGGAACGGGGTTCCAGCAAAACCAGATCGGTAAACGTACCTCCAATATCAATACCTAGTTTCATACAATCAATGATATTCTTCTCCTCCGCTTACATTCATCGCTTCACCTGTTATATAGGCTGCTTCTTCGCTGCAGAGGAAAGCGACAGCTTTGGCAATGTCTTCTGTCAATCCGGTTCGGCCCAATGGATTCTTTTGAACGATTGACTGCAGATAAGTGGTGTAATCCATTCCTAATTTCTCACTGAAAAAACTATTTTGCCAGTGTCCAAGACCGGTAGTAATGTGATTCGGACAAACAGCATTCACCCGAATTTTATGTTTCCCCAGTTCAACTGCATTACTGCGGGTAAGTCCGACCAGACCGTGTTTACTGGCAGTATAAGCAGCAGCGAAAGGGAATCCGCTTTTTGCCGCCTGTGAAGCAATGTTTACAATTGATCCTCCAGATCCTTGACGAATCATCTGAATAGCAGCATGTTTACTACAAAGAAAAGCGCCCTTGAGGTTTACATCGAGTACCGCATCCCAGCTAGATTCTTTGAATTCTGTGAACGGTTCCATCAGGTACCCTACGCCTGCATTATTCACTAAGATATCTACTCCTCCGAAATGCGCTACTGTTTTTTCTATGAGTTGACTGCATTCAGCTTCATTGCGCACATCACAGGGCAGGGTAAGCACTTCTGCGCCTAGAGCCCTGCAGGCAACTGCAATCTCCTGCATTTCGCCGGTAACGCCGATGTGTTCTGCAGCGAATTCATTTCCTTTGGCCTCGCCAATATCACTTATTACCACCCGACAACCTTCCGCTGCCAGACGCAATACAATGGCTTCACCGATTCCTTTGTGTCGGCCCGAACCGGTAACGATGGCTACTTTTTTTTGCAGCTGGTACATATCGATCGTTTTTAAAGATCATTGGCCACAATGAAAAGTGGCTGGTCAGCAAATTCACCAAATTGTTTGGCACCCGCCTGTACATCGTCCCGTGAAAGGTCACCAAAAAAAGTATTCATATCAGGAACTTCAATGAGTTCGCAATAAGCATAGGGGCCCGTTGCATCGCTTCCGAGCAGGTTACCCATTTTCAGTACCCTGAATGTTTCTACGGAGGGAAGCGAGTTAACGACAGGAATATCCTTAGAGCGTGCCCAATTCTCGTAATCTGTAACAGATGCGCCGGGCTTTAGGTTGAATAGTACAACGATGGTTGGCATGGTGATACGTTTTATCCTTGATCTATTTAATTCTTTCTTTTGTAAAAGCTGAAACACCTGTTGCCAATAAGCCTTGCACGCTATTTAATAATAACCGTACGCCTTTTGCAGAAAGCTCTTTGGCTTGCTCTGCATTGGCTGCCACGGTGCCCGCAATTTTTCCATGTTGCACCATGATGGCGATGGCTTTGTCAATCAATTCCTTTACTGCTGCATGTTGCGGTCCATCCGTAAAGCCCATGCTAAGTGCTAAATCGCGTGGACCGATGATAAAGCCATCGATACCCGGTACACGACACATGGCTTCCAATTCCTCCACTGCCTGAATGGATTCTACCATAGGTAAAACCAGTGTTGCTACATTGGCTGCTTCAATATATTGTTGTTGGGTTACGCCGCCTGACATATATCGGGCTGCACGAACAGGGCCAAGACCACGTTCTCCCATTGGATGATATTTAACTGCTTTTACTAATCGCTCACAATCGGCTGCTGATTCAGTACCCGGCATCATGATGCCCATGACACCGGCATCGAGGAATTGAAGAATCAGTTTTTCATCCAGGCTGCGAACCCTTGCGAGGGGTGTGATGCCGGCACATTCCATCGCCCGCACCATATGGGTGGTTTCTGTTAACGTGATAGGGCCATGTTCACCATCGATGATGTAAAAATCTAGTCCCATCCATCCCAGATACTCACATACTGTTGGGTCGGTGGTTGGAGAAATTACGCCGTAACATGTCTTATTCTCAGTGAGTCTATTTTTTAATGCATTAATCATGTAACCAATTTAACTGTTCTATTCTAAATCCGTCAGGAATTAATGTAGCTCATGGATAGTTCCATCCGCCATTTTTTTACGAATGAAATTCATTAGTCCGCCGCTGGCGGCAACTTCGGCAACAAAAGGTGCAACCGGAACGCTGGTAAAGGTTTTACCGTTGGTCAGGTTCTTTATTTCTCCGGTATCGGAATTATACTCCAGCAAGTCGCCGGTTTCACATTCCAGGTTAATGTCTTTACTCGTGATGAAGGGCAGTCCGTAATTGATGGCATTCCTGAATTGCAACCTGGCAAAGCTGGTAGCGAAAACGGCGCGTATGCCGGCACCTATCAGTCCGGTAACACAATGTTCAATACTTTTTCCGCCGCCGGCGAAATTGTGTCCAGCCACAATAAATGTGAAGCCTCCTTCGATGAAGCCATTTTCCCGGTTAAATTCCTCCGCCACGCCTGCCATCACCCACTTGGCATTTTCAGCGGGATCAATGGGTGATGTCCAGAATTTCTGGAGAATCATATCAAAACTCATCACGTAGTTGTTGGCTACCCAAGCTTTGCCTGTAATTATGGCCATAGATTATTTTTTTACCAGTTTTCTGAACGTGGGTCGGTTATTTCTCCGCGGATGGCGCTGGCGGCAACTACTGCGGGAGAAGTCAGATAAATTTTTGCGTTTTTACTTCCCATTCTTCCCTTCATGTTTCGGTTGCCCGCACTGAGGATGATATCGCCATCTCCGGCTACGCCGGTATGGATACCGGCACAGGGGCCGCAGCTCGGTGTTTCTATGGCTGCTCCGGCTTTAACGAGGGTTTCAAAATATCCCTTTTGGATACATTCGAGATAAACGGCCTGGCTGGCGGGAATACAAACCATGTTCACATTGCGGTGTATTTGTTTGTCTTTCAGAATTTGGGCCATGATGGCGAAATCTTCTGTGCGGCCATTTGTGCAGGTACCAACAAAGGCTTTATTGAATTTTGTTCCGATTACTTTTTCAACGGGAACAACATCATCGAGTTTATCGGGCAGAGAAATGGTCGGTCCCACATTTGTCACATCAACTTCATATTCGGCATCATATCTGGCATCGGCATCACTTTGAACGAATTCCCAATCACCTTTTTGTACGGGCCGGAGAAAATCAGCGGTTTTTTCGTCGGGGGCGACGATGCCATTTTTTGCACCGAGGTCTACCGTCATGTTACATAAGGTCATTCTGCCGGCAATACCGAGTGATTCAATAGCAGGTCCGGTAAATTCAAGGGCTTTATAAATAAGGTGTCCATTCCAATGCATCATACCCATGATGTGGAGGCTCAGATCTTTTGCCATCACCCAGGGTTGCCATTCACCTTTGATTTTAAATTTTACTGACTCGGGTACGCGGAACCAGCATTTTCCGGTAGCCATCGCGATGGCGGCATCGGTAACACCTATGGCATTACCCATCGCACCCACTGCCCCATAGGTATTGGCATGTGAGTCGGTGCCTATAGAAATTTTTCCGGGCAGCACGTGACCCTGTTCTACCATTAGCTGGTGTGCAATACCCTGTCGGCCCAGATCATAGAAATAGGGAATATCATATTTCTTTACTGTTTCCCGCCATTCATTGAGCATGGTAGCGAATTGTTCTGTCGGGGGCGGAACCAGGTGATCACTCACACAGATCACTCGTTCTTTATCAAATAATTTTTTCTCCGGCGATAAACTCTCAAATGCTGAGAAACATTGCTTGCCCAGATAATCCATGGTCATGACTGTATGTACATTCACCCATACCAGTTGACCTGGTACTACTGATGAACGACCGCTGTTGCGTGCCATGATCTTTTCCGTGATGGTCATTCCCATAGTTGATTGCTTAATTAAATTTTAAACCGGGTAAATTAATTGAATCAGGCCTCTTTTATATAGCTGGCTTGATCATAATGTGTTAAGGGTACTGCCGACTGATCTGCTTTTTTAAATTCCTCGATCATGGTCAGTCCTTCGAATTTGCCATCCATCGAGTGTTGCCATACCCGCATACGATGGGTGGGCGAGATGGGTGTAATCATCTCATATAACATTGAACCCGGAAATTGCTTGTATGTCCACCAGAGTAAGATGTTTTTTCCGCCGTTGGCTTCCCATGCTTCTCCGATGATGCGGTGGTTGTCATATCTCATAACCCCTTTTTCATCAAAAGGCGACATCCCGAAATTGTGAAACTCCTCCCGGCCATTCTCAAAAAGATACAAATTAGACTGTCGCCATTCATTTCCATTGAGGTGAAGTGTCAGCTTACTTTTATGACGAAAAAGAACTTCCCCCGTTTCACTGAGGCGTGTGTAGGTGCCCTCCCAAATGCCTGTCATGTCGGGAAATAATAATAGTTGCGGCATACAAACTGCTTTAAAAAATTAGTTAATAAAGTTAACTATTTTTTTTACCCGGTAAAATTTAATTTAAGGCTTCCGCCTACCTGTCAAGACTGCTTTTCTGGAGGGGGAAGGGCACAACGGGGTAATCGAATGGCCAGCAATACTGCCATCAATAAAAGCAGACTCACTACCTTAAATCCGGTGGCATAAGAGAAGGCATCATGCAGGTAAGCTGTCATGATCGGACCCAGCGCCAGTCCTGCAGACTGAACGATGCTAATGGTACCATTGATCTTTCCGGCAGCCTTGGTGCCAAAGTTGCGCATGATGAGCAAATTTCCGATACTATAAATGCCCCCCCAGCCCATCGCCATGACCGGCATTAGATAATCCAGTTGCTGAACGGAAGTGAAGCTGAACCCGAGTGACCCAATGAACATCAGTAAGCAACAGATAGCATACATGTAAAAAGCGCTGATGTAATCAGCAATAAAAGAAAAAACGAACTTCCCGATGATTGAAAAAAGAAAATAGGTACCCAGCCAGTTTACTGCCATCGATAATGGGTAGCCGGCTTCTGTAACATATAAAATGGTATTTTTTATCATGGCAACAATGCTGTAAAAAACGCAGAAAGAGCAAAGGCATAGCAAGAGGAACAGGGGTGTTCGGATGGCTGACGAAAATTCCATACCCTCCGCCAAGGGAACTTCTGTAGCAGGACTTTCCGGATTAGCTGTGTCGCTTGTTTGTTGGGGTGGGCGATTGCGCATCAGCAATAAAATAACACCCGACAGAACAAGGGGGAACAGCGCCAATAACTGCATAGCGGGCCGCCAGCCATTTGATTCTATGTAAGAAAGTAGTGGGGAACGTGTGGCAATGAGACCGCCCATACTGGTACCTGTAAGTATAATGCCCAATGCCAGTCCCCTGTGCTTTTGGAACCAGGAAGAAATGAGAATCATGTTGGGAATACTTCCGGAAGTAACCAGGGCGATGGCGAGCAAGATGTGTACACCATATACCTGATAGATATTTTGGGTCTGGCTATAAAGGAAATAAGCGAGGCATAATACAACTGTGCCGAATAAAATAACTTTTTTGGGGCCTAAGCGGTCGATCATCACTCCTGCCAGAAAAACAAAAATGGCAGCGGATAAATCGCTGATGGCATCCCGCCACTTAAGAAGATGTAAGTGTTTGCTATCTATTTGGAATGTTTCTTTTAGAAAAGTGTCGAAGATAGAAGTGATGGATGCACTCATGCCACTATTGATGGTTATGGTCAGTAGTGCCAGCACCACCATAAGCCAGGGGTAATTTTTCTTCAGCATAGTTATCATAAGATCAATTATTTTATTCTGCCACCTTCACCATCATCACGCCAACATTCACGCCTTCATATAAATGAATCAAAGCCTGGGGCATGTTTTCTATTCCATTCAGTATGTGCTCACAGGGTTTTAGTTTTCCTGTTCGAATCCACGCTGCCAATGTTGCTTCATAAGCGGTAAAGTTTTCTGTATAGTCATATATAAAGAATGCTTCCATCTTAGCATCCTGCAGTCCGATCCGATAAATATTTTTATAGGCATGATATTCTGCTGGTGCCAGCAAGTATTCAGATATTCTGCCACATATTACAATGCGTGCCCTGCGACGAATACGCGCCAATACATCATCTAATAATTTTCCTCCTACATTATCAAAATACACATCGATTCCTTCCGGAAAATGTTGGTCCAGTTCAGCTTCGACAGATGTACCTTTGTAATCAATAGCCACATCATAGCCCATGTGCCTGATGAGTTGATCACATTTATATTTGCCCCCTGCAAGTCCAACCACTTTATCAGCTCCTAATGCTTTGGCAATAAAGGCGCACTGACTTCCAACCCCTCCGCCAGCGCCGGATACCAGTACGCGGGTTCCCGGTTTTACCTGACCGATGTCGCGCATCCCTATTAATGCTGTGAAACCACTCATAGCGAGACTGCTAATACCATGTGAGAGAGGTAGTTCGGTATGGTGCATCCGAAAAATCATATAATAAGGGTCATTGGCATCCACCATTGCATATTCGCGCCACCCCATTTTAGCCTGAATAATATCACCCGGTTGGTAGTCGGGATGCAGACTTTTGATAACGCGACCAACACCTCTTCCGTGCATCACGTCACCGAGCGCTAATGGCCGTTCAAAACTGGTTTCGTTCCGCATATATCGTAGCATAACCGGAGCAAGTCCCAAATAAAGTACCTGCACCAAGAGCTGGCCCTGTTTGGGTACTGGAAGTGGGGCGGTAACAAGATCAAAATGATGCGTTTCTACCCGCTGTTCCGGTCGTTCTTTGAGCAACCATTGCTTCATTTTTTCCGGCACCGAAAAAGCATGTAATGAGGTTTCCATAAGAATCACCGGGTTTGTTAATAGATGTTGGTGTTTGAAGGGTTCGGTAGGTATTTGCTGGTAGATGATTCCCTTTCAAGGGGTTAGAAAGATATTTATAACCGCAGGAAACGGTGTCGCATCATTTCCCTAATTAATTGTAAAATAAGGATTTCCGTCCTTCTTATCGGAAAAAAACGGGCCATTTATTGTTTAATCCACGATAATTCATTATTTTTCAGATTAGTTAATATAGTTAACTATTTATTCATCTTCCACTCAAAACTATTTTTATGCATCTGAACATGCTGAAAAGAGCTCTTGGCTTATTCACCTGCCTCCTGTTGATGATGCCTGTTGCCTTTGCACAGGTTACCATTACCGGTAAAGTGTCAAGTAAAGAAACCAAGGCCGGCCTAGATGGCGCTTCCGTACAGGAAAAAGGTACCAAAAATGGTGCAACAACCGATAAAAACGGTCAGTTTACCATTCGGGTCTCCTCACCCAATGCCCGCCTCGTTATCAGTGCGGTTAATCACCGTTCCCAGCAAATTGACCTGAACGACAAGAAATCTGTCGAGGTTTGGCTGGAAGAACAGATCAACCAACTGAATGAAGTGAGCGTTACGGCAGGTCGCCAGCCCGTTCGCAAAATTGAAGCAACACAAGCTGTGGACATCATCAATAACAAGGTGTTGAAATCTATAAAGCCTGAAAGTTTCGCTGAAGCTGTTACCCTTACCCCCGGTGTGTTTGCCAATAACTCACAGGGTAGACGAGGTGGAATTGTTATTCGGGGATTCCCCGATGGTAACCCCCTGGGTGGTCTGGTATATACCAGCATCTTGATCGATGGTCTGCCTGCCTTCGGTAGTGCCGGTCGTTTGCCCGATGCAGGATTTGGTTTTGATGACAACGTAGAAAAAGTGGAAGTTGTACGCGGAAGTACAGCCACCGTTTATGGTCGCTCCGCCGCTGCTGGTGTTGTTAACCTGATCAGCAAAACCGGTGGCGAGGAAACCCATGGCTCATTTAAGTTCAGCCGCTATGATAACATACATACAGATAACGACTACCTCAATTACCGCATCGACTGGAACGTAAACGGCTCCATCTCGAAAGATAAAAGAGTACGTTATAATATCGGTGGATGGACCATCGATGACCGTGGTTTCAGAAAGACCGGCTACAATGACCATGGCTACCAGTTGAGAGGAAACTTTGATTTCCTGAATGCTGATGGCAAAGGAAAAATCAGACTGGGCTTTATCTATGGCAACTACAGCTTCCAGAACCTGACCGATGTACCCCTGGATCCTGTTACCAAAAAATTACCCGGTAACTGGCAAAACATACACACGTTTGTATTCCCTGCATTTGCTAATCAAACCTACTCTGTTTTTGGTACCCGCAGCAGTGCCACACTACCCCGCCCCGGAGGTATAGCAGTGAATGATCCCGTAAGCGGACTCCAAATCGCCCGAAATATTGATCAGCAGCTGAGGGACAATAATACTTCCAGGAACCTACAACTGAACTTTTCTTTTGAGAGGAACCTGAGAAGAAATTGGACAATTGAGAATAAATTCCGCTTCCAAAGTCTTTACAGCGGAACCAAGTATCCCTTCTCCATTCCCTCTTTCTACAATAGCAATGGTTTATATTCAGCTGCCGTTACACCTACTACACCAGTACCCGGAACCCTTTACAGTTCATCTGGGGGAGCTTTCCGCCTGATGTTGGATGGAGATGCCTATGATGATGATTTCATGAATGAATTAAGACTGAAAAAGACATGGAATCATGGCAATGGCAAGCGGCAGACCTTCCAGATTGGTTACTATTTCTCGAATACCAACCTGAAGCCAACTACCTACAGCTATTCGCATTTTGTAAATCCATCTGATCCGTATAACCTTCAGTTGATCAATGGTGTAATACCTGCCAGACTGGCTTTACCTCCTACCGGTGCAATTCTGGCTCCGGTAAATATTACCATCGCCAACGCCTCAGCTAATCCGCAAAGAGGCTCCATCACCCGCCGCGGTCGCTACAATGAACAGGTGAATGCCCTTTTCGCAGGACATGAGATCAAGTTCAACAATAAGTTGACCATCAATGTGGGTGCTCGATATGACTGGCTGAATATGGATCTGCGGGAAACCAAAGCCCCCTTCGATAGTGCTATCACGCGTATCCTCGAGTTTGGCGACTACTCCGTTTCATTGGGCTTGAATTACATGTTTAGCAGAAATGCTGCCATCTATGCCAACGCCAACCGTGCCTACCGCATGCCCGACTACACTGCCTTCACTTCACTGGAGTATGTGGGTCCGACTGCGAATAACGCTACTGCCAGCACACTGCTTCGCTTGCCGAATGGATTGGCAGGAAATGAGATCATCACTTCATTCGAGGGTGGCTTCAAAGGACAAGCAGGTGATTTTGGATTCGACCTGTCTTTCTACCACAACACCATTAAAAACAGACTGGCTTCTATCTTCGAAAATGGTCTGCTGGTATCAAAACCATTTGGATCTAACCGAATCATGGGTTCAGAGATCTCATTATCATGGGCTCCTACCACCATCCTACGCGGATTCAGTGTAAGAACAAGTGTTACCCTTCAGAAAGCTACCTTCACCAACTTTAAAATTTCAAACGCAGTTTCCGGCGGCATCATCGGCAAACAATCTAACCTGCCTGATGTGGACGTAACCGGCAATCTGTATGGACTGAAAATAATCAATGAGGGTGGTGGTCAAACATCTATCGATGTAGTAGGCAATCGCCTTCCCAATGTACCTGACTATATCTGGAATACGGTTGCCTTATACCAGGGCAAGTGGTTTGGGTTCGATTTCTCTGCTAATGCAGTAGGAACTCGTTATGCTGATGCAACTAACCTGATTGACTTGGGCAAAATAACTGTATTGAATGCAGGTGGTTATGTTCGGGTTGGAATCGGTGGCAAGAAAGAATTCAGAGTGGGGCTGCAGTGTAAGAACATCGGCAATCGCCAGGGTGTTCAGCAGATTGCAGGCTTACAGGAAAACTCAACTGCCATGGGTCAGTTACAAACCACGCCGAACTTCATCAACAATGGCGTTTCTATCTGGTCACAGGGTTATCTGCAGTTACCAAGAAGATGGATTGCATATATCGCATTCGACTTTTAAGATTAACCGAATACTACTTAAAAAAATACCCCCGAATTCGGGGGTATTTTTTTGTATCTATTGTGTCAGCTCTTCTTTTTCCTTTCCTCCATCACCTTCTTGTAATATTTCCAGCTGGTCATATTCGGGGAAGTGAAAGTCGCAGGAGCATGGGCATATTCAGGGAAATTACTTTCAACAAACGATTTGATTTTTTCGGGTAAATCTGCATAGCCATTCTTTAGTTTATATCCCCGTCCCTGATACAGAAGATTTCCTGGACGGCTACTCATTTTCATCCAGGGAAGAAAATCACTGAAGCGTGTCCAGGATACATCTGCGGTAGCATTGGATATTTTTTTGTTATTCAATTCTTTCTCGCTGCAAAAAAAATTAAACAATTCAGCACCCTGGTATATATCACTGCGGGTATTTTCTGGCCACTCCGCTTTTTTTAATGGGGAAGGATAAGAAAGGGGTACGTCATTGAACATGCCTACTCTATCTTGTCCCATGCGTTGGTAAGGCACTTTAAATGCGCCGTACTTAAATTGCTGGTTCACCGGATCATTCCAGACATGCATAACCTCTACTTCCTCATTGGTCCATGGATTCTTCCAAGTAGAAATAATTTCATTGGTCTTGGGATCTTGGTACACCAGCATTTCCCGCGTAATTAATCGCCAGCCGCTATCGCCAGGCAACTTTTCACCGCGAGCAATATTGTACATCTCAAAATTGAAGAGGTGCTTCCAGGGTTTCTCCGGATCATACGCGTATATAGATCCCTTAGCATAAAAAACCACTTCATCACCCGGCTGAAGGGAAGCCCGCACCTTCATATAGGCATCCATATTATCCCTGGCATCGTCTAGGTTGTAGCCCGTTCTGGGCTGAGCCAATGTTACTGTACTGAACAGCAATAGGCTACATAAGCCACATACTAGTTGTTTCATTTGTATTGATTTAGTCGTTGGTAAATAGAGTGGTTAAAGTTGAAGTAGGACGGTGCTGCGTCATTTTTTTATCAATTAGTTGCCAGGTAGCGCCCTCAGGACCCTTCACCACAAAGCTAAGCTCTCCAAATTCATTTTTTTCAATCCCTGTAGGGCGAAGACCATGTCTGGTCACTAATTCATGCACATATTGCAACCTCGGCGTATAGAATGTATGCATGGTGATACCTGCTTCTCCGAGTCGTTGGCGTGCTGAGGCATCGGGCTTATCGCCTCGAACAGCCATAAAAAATTTAAGCTTCCCACAGATATTATTCGGACTAACAAAACCCTGGTAGTAATGTGCATACCCATCGGGCATGAGAAAAGTTGCCTTGGGTCCCTTGTTTTTATCGCTATCTATTACTGGAAGTCGCTCTGCCTTGAGACCGAAAGCTGTTTGCAGGTACATTAATTGTCGCATGCTATCTACCCGAATACAAAAATCATGGTGCGTAAACTCGCTGGTCTGAAGCGGTGAAGCTGGGTCAATCGTTCCATAACCCGGAATAGTATATCCGTACCGCTGAAAGAATACGTGGTTAAAAAATTCTCCATAAACAGCATTCTCTCGAACACCCACCGGTCGCTTATAAAACCCTGTTTCTGATCCTACATTCACGCGCAAGGGATCATCGAAAACAGGAACGGTAGGTAGCCATTTCTCTTGTCTAGACTGCAACAGCTGATAAACATCAGTTATTCGTATGATGTCTTTCGTGAGCATAACACTCAGCCGTTGACCCACTGTTTCCGGTACCGCATATCCTACACCGGGGCCCAACAATCGATCCCATACAATAATCCGCAATAACCCATGCGAATCAATATTGCCATTTTGAAGTCGGTAGACAATAGCACCTACCGGCACCTGATAAAGCTTCTCTGCTTGCTCAGCAGAAAGACGTGCACTATCTGTTACCCGAAATCCAAATTCACCAAAATAACGAATAGCGGGACCTGCCTGATGGGTGCCCAATACTACTTCATATACACCGCTGATACCAGTGGCTGGTATACTATCCTGTGCAACTCCTGCTGTTAAAAAAAAGGAGAGTAAAAAAAATGAGCACCCTATACTCCGAATCATACAGTTAGATTTTGAATTAGTAATTTCCCATGATTGCCCCCGGTAAAGAGCTGGCTCAACGCAAAAGGAAATTGCTCAATGCCCGGAATAATCTGTTCCCTATAAATTATCTTTCCGTCTTTTATCCAGGTAGATAACTCCTGAACAGCTTCCGCTGCTCTGTCAAAATAATCGAGTACGATAATGCCTGTCATCGTGCCACGGGCAGTGACAATTTTCATGTAATTTGATGGGCCTTTCATTACGGACTGATTATACTGGCTGATGGCGCCACAAATGACAATTCTACAACCTTTAGCCAGGTGAGTGAGCGCAGCATCCAACACTTCACCCCCCACATTATCAAAGAAAACATCAATTCCGTTGGGCAATTGTTCTTTCAATGCCTTGCTGATATCAGGGGTATTTTTATAGTCAATGACCACATCCCAATGCAGTTCATCTTTCAGATAACGACATTTCTCTGCGCCGCCGGCAATACCGGCCACCTTACACCCCTTTACGTGGGCAATTTGCCCTACCAATGAACCCACCATACCGGCTGCCCCACTTACAAGTACAGTCTCGCCCGGCTTTGGTTGTCCCTTATCCAACAAGCCGAAATAAGCGGTTAATCCGGGCATACCTAAAATGCCCAGGTACCAACTTAGCGGTGCAAGATTTGTATCGACCTTTGTTAGGTGTTCCCCTTTTGCTATGGCGTATGACTGCACGCCTAATAATCCGGTTACCGCCTCACCTACGTTGAAGTCAGGGTGACGGGAAACAATGACTTCGCCTGCAGCAAAAGCACGCATCACTGCTCCCAATTCAACACCGGGTATATAGGTAGTTCCTGCATTCATCCATCCCCGCATCGCAGGATCAAGGGATATATACTGTATGCGCACCAATACTTCCCCTGCTTCAGGTTCGATGATCGGCACTTCCTCCGGCCTGAAATGCTCCTCCGTGGCCGGTCCTTGAGGACGAGCAGCCAGTACATAGCGGGTATTATTCATAGATGATTGATTAGTTAATGAAGTTAACTAATTTTACTGTTGTATGACCTCCATCCAAAAAATTCACCTGCCCATGGCAGAAGGCCAACTTTTCTTCCGCACCAGCGGAAAAGGGCCCTTACTTGTATTATTGCATCCCTCCCCCCAACACTCAGGCAGGATGGAGGGACTTATATCACTTTTATCGCCCCATTTTCAAGTGGTGGCGCCAGACACGCCGGGTTATGGATTATCAGACCCGCTGCACCCTGCACCGGAGCAAATGAAGGACTATCTTCCTTTTATTGAGGCCATTCGCGCGCATTTCTGCGCATCGGCCCTTTATCTATATGGAACTGCCACCGGTGCCCAATTGGCCATTGCCTATGCCCTGGCTTATCCTGAAAAAGTAAATCACCTCTTTATCGATAATGCTGCTCATTTTGGTGATGACATGCGTAAACAGCTTTTGGAAAACTACTTTATTTCGCTGGAGCCGTCTTCCAATGGGGCACATTTAGAACGCTTGTGGCAGATGGCTGAAAGAAGCTGTTTATTTTTTCCCTGGTATTGTGAAGATGAAAAACATCGAATTGCAAATGCTTTACCCGCTCCGGATATTATTCAGGGAATTGTTCAAGACCACTTATTGGCAGGCAAAGATTATACCCGTGCTTATCGCGCAGCATTTTTGCATGAACAGGCAGCAAACCTGCAACAATTAAAAATTCCTGCTACCCTGTTTCGTTGGCTGGGAAGTCCACTACTGCCCTATATCAATCATTTATTGGAATTTGAATTACCTGCAAACATTCAGGTAGTCGACACGCCGGCTGGTCTCAGTGAACGTTGGAAGGTTATGCAGCAATCTTTTTTTTCTGTATTGTTTAACGCATAGCGTTCCATAAACCTCTACTAAAGCTGATCACCAAGCCATTTACCAAAACTAATAGCGGGCGTCAACAACATTCCTCCACAAAATGCCTGACCACTCGTAGCTGCTGCACCTAAAATTTCCCCTGCTGCATACAAATTATCAATAGGAAGTTGCTGCTGACCCACTACCTGCAATTTTTCATTGACCTGTAAACCGCCAAAACTAATCAGGGCATACGCATAAGCAAGCACAGCGAAATAGGGTGGTTGCTTCAATGGAAAATCAAGGTAACTACGCTTAAATTTTTGATCTGATTGAATAGTGCAGGCATGATTAAATTCTTCCACTGTTGTTTGTAATACATCAGAAGGCAGTCCGATCTTTAGTGACAACTCTTTTATGGAATTAGCCTGCCAGACTGCTTTTTCGCGCTTGCTCTCCTCGACAAGTTGATCGGTTGTCCACTGAGGAACCAATGAATCACCGGCATCAAGTGCTCTTTGGTCAAATAGTATCCAGCATCGTTTACCGGGTTGTTGCAAGATCACTCTTTCGCGCTGGTCGACTGACCAATCATATTCATTCATAAATCGTTCGCCCCGCTCATTCACATAAATTTCTCTTTGTTTTCTATCTATACCATTACTCATGCGTGCCCAGGCCTGCCAGAAATTAACGCGTCCGCTGCCAGGGGAAAGTTCTATACCACCCAGGGTATACATTTGCTTTTCTGCTCCTCGAAACATAGCCCCCACCGCCATGGCCGCCTTGATGCCATCACCTGTTGAGGCGGTATTGGCTGCCGAAAGAGATCTGGAGCATCCCGGGGTATGTTTTTCAAAGAATACGGCATCAGATGCATAACCCCCGGTGGTGAGCAGATAATGCTGCGCTGTAAATCGAGTTGTTTTTCCTCTTTGCAAAGCTACTACCCCAGTGATGCGGATACCATCCGTTTGGAGGGCCTTTAACTGACATTCCGTAACAAATTGAATCTGCCCCTTGCTCACCTGCTCTTCCCAAAGTGGCAGCAACAAACGGAGTACTGTTTGTCCGGGCTGCTGCATGTGTGGGTGAACATCTTCCTTTCCGAAATAAGTGCGGGCTGTAGCGTATGCCTCATGACCATAAATTATTGCCGGGGCTCTGTCATGAAAGGGATAACCCAATTCATCAAGCCAGTTGATCGTATCTGGTGCCAAATCTACTGCCTTTCTCGTTAGAAGGGGGTCCATGGTTTCGCGGCAGATACGAACTATATCGCTGTAATGATTTGCCGTTGTATCAACGATGGAGGCATTAGCCTGGCGCCTTGTATTAGCCGCACTGAGATGACCGGCTGTAAGAGAAAGTGTACCACCTACCCGATCGGTTTTTTCCAAAACAATCACTTTCTTCCCCCGCTGAGCTGCCCGGATGGCAGCCGTCATACCTGCGGCACCGGCACCTATAATCAGTATATCAATCACAAATAGTAAATTAGGGGAAGAAAATGTTCGATTTAGTTAATGAAGTTAACTAATTTTAATCAACATATGTCAACCTACCTACCCTCCTATAAAGCACTTGCACTGCAGCTGACGACAGGTTCTGTGAATCCTTGCAGTAATGCCCATGCTGCCAGACTGCAAATGCTGGCAGCTGTCAAGCGGATCCATGCCCAGATCAAAGCTTCGAAGGCATTTATCGGCAGCGACCTACAGTTGGTGGTATTACCTGAATATTTTTTAACAGGATTCCCCATGGGGGAAACAACAGCAGAGTGGCAGGAAAAGGGTTGTATCCATCCAAATGATGAGGTATACGGTGCGCTGAAACACCTTGCTGAAGATTGTGGTATTTACCTGAGTGGAAATGTTTATGAACTGGATGATCACTTTCAGCAACTATTTTTTCAGACCTCATTCATCATTGACCCGAAGGGTAATTTGCTGTTAAGGTATCGCCGGCTCAACTCGATGTATGCTGCAACACCCCATGATGTTTTAGATGAATATCTGAAGGTGTATGGTTCAGATAGCTTATTTCCGGTCGCTCAGACACCACTGGGTAACCTGGCTTGTCTCGCATCAGAAGAAATTTTATACCCTGAAATTGCCCGTTGCCTTGCCTTGAAGGGGGCAGAAATATTTCTTCACAATACATCTGAAGTGGGGGCTCTTACGCCAACACCAAAAAACATTGCCAAGCAGGCCCGCGCGATTGAAAATATGGCCTATGTAATCAGTGCCAACAGTGCAGGTATAACAGGTTATGCAATACCGGCCGCATCTACCGATGGCCATTCTCAAATTGTACAGTATGAGGGCATGGTTCTCTGTGAGGCCGGATTTGGAGAGAGTATGGTCGCCAATGCTACCATTCATCTGGGTGCCTTACGCGAACACCGATTAAGGCCTGGTATGAGTAATTATTTATCGCGGCAACGATTTGAGCTATTCGCCCCCACTTATGCCCAGCAGGTATATCCAGCCAATTCGCTTACCGGCAAGATTCCATCCCGCAGCCACTATATCCAGCAACAACAGGCAGTGATTGCCAGTTTGAAAGAAAAAAAGATCATTCAATAACCAAGCAGGTGAATACCAGAAATCCCAGAACCGGCCTGAAAGATTATTTTGTAGCTGAAATACCTGCAACTGCCATTGCAGATGAATGTAGGCGGCTCAAAGCTGCCCAGTATGCCTGGTTTTCGGGTGGATTGGGAAAGCGGTCAGCTGTTCTGCAGGAATGGAAAAACTTTATTGAGGAGGAACGTGCAGCATTGCTGGAAGCGCTGCAACTAGATACCGGAAGAATATGGGAGACAAAATTAGAGATTGATTTACTTTTCAGCAGCATTGACCGCTGGTGTAAACTTGCTGAATCATTTTTCGAGGAAGCTCCCCCAAAAGCCACACAGATACCCTTCATCCGCTTACAACAAGATTTAGTTCCCTATACCCTGGTGGGAGTGATCTCTCCCTGGAACTTTCCCCTACTCCTTTCACTGATCGACACTATACCAGCATTATTAGCAGGTTGTGCTGTAATGGTAAAACCCAGTGAGGTAACCCCCCGATTTATTGAAGTCATGAATCGAACAATAGCAAAAGTGCCGGAATTGAATGCGGTGCTTCGTTATGTTGCCGGTGATGGTAAAACAGGTGCAGCGCTGGTAGATCATGCCGATCTCATCTGTTTTACAGGAAGCACAACTACGGGGAGAAAAGTATATGCAGCGGCAGCCCAACGAATGATACCGGTATTTCTGGAACTGGGGGGGAAAGACCCGGCAGTTGTTCTTCCCTCCGCAAACTTAGCAACTGCTGCTGCCTCCATCTGCTGGGGCGGAACTGCAAATGCCGGACAAAGTTGCCTCAGTATAGAGAGGATTTATGTTCATGAGGCTGTGGCAGAACATTTCATTGAACTGCTAACAAAACGAGCCGAAGACCTGATGCTAAATGCCGATAATATACTTCACGGTGAAATCGGTCCGATTATATTTGAAAAACAAGTAGAAATCATCAATGAACATTTACAAGATGCCTTCGACAAAGGAGCTCAGCTGCTTACAGGTAGCAGACAATGTGAATGGATCAATGGCGGCTATTACTGTAGACCAACGGTTCTGACCCATGTCAACCACAGCATGAAAATCATGCAGGAAGAAACTTTCGGACCTATCTTACCCGTCATGACATATCGGGATACGACAGAAGCAATACAACTGGCAAATGACAGTATGTACGGACTAAGTGCAGCGGTATTCGCTGCTACGACTGCGGAAGCCATTGAAATCGGGAAACACATTACAGCAGGTGCCATCAGTATCAACGATGCTGCCCTAACGGCCATCATGCATGAGGGAGAAAAATCTTCATTTAAGTTAAGCGGTATCGGCGGAACACGTATGGGCGCAGCAGCACTGAAAAGATTCCTGCGCCAAAAAGTATTTATCATCAAAGAAGGGAATGATTATTCTCCATGGACCATCAAGCTTCAACGAAATCAATAACTAATTATGAAAAAGTGGCTTGTCTGCATGCTTTGGCCGGTAATGGCTGCATCTGCCCAGGAAACTTCCAATGGAAAAGCGCTGTTGAATCGATTCAAGGAATACATAACAGGAGATTTTGACAACAGCCGCCAAGTAATGGCAGAAATGAAAGCAGGAAAAATCATACACCCATTAGCGATTCATGTGAACCGGGTAGCCGACGATAAGGTTATCAATCAACCCGCAGACCTGAACGGTTTTTTTATATTGGAGGAGAGCTATTATTTAACAAGCGGAAAAACCATGGAAAGCAAACCATATCTCTTTTTATTTACCCTTCAGTCAAAGGGAATTATTCACTTGACCACTTTCCAGCTGAACAACTATACAAAGGAAGAACTGCGCAATGATAACACAGTACTCAAGTTTGATTATAAGACGCTTATTCCTTCCCCTACCTTCCAAGGAGCCGATTACACCTGGAACCCTCATAAAAAAACTTTCTCTACCGTTTCAGTAAATGAGTTAGGTAATGGACTAAGATTCACATTAAGTGAGACCTTCACTTCGAAAACCTTACAGGTAATGGAATTAATGGAAAAAAATGGCCAGCGCCTGACCTCTTACGAAACGCCCATTTTGTACGAACGAAAACAGCTTAACTAGTTTATCAGGCGTGCATTAAGTGCAGACAGATATCTACAAATCGAATGAATTGCTTTTTTTCCTCGTTGCTGAATTGAGAAAGCATTTTTTTGTTATAGGTATAGCGAAGCTTTTCGAGTTTTTCAATGAGCTCGATACCCTGTGAAGTAAGTGAAAGTCTTTTACGCCGTTTATCTTCTTTGTCACTGATTTGTACAACCAGCTTTTTCCGGATAAGTACATTCAGCATATTAGTAATATTGGCGCGGCTTACATTCATGGCTTCTGCTAATTCTTTTGCCATGAGTGGCTTCGTATGGGGATGCAACTTAAAATACAGAATGTTCGGATCCTTTGCCAACAGCAGTAAAATGAACCATTGCTGCGTGGTGATACCGAATTGCTGGGTGATGATATCCCCATTTTTTTTCCAGGTTTCCGATAATTTTATTGAGTGAAAAATAACGGAAGCGTTTATGTTTTTCTTTAGCATGCGGGCAACTCTTTAACTGATGATTGCCCCTTTTTGAGCACGATGGTTGATATAATAGGTTGCCATCAGGGAGAAAATAGTAAGTATAATCATGATCATAAATGCTTTTTCATAGTTGCCGTTTGCTTTTCGCATAGAACCCAGTACAGCAACACCAATAGAAGCACACAGGGTGTCAATAAAAGAAAGCAAGCCAAGTATGGTTCCATAAGCAGCACCCCCAAACAAGTCAATGATATACAACTGAATCATTGTAAATGTGCCACTATATCCCAAACCAAATACGATGGCGCAAGGTACCACCCACCGACTATCCTGCAGACTCCAATAGAGCAGTAAACATCCCAGCAACATATTGAATACACTCAACAGCATAATCTTTTTCACACTGAATTTGTCTCCAAGCCAACCAAATAATAACTTTCCCAGTAATCCAAAAAGAAAAAACAGTCCCTGAAGTTGACCACTCTGTGCAACATCCAGGTGCAAGTCTGCCTGGTAGTTGCGTTGATTTTGAATAAAGCCACCGATACAAAACCATAAAGCAGCAGTGATGAGTGCTACCAGATAGAAATCAAGTGATAAAACTGCCTTTTTGAGTAAAGCACGACTGGCCGCTTTATCAACTACGGGCTGTCGTCCAACTGTGCCGGGTATTCCGTCTGCTGAGCTATTAATCAATGCAGGATGGCTGTAAATCAGCAATGCTGGTAAGATAATGAGGCAACTACACAAAATGAATTGGTTTTGCACGGCCGTTTGCCAGCCCAGTGTCTTGATCCACTTTCCGACGATAGGCGCGAAAATGGCGGGACCTACACTGCTTGCCATCAGTAAAATACCAGTAGCAATGCCCTTATATTTTACAAACCAGTTATTAATCACATACATACTGGTCAATAATCCAACAAGGCAAAGAAAAAGCGGATAAATTACCACGAACAGCTGAATCATTTTGAAGCTGGTAGCAATAGATAAGAAATATAAGCCGACAGAAACGCCAAACGCACCTGTCAGAATAATCTTTTTAGGTGAAAACTTTTCGAGCAGATTGCCGACAAATGGAAGGGGTAGTGCCAGTACCAGGTACAATGTAGCAGCCAATCCGGTTGCTTTACCTATATCAACTTTGAACTCTCGGGCAAACTCAGGCAGGTAAAGATTGAAGGTATTCAATACGATACCATTACTTGCCATGTACATAAGGAACAGGCACGCAAGAACCACCCAGCAGTAATATTTTTTCATAGTAAAGCGATTAATAGCTCAGATAATAAAATAAAGCCAGTATCTTTTTTAAATTCTGTTATCCCATTATACCTCGTACCGCACCCCCATCTACCGAAATAGTTTGTCCGGTGATGAACCGGCTGGAAGGGCTCAATAGCCAGGCAGCCAAAGATGCAAAATCAGTCGCTTCACCCAAAAACCCAACCGGAATTTGCTGAATGGCTGCAGCCTTTACTTGTTCGAATGGCAATCCGGTCTGCTCACTTTTCTTCTTATAAATTCGATCGATAGCAGGCGTATTATGAGACCCCGGTGCCATTATGTTTAAAGTAACACCACTGGCAGCAATTTCCTGTGAAAGGGTTTTCACCATACCTACTACAGCAGCCCGTAGTGAGTTACTCAATACCAGGTTCTCCAGCGGTTGCTTTACTGTAGCACTTTCGATGAACAAAACTCTCCCATATTTATTTTTGACCATGTTGGGAATGAACTGTTGTGCCAGCAGCACTTTCCAGCGTAGAAGCAGTCGATATGCTTCGTCCCAATCCTGGGCTGTAGTTTCCATAACGGTTTTCGCAGGAGGTCCCCCGGCATTAATGACAAGTCCATGCACGGTGCGTTCTTGGGTGAGAGATAACAAAGCAGCGTGTGTTGCTTCATCGGAGATATCACCACAAACTGTGGTAATCTGCTCAGGTGCTGTTTGCTGCAATGCCAGCAATTTGTCATTCCCTCTGGCAACAGCTATAATGTGAGCTCCTTCCGCCAGCAATTGTTCAGCTATGGCTTTCCCGAATCCGGAGGTTGCTCCACCCACAATAAATAACTGCCCTTTGATGTGTAAATCCATTTTATTCGATTTCAGATGATTAATGTGGCCTGTGCAGGAATTGACCGACAGGCTCACCCACTACTTTACCATTTTCAAAAATTAATTGTCCCCGCAAAAAGGTAGCGGTCACTTTTCCGGTGAAGGTTTGTCCTTCAAATACAGAATAGCCTTGTGTACTTTCCGACTCATCCGAACGAACAGTAAATGTTTGTTCTGCATCGAAAAGTACTACGTCGCCATCAAAACCCGGTGCAAGTTGTCCTTTCGATGGAAGTCCGAATCGTTGGGCCGGATTTGTCGAAAGTAATTCAGCCATTCGATTGACTGAAAGCCCTCTGCGTGTTCCCTCTGTATACAGTCCGCTCAATAATAATTCAGTGCCGCCAAAACCGCTCTTGGCCAGCCATACATTTTGCTTATCTGCCAGATCAGTTTTCATTTCCGCTTTGCAACAGGCATGGTCACTACATACCCAGTCAATATTACCTGCCAGCAAGTGTTCCCATAAATACTCGACATCTTCGCGGCTACGAATCGGCGGATTTACTTTAGCATGTACCCCACACTCGCAATCATAATCGAGCATCAAATGTGCGAGGGTCACTTCCCGTTTAAAATCTATATGCGGAAAAACATGTTGCATCATCATAGCTGCATCAACTGCTTTAGCAGAAGTTAAATGTAAGAGGTTGATATTTTTACAAGCCGTTTCATTGGCGAGGTAAGATGCGATGAATATGGCCAACCCTTCGCTATGGGGTGGTCGTGCAGCAGAGTAGGCGCGTAGTCCGGACAATTTCCCTTCTTCCTGCACCAGGCGCGTATAGGCCCGCATGATTTCTGCCGTTTCACAATGCAGTCCGAGTGAGATAGAATCGGCAATTTGGGGATACTTTTCCATGGCTTTTGTAACACCCCGCATGATAAACTCAAAATGGGCATAGTCATAGAATTCCCCTTCCGGCGTCATGAGAAAATCCTTTTGCGCAGTGCTGTTACCATGTAATCCATAGTTACCATAGAACATAAATATCTTGAAACTGGTTACTCCAAACTTTTCAACCAACATATCTATCTCATCTATGTGGCTATATTGAATGGGCGCTATATGGTATGCATAGTCAACATAATAATTATTGCGGGAAATATCGAGTACTTCCGGAAAAAATGTTGCATAAGGACCGGTCTTGTTCAAATAGTACTTGCCGGTTCGCATATAGTTAAGTGAGGTAGTAACCCCACCGGAAGCAGCAGCCCGACTTTCTGATAAAGCATCTTCCCCCAAGGGATTATAAATACCGGTATGCATGTGCGCATCAACTAATCCCGGAAAAGCCAGCTGACCTTTCCCATCATAGGATTGACGGGCATCCTCCACTGAGATAACATCCGCCACACTAACAATTTTACCATTCATAAGGGCAATGTCTGCAGGAAAAGTACCTGAATGCCCCGGTTGTACTACCTGTACATTTTTAATAACGAGATCATACATGAGATTACTATTTATAGTGCTATGATATGTTTATTTTTCAGCTCAGCAATAGCTTGTTCATTCATACCCAATGCTGCTAAAATCGATTCGGTATGCTCGCCTACGCGGGGTGGATGAATACGGAGCGAAATTTCTGCATCCTCATATGCGATTGGCGTTTTCGGTAATCGGGTAGCGGTACCGTCGGTAAGTTGAACATCGAGTAATGCCCCGCTTTTATTCAAATGCTCATCGGTAAACAGATCTTCAGTTTTGGAGATGGGTGCAAACGTAATTTCAGCTTGCTCGCAACGTTGTAACACATCCGCAAGTGTAAATCCGGCTATCAGCTTTTCTACTTCCGGCTGGAACCATTCCTTGGCATCTACGCGTTGATTGTTGGTCTGCAGTCTTTCATCGGTAAGCCAGTCGGCACGATTGAACACATCACAAAATCTTTTCCAGTGTTTTTCGCTAATGATGCCAATGAAAACCTGCTGTTGATCAGCTGTTTCAAAAATGCGGTAGATACTCCATGGACTGAGTCTTGCAGGCATCGGTGGAACAGGCTGTCGGGTCATCGCACTGAGTGCCATATGTTGTCCCATCACAAAAGCGGTGGTCTCAAAAAGACCAGCCTTCACCAACTTGCCTTTCCCCGTTCGCTCTCTTTCATAGAGTGCTAGCAATATGCCCATACAACCGAACATACCGCCTGTTATATCAACGATTGACGTGCCTGCACGCAAAGGATCACCGGGTCGGCCTGTCATATATGCTAATCCACCCATCATCTGCACCACTTCATCCATGGCGTGACGTTTTTCATAGGGCCCGGGCATAAATCCTTTTAGAGAACAATAAATGAGCCTAGAATTTATTGCCTTTGTTTGTTTGTATCCATATGAAAGGCGATCCATAGTACCCGGACCAAAATTTTCTATCAGCACATCGGCCTTTTCTATCAACTGATAGATGATTTCCTTGCCTTCAGCTGATTTAATATCGATGGCCAGACTTTTTTTATTCCGGTTATAACAGGAAAAAAAACCTTGTCCAAACCCTTTCAGGGAACGGGTACTGTCACCTTCTACCGGTTCAATATGTATTACTTCCGCACCGAGATCAGCCAGAATAAGACCAGCTGAAGGTCCCATCACTGCATGGGTAAATTCCAATACCCGAATATCTTGTAATGGTAAATGCATCAGAGGATAAAATCTTTATGTTTTCTCAAATAAGGAACCAGTCCGCCTTCCTGCATGATGTTGAGCATAACAGGGGGTAACTGGGTTGCCTGATAAATTTCCTGTCGGGTATGATTGATAATTTTTCCAATTGCCAGATCGAAACTGAGTTCATCGCCGGATTGAATAGTATGTAATGGCACTTCCAATACCGGTAGTCCGATGTTGATGGCATTGCGAAAAAAAATACGTGCAAAGAAACGGGCAATCACTAATGAAACTCCAACAGTTTTTAGTGCCAGGGGGGCCTGTTCCCGTGATGAACCACAACCGAAATTATCGCCGGCAACTACTATATCACCTACTAAGAAACGCTTTGAGAAACTCGGATCAATATCTTCCATTACATGAGCAGCCAATGTTGACAGGTCAAGGGTCTTTGTATATTTTCCGGGAATAATCCGATCGGTATCTACGTTATCGCCGTAAACATGTGCTTTGGGCATAATCAGTCGGTTTGAACGGGTAAGGTAATTCGGCCATGCAATACGCTGGCAGCTACTGTAGCCGGGCTAGCCAGATAAATTTCGCTTCGCGGGTTCCCCATACGACCACGAAAATTTCTGTTGGCTGCACTGATAACTATTTCTCCATCGCCGGGTACACCATCATGTGTGCCAACGCAGGGGCCGCAGCCACTATTAATAATGGAGGCACCTGCCTCAATTAAAATTTGCAGGGTTCCATCTTGCAGTGCATCTATCAACACCTGCCTGCTGGCAGGAGCAATTACGAGGCGAACACCAGATGCAATTTTTTTCCCTTTAAGGATAGCAGCTGCTGCCTGCAGATCATTCAGCCGCCCATTGGTGCAGGTGCCAATAAATCCATATGTTACCGGTGTGCCTGCATAGGTACTAACATCATGAACATCATCCGGTGAATGTGGAATAGCGATGCGTGGTTGCAGAATAGTAGTATCTATATCCAGCACTCGCGTGTAGCTTGCCTCTTTATCGGCAAAAACGGGCTCAAAATTATAGGGCAACTGTAACCCTTCAGGAGAAACGATGCCGGTTTTGGCACCCATTTCTGCCACCATGTTACACAATACCATACGATCGGAAAGTGTCAAGTGATGCAATAGCTCTCCATGATATTCTACGGATTGATAGTTAGCACCGCTGATAGTCAGCTGCTTCACTACTTCCAAAACAACATCTTTTGCACTCACCCCTGGCTGCAATCGGTGTCCGTGTAAATTAATGCGGATAGTGGAAGGCACTTTCAACCAAATTTTTCCGGTCAGCATGACGGCAGCAAGATCAGTACTACCAACACCACATGCAAAGGCGTTCAATGCCCCATAGGTAGGTGTATGACTATCTGCACCCATAAATATCTCTCCGGGGCGAACCCGATGGTGATCAACCATCACCTGGTGGCAGATTCCACTTCCAATATCATAAAAATGACAACCTGTTTCTGCAGCGAAGAAACGCATCATTTGATGCAGATTAGCAATCCGCTCATTCGGAGCAGGTGCAGCATGATCGATGATAAGATGAAAGCGATCCGGCACTGCCAGACGCTCACCCCCCATCTCTCTAAATGCCTGTATCGCCAATGGCGCCGTGGTATCGGTCGCCATCGCGCCATCAACCGGAACAACACACAACTCCCCTGCATACACAGGATAGCCGGCATGCCTAGACAATATTTTTTCAGCTATTGTTTGTGGTTGCATAATTATTCATTCAATCGAAAATCTTTTTGCTGCAACAGAGAATACAGTAAACCGGGTAAGGGAGCACCTAACCATTGCTGCATATCCTGGCTGATAGCGGCTACTGCTCGAATATCAATTCCTGTCTGAAAGCCCATCTCATGCAACATGTGTACCGTATCTTCAGTAGCAATATTACCGGTTGCCCCCTGAATAAATGGACAACCACCCAGACCTCCAAAAGCTGTATCGAATTGCCTGATTCCACATTCCAAAGCAGCTATCACATTCGCATATCCTTTATTCTCTGTATTGTGTAAATGAAGTGTCACCGGTACATTACCACAGATTTCAAGTAATCGCGGAAGCATACGCTTCATCTGGGTAGGATTACCCATACCCGTGGAGTCAGCAAAAGCCATCTCCTGAACCCCACAATCGAGATGATGCTTGGTAAGATCATAAATAGATGTTTCATTAATGGCTCCTTCATAGCGACATCCAAAAACACATTGAAGTCCGCCACGAACCACCAGTTGATGCTGTCTTGCCAAAGCAGTCATTTCCCTGAATTCTTTTCTGGCCTCATTGAGTGTTTTATTGGCATTTTTCAAACTATGGGTATTACTGGCGGAAATGGAAGCAGCTATGGATGGTATTCCTGCGGCGACAGCCCGCTCTACGCCCTTATTGTTGAGTACAAGAGCACTGAATTCCACATCGGCATGGTGAGAAAGTGCTGCACACAAAGCCTCAGCATCTGCCATGGCGGGCACCCATGTAGGATGAACAAAACTGGTTACCTGGATTCTGCGGATACCGGCCCCCATAAGTCTATTAATGAAATCAAGCTTCATTTCCAACGGCAATACGTGGGGCAAATTTTGCAGTCCATCACGTAATCCCTGTTCCTCAATAATGATTGGAGCGGAATTCATATATTTAGTTAATGAAGTTAACTATTTTTCGGGTACCCCGTATTTATTTTCGCTGCTTTTATTCTGCAAGCCTGCTATTCATTTATCTGCTTTGCTTTATAACATTGCCAGCGCAGACAGTTACCCCACCGCGCGATCTTACAGAACCGGTTAGCTCATCCGCAGATGCCTTATGCGGACCCATTCAAATCATTACCCTTTGCACGAATCAGCCAGACAGCTTGATTACATTTCTCGAAAAGGGTTGGGGAATGCGCAGGCAAGGCCCATTGACGCTTACACGCGCCCAACAGAAAAAGCTGGCTGTCCGCTGGCATGTACCCCAGCATACCTCCTTTCAATTAATGTATTTCGACAGGCCGGCAGCACCCGGAACCCTATCTATACGGGCCATCATTTTTAATACCCCTACCCCCTTGATCCGCAGCAGTTATGGTGCCCGCGAACTTGGTCCGTTTACCATCGGTTTTCCAAATGCCAAACAAGAGGAGGTGCATAAAAAATTGCAGCAAATGGGGTATGCAACCCTTGCCCCCATGCAAGCAGCGATGCTCAGCAAACCCGACGGCTCAAAATATAAATACCTGGAGACAATATATAAAGGACCCGAATGGCTACATGCCGTGGGAATAGAACGGGGAAATGGAATGCCCCAGCTCAGTAACATCGACTCGTCGACAGGCCTAGGTGGGCCTGGCTACAGTGCCATGAATGTTACCGGTATGAGTGACACGGTCATCTCCTTCCTTACAGGTATTTTAGGATACGAACTGAGAAGAGACCAGCTATGGACGACCAGCGCTGGTTCTGCACTCGGAATGGAAGCAGGCATTTCCTTTCGCTTTGTTATTGCTTATGCCAAAGGAGCCACTAGTGGACATCTACTATTGCTTGATTTTAAAAATATGCCGGCCATGGCATCTGCTCAGCCCCCTCACTTACCCAATGCAGGAATTGGCATGTATAGTGTAGAAACCCATCAACTTGACGAAGTGCTCGCACGCGCAATAAATGCCGGCACAAAAATATTGTCACCACCAGGTATCTCAAATGATCCTGTTAGAGGCAAATACAAAAGCATCGTATTGATGGCACCCAATCAGGTTTTCATCGAAGTTATTGAAAAAAGAAAATAGCTCTACCCGATGAGGGTTGCAACCAAAATCATTATATTTATTGGCAACAACTCATTTATGGCAACCCTTTCCAAGGCAATTGAAGAACATCTGCAGGAAGAGCTAACGCTCACGCCTGAACAAATCGATTTTTTCCAAAAAAATCGCTTCATCAAGATCAAAGAAGTATTAAATACAGCAACCCTGGATTTTTTCAATGAAGTCATTTCAGCCTACCTGCTCCGGTTCCAGGAAGAGAAAGCTGATCCGCTCGCAAAACGCGACACCTATGGCAAGGCTTTTTTGCAGGTGATGAATCTATGGCGTGAAGATTCTCAAATAGCCGCTTTGGTCTTTAGCCGAAGGCTGGCTTCATTGGCTTCACAATTAATGAAAACTTCGGGCGTAAGACTTTACCATGACCAGGCCTTATTTAAAGAACCAGGCGGGGGCTATACGCCCTGGCACGCCGATCAGTTTTACTGGCCCCTGAGCAGTGATAAAACCATCACCGCATGGATACCACTTCAGGCGGTACCTGCTGAAATGGGACCACTGGAATTCAGCGCAGGTAGTCATCGTATATTGGAAGGCAGAGAACTTAGTATCTCCGATGAGAGTGAGCAAATGATAGGAGATAAATTACGATTAACAGACTGCCCACACATTGCCGAACCCTTCGATGCAGGAGAAATCAGCTTCCACTCCGGTTGGATATTTCACCGGGCCGGACCTAATCGCAGCAATCATATGAGAAAAGTAATGACAGTAATTTATATGGACAGCGAAATGCGCTTAAAAGCACCGGAAAATAATAATCAGCAGCTGGACTGGGAAACCTGGTGTCCGGGAGCTGCTATTGACGAAATCATTAATACCCCGCTGAATCCAGTACTGTTTGCAAGACAAGCAGCCTTCTCCAGCTAACTGAATTAACTTTTACTGATATCAACTTTATGAGATGAAAAAAATGTCAGCTAATGGCAGAAGAAAATTTCTCCAGCAAGCGTCCATACTCGCTGCAGGCATTTCAATCATTCCCCGGCATGTGCTCGGGCGTGGTTTCTTAGCCCCCAGTGATCAATTGACCAAGGGAATCATTGGTGTGGGCGGAATGGGAAGAGTACATATGGGTTATCCTGATACGCGACTGGTGGCAGTTTGTGATATTGATCAAACCCATCTCGCTGCTGCAGAGAAAAAGGCAACTGAAAAAATAAAAACCTTTCATGATTTCCGTGAACTGATAGCCTTGCCGGAAGTAGATATTGTTCATATAGCCACACCCCCGCACTGGCATGCGCTTATGAGTATTGCCGCCGCAGAAGCAGGTAAAGATATCTGGTGTGAGAAACCGATGACGCGCACCATCGGTGAGGGACTTCGGGTTAAAGAAGTTATTCAACAAACAGGAAGAATGTTCCGGCTGAATACCTGGTTCCGCTTCAAAGATGCTTTCTATGGTATGGAAACTACAGTAAAGCCGATAAAAAAATTAGTTGAATCCGGTTTACTGGGCTGGCCCCTGACGGTGACCGTAAGTAAAGCAACCGGTTTTGACTGGAAGTTCTACTGGATAGGAAAAACTGACCTGACCGAACAACCGATACCGCCTGAACTAGATTATGACAGCTGGTTGGGACCGGCACCCTTTAAGCCTTATCATCCACATCGCGTGCACGGAACATTCAGGGGATACTGGGATTATGATGGCGGAGGATTGGGTGATATGGGTCAACACTACCTTGACCCGATTCAATATTTTTTAGGAAAGGATGATACAAGTCCGATAAGAGTTGAAATCGATGCTGAACAACAACATGTGGATGCCTGCGGCACTTTTAGAAAGATAGTCTATACATACGCCGATGGCTGTAAGATTATTTTAGATGGCGAATCAAAAGAAGCCAATGTTCCCTACATCGAAGGTCCCAAAGGAAAACTATTCGCCGGATTTAAATCAACGATACCGAATCTGCAGGAAAAAATTGCCGCTATGCCCGACCCTGCTCCTCAAGTAACTGAATTTAATGATAGCGTAAGATTCAGAACACCCTTTGCACTAAATGAAGGCAATGGGTTCCGCTCTTGTACCCTGATCAATATGGGAAAAATAGCTCTACAACTGGGCCGTTCGCTCGATTTTGATCCGGAAAAATTACAGTTCATACGCGATGAAGAGGCCAATCGATTGATTCATCAGCCCATGCGTGCTCCCTGGCACATATAACAAAGAAATAAAGATGAAAAAGATATCCCTGATTTTAATTCTGCTGATTACCAGTTTAGGCATCTCGGCTCAAGAAGAAAAGATCAATAGCGTATTACAAGCATTTCCTTTCCGACAACCCGGCGATGTTACATCTATATTAAAGGAAATGGAGCAATGGGACTATGACAACTGGCGACGACTCATTATTTGCCTTGATGAAGAAAAGAAAACTATTGCGGCAAGTTATGCCCTTTCTGCTTATGTGAATCATGCAGCACTTAGAACTGACTTGAAAGTAAGTACTGCAAAAGTGTTAACAGGCTCACTAAATGATGTGAATACGATTGCTGGTAAGCGATTTTTATTGAAACAAGTTGGGCTATTAGGAGAACCTATTTCAATTAAAGCAATCAAATCATATTTACGGGATGCTGCCCTCTGCAGTGATGCTGCGCTTAGCATTGCAACCATCGGTGGTACTGAAGCAAATAAAATTTTAGAGAAGGCATTAAAGTCAGCAGGTGACAAGGAGCGCCCATTCATACAAGCGGCTCTACAATTTCTTTATTCCCCGGCACCTGCTCCTGCAAAAAAAAATAGCAGCAATGAAAATAATGCTGATCACCCTACCCAACAACTATTGCAGCTACAAGATTTGATGGACAAAGCCACCAATGCGATTGAACAAAAGAAGATTTTAGCAACCGCTGGTAGACTAAAGGGCATTGGTGCCTTAGCTTTTACCGGAAGGTTCCTGCAGCAGCCTTCACTCGAAACCTTTACTGCTCCAATTGTGATTAGACAGGTGTTGGCCGACCCTGCACTAACAGGGCCATTCGTTCAAGAAATGCTGATAGCTGCTAGAAAAAGTCTTCGGGGGGAAGATAGTGCTCTGCTGATGCAATTATCAGCAGAAAAAATTAATGAAAAAACAGGTGCAACTGGTTATGTAGCCTTATTCAATGGAAAAGACCTAACAGGATGGAAAGGATTGGTAGGAAACCCCATCAGCCGCTCAAAAATGAGTGCAGATCAGCTGTCAATGGCGCAAAATAAAGCAAATGAAGAGATGCGAAAAGGATGGACGGTGAAAGATGGGTTACTCATTTTCACAGGACATGGCGATAACCTGGCAACAGAAAAAAAGTATCGCAACTTTGAAATGTACGTAGACTGGAAGATCACAGAGAAAGGTGATGCAGGCATTTACCTTAGAGGAAGTCCTCAGGTACAAATCTGGGATACCAGCCGAAGGGAAGTCGGTGCACAGGTGGGTTCTGGCGGACTATACAACAATATGGTACATCCGTCCAAACCAACACTGGTAGCTGATAATAAAATTGGCGATTGGAATACTTTTCGCATCATCATGCGTGGAGATAAAGTAACTGTCTACCTGAATGGAAAGAAAGTGACAGATGAGGTCATATTAGAAAACTACTGGGATCGCAAACAACCGATTTTCCCTGAGGAACAGATCGAACTGCAGGCACATGGAACTTATGTAGCTTATCGGAATATTTTCCTTCGAGAATTGCCGGATGAAACAGATTTGACAGATCCCAGAGAGCAGGCAGCAGGCTTTTACCCACTCTTCAATGGAAAAGACCTGACAGGATGGATAGGAAACCTGACTGGATATCAGGCGGAAGATGGAATGATTGTGGTGCATCCTGAAAAAAGCAGTGGTAATTTATATACTGAAAACACCTACAGTGATTTTATACTCCGTTTTGATTTTCAATTGACACCGGGAGCCAATAATGGTATTGGAATTAGGGCCCCGCTAGGCGGAGATGCCGCTTATGTTGGAATGGAAATACAGGTTTTAGACAATGAACATCCGAAATATGCGCAGCTACAACCTTATCAGTATCACGGTTCTGTGTACGGTGTGATTCCTGCCAAAAGGGGATATCTTTTGCCGACAGGCCAATGGAATACGGAGGAAATCAGCCTGCGGGGAAATGAAATAAAAGTAACTCTAAACGGCACAGTTATCACCGAAGGTAACCTGGCAGAAGTAAGCAAAAATGGCACCATGGACCACAAGGAACATCCCGGCTTACTGAGGAAAGAAGGACACATTGGTTTTTTAGGTCATGGTGATGTGGTTCGATTTAAAAATATTCGAATTAAAAAATGGTGACAGTTTGCCGCTATTAATCAGCTGCTGAGGGCCAAACCAACTCTGTGATCTGCAATGCCAACTCATAGGGATTCCCCTCATTTCTATTGGTCAATATAACTACGGCCCTTTGTTTATCAGGAAAAAGTAAGATGTGATTTCTAAATCCGATGCTGCTGCCAGAATGATGCGGATAGGTCTTACCACGAATTTCATCAACATGCCAGCCATATCCATAGTTGACAGGACTTCCATTTTTTAATGTGGCTTTTTGCCATGCAACTGCTTGTTGTGAATCAGATATAAATTTATGACTAAACAGTGCTGTAATCCAGCGGGCATAATCTAACACATTGGTGTAAATGCCACCATCACCCAACACTGCACTGGTAATACTCTGGTCAGTCATTTTCCATCCTTCGGATGTGCGGGAATGACCCATAGCACGGTCTGTAACGTTGGTCTTACCTTCCTCAAGAGCAATTGTATGTTTCATACCCAATGGCCGAAAAATGTGTTGCTGCAGATAAGATGCAAAATCTTCTCCACTAACCTGTGCCACCACTAAAGCCAGCAGTGCATAGCCGGTATTACTATAACGATAAGCAGTACCCGGCTCAAAATAAAGTTGATGCGTTGTATGCAGAAGTCGCAAACAATCTAAATCATGTACCTGCGTTTTTTGAGCAGCAGAAATCAATTCCTCATAATCAGGCAATCCAGATGTATGTGTCAATAAATTTTTTATAGTAATTCCCTGCGTATATGCAGGCAGGCTGTCAAGATAAAAGTGAACAGGCGAATCCAGCGATAACTTACCGGCTTGACTCAATTGTAATATACTCATGGCCGTGAACTGCTTCGTAAGTGAAGCCAACCTGAAACAGGTTTCGGCTGAAACTTTTTCCACGGTGCTTATATTTTTGATTCCATACCCTTTCGCCATTCTTATTTGACCTCGCTCAAAAATTAATACAGCAGCACCCGGGTTATCCGAAGTATGATAAGCATATAATAGGGTGTCAATTTGTTTTTCCAGCTTACTATTCACGGCAACACTTCCTCCCTGTGCGAAAGATACTACTGAAAAAAAACTCCATCCAAAACAGCTCACTGCTGCAAGAAACATTGAACGCATAATAAAATATTTTATGTAACAAATTACAAAATTATGCTTGAAAATGTCAAAGCTTCTATGCGTGGCAGCAGCAGTTATATGTATAATAATCTTAAATAAAGAATATCTTTACCCATTAAGATACCCTTTTTATGCAGATTAGGTGGCTGGGCTTATTCATTGTTTTCATTTCCCTGCTACAAGCATTAGAATTATCTGCACAGAACTATGTATTTGCACGTCTTGATGGGAGTCCTTTAAACACAAGCGGATGGAATTTACAGGGGAGTGCGGCTGTGGGCAATCTGACCAGTAACAATAACAGCGAAATTATATTATGTCCTGCCCGGACCTCTACCAGTGGCGCCGTTTTCTATAACCAACCCATTAATCTGTCCATCTGTAATAAATGGAAAGCTGAATTTGATTTTCGAATGTTCGATGGTTCCGGAGCAGATGGAATTGCTTTTTGTTTTCTTGAGACACCTCCAACCGGATTTGTTGTAGGGGCCGGCATGGGGATTCCCTCTTCCGCTAATGGACTAAAAGTATGTTTTGATACATATAATAATTGTACGACGCCAACCAATAGTCGGGTACCCAAGATACAGATCAGGTGGGGAACCGGGTACAATGAATGTTGGTCACAACCCACTTTGGAAAATACAGGTGGTGCACTTTCATTTATTCGGTCCGCCAACTATAACCGTGCATTGATAGAATATGACAATGGTAATATTCGTGTATCCGTAAATGGCAATTTACTGCTATCGGGATTTCAGACTTTTAACTTTAGTGGATATCTTGGATTCACAGCAAGCACGGGTGGCTCGAATGACAACCATTCAATTAAGGATGTAATTATATACACCGAAATGCCGCCATCTGAAGCCGGGGGAATAAATGGCGAATTAGTTACCTGTTCTGGACAAGGGGTTCAGATTGGCACATCGTCTACTACCGGATATTCGTATACATGGATACCAGCAGCAGGACTTAGCAATGCGAGTGTTGCTGATCCAATAATTTTAGCAGACAACGACTCCGACACCGTTCAAGTTTTTTCATATAAAGTACAGACTGCTTTTACCTCCAATGTAGGTTGTGTTTCGACGGATAGTATCCGCGTTACCATTCGCCCAAAACCAAGAATAAACTTCAATAGACCCGGCATTTGCTTGAATGATGCCATAGCCATCTTTACAGATAGTACATATACGAGGGATCCACTCTCTCTCCCCTTTACCTATGAATGGTATTTCGACGACCCCGCAGCCAATACAGGTAATCCCAACACTTCTTCATTGAAGAACCCCTCGCATGTCTACAGTGCTGCAGCAGTCTACCAGGTTAAAAGCAAAGTAACATCGGCAGCAGGATGTATAGACAGTCTGACTTTACCTTTCACCGTAAATGGCAGTATACCGATCGCTAATTTTGACATCAGTAGCGACCGTAATTTTTGCAGCAATGAAAAGATTTTATTGCTGGATCGCTCATCTGTGAATTTTGGTAACCTAACCAAAGTCGATATTTTTTGGGATTGGGTAAATGATCCTTCAAGAACAGATGCTGATCGACAGCCATCTATTGGCAAACAATACGTCAACCTCTACCCAAAATTCAGCAGTCCGACTGAAAAAAGTATTACAATCAGATATGATATCTATTCGGGAACCAGTTGCAAAAACACTGTAACCAAAAGTTTTAGTTTGGTATCGAGTCCTATCGTAAGTTTTTCCCCCATTTCATCTCTATGTAACAACGAACCACCTTACACAATTATCGAGGCATCCGAAACAACTAGTGCAGTTGGGATGGGAACTTTTTCTGGGTTTGCCGTGTCTGCGGCTGGAATTTTTTCTCCATTCAGTATTGGAACTTTTCCCATTCAATACCTCTTTATTAATTCAACCGGTTGCAAAGATTCGGCCACACAAGCCATAACAGTTCATCTTGCCCCCGAGGTAAATGCCGGGCCGGATAGACTGGTACCAGAGACATTAACTGTTCTCCTGGAGGCAACGGCTGTTAATGGCACTGACTTACACTTCCAATGGCAACCCGGACTCTTTTTAAATAGTGACACGATTTTAAAACCAACCTGCAGCCCATTACAGGATATCGAATATCGCCTGCTCGTCAGCAATGCAGAAGGTTGCGAATCAGCAGACAGTGTATTTATAAAAGTATTAATTAAACCCAAGGTACCCAATGTCTTTTCCCCTAATGGGGATGGCATTTATGATACCTGGCAAATCAAGTATTTGATAGAGTATCCCAACAGTCGTATTCAGGTGTTTTCCAGATCGGGACAATTAGTCTTCCAGTCGGTGGGATATGGCACTGCATGGGATGGAACTTGGAAAGGACAGCCCCTCCCGATTGGAACATATTATTACATCATACAACCCGGCTTAGGCTTAGAAGTAATCAGGGGATCAGTTTCATTGATTCGATAAACTTTCAACGCCCTGCAGCTCAATAGAGAAAGAAAATAATTTCCTTATAGATAACTTTATATCTAAAATAGGCACTGCTTATAAAATTTTTATCTTACGGTTTCAATTAAAGTAAAGTATATGACTGCTGATACATCTCAAATTATTATTATTCTCGGTGCGGGTATGGTCGGAAGTGCTATAGCTAAAGAAATGGCCAAAACCCATGATGTTATTGCCATTGATCATTCGGAGGAAAGGCTTAAGCAGCTGAAAAAAAAGAATCCCTCAATACGATGTCTTCAAGAAAATCTATTGGACGACAGCATCAATTTCAAGGAGTTGCTCTTACCTGCAAGTTTAGTAATATCGGCTGTTCCCGGTTTTATGGGTCATGAAATTTTGAGAAAAATCATTTTGGCAGACAAAAACTGTGTAGATATTTCATTTTTCCCCGAATCAATCAACGAACTCAACGAATTGGCAATTCAGAGAGGCGTCAGTGTTGTAATGGATTGTGGGGTAGCACCAGGAATGAGTAACCTCATACTGGGATACTATGCACCGAGGATGAAAATTGAAGAATTTGTTTTTTATGTGGGCGGACTTCCTATCAAAAGGGAAAAACCATTTGAATACAAAGCTCCCTTCTCTCCCATCGATGTTATTGAAGAATATACCCGTCCTGCACGAATCAGAAAAAAAGGAAGCAATCAAGTGGTTGCAGCCATGAGCGGCTTGGAAAATCTTCATTTTGAGGGCATTGGCTTATTGGAAGGATTTTATACAGATGGCTTGAGAAGTTTATTGGCTTCTTTTCCGAACATACCTGAAATGACTGAAAAAACACTTCGCTATCCAGGGCATACTCAGCTAATTGAAACGCTCCGATTAATTGGATTTTTCAAAAAAGAACACATCGAAGCAACTGCTAAGGTATTAATTGAGTGCTGGAAACAAACAGAGGAAGATCATGACTTGACGTTAATGAAAGTCATGCTCAGGGGTGAATTCAATCATCGAACTACTTCAATTACCTATTCCCTTGTCGACTACTTCGATCAAAATGAATCTATTAGCTCAATGGCAAGAACTACAGGCTTTACTTGCTGTGCTATGGCAGAATGCATGTTAGATAACCGTTTTTCAGAAAAGGGAGTGTTTCCCCCTGAAATCCCAGGAAAAGAAGAATATATTTTTAACTTCATTATCGCATACCTGAAAAAAAGAGGCGTAGAATGGACTTATTCGATTTCCTGATTAAAATATTTTGTTCGAATAAAGGTTATAATTTTTGGTTACATTTGATAGTGCTCTAAAAAGATGAAAAAAATACTATCGATAATCACTATTTTCTGCTTTACAATTCCGGTCTTATCGGTTTATTTTTTTCTATTGGCAGAAAAAGAAAACATCAAGAATTTAACCCATGAAAAGTTGTTTTCTGAAAAGAAAAGCACTAACTGGATAAAAATTGAATTGTCTGAAAAAGAAGCACATCAATTAATTGAGTGGGAAAATGACCATGAGTTTGAATACAACCAAAATATGTATGATGTTGTAAAAAGAGAGCAATCAGGAAATCATTT
>CAYUXJ010000010.1:0-67545 GCA_964448845.1 uncultured Sediminibacterium sp.
TGCACGAACGTGAAAGCTTGCTTTCGTTTACCAAGCACTGAGTGTATATGTCCACACACTCAGGCTCTACACTCACCACTGCCTTGCCCCCCAAGGATCGCCGTAGGCAATCCGTTCATCCCGATAGGTTATTGAAGAAAATAACAAATAAAAAGCAAAATGCTGATTTCTGAGGGTCGGCTTTGTGCACTTAGACATGGTATTGAAACCTTACAGTAACATTGTATACTCAGCAGAAAGCAGGTTTTAGGGGAGCTTACATTACTAAAAAGTACATTTTAAGCACCGGCTAATGAAAAGAGGCCTTACAGAACTTACCTTAGACAACTTGCAGAAGATTAAACTATGTTATTTTTTTGAACTTTTGCGTTTCATCTTACCTAAACTATCAATCGCTAACTCAGATTCCGGTAGATCAATCGCTGTTAATCTTTTGATTTCCAGCGCAGCCCGATGTAAACTATCTTGTTGCGGGCCGCTTCCCTTCTGCTGAATAAAAGAATGAATCCTACCGGTAATAAACTTTCCTTCCCGATCAGTTTCTATAGCAATGAGCGGGGCATATCCATTAATACCATTCACATTGATGGTACCATAGGTGGCAAAATTCCCCATGCTGTATGCAATAAACCTGTCTTTATACAAATCAACCGCCCTCACTACATGTGGTCCATGCCCCCAGACAATATCTGCACCTGCATCTATGGCCAGGCGGGCAAAATGATAGGGATCCCCTCGGTTCTCACCCAGAAAGTTTTCCCTTTGGCGGGTAATATGGTTGTACTTCGTTCCTTCCGCACCAATGTGCATGGAGACCATCAGAATGTCACAACTGTCTTTTAGTTTTGAAATCAATGCTACCGCCCGTGCTGAATCATTTACTGAAAGCGTTCCTGTGTTGGGAGCAAAAGCACAAAATCCATAACGCACCCCTTCCTTTTCGAACAGACGATAGGGATGTTCAAGATGCCCGGCAAAATATAGTCCCTCATTTTTTAGCACCTGAACGGTATGCTCCCGTCCTTTTTGACCAAAATCACCGGTATGGTTATTCGCTATGCTCAATACATCGAGTCCAGCATTCTTTAGATGTTTGGCATAATGATCAGGACTCTTAAACACATAACAATACTTTTCATCATTGCAATGTTTGGCGGTGCCCTTGCCGGTCATGAGCACCCCCTCTAGGTTACCAAAGGCAATGTCTGCAGCTTGAAGTAGCGGAGCCGCCTCTTGTAAAAGGTCCCGCCCCTCATGGGGTGGCAGCAGCGAAACTGAGGGATAATTAGATCCCAGCATCAGATCACCTACGCCAACTAACAGCAAGGTGTCTTTCCCCTGCGGGGATACAACTACCTTTTTTATGCTGGACGACGGCATGGGTTCATCGTGGATGGCGGACAAGCCTGGCAACAGGGTCAACAAAAGACCTGCTATCAACAAGGTTCCAGTAAGATAGATTAGCTTTTTCAATAAAGGAAATTCTTTGGCATGGATTGGATCATCCGCAGACCTGTTACAGATTACTTGTATTTAGTAAAAATACCTCTTTCAGATTAAATTTTTCTTTTGATTATTACCGTAAATTTATAACTACTGACAGTATGGAAAAGTATAACCTTGTATTAAAGGAATTAAAGCTTCATGCTTCTGCGGAGCGGGCGAAAGCTGCTATCTGGTATTTTAAAGCCGGCAAGGGAGAATATGGCGAAGGTGACCGGTTTTTGGGTGTTCCCGTTCCCGCCCAGCGGCAGATAGCCCGTCATTTTGCCTTTCATTTTCGCCCCGAAGAACTTAGGCCTCTGCTGGAATCCCCCTATCACGAGATGAGAGCAACTGCTTTATTCATTTTGATCAGGAATCTGAATAAGGCGCCTGATGTGGCTGAGGAAAAGAAGTGGGTGATGTGCTATCTGGATCATCTTGACTATGTAAATAATTGGGACCTCGTTGATAGCAGCGCGCCTCTTATTTTGGGTAAATGGTTGGAGCAGCGAGACCGGCGATTGTTGTATCGGTTCGCCCACTCAAAGAACCTTTGGAAAAACCGGATTGCCATGCTTACCACCCTGGCTTTTATTCGTAAAAATGATTGCGTGGATCTGTTGCAGTTGGCTACCATTTTTATCAATCATCCACATGATCTGATGCACAAAGCTACGGGTTGGATGCTCCGGGAAGCCTGGAAGGTTCATCCAACTTTGATTGAGCAATTTTTGTTGGAACATGCGCCTGCCATGCCCAGAACCATGCTCCGCTATACTGTAGAAAAAATGAAACCGACCGATCGGATGCGATGGATGAAGATGAAGCAATTGAAAAAAACTGCAGCTAAATGATGGTTGGTATAAAAAATTCATTTCATACCTCTTATTCCCACTTACGAATCATTTATTTTTGAAACATGCGTGTATTATTGGTCGAGGACGAAGAAAAACTGGCAAAATCGGTCGCTGCAGCCCTGGAAGAGTCGGGGTGTGATGTGACGATTGCTTATGATGGAAGTATTGCTGAAAAATTTTTTAAAAGCCTCCAGCCTGATTTTATTATTCTTGACATTAATTTACCCGGTAAAAATGGTTTTGAACTATGTGCAGCCTTTAGAAAAGCGAATCCCGATGTACCCATTTTAATGTTAACTGCATTAGGTGAATTGTCAGATAAGATGGAGGCTTTTTCTGCTGGTGCAGATGATTATTTGGTGAAGCCCTTTCATTTGCAGGAATTAACTGCCCGCATCCATGCTATTGCAAAGCGTTTGGGTAGAACGACAGAGGTTCAGTCAGAATTTTTGAGAGCCGGTGATTTAGAAATGAATGCTAGTAGTAAGGAAGTGCGAAGAGCGGGTAAGTTGATACGATTATCACACAAAGAATACCTGCTGTTAGAAACCCTGTTAAAAGCCAATGGAAGGGTGCTGTCAAAGGCTGAGCTCGCTGAAAAGGTATGGGATATGGATTTTGATACGGGTACCAACTCCGTGGAAGTCTACATTAATTTCCTTCGGACAAAAATCGATAAGCCCTATGAAACTAAGCTCATACATACCCGCAGTGGTTTTGGATATTATGTAAAGGAGGAGAACCCATGACAATTCGGAATCGTTCTTCGCTTGTCATCGTTTCAGCAGTATTGCTGATGCTGCTTCTATTCAGTACGATGATTTATTTTTTATTTGTAAATAATCATCAAAAGCAATTTTATTCCCTCTTGAAGGATAAGGCACTGCAGACAGTAAAATTACTCGATGAGGTGAAGGAGGTCGATAGTGCATTGTTAAGTGTCATTGATGCGCACATCTTACATGATTGGCGCAATGAGAAAACCATCGTGCTGAATATGGATCGACAGGTGGTATACAGCAGTGTCGATGATCACCGGATTAGTTGGGATACATTGCTGCTTGAAAAAATCCGAACGCAAAAAGAGCTGTACTATCGGGAAGGGGAATTTGAAACGGCAGGCATATTTTATGATAACGGGGGATTGCAGCGCTATGTTTTAGTTGCTGCTATTGATCCAGAAAGGTCTTCACTTTATAAGGATTGGCGATTATTACTGCTGGGTAGCTGCTTGTTTATATTGCTGGTGATATTGTTTACAGCCTATTTTTTTGCCGGTCGTGCCCTTCAACCCCTTTCAGAATTGCAAAAGCATATTCATACAGCTGCCTTCACTCCCAACACTTTCTCACCCGTTCAGGGAACTATGCTAGCGTCAAAAGATGAAATTGCTTCACTGGCCACGAGCTATAATGATCTTATGAAGCAGTTGCAGCAGTATGATGTACAACAGAAACAGTTCATTCGCTTTGCTTCACATGAATTGCGCACCCCGCTGGCAGTTTTAATGAGTCAAATTGATCACGCTCTGCTTCGGGAAAGAAGTCCAGAGGAGTATCGCACCCTTCTTATGTCATTACAAAAAGATCATGATCAGTTAGCACAACTGATTTCAAGACTCTTATTTATTTCAAAGTCGGAGCAAATCGGTCCGGGAGATATGAAATCCCGCGTCTCATTATATGCAGTGGCAGAGGATTGCATAGATAAGATCGGGCAGCAACACCCTGAAGTGAAATTTTCCCTCGCATTTAGTCAATCGCCAACAAATCCTGAGGACTATGATATGTCTGGTGATGAGGTTTTATTACAGGCGGCAATTGAAAATATGCTTTCAAATGCTGTTAAGTATGGTGCCGGTACTCCAGTCGCTGTTCTTCTTACTACCGATAAGGAACAGGTATCTATTGAAGTAATGAATGGCGGACCCTGCATAACGACCGACGAAGTGGATCAACTCTTTACACCTTTTTTCCGTGCCTCCAATAAAGGACGGCAACCCGGCAGTGGTCTCGGACTTGTTTTATTGCAGAAGGTCGTTCATTGCCATGGCGGTTCTATCGATTATCGGATTAGGGATGGCAAAAATGCCTTTTTCATTCAATTTCCCCGGCGTTACAACCCATAGACTTATAATATATTGATAATCAATTAGATAGATTTAATTTCTTTTTAAGTTGCTTTTAATTTCCCCTTAAGCTGGTGGTCGGATGTTTGCATTATCAAAAACATTTATCACAAAATAAAAGCAACCAACATGAAAAAGTTTTTTACAATTCTGCAAGTATCTATTCTTTTAGTCGGTATTTCATCTTTGATGATATCCTGCACCAAAAAAACAGAAGTTCCTGAGACAACACCCATCAACCAAAACAATAACTATGCATTTGGTATGGTTTTATTGCTCGATAAGTATGGAGATGTAGAGAGCAACCATAGCGGTATTAAAGTAATTATGGAAGGCAATGGTATCAGCAGGGAATTAGTAACCGGTAACAACGGACGTTTTGAATTCAAGGAAATACCGGCTGGCGAATACACATTTACTTATATAAAAGATGGTGTGGCTTCTGGCGGACAAACAGCCGAAATATCTAAATACAAAAGTATTCCTACCATCTATTTGGGTCCGGTAGCAAAACATATCCTTGTGGTTGATAAGGTAGCTATTCAAAATGAAGATATCCAGTTGTATATGACATCATTTCCTGCTCCCGCGAGCAAGGAACCTGTTGGATACATGATCTTTGCTTCCAATAGCAGCGATGTAAGTGCCGGAAACGCGCCTTTTTATAAAAGTAGAAGATCTGAATTTCTCGATATTCAAACTGTAACAGTATCAGAGTTGCAAAAGGCCGGTATCGATACCAATGCTACCATCTACCTGGCCATCTACCCCAATACGAACAGTGTATCACCTGCTATTGTCAATGGGGTGATCAGTTTCCCGGCCCTTAATTTAAGTGGAAAAAAAGTAGTCTTAATAAAAAAATAATCATCTTCTCTAACATGTACAAATGGCTCCGCTTTAGCGGAGCTTTCTGCTTAAAAAATAACCCAATTGCATATTTAGTTTTTTTTTCTTAAATTTGAGTAATCCATTACCTGTGCATCTTTTACAATATCCTTTCAATCAAAACGTTATAAAGTCCCTGTTAACTAAAACAGGACCTAACACCCCCCTCATGGCATACAAGCGTTTCATCGTAATCTTTTTTATAGGATTCCTTCACGTTGCCTTTAGCCAGCCAAACTGTGTTATTCAAACCAGGTACCTGAATGATGGTCTCTCCGTGAGATTTATTCCGCCTATTACCATCGATAGTTCTGCTACAGAAACCTGCGGTTTGGGTATTGAGATGGCAAGTGTTTCGAATTATGTCTCACTCAGTTTCGCCTCCAGCGATGGCCCAAAGCAAATAAAGGGTGATTTGATATTGATGTTTACAGATAAGTCAGAGTTAAGGTTACCTCACGCATTGGTAAATTTGACTCGGGTGAGGGGAAAGCAAGTCACCCTGTATACCTATTACATTTTAGAAAAGTTTATTAATCAGCTCATCACCAAGCCTATGGAGTCTGTCACCTATCAGCTGGTGTCAGGAGAATTTAAAACCATACCGGTTAAAGCTGATAATTCCTTGCTGCTCAAAGATGGTCTATTGTGTCTCAATCCATTGCTGTAAGCCATCCCTTCATCAGTTGACTGTTTTATTTTGTTGATTTTATTGTAAATTGAACTTCAACCAATTTATATGAAATCATTCCGTACAGTTTCCTGTCTCTTATTTTTACTTCCATTTGTCCTTTTTGCTCAGTCCCCAAATCCCTTGCTGCCCGTTTTTGGAAAAATTAATCAAGAGGTACAGCAAAATTCACAGGCATACCTGCGATTAAAGGAGGCAACCAGTACAATTGGACATCGATTAACAGGGTCCCCTAACGGAAAAAAAGCTGAAGAATATGTTGCTGGCCTGTTGAAGTCCTGGGGTATAAAAGATGTTCGTTTTCAACCTTTCTCTGTCGAGAGTTGGAGTCGTGGGTCTCTTTCACTAACTATTGGACTACCCGGACAGTTGCAGCCGATGAAGGCAGTTACACTTGCTCATTCACCTGTTAACGCAGACATTGAATTGCCGCTGGCAGATATGGGGAATGGGTTAGAGGAAGATTATCTCGCTAATCCAGATAAAGTAAGGGGAAAAATCGCGCTCGTATTTCTGGGTGTGTTACCTAATTCTAAACCCGGCACTGGAACACTGCATCGATCTGAAAAAACAGCCCTGGCTATAAAATATGGGGCAAAAGGAATTATCATTATCAATACACCTCCCGGGGGTGTTTTATTAACCGGTACAGCTTCAGTAACGGGTAAATTGATTTCGATTCCTGCCATTTGTATTGGTAGAGAAGATGGTATGGCATTGAAGGAAAAATTAGTACAATCACCACTGCTAGCTAGTATAAGGATGACCAATCAATCAGCAATTATCAAGGCGCGTAATGTAATTGCCACCATCAAAGGTACCCGCATGCCGCAGGAAAAAATTGTGGTGGGAGGTCACCTTGACAGTTGGGATTTGGCAACAGGTGCAATCGATAATGGTATTGGATCATTTTCAGTATTGGATATGGCCCGAACTTTTCAGGCACTTCAATTAAAATCGGCACGTACCATTGAGTTCGTTCTTTTCATGGGAGAGGAGCAGGGTTTACTGGGATCCCGTCACTATGTTGCCACGGCTGTTCAGAATAAAAGTCTGGATAAGATTCGATACATGTTGAATTATGACATGACCAATGATCCTAAGGGATATTCATCTTCCACTGACCTAACCAAAGAACTTTTCCAGCAAATTGGAACTTCGGTACGGGAGGTAGATCCGGCATTTCCAAATCAATTCAGGGCGGGTGCAGGGTTACATAGCGATCATCAACCTTTTATGTTGCAAGGTATTCCTACAGGCGGTGGTGCCGGTGGTTCGCTACCCAATAATGCCGGTCCTTGCTACCATGCCGATTGTGATGACTTTAAACTGGTTGATGAGCAGGGGATGAAGAATACAGTTCGCTACAATGCTATGCTGATATATGGTTTGGCCAATACAGAAAGCATACCTGCCCGAAAGCTATCAGATGAAGAGACGCGTCTGTTCCTGATAAAAAATAAATTGGAAGAACCCCTGCGTATAGCCGGCGAATGGCGGTGGAAGGCAGAAAAATAAGCGTCGGGTTAAAAGCGATAGGTTCGATGGTAGAGAAGGGTGGTCTCTTATAGGCGGTTGGGTCAGAAGGGTCGGGTTATCTCCAGTGATACCAACCCATTGTCATAATCGGAATAGGTCGGGCAATCTTTACACCATTCCGGTTTGATCCATTTCATGAATTCTGCCATATAAAAATAATTCCCAATCACGAATTCAACGGTTTCACCTATCTGGTAATCACTTTTATAAGATACCCTTCGGGTGATTTCTTTAGCATTCTGACTGGTAATGATTTGTATAAATTCAGTTAAGGAATTTCCGCCCTCGTTTTCAAGTGTTTGGCTATTTATCTCCTGGGCAGTTTTTATTTTTCTGTATCGGTAGCTGGAAGCAAGGCGAATGCCCATTTTTTTCCAACTGTCCGGCAGCTGGTGGTGTGCTATGGACTGGAAACTAATTCGATCAATGATTTTGGCAAAGTTGGTGTGGGCATAAAACCGATTGTTATCCATGTTATAACGGATACAGCGGGTTTTGGCAGAATCGGGTGAGTTGATGCGGGCAACACAAACACCTCGGGACTCCAATTCGGAACTTTTGGTATTGCCCAGTTGAATACCCAGTGGAATTTCAAGGAGGGGTGATTGAGCCCTCACTGAAGCGCAAAGCAAAAGCACCAACAGGGTAACTACAAATCTGCGGGTGTTTTTCATAGATAATAGAATTTTACTTTGCTCCATTTGATCAACTAGTACGTACTTATCAGCAGTAAATTTAACGATTCCTGACAATACGACGAAGTGTGCGGAATTTCCCGTCAATTTCGCTCTTTTGGTAGGTCAGGCCTAAAAGCCGGGCAATTAGTGGATAAATATGTATGTTGGCAAATCCGTCCAATGTTATTCCTTCTTTGAAACCGGGCCCCCATGCCATAAAACTGGCGTGCATTTCGGGATTTTGGTTGTCAAATCCATGTTTTCCCGGCGACATAGGGCCGCCGGAGGGGTTGAAAATAGCTGGCGTATTTGCTACCAGCAAGATATCACCAATACGATTATATCGGTCATCCACTGCGCTATAATGCCATTTTTCCGGGATTTCTTTTTTGAGATAGACTTGATACGGACCTGTTTCTTTTTTCAATAAATCATATTGCGGTAAAATATATGTATCATTTTTCGCATATAAGTGAACAGTAGCATTTCCATAGGGTATGACGAAGCGGGAAGTATCAATACAATTGGGAAGGCGGAGAATCTGCTTGGGGTCAATCTTCGTCATACCATGATCTGAAACAAAAATAAAATTGATCGGAAGGCCGGATGCTTTTGCCATACTATCTAACTTACCGATGGCAGCATCTACCCAGCGAACTGCGTTCCCGGTTTCTGCCGCATCCGGACCATAGGTATGACCGGCAAGGTCTACCTCCGGAAAATAGAAGGTGATGAAGTGAGGCCTTTTTTCTTCCGGCAACAGGAGCCAGTCTTGCACTGTCTTCAACCGCCGTTCAATGGCTATTTTATCGTTGTAATGATAGAAATACGTAGGGCGTATTCCCTGAATGGAGCTTTCAGATGCTACCCAGTAAAAGCTGGCAGCGAGCATACCCTGTTCTTCCGCTAATACCCAGAGAGGTTTTCCACCATACCAACTGGAATCTGCTACTTGTTTTTTATTCGACATCTGATAAATAACGCCTTTATTTCGGTCAAGAAAATTATTGTCTACCAGTCCATGGTGGGCAGGGTAGAGACCGGTTATGATACTGTAATGATTCGGAAAAGTCACTGTCGGGAAACCTGCTTCCATATAACTGGCTTTCACTCCCTTTTGGCTGAGTGACAACAGATGGGTGGCGCCGAATTTTTCTGCCATGTCTGCCCTGAATCCATCCGCAGATATTAAAATGACATAAGGTTTATTCAGCTGGTTGGGGCGGTTGCTGCGATTGGGGTTAATCTGCTGGGTAGTATCCTGTGCCTGAATAATAGATGTAGGTACATGTATTAGTAAGATGAGCAGGGAATATAAAAATGATCTTATCATGGGTTGCCTACTTTTTATTGGTAATAGATTCAATGTAAATGGAAATAGATACAGAAAATATGCCTACCAGCATACCAGCAGCAACATCAGAGGGGAAATGCTGTGCCAGGTAAATACGGGAATAGCCTGCCCCAGCTGCCAGTATAAAACCACCCAATAATGTCCAGCGTTGAGGAAAGAGTTGACAGGCTAGCAAGAAGATGGTAAAAGCAGTGGTAGTATGCCCGGAGGGGAAGCTTTGGCTGGTATGTAATTCAACCCCGGGAACAGTATGTATGGAAGGCAGCTCCACAGGGTCAGTCGCCGGCCGGAGGGCTTCTGGAAAAAGAAGGTGTTTTCCTCCCTGTGCGAGGAGGGTGGATATAAGCAGACAAAGTAAAACGAGGAGTAATTTATTTTTTCGATAGTAGAGTGTCAGAATAATAGCAACCACCCACATGATACCATCTCCGAGATAGGTCCACCACTTAAATATCACATCCAGCCAGCTGCCGCCATTGCCATTTAGCAATAGAAAAAAAGGGTACTTACCCATCAGGTAGGTACCTGCAAAAAGTATTCCGGCTGTTAGTAAGGTAGCCGTAGAGGCTTGTTTGAAATGCGTGCTTACCTGCATAGGTATGAAAGAATTCAAAGTTAATATAAACTTATCGTTCCTTACACCTGTGCGGAAAGTTAAATCACCCTTGTATACCTGCTAGTTCCAGACTTTTTTTCTTTACATGAATCAGGTCGAGGTTGTCGATGATTGGATCGGGAGTTAACAATAAACTATTCCCATTTTCCTTCCACCAGTTGGAGGCCTTCAAATGTGACTGGTGAATGACACCGACCATGTATTTTCGGTCTGCATTGGCATGCCATTCCTCGATCCATTCAAATTTTTCTTTGGGAACCAGTTTCCAGTCATTGCAACTCAGGTACACCCGCAGGTAGTAATCATCGGTAAGTTCATGTGGAGTATGAAAGTATCTTTTTTTATACTCATATTTATATTGATATCGGAGCGCCGAAATATCACTCACAACAGCTGAGGCAGTCGGAAAGCTGCCGGCTCCTTTTCCATAAAAAAATTGCTTGTCGGCAAAGCCACTTTCAATCACTACGCCATTGTATTCATTTTTTACGAAAGAAAGCGGGTCACTGGCTGGAATGAATTGCGGTAACACAAAGGCGGCCACTTTCCCATTGGAAAGTTTCTTCGCCTGTGCTACCAGCTTGATTTCGTAGTTTTTTTCTTTTGCTACCAGTGCATCCGATAGCTGTATATTTTGTATGCCTGTAAATAATAAATGTGCCGGCTGTTCAATGATTCCATACGCATGGTTGAGGAGAATAATCCACTTATTAAGGGCATCCCATCCTTCTGTATCCAGGGCTGGATTGCTTTCGGCAAATCCTAATTGCTGCGCCAGCAGCAGTGCTTCAGGGAAATCTAATTTGTCTTCAAACATTTTAGTTAAAATGAAATTTGTCGACCCATTGACAATGGCCCGTATGGCATGAAGCAGATCATTGTCATAGTATTCCTCCAGATTTCTTATAACTGGTATGGAAGCACAGGCAGCTGACTCATATAAAAAAGAGGCACCCGTTTTTTTCTGCAGGTCGAGTAATTCAGATAAATGTTCGGCAATCATTTTTTTGCTGGCACTTACTGCTGACTTATGACTCAGCAGCGCTGTCGATACGATTTCATATGCTGCCTGCGCATCATCGATTACTTCGACCACAACATTGATTTCGGGGTCATTTAAAATATCTTCCCGCCGTGTCGTAAATAATTCGACCGGGGCATTTCTTTTTTTACCGGGATTCTTGATGCAGACTTTTTTGATACTGGCTTTCAGGGAGGGGGTTTGTTGTAATACCTTGTAAAGACCTTCCCCAACTACTCCAAATCCAAATAATCCGATTACCAGCGTTTGTTGTGTGTTCATGATTAAGCGTTATAGAATTGAAATTGTTTTTCTTCTTTTATTTTGTTGATCTCTTTGTTTTTATCTTCCTTTCCGGAAAGTGAATTGAGCACTTGTTCCAAATCAGTTATCAGATCACCAGCTTCTTCTAGTCCAACAGATATTCGAATCAATCCGTCTTCAACGCCGGCTGCCCTTCTTTTCTGTGGGGGTATACTTTTATGGGTCATGCTGGCTGGATGCGATATCAGACTTTTGATGCCACCTAAACTCTCAGCGAGTTTGAATAATTGTGTACCGGTGATTACTTGATGAGCAGCAGCTGCAGTATTTTGTCGTAATACAAAGGAGATCATGCCACCAAAGCCGTTCGATTGTTTTAAAGCAATACTGTGATAGGGATGCGAAGGTAGTCCCGGATAATTTACCTGTTCTATTTCCGGATGTTGTTGCAGCCAGGCTGCAAGCAGGTGGGCTGTTTGGCTATGTTGCTTCATGCGCAGATGCAGGGTTTCCATACCCCGAATTACCAGCCAACTTTCAAAGGGTCCTAAAATTGCGCCACAGGCATTTTGGAAGTATTGCAATCGCTTGCCAAGATCTGCCTGAGCGGTAACTACCAGTCCTGCAATCAGGTCGCTGTGCCCAGCCAAGTATTTGGTAGCACTGTGCACAACAATATCGGCGCCGAGGGAAAGTGGCTGCTGCAGTACCGGTGTGGCAAAGGTATTATCTACACATAGCCAGCATCTGTGGCGGTGGGCGATGGCTGCCAGGGCTGCAATGTCAGAAATTTTCAATGTTGGATTGCTGGGGGTTTCCAGCCAGATCAATTTAGTAGCCGGGGTAATGGCATTTTCTACTGCCTGCAGGTCTGCCGTATCAACCAGGCGCACCTGAATACCATATTGTTCATATACGCCGGTGAAGAGTCTGAAGGCACCGCCATAGATATCATTCACAGCCACGATTTCATCCCCCGACCGCAGCAACTTTAATACGGCATCAATGGCTGCTAGTCCGCTGGAGAAAGCCAGTCCGGTGCTCCCATTTTCCATTTTGGCCATCAGATCTTCCAGGATCTTTCTGGTTGGGTTGCCGGTGCGGGCATAATCAAATCCTTTATTAATGCCGGGGGCTTCCTGTACGAAGGTAGAAGTGGCATAGATGGGTACGGCGATGGCGCCGGTTTGTTCGTCCACAGGTATACTGTGAATCAATCGAGTGGCAGATAACATGTTAAACAGGTTTGTTTGTCCGTTTGGGGGACAAATGGGTGACAGAATGAATACATCATTCTTCGAACAAGTTATCAAGAAAGTAAGTGGGTAAACAGGGCGCGCAGGCAGACCTGAAGAGTGGTGTAACACTGACTTATCTTTCCACAGTAGCTGTGGTCGGATTTGGCACCTTCATATAACCGGTACACCGGGTTACATGGGTTGCCAAGGCATCGCAGGGCCTATATCCCTCCGCCTTTCTTGATAAGTATGAACAAAGAACTAAAACAAAAGTAATATGTCTTTCCCAATTCAACAAAAAAATCCATTCGGAGCGATTTGCTTCAACCTTTCCCGTAGGGCTTTGTTATCTTTGTCAGTTCTATGCCCCGCTCAACCGTTCCACCGCCCGATTTGACTGCTGCCGACAAGGATTGTATTGTGGTTACCGGCGCACGCGAGCACAACTTACAAAATATCGATATTTCCATCCCAAAGAATCAACTGGTTGTATTCACCGGTGTCAGCGGCAGTGGAAAATCATCACTGGCATTTGACACCATTTTCAATGAGGGGCAACGTCGCTATATGGAAAGCTTTAGTGCCTATGCACGGCAGTTCATGGGTGATATGGAGCGGCCCGATGTTGATAAAATAACCGGTTTATCTCCGGTGATTTCTATCGAACAGAAAACCACCAACAAGAATCCCCGCTCGACGGTTGGTACCGTGACAGAAATATATGATTTCATGCGATTGCTTTATGCCCGCATCGGAGAGGCATATAGCTATGAGACGGGTAAAAAAATGGTGCGCTTCAGCGAGGAGGAAATCATCGCTAATATTTTTGAAAGATTCTCCGGCGCAGCCATCACCCTCCTTGCGCCCATTGTCAGGGGTAGAAAAGGACATTATCGGGAATTATTTGAAGAGATCAGAAAGAAAGGTTTTTTGAAAGTACGGGTGGATGGGGAAATCATGGATATCAAACCTAAGATGCAGGTCGATCGTTACAAGATTCACGATATTGAAGTGGTCATTGACAGACTCCCTGTAAAGGAAGACATGAAGCTGCGAATTAGTCAGAGTGTGCAGCAATCCTTGAAAATGGGTAATGATCTGATGTTTTTGTTGCTGAATCAAACTGGAAAGGTGATTCAATATTCCCGTCACCTGATGTGTGAAGATACCGGAATCAGTTATGAGGAACCTTCTCCTAATACCTTCTCATTTAACTCTCCCTATGGTGCTTGCGAAACCTGTCGCGGACTCGGACAGATATCGGTGATTGATCTTGAGGCAATAATTCCGGACCCCTCGCTTTCGGTTCGGCAGGGTGGTATTGCTCCCTTGGGTGAAGAGCGACAGGCTTATCTCTACCAATCGGTAGAAACCTTTGCGAAAAAAAATAAAATTAACCTTGACAAGCCAATGCGCGAGCTGACGCCTGCCGCACGAAACTTGTTACTGTTTGGTTCGCCTGATGCTGGTAACCTGGAAGTGATTACATCAGATGATCCGTCAACAGGCTCATTATATGAGCAGCAGGCGTATGAAGGCATCATTCCTATGTTGCAACGCTGGTTTACGCACGGTAATAGCACCGAAGCCCTGCATGAGTGGGTTGTTAAATTTATGCAGCAGCGCGATTGTTCGGCTTGTGAAGGACAGCGTCTGAAAAAAGAGAGTCGTTGGTTTCTGATTCAGAAAAAGAATATTGCGGAACTCAGCGCAATGGATCTCGATGCCCTTCAGGATTGGCTCTCAGCGGTTGCAGGAAAGCTCTCGGTCAAGCAGCAAAGAATTGCCAGAGATATTCTCAAAGAGATACAGGAAAGACTACAATTTCTTTTGGATGTAGGATTGCATTACCTCACCATCCAACGTCCTACCAGAACCCTGAGTGGTGGCGAGTCTCAGCGCATTCGCCTCGCTACGCAAATTGGATCCCGGTTACAGGGGATTACTTATATATTAGATGAACCTTCCATCGGTCTGCATCAGCGCGATAACCAGCGCCTGATTAATTCCCTGCTGAACCTGCGCGATATTGGCAACAATGTATTGGTGGTGGAGCACGATAAGGATATTATGCTGGCAGCAGATTTTCTGGTTGACATCGGTCCGGGTGCCGGTCGGCGTGGGGGAAACATCGTTGCTGCAGGTACACCGGCTGAAGTTTTACGCAGCAATTCTGAAACAGCCAACTATTTGAAAGGGGAGAAGCAAATACCCGTACCGGCAGTAAGAAGAACCGGAAATGGTAAGTGGCTGGAATTAAAAGGTGCTTCCGGTAACAACCTGAAAAATGTCAACATTCGAATGCCTTTGGGAACGCTGTTAGTTGTTTCGGGTGTTAGCGGCAGTGGTAAGTCTACCCTCATCAATGAAACTTTGTATCCTCTTTTATCGAAGCATTGCTACAACAGCCGAGTTTCACCTATGCCTTTCAAATCGATTGCGGGATTGGAAAACATAGATAAGGTGATTGAGATTGACCAGTCACCTATTGGCCGAACACCTCGCAGTAATCCGGCTACCTATTGTGGCTTCTTTACAGAAATACGCTCGCTATTCGCTTCTGTTCCGGAAGCAAAGATCAGAGGGTATGCTCCGGGAAGGTTCTCCTTCAATGTAAAGGGTGGACGCTGTGATGTATGTGAAGGCGGTGGTATGCGGGTCATAGAGATGAATTTTTTACCCGATGTTTATGTGCATTGCGAAAAATGCAACGGACAACGATATAACCGGGAAACACTGGAGATTCGTTACAAGGGAAAATCTATCAGTGATGTATTGAATATGACGGTTGATGAGGCGGTAGAATTTTTTCAACCCATCGGATACCTCTATCGGAAGATAAAGGTATTGCAGGATGTGGGACTGGGATATATTACCCTGGGTCAATCAGCAGTAACACTGAGTGGAGGAGAGGCACAGCGGGTAAAACTGGCTACTGAATTGGGCAAGAAAGATACCGGTAAAACATTTTACATTCTGGATGAGCCAACGACAGGTCTGCATTTTCAGGATATCCTGCATTTATTACAGGTACTCAACCAGCTGGTGAACAGAGGAAATACTGTATTGATCATTGAGCACAATATGGATGTTATTAAAGTAGCCGATTATATAATTGATCTGGGTCCGGAAGGTGGTGATGCCGGCGGCACTATTCTCTTTCAGGGGATCCCGGAACAATTATTGTCAGTCAAGGAAAGCCATACGGCAACCTATTTGAAGCGAGAGCTGAACGCGCGTTAGATCAGCCCTGCAGCAGCATGTGTATGTGCTCTATATTGTCTTCCAAATAAACATCGCCTATCGCTTGAAAACCGAAGTACCCATAAAATTCTTTCAGGTAGAGTTGTGCTCCGATTTTTATGGGGCCTTCTCCAAACAGCAGTCGGCATTCTTGGATGGCCTCCCGCATCAATAATTTTCCGGCTCCTATTCTTCTACTCGCAGCTGAAGTGATTACCCGACCGATTGACATATATTCATAAGCAATACCGGGAGGAAGTAAACGTGCATAGGCAATCAATACATCGCCACTTCGAATAGCTACATGGTGGGCAAATGGGTCTTTTCCATCTGCATCTTGAAATACACATTGTTGCTCGACCACAAAAACTTCATTTCGCAGTTGAATGATCTGATATAGCTCGGCTGCTGTGAGTGAGTCAAAAGGCGTGCAACTAATCGAGTATTCGTTGGCAAGTGATACAGACATAATTCGTTTTATAGGTAAGTGGATTGGTTAATACCCGTATTTATTTTTCCAGCGGTCTTTTAAAAATTTTCTTATCTCCTGTTCACGGGCATTTGAGCCAGGTCGATAAAATGTTCGTCCCTGTATTGATTCAGGTAAATATTCCTGTTCAATGAAATTGCCGGTGCCCAGGTGTGAATACAGATACTCTTTACCATAGTTCAGGTCTTTCATCAGGTTGGTTGGTGCATTGCGGAGATGGAGTGGCACGGGTAAATCTCCTTTTTCCTTTGCTGATTGCAAGGCTTCCTGAATAGCTTCATAGGAGGCATTGCTTTTTGGTGAGCCGGCCAGATAAATAGCACATTGAGATAAAATAATCCTGCTTTCGGGATATCCGATTTTTGCAACTGCATCAAAAGTTGCATTAGCTAATAAAAGGGCATTTGGATTCGCATTACCAATATCTTCACTGGCGAAAATCAGCATTCGTCTGGCGATGAAGGTGACGTCTTCACCGCCTTCTATCATTCGTGCCAGCCAGTAAACAGCACCATTGGGATCACTGCCGCGCATACTTTTTATGAAAGCAGAAATTATATCATAATGTTGCTCTCCGGCTTTATCATACAGCGCTATTTTCTTTTGGGCAACTTTCATCACCCCTTCATCGGTAATGAAAATCTCTTTTGCGCCATTTTCCTGCGTAGCTTGCTCATTTTGTACCACCAATTCGAAGAGATTGAGCAATTTTCTGCCATCTCCTCCTGCCAGTTGCAGCAATGCAGCCGTTTCCTGCAAATGAATGGTATAATGCTGTAAAGAGGGGTCGGTGTGCATGGCTTGTTGCAATAATTGCAACATGTCTTTTTCGGAAAGTGGTTTTAGCACATACACCTGGCATCTGCTCAGCAAGGCGCTATTCACTTCAAATGAAGGATTTTCAGTTGTAGCACCAATGAGGGTGATGGTTCCCTTTTCTACGGCGCCCAGCAAGGCATCTTGTTGTGACTTATTAAACCGGTGAATCTCATCGATGAATAAAATGGTACCCGGTATTTCACGGGCTGCTTCTATCACTTCACGTATTTCCTTTACCCCACTACTGATGGCACTGAGTTGAAAGCAGGGAACCTGAAGCGTATGTGCAATGATCTGTGCTAGGGTTGTTTTACCCACACCAGGCGGCCCCCACAATATCATTGAATGAATTTTTCCTCTTTCAATGATTTGTCGCAATACGCTGCCATTTCCTGTCAGGTGTTCCTGACCAGCCAGGGTGTCCAGCGTTTGTGGACGAACCCGTTCTGCCAGCGGACTGGTAGGGTTGATCATACGAGAATGATTTGGTGGTGCGCAGGATGCATTGGCTATTCAATATGTTGGAAAAATATTTTTTGTAGCCTAAAATTAATGATGATATGAATCAGTAAAACAACGCTCATAACCATTAAAAAAACTGAGAATGATTTCATGCGGCCTGTCATTTGTTCTGCCGTCAATCCCCCCGCTAAGCTACCCATGCTGTCTATGGTCGGTTGAATCATCTCTTGTAGTTTCGCGTCAGAAAAATATAAAATGGCAGCTGCATTCATGATGAATAATACACTCATGAATATGCATACAAAGGCATTCACCCGCATCCAGTCCCGCAACTTATGTGTAGCAGGAATACCTGCTGCAATAGTTCGTGAAAAACGAAAGCTCGTAAATACATAGATGGTGAAGCATGCCAGCAAGAAAACGGGCAGCAGCAGTTGTAAGTTGCCTAACGCAATCACCAGCATCATCGATGCAATCAGGCCGAAAAAAAAGGCAATGGGCAGCAGGAGGTAGGTGATAACTTTAAAAAAAGTGATTTCAGCTCGATTCAAGGGGGTAGCTTTTTAATGAACTGCTAAGTTACCAATTCTACCCCTTTCATCGCCCAAATATTGAGGGAGCGCCTTACTTATGGCTGATTTTAGCTGAGCCGGGGTTTTTTACTTGAGCTGGAGGCGAATCTGCAGTTCATCCAATTGTTGCTGGTCGATGGTACCCGGGGCATCCAGCATAACATCCCTGCCACTGTTATTTTTTGGGAATGCAATAAAGTCACGAATGCTCTCGCTTCCACCTAAAATAGAGCAGAGACGATCAAATCCGAAAGCAATACCACCATGGGGAGGTGCGCCATATTCAAATGCACCTAATAGGAAACCGAATTTATGACGGGCTTCTTCTTCCGTCATACCTAATGCCGCAAACATCTTCTCCTGCAGCGGACGTTGATAGATGCGTATAGAGCCACCCCCAATTTCATTGCCATTCAGTACCATGTCATAAGCATTTGCTTTGATGCCTGCATAGGGATGCTCGAGATATCGTGCCGCATCGGTGATCACAGGATCATTGTTGATCATTACAGGTATCTGATCGGGTTTTGGGGCGGTGAATGGATGATGTCGGGCAACCCAGCGATTCTCTTCCTCAGCATATTCGAATAAAGGGAAGTCAACTACCCACAATAGCTTCAGCTCTTCTTCTTTTCTGAGGCCCAGTCGCTTGCCCATCTCGAGTCGCAATTCGCTGGCAGCTTTTCTGGTCTTTTCTTCCCTGCCTGCCAGCAGAAAAACGAGATCTCCCGCGATTGCTCCGGTAGCGGTAGCGATGGCTTTGAGTTGTTCTTCATTGAAAAACTTATCTACGCTGCTCTTGTAACTACCATCATTGTTGCATTTGATGTATACGAGTCCCTGCATGCCAATCTGGGGACGCTTCACCCATTCGGTGATTTCATCCAATTGCTTGCGGGTATACGCTGCACAACCAGTTACTGCCATACCAATGATGGTTTCGGCAGCATCAAATACGCCGAAGCCTGCATGCGTAAAGGAAAGGCTGCCTGCGGCTGCAGCAGCTCGCTGCGGGAAAGTGTGTGCGGGAAATTTAAAATTAGCCAATTGCATACCGAAACGAATATCTGGTTTGTCGTTTCCGAAGCGCCACATAGCTTCTTCCCAGGTCATCCTTTCTACTGGTGCTGTATAGTCTTGTTGCTTGACATCTTTGATGATCTGCTTGATCAGTCGCTCAAACATTTGCAGAATGTCTTCCTGTTCTACAAATGCCATCTCACAATCGATCTGGGTAAATTCCGGTTGTCTGTCGGCCCGTAGGTCTTCGTCGCGAAAGCATTTCACGATTTGGTAGTAGCGATCATAACCACTTACCATCAGCAGCTGCTTAAATGTTTGCGGAGATTGTGGCAGAGCATAAAACTGACCGGGGTTCATCCGTGAAGGGACTACAAAATCACGCGCCCCCTCTGGTGTAGATTTAATGAGGAAGGGTGTTTCAATATCCATAAATCCCTGTTGGTGCAGGAAGTTACGCGCTGAGCGGTTGACGGCATACCTCAGTTCAAGGTTTTTCTTCACTGCATTTCTGCGCAGATCCAGGAACCTGTATTTCATGCGCAAATCATCTCCGCCATCGGTATCATCTTGTATGGTAAAAGGAGGAACTGCAGAGGGATTTAAAATAGAAAAGGATTGTACCGTAACCTCCACATCACCTGTGGCCAGCTGCGGATTCTTATTCGATCTTTCAGTTACCAGTCCGCTTGCTTGCAACACGAACTCTCTGCCTACCGGCTGCTCTGTTAACTGTGCATTGAGCTCTTCACCAAAAAGCAGTTGAGTGATTCCATATCTGTCCCGCAAATCGATAAAAGTAATCGAACCAAATTTACGGATGGTTTGAACCCATCCCGCCAGGGTAACTGTTTGCTGAACATTCCCCATTCTTAATTCACCACAGGTGTGCGAACGATACATAATGCTTACATTTCATGACTGATGCAGCCGGAACAACTACCGGGCCGCCCTTTTACGCGGCAAATATAACCCAAATGCCGCATGCTTTTTTCTCCGGCTGGTTTAAGGGTTTTCTTACATCTTTGTAACATGTTTTCGTTGCCTATCTCCCCCCGGCAGTCGGTATCGCTGCTTTTCTTTGCTGCCGGACTCACTTTTGCCAGCTGGGCCAGTAGGATTCCGGATGTGCAGGAATTGTATCAGTTGAGTAATGGTGCCCTTGGTGGGGTTTTGTTTGCTCTCCCCGCCGGATCACTGGTCAGTCTACCCCTCTGGGGCTGGATGATTGCCAACTATGGCAGCAAGCGCATGGTGATGGCAGGATTATTAATTTATCCTGCTTTATTGTGTCTTATTCCTTTTGTTTCGGGTATCTGGCAATTATGGTTGCTGTTATTTTTTTTCGGAATGACCGGTAACCTATGCAACATTGCTATTAATACCCAGGCAGTGGGTGTTGAGAAGGGTTATGGCCGTTCCATCATGGCGGGTTTTCATGCCATCTGGAGTTTGGCCGGATTCACCGGGGCAGCCATTGGCAACTTGTTCATGGGTTGGAATACCAGCCTGTTGACTCATTTTAGTGTTGTCGCATGTACCGGCTGTCTCCTGTTGCTGGTTGCATTACCGCAAATGATTAAGGGCGATGGAACCAAAGCTTCACGTTCTACATTCGTTCGACCGGATAGATCTTTGTTCCTGCTGGGATGCATTGCTTTTTGCTGTATGGCCTGTGAGGGAACGATGTTCGACTGGAGTGGAGTTTACTTTCAAAAAGTATTGAAGGTACCCAACAATCAGGTGGCACTGGGCTATGCTGCTTTTATGGGTACCATGGCTGCTGGCAGATTCATGGGCGACTGGTTCATCAATCGGTTGGGGAGTAAAAGCATATTGCAGGTGAGTGGTTTACTGATTACTGCCGGACTGCTGCTGTCTGTTCTATTTCCCTATATCATTCCTGCTATCATCGGCTTTATGCTGGTTGGTCTCGGCGTTTCCAGTGTGATACCAGTTGTTTACAGTACTGCCGGAAATACAAATCGTATGGCTCCCTCCGTCGCATTGGCAACTGTTTCCAGTATCGGGTTCATCGGATTTTTGATAGGACCTCCCATGATCGGGTTCATAGCAGAATTACTCAGCCTGCGCTGGTCATTTACTTTTATTGCTTTGTTGGGATTGGGTACCAGTTGGTTCTCAGGACGAATTGCCACCACAAAAAGTGAGGAATGATGATTACATCGTTTCTGCTTCTTCCGGGTGTTTGGGTTTCCAGATGAAGTAGTAATACATAACAGTAATCAAACCCGCAATGAATGGAATGAGAGCCAGCTGTTTATAGGTAAATCCTGCTCCCAGTGGGGTAGTATCCAAATGAATAAATTCAGTAATCATCCACAGTGAGTTGGCAGAGATCCAAAGTGTGATGGCCAGGTTGTGACACCATTCAGACATGAATGATCTATTTCTCCAAGCGATGATGATTGAAATGACGAGGGTAGGGATAATCATTACAACCCCCAGAATCTTCCAGCCCATGCACCAGGCGACATCTTTAAATAGCCAGAAAACAATGTGGAGATTTTCCATTTTTCTGTACTGTACCGGAATCTTGTAGTATGAGGTTGAAACGCGGGGAGATGTATCCATTTCGGTGTGTGGGGCTCTATTTCAGTGAATGAGGTTGTTTTGATTAGCGTAAAAGTAACGAATCAGTTATTAAGTCGGGACAAAATTTTTGCGAAGCGATGCACATCTGCCTGCGGGTGAATGGGGTGCCCAAGCAACAAGTGATTAGCCAATTCCCGGGCAAACCAGGGTGCCAGTGAACAGCCCTTGGTGCCCATGCCATTGAGTATGCCGACAGCAGGATAAACGGGATGGATACCAACGAAAGGTCGTCGTTCCAGATTAGCAGGCCGAAGGGATGCCTTATGCTCGAGCAGCGTAAAGGGTACTTTCAGCCATTGTTGCAATAGGGAAGTGACGCGTTCGCGGAAGGCATCCGTAGGTTGCTCATGTTCAAAATCCCACTCATAGGTGGAGCCCACCCAGAATACATCATCTTCCCAGGGAACGATACTGAGTCCCATTTTGTAAATATGGTCAGGGGGTAATGCAGGTATCTTTACCCAGATTACTTCGCCTTTATTCGCAACGAAGGGCAGACCAGAAAATAAGGGGATACGACCACCCAAAGCTCCGTCACAGAAAATGATTTTTTGTGCTGAAATATCCCGGTATTCAATACCAGTTGCTGATATCTTCAATTCAGCGTAATCAAAATTTTCTTCTCTTATTAACTGCTGATTTTGTAATAGGATTCGCCAATTGTCTAATAAGGAGTGGATGTCTATCAGGTAGGCCGGCTTGATTTCTCCGGGAGGAAATGGATAGTTAAATAATGGCCGCCAATGTTCAGGGGCGTCAGGATATCCGAGCATGGGCTCTTCATTTGCCCGCTCTTGAAATGCCAGGTGCATTTGTGGTGTAACAGGGAAGTCTAGGATACTGGTTGCTCTTATAAGTTTCTTCCCTATTTCTGGTTCCCAATTGCTATAGGCTTCTCTTGCAAAGGGCATGAATTGATCGATCTCCCAGGTTTTTACCAATCTTCTTCCTGTAATTGGATTGATGATACCGCTGGCAACACGCGATGCTGTATTCGGATGTAGTTCGTCAATAACCAATAGGGTACTTCCTGCTTCCAGCAAGTACTTGCTGAGGAAACTACCGCTCAAGCCTTGGCCTACGATCAGGTAATCGACTTTCATGCAACAAATATCTGCTTTAATCTCCAACACGCAGGGTAACGGAACTGCTGTGTGCCTGGAACTCTGGTGCATACAGACTTTGCAAGCTGGCAATACCGGCAGAAAATTCTCCGGGATGTGTCAGGAAGGAATCATATTCTATTAGGTAGGTGCCTTTTTCTATGCGGCGGAAGAAAAATCCGGTGTGGGTATCCAATGTGGTTTGATAAAATGATAATCCTTCTTGCACCTGAAACTGGCTAATGACATCTACTGGTTCGCATCCGGAGGCCCGCATATCTTTGAGGTGAACAAATTCCATGGGTTGCTGACAGGTAATGATGAGACGCGTAACAATGCGGTCACCTTTGCGCAGGTTGGTCAGTGGGGTCAGTGGTTCCAATGTTTTAGAATTACTGCCCGCAGCTTGTCGGAATAATTTTTTTTGAATGTTGAGAGAGGGATGCTTACTTTCTTTTATCTGATCGATGTTCTCTATGTATTGCCAGTAAATGGCCCCGGAAACCGGCCCAGCCTCCTTTGCTTTTGACAAGTTATTTGAAACGGTACTCACCTGTAAAGTAATACGTCCCATGGATGTGGTCACTTTTTTTCCTTCTATCACTTGTCTGTAATAACCGGTGCCGGCTTCTGCTTGTTCGGGCGTTACACTGAAAGACATATCGCCCGTTTTCACCATTACTTGTCGATGGGTATTCAGGTGGCTGGCAGGTAAGCTGGTTAATAGGGCATAGCAGGCTTCGGCTGTTGCGGGGGTAGTTGCCCAGTGACTGGTTCTTTTCTGTTGTAGCAACCAGCGTGTGATAGCAGGTATGGCTGCCTGATATTTATTACCTGCAGCGTCGCCCAAACGGTTTAGTAGCTTTAGTACCTGCGTCGGCATAGTGAGTGGCGATTGATAGCCGCCTGCGTATCCGCCGTATTTCCAATACATTCCCTGCAAAGTGTCATTGACCGCATTTTCCAGCAGCGAAGGAATCAGTTTTTGTATAGCAGTATCTTTTTCCCTGCCTGATAGCATCACATCTGCTAAAATGCTTTGGTGGAAAAGAGGATAGGATCGCCAGTTTCGAAGTGCCAGTTGACGGATGGATTGGAAGTCGCCCGGATAGTTGTTTGGAATCTTATCAAAGTGGGCGCGCAGATATATATAGTGTATCCAGGAAACTGGCAGGGTATTTTTTATGGAAAGATCTTTTCTTACCGGGGTGCGACCAAGGTATAGATGCAACAGGCTATCCATAAAACGAATAGCGGGGGAAACCATGGGCTGTAGCTTTTTCTGTAGTCCGGGTATCCAGCCATTCAGTTCATTCAGCTTACAGATGCCGGAAAGAATGTATAGGGTCGTAGCTTCATCGGGATTGCCCCCTTCCAGCCAACTGAATCCTCCTGTGGCTGTCTGAAATTTTTCGAGCGCTGGTATCCATGCGTTTAGTTCAGTTTTCAATTTCTCTGCATCCAGCAGTCGGCTCAGCGATTCGAGTTGCTGTTCTTCGGTGACAGACTCCTGCAGCCAGGGATTCTCCCTGTTCAATACAGCAGTAATGTCAGCAGCTTTTTCAAAGCGTTTCTTTCCCGCAGTGGAATCTTTTTTCCATTTGTCTAGTGCTGTTTGAATCATTGGAAACCGGCTAAGTGTATAAGCAGCTAATTGGTTAGCATAGATTCGATTCCATACCTGTTCTGCGCAGGGGTAATCATTTTCCATCAGATAGGGCAATGCTTTGATCACATACCAGGCAGGGGCTGTTGCGACTTCCCATTGCAAACTTTGGTGGGTAAGCGTAGTACTATTGTTTTTCAGGAGGGAGGGCAGTGAAATATGAACGGTGGTGTCACCTGTCAGCCAGAAAGCTTTGGTCTCGGTTACGAGTGCTCTGTTGGTAATTACAGGCAGTATGTTTTGCTCTCCGTCCGATAAGTTGCCGGCTTGGGCTTTGATGCGCCAGATCAGTGGTTGATTTAAACCATAGGGTACCTGAATCGGAAAGCGGGCGATACTTGTTTTGCCTGCGCCTACGGTAAAATATTGAACCGGAAATACATTGTTCAACCAGCCATCTATGGGTTTTTCGGTGGCTGCGTTGATTAGTTCAAGGGATACTTGTCCTGTCAGTTCGCTATCGCCTGTATTGGCTATTTGTGTGATCAGTTCAATCTGGTCACCCTCTCTTAAAAATCTTGGGATCTGCGGAATCACCATCAATTGTTTCCGGGTATCGATTTCAGTGATAAAGCTGCCTGTTTCCAAGGTCGCTGTATGGGCGAAATTCATCCATTTCCAACGTGTGAGTGATTCAGGCAGCGTGAAGTTTAGTGTATAGTTGCCATTGTTATCTGCCTGCACCTGTGGGAAGAAGAAGGCAGTCTCCTGTAATTGTTTTCGCAACTGAATCTTTTCTCCGGAAACTGTGGGGCGAAGGGTAAGATCTGTCTGAGCCTTACCATCATTCTCTACCGATTGTGCTTGAGCAGCTGCGGGATATCTTTCTGCTGCCATAATGCCATCTGCCATTATTTTAGGAGCAGCATATACTTTATCATATGTTTCCCAACTTATGGGATAATTGAAGAAAGGCAATAAATAGGATTGTCCGTCAACCTTTCTCTCTCTGTTTTGGTTGATTAATTCGTAAGCAATGAGCGATAGCCGGTCTGGTTGGTGGGCAGGATAGACAGCGTTCCCTGTTTCAGGCGTAAAAAAAATAAAAGAGGAAATGGGCGAAAAGTTATGGTTGAATTGAAAGGGTCTGTAGGGGGTTGATGAGACGGGAAAGCTGAACCATTCCCATTCATGTGGCGCCAATGGATCGAGGGAGGCATCATACATGGTACTGAGTAATTCTGCTGCAGCTTTACCGCCTGTAGCATCATTTATTTCAAGGGTCCATTTTTCCTGACTACCCGGTTCCAATGGATTACGAAAGCTGGTAGTTTTTATTTGAAGTAATTTTTCTGCCGGCCGAATATTCCATTGAAAGGTGGTTACATGTATACGGTTGTTCAACAAATAAGCAACATGGTAGTAGATGGTACCTGTATTTTTTGCAGTTTCCTTTATCGTGAATAGTCCGTTGTCAGTATCTTTTGTGATCCAATCGCTATGAGGTGTTAACGGTTCAGATTTGCTGATAATAAAATGTATTGGTTGCTGGTTATGTGAAACGACAGCATGCATTGTATCACCTAGCTGCAGGTTGCCACGATTTTGATATATATAATTGACAGAATTATCTGCGTTGCTGCTGGTATGTTGATTGAGAACCCTGAAATGTTGAGTTGTTTCAATTGTGTTACCTGAAAGGGGGTCTTTTGTGCTTGTCACGAGGCGATAATAACCCGGTGCGGAGATTTTGTTTGCCAATCCGGTCTGACCATTTTTCTGAGTTGTGAACTTTTCTTCGAACACCATATTTTGCTGGCTCCAATTCGCAGGATTCAATTCATCTCCATACGCATCATCTGGAAAAGACTGTCTAAATGCTGATTCACTCAGTATGGGTTGATCTGGCGCTTCCCAATATTTTTTGCGCAGACTCCTTGCGGGGGTTTTTAGGTTGTAAAGTTTTACCTGAACCGGCGCAGCAATTTTTTCGCCACTCATGTTACTGGTGAACACACGTACATCTTTCCAAGCGCTCAGTGGGAATGTTTCCTGTATTTCACATTGAATAAATACAGATTGTTTACCTGCCGATAGATATGTTTGCGAAGACCTGGTTTCACCCGATGCATCAGTGATATCTACAGAGATTTGATAGGAGTAGGCAGTGTTTTCTTCGTTTAATTCATCTGCATCAGTAAAGGGTAAAAAATGCAGGTTGAATTTACCCTCCCGGTCAGTTTTTGTAGTGCCTGATGAGATTTCTGTTGCAGCAGCGGCATTTCGAAAATATCGCTGTGATCGGCTAATGCGATAATTCACAATTGCCTGCTGTAATACGTTACCTGTAAATGAGCGGGTGGCTCCTTTTATGTGGATGCTGTCATATAAAGAATATCCATTCTGCGGGGTTTCCCATTCAATAACAAATTTTGGGCGTTTGTATTCTTCTACCAGAATGGTTGTGCGGGAATACGGGAAGCTGGCCGGCTCGATTGAAAATTGACCCGTTAATCTGTCTTTTGGTACTAGGAATGATCCGGTACAGGAACCATAATTATTTAATTTTTTTTCAACTGAATCGATGATGGTTCCTTTCGCATCTTTTAGATAAAATACTATACGGGTTTCTATAGGAAAGAGCTGGGTTGGGGAATTCTCCCTTTCTTTTTGTATTCCAATTCCTTTCCAGAAAATTTCCTGACCAGGGCGATATATTTTTCTGTCGGTAAATAGTAAGACTTTTTTCATCGGCTTTTCCTGAGGTGCCTCCTTTATGCTTGCATCAGGGGGTGATGAAAGGAATAAATTCCCCAGTAATAGTAATTCATCTTTTTGATACCGGATGGAGAGTCCATTTGCATATTCCCCCTTGAAATTAAAGTGAAAAAGTCCGGTTGTGTCACTGACTCCTTTTGCAGAACTGATCTTTCTGTAACCCAGGTTTTCGGCAGCAGTATAGCTGGTGTAGAACTGGTATTCGGCGCCAGCCAGTGGTAATCCTGTGGAACGATTCAGGGCCATCCAGCTATTGTTTTGCTGCAGCACGGCGATTGCAGATACTTGAAAGGGTGTTAAGCTGACAACACATGAATTGTCGCTGATGTCTTTTTGTGAGGAACTGATTAACAAATATTTTCCCGCTGGCAGGGGATTGATGATAATCTCTGTTGAGTGCTTTCTTCTGTCTTCGCTGGACGGCAGCGTCCAAACATTTTCCTGCATCGGTTTTTTCCCCAATAAGGAGTTCTCTGAGGGTTTTTGTTGCTGGCTGTATTTTTCCCATTCATCTGCCTGTAATGCTACAATTCGCACATATACGCGGGGTGTATTTTGATAGCTGATGAGAGATAGGATGGATTGCCCCGGTAAATAAACCGACTCCATAGATGCCTCTAACATGGGTTGCCTTATTTCTGCGAGCAGGTTTTGTAGGGCAAGTGTTTCTTCGGTGACAACTACATTATCTTTTAATGCATGTGATAGCAATGAGTCAGCTCGTACATAGCCATTTTCAACCGATGCATGCCCGGAATGATTTTTTCCGGTTGTTTCTGAACTGATTTCCAGGGCAGCCAGCAAATAGTATGCCCTGAGTTTGGCAGGCGATTCGGGATAATCACGTATCAGTGTATGCAGCGCCGCAGCATACTTCTTTTTTTGTGCAACTGATCTGCCCATCTGTTGCCAGGCCCATTCTAATCTATCAATGTGTAAAGCGATTGATAGCGCTAAACTCTTTTTACTTGCTTGGGCATGGAGTAATTGTTGATATTCACCCAGTATCCTCATTTCTATGGACGAATCATACTTGGGAAGCGATGTTTCTATAAATTGATTCGGCGGCATGAAAGCCAGCTGTTTCCATTGCGACAAAACGGCCGGTTGATAGCCTTGTTGAACTGGATCTTTCAGGTATGATATTCTATCAAGTACGATCAACTGGTACCAATTTTCAGGCTGTGGTTGACCTGATCCGCGGGTGATGATGGCACGAATGGCATTCACCGGCATTTTTTTCAATTCATCCGGTTGGGAAAGTGCTTTCTCATATGACTGCAGAATGGCTCGATTAAAATTAGCGCTGCTCCATTGTTCTATCTTCTCACCAGCTGTTAGGCCAGTATGTTTTCTTTGATCAATTTGCCATCTGTTTGCTGCATAATACCTTCGATATTGACCAGCTAGTAAGGCATGGAGTATCGAACGCGTCAGCGCATCTTTCTGTTTCGACATTTCTGCCTTTATACGGTTGATGGCAACACTGTTTCCCTGATCTTTTATTTCCGCTTCCAGCGTCAGCTGATAAATCAAACACTTGAGTTGTTGTGGCCCTAAATTGATGGCTACAGCTTTTTTGTAAAGTTGGTCGACTTTTTCGAGGGCAGTTTTAGGTAGACGATTAATGGTAATGTTGGAGTCGATGTCTAGCCACTCTCTGTTAAAAGTGGTATCCACAATTTGCGCCTGTAAAGCAGATGAGATGGCGACACATAAGATCAATAGGGAACAGGCGTATTTCCACATATACTTCGGTTGAATCGGTTTTTCCGAAGATGCATGGATTTTAAGATTGCACAGGCAATCTTCGAATTTAACAAATGAAGTGACTGTAAATGCAGTTTTTCAAAAAAACGGGGAAAGTCCTGTATGCTTCCTACTTCTTAAGTATGGCTGCCATGGTTTTTCCGATGTCGGCAGGACTAGCAACGACATGGATACCGCATTCAGCCATGATTTTCATTTTGGCTGCTGCTGTATCCTCTGCTCCGCCGATGATGGCTCCGGCATGACCCATTCTGCGACCGGGAGGCGCTGTTTGTCCGGCAATAAATCCTACTACCGGCTTGCGATTGTTATCTTTAATCCATCGGGCAGCATCGGATTCCATGCTTCCACCGATTTCACCGATCATGATGATGCCATCTGTATCAGGATCATTCATGAGCAGTTCTACCGCATCGCGGGTGGGTGTTCCGATAATGGGGTCACCACCAATTCCAATGGCAGTTGTGATGCCCATGCCTGCTTTCACTACCTGATCGGCAGCTTCATAGGTGAGGGTGCCGCTTTTAGAAACGATGCCTATACGTCCTGCTTTGAAAATGAAACCGGGCATGATACCTACTTTGGCTTCCCCGGCAGTGATCACACCGGGACAGTTGGGTCCAACCAGACGTGTATGCGTAGTTTGGAGATAATTTTTCACCTTCACCATGTCTTGCACGGGTATACCCTCGGTAATACAAACTACCAGAGCGATGCCAGCCTCAGCGGCTTCCATGATGGCGTCGGCTGCAAAAGCCGGAGGCACAAAGATGATGCTCACATCAGCCCCGGTTGCTTTTACGCCTTCCGCTACGGTATTGAAAACTGGTTTATCCAGGTGGGTAGTACCTCCCTTGCCGGGTGTTACGCCGCCAACAACCTGGGTACCGTATTCAATCATTTGGGTAGCATGGAAAGTGCCTTCTGTACCGGTGAAACCCTGCACCAGAATGCGAGAATTTTTATTAACGAGGACTGACATGTGGGTGAAGAATTAAGTTCGCCGCAAAAATAGGCGAAAACAGCTTTGAAATGGCAGTGTTTTGTAAAGTTTAGGGATTTTCCTGACCGTACTATCAATAAAAAAGCCAGTCGGTGTTAGTTCCGACTGGCTTGGCATGGGGAGGATATGGATTATTGTTTGTAAAACTGTGCACTGTCCCTGCCATAGGCATTGGCGACCCGCAGGAAGTAGAGTCCCGGATTGAGTCTGTCAGCAAACACTTCAAATGCGTTGTTTCCGGCTGCCAGATCTTTTTTGAAACTCATTTTCGGATTGCCATTCACATCATACACGGTAAACTCGGTTGCTATGTTTGGTAAACGGCTCCAAACAGTAACCAGCATGCGTGATTGTACCGGGTTCGGGTTAATGCTTACGATTTTCAGATAGTTGATAGTAGTACCCGGTGTGTTGGTTGTATCCAGCACTTTCACATCCTTGCATATTTCAGCAACACAACCCTTGCTGGTTTTTACCTGTAGGCAAACTCTGTAGGTGCCGGCAGCGCGATATATTTTTTCCGGGTTCACTATATTTCCAGTCATCACCGTGTTGTCTCCGAAACTCCAGATGCGTTGTGTGATGGTGTCACCGGTAGTGGTGGTGCTGGCTCCGCTGGCAAATTGTATTTTATTGGGTCCGGTTTGCTCGAATTTATATTCCGCAGCAGCTTTACATGCAGGGGGTATGGTAAAGGTTACGGCATACTTGCTTTCACAACCGGATTTGGTTTTAATCACGAGATAAGCTGTGTAAGTTCCCGGCTTCAAATAATCAAACTTCACTTCAACCTCATTTCCGGTATAAGTCGGACCGCTGGTGGCATTGCCCAGGTACCAGGTTCTGCTGATGATGCTGTCTTGAACTGCTCCGCTCAAAGCAGCTGCTCCCATTGATTGTGAACTGTTGAAATAAACTACCGTTCCGTTGATCTGGTAGCTGAAGAAGGCCTTACAGTTATTGGGCGCATTACCTGAATCACTCACATTGATTTCGATGCAGCTCTCGCTCACACAACCTCTCTTTGATTTGGCTACCAGACATACTCTGTACTTGCCAAGTTTGTTATAGGTTTTCATCGGTTTTTCCTCATTGCCTTCATTATAAGTGCCGTCACCGAAGCTCCAGGATCTTTTTACGATGCTGTCACCGGCAACCAGTCCGGCATGTTCAGCTCTGAATTGATAGCTCAAGCCGCTTTGTCTACCGACACTCAGTCTGGTTTCGAATCGACAGTCGGAAGGTCGAATCAAGATGGTGGTCGTGTATTTGCTTTCACAACCCAGGCGGGTTTTTATGACAAGCGTGACAGTATAAGTGCCCGGCTGATCAAAGGCATATTTCATGTCCCACTGATTACCCGGTACTTCAATACCCCTGGTATTATTTCCAACATACCAGGTTCTGCTTACGATGGTGTCTTGTGTTGCACTAGATCCGTTGTTAGAAGATCTTGACCTCGAGCTATTCAGCTTAACGATGTTGTTATCTATTTCATAAGTAAAGAAGGCAAAGCAATCTGCAGGAACTACGGCAGAATCTTTGATTTCAATTTCAATGCAACTTTCGCTGGTGCAACCTTTGCTGGTTTTGGCTACCAGACATACTTTGTACTTGCCTATTTTGCTGTAAGTTTTTATTGGGCTCTCTTCATTGCCTTCATTGAAAGTTCCGTCACCAAAGCTCCAGGTACGTTTTACAATGCTGTCGCCTTCACTTAGTCCACTATGACTTGAGTTGAATTTGTAGCTGCGTCCATCATACCTGGCAACGCCGATTTTGGTTTCAAAGCGACATTGTACCGGTGGAATGACAACATAGGCAACAAATTTGCTTTCGCAACCCATGCGTGTTTTGATGTAAAGGATTACCGGATAGGTTCCTGGCTTATCGAAAGCATATCGCATGGCTACCTGGTTGCCGGGAACAGCGATGCCGTTGGAGTTGGCTTCAAAATACCAGATACGCGTTACGATGCTGTCAGCACTGGCAGCAACACCACCACCGGATGCTGTCGACCGGCTACTGTTCAAATAAACTACATTGTCTTTTACTTCATAAGTAAAGCTGGCTTTGCAATCTACTGGTGTAACAATTGAGTCTTTTGCTTCCACAGTGATACAAGCTTCGCTGCTGCATCCGCGCTGCGTTCTGGTATAAACACATACTGTGTATTTGCCGGCCTGGCGATAAGCTTTGTAGGGACGACCCTGACTTTGATCGAGGGTGGTGCCATCGCCGAATTTCCAGATAGTACTTACTATACTGTCACCGGGATTTACATTGGTCACCAGTCTTTCGAACAAAAACTCCAGTCCGCTGCTTTTTGCCACCACGGCTTTGGTGCTGAGATTACAGTTTTGGTTGAGCAGGGTAATTTTTTGCTCATATTTACTTTCACAGCCACCTCTGGTTTTGATGACTAGTTTGATGCTATAGGTTCCCGCACGTTCAAATAATTTCCGCAGGTTGACCGGGTTTGGAGAGGTAACAGGCACGAGGGTATCATTGATATACCAGCTACGGCTCATGATGGTATCGCGTAAGCCGTTGGGCATAACGCCGGCACTGGATTGCTCACTGGAGAACCAGGCAGCAAGTCCTTCGCTCTGTGTTGTAAAGTAAGCCCTGCAAGCAGTATTGTAAGTTGTGCTGTCCTTCACGCGTACTGAGATACAAGCTTCACCTGTGCAGCCAAATTTTGTTTTGAATTGAAGGCATACTTTATAGGTGCCTGAGTCGGCATATTTTTTTACCGGACTGATTTCGTTGCCTTCGAGGATGCTGCCGTCGCCGAAATTCCAGCTTCGCTTGATGATGGTATCACCGGCAGCAAGGTTTTCTTCAACCGAACTAAATTGAAGGTAAAGGCCGGATTGTCTTTTGATAAAAACTTTGGTATTCACTCTGCAGGGTTGCTCTTTCACAACCACTGTATTGGTCACTCTGCTTTCACAACCCCTGAGAGTTTTGATTAATAAAGTAACCTGATAAGTGCCAGGACCGGGGAAGGAGTGGCGAATGTTCACCTGATTACCCGTTACCGGTACTGTTCTGTCTCCAAATAACCAGGTTCTGCTGACGATGCTATCGCTGGGTGCAGCTTTGCTATCGCCACTGAGGAACCCATATTGGAAAAGTGTGGGGGAGTTGGTGGCATCGACCACAGTGAAGGCGGCATTACATGAAAGGATGGTGGGGCTAGCACATAAAACGAAATTGCTTTCGATCACGCGGGTACTACCCGGAGCCATCTTATGCAGAAATAACCGTCCATTGCAGTCGGTAGTCTGTACATTGATGAATTTAATTTCTCCGTTGCAAGACACGGAGTCTACATAATAACCATTGCTGTTGGTCAACACCCTGCGCTGGATGTTACATCCTGACTGGGTTGATTCGGTGGAGATATACATCACCTTACCCGCAATGGGGCGTCTGTTTTCGTCTGTTACTGTACCCTTAATAACAAAGGTTCCTGCCAGCAGGGTGGTCTGCATGCCTAAGCCGAGCAAGAGCAACAGGTAGGTTAAAAATTTTTTCATAGGATAGGATTTTCTCTCAATAGAGATACCCCAAAGGCATAAAATGCAGCCTGCGGACTAAAAAATCAGGTGTTGTTTCTGGTCATAAATGCTGGCGGGACTCATTTTCTGGGGTCCAAGTCATGATAAATTATAGCTGAATGGGCCATAATTCAGGGCCATTGCCTACTTTTGCGGCACTTTAGTAAAACAAACATTATGGCAACCACTTCCGACATCAGCCGCGGCATGATCCTTAAACTGGACGGCAGTCTTTATTCTGTTGTAGAATTCGGCGAAAACAAAACAGCCCGGGCAGCAGCCAAGGTATGGGCAAAACTCAAGGGTGTAGATAATAAAAAAACCATTGAGAAAACCTGGAACAGCGGTGAAAATATCTATCCGGTTCGGGTGGAGAAGAAAGCCTTTCAGTTCCTCTACAAAGATGATAGTGGCATTAATCTGATGAACAATGAAACCTTTGAGCAGATTACGCTTTCAGAAGAAATGATAGATGCCCCCCAGTTTTTGAAAGATGGGTCTGAAGTTTTTGTATTTATTAATACAGAAACGGAACAGCCCATAGGTGCGGAATTGCCCGAAAAGATTGTTTTGAAAATTACTTATTGCGAGCCCGGACTTAGGGGTGATACCGCCACCAGGGCCCTCAAAGCAGCCACAGTTGAAACCGGAGCAACCGTTATGGTACCCCTCTTTGTGGAAGACGGTGAACTGATTCGGGTAAATACCAAGGATGGCAGCTATGTAGAGCGGGTGAAAGAGGGAAAAGAGTAATTGCAGCCCTTCCCCGATTTTCGGCGTTTTTTTCTTAATTTTAATGATTTTTGACCCGTTTTTGGTCATTTTTGGCCGAAATAACCCTATTTTTGCCCTCATTTCGATAAAATCCAGTTATCTCGTTAAAGGCCTTTTTTATTAAAAACCGCGGGTTGACCACCCACCCGGTTTACATTTTTTTAACCAGGCTTAACCCCCTAAAACATTTGTTATGGACCTGAAACAAATCCACGAGTTAATTAAAATCATCAACAAGAGTAATATTGGTGAGATCAGCATTGAGGACAAGGACGGTAAAGTGACCATTAAACAAAAGGAAGAGCAGATCATTACTCAGGCTGCAGCTCCGGTACACCAGGTTTACCATACCCCGGCACCCGCTGCCGCTGCTCCGGCTTCCCCGGCTGCTCCAGCCGCACCTGCCGCTGCCAGTTCCCCCGCTACAGATAAATTGATTACCATTAAAAGTCCCATGATCGGTACTTTCTACCGCAGGTCTTCTCCGGATAAGCCGGCACTGACCGATGTCGGTCAATCTATTGCTCCCGGAAAAACACTTTGTATCATCGAAGCCATGAAGCTCTTCAATGAAATTGAGAGTGAAGTGAGCGGTACCATTGTAAAAGTTTTGGTGGAAGATGCCAGTCCGGTTGAGTTCGATCAGCCCCTGTTCCTGGTAGATCCCCAATCTTAATGTTCCCTTTATCATTCAACGCCAGGGATTTTCTGACAATCAGTAAGATCCACAAACCAGTTTAATCATGTTCAAGAAGATATTAATTGCCAATCGTGGTGAAATTGCCCTCCGGGTAATCAGAACCTGCCGGGAAATGGGCATAAAAACCGTAGCTGTTTACTCAACTGCCGATAAGGATAGCCTCCATGTGAAGTTTGCAGATGAGGCTGTTTGTATAGGTAAACCTGCCAGTGTCGACTCATATCTCAACATACCTCATATCATGGCAGCGGCAGAAATCACGAATGCCGATGCGGTGCATCCCGGTTATGGATTTTTGGCTGAGAATGCGCGCTTCTCTCAGATTTGTGCCGATCATGGCATAAAGTTCATTGGTCCAACCCCGGAAATGATCAGCAAGATGGGGGATAAGATTACGGCGAAAGAAACCATGATTGCTGCAGGCGTGCCTGTTGTTCCGGGAGGAAAAGGATTATTAGAAAGTTTGGAAGCAGCAAGTCGTATGGCTATTGAAGTCGGATATCCTGTCATTCTAAAAGCTACTGCTGGTGGTGGTGGTAAGGGTATGCGGGTTGTTTGGCGAGAGGAAGAGTTGGAAAAAGCTTATACCACTGCCAAGACAGAAGCAGCAGCAGCTTTCAAGAACGACGGAATTTATATGGAGAAATTTGTGGAGGAACCCCGCCACATTGAAATTCAAATCGCCGGTGACCAATATGGCAATGTTTGTCATCTCAGTGAGCGCGACTGCTCTATTCAGCGTCGTCACCAGAAGTTGGTGGAAGAATCGCCTTCACCCTTTATGACCGCAGAGCTCCGCCAGCGCATGGGGGAGGCAGCCATCAAAGCGGCATCCGCCATCAATTATGAAAGTGTGGGTACCATCGAGTTTCTGGTAGATAAGCACCGCAATTTTTACTTCATGGAAATGAATACCCGAATACAGGTAGAGCATTGTGTAACTGAGGAGGTGGTCAACTATGATCTTATTAAGGAGCAGATAAAAATTGCTGCAGGTGAAAGAATTTCCGGACGTAACTACGAGCCCCAGCTGCATGCCATTGAATGTAGAATCAATGCGGAAGATCCTTATAATGATTTCCGTCCGTCCCCCGGAAAAATAACTGTTTTACATACGCCGGGTGGTCATGGCGTACGAGTTGACAGCCATGTTTATGCTGGTTATGTGATTCCTCCCTATTATGATTCAATGATCGGTAAGCTCATTACGGTAGCACAAAGTCGGGAGGAAGCCATTGACACAATGTACAGGGCCCTGAGTGAATATGTAATTGAGGGAGTGAAAACGACCATTCCCTTCCATCTTCAGCTCATGCAGAATGAAGATTTTAGAAAAGGGAACTTCACTACTAAATTTCTCGAAAGTTTTAAAATGGTTTAGAGATTTGCTAAGACCAATAAAAAAAACCTCTTCGCAAGAAGAGGTTTTTTTTTGATTCGATGGTTTGCCTTGTCCTTTAATAAGTTGACACCCAATCAGTGTCAGCTCAGCATTATGAACATAGGGAAATTCAGTTCGGGGTTATTGATTACCTCCACCACCGCCTCTTCCGCCCATACCCATGCGGGGTTGTGAGAGGGCTTCGATTACTTTTTTTGCCAGCTCAGCGGGCAGCGCTTTTTCAATACGCTTATTCCGCTCATCCGTGATCTCTTTCATTTTAGCCTGACGAGCTTCCGGATCCAAGTCACGCAGTGCCATTTGTTTTGGGCGCATATCGTTAGAGATAGCAATCAGTGAATCTGCCTGTACATCATCGCATCCCATGGCCTTAAATCTTTCTTTCATCATGGCTGTGCGTTGTTCGGGGGTCATTTGTTGACCACCACCGGGTGGTTGAGCGTATAAAGTACTTCCCGCTGAACCGATGAACAGCATTGCCAGCAGCATCCATTTTTTCATAAATAAAGTTTTTAGAATAGACAATTTACACTTTTTTAAGGGCACCTATGAACTAATTCGGTCAATTAGGGGCTTGAGTCGGCCTTTGACAAAAAAATACCCGAAGGAACGCTTCGGGTATTTTTTTTTAGATCGTCTTCATTATCGGATGAACAACATCTCGCGATACTTGGGCAGCGTCCAAAGATCGTCATCTACCAGGTGCTCGAGTTTGTCCACATGATAGCGTATCTCCTCAAAGTACAGTGCTTTAATATCTTTATCATAAGCAATGGCCCTCTCCCTTGCGTTTTCGATGGCATTTGCTTTTTTACGTGCTTCAATCATTTCATCCACCTGCTGGTGAATGATTTGAATGTGCTTGCTCACTGCATTCAGAATTTCCAGTTGACTTTTATAGGTATCTGCACTAAGACCCGCAGCTTTCAATCCATTCACGTTCGTCAGCAAATCATTTTGGTAACGAATAGCTGCCGGCAAGATGTGGTTGATGGCCAGGTCACCCATGATGCGGGATTCGATTTGTACTTTCTTGATGTATTTTTCCAGTTCAATTTCATGACGGGCCTCCAGTTCAATATGGGTGTAAACGCCATTTGATTCAAACAGGTGTTTCGCTTTTTCCGTAATCATTGCATCCAGTGCCAATGGAGTAGTCTTTACATTCGGTAAACCTCTGCGGGCAGCTTCCTCGTGCCAGTCTTGGCTGTAGCCATCTCCCTCGAATAATACCTTTTTGCTTTCAACAATGTAGCGTTGAATAACGTGCATAATAGCAATCTCTTTCTTATCACCCTTTTCAATCAGTGCATCAACTTCCTGTTTAAACTTCTTCAATGTATCTGCCATGATCGTATTCAATACCGTCATCGAAATAGCGCAGTTGGCTGAAGAACCTACGGCCCTGAATTCAAATTTGTTGCCGGTAAAGGCAAAGGGTGAAGTCCTGTTTCTATCGGTATTATCCAGCAGCAATTCTGGAATACTGCGGTGCAAATCAAGTTTCAGAATGGCTTCATCCTGTTCATCGAATTTCGTGTTCACGCGGGCTTCGATGTCTGACAAAACTTTTGCCAGGTATTGACCTACGAAAACTGAAATGATGGCAGGAGGTGCTTCATTTGCTCCCAGACGATGGTCGTTGGGTTCTGAAGCAATGGACGCACGCAGGATGTCTGCATTGTCGTGAACGGCTTTGATGATGTTCACAAAGAAAGTCAGGAACATCAAGTTGGTTTTGGGCGTTTTTCCGGGAGCGAGCAAATTAACTCCAGTGTCGGTAGCCATACTCCAGTTGTTGTGTTTACCACTACCATTGATGCCTGCGAACGGCTTTTCGTGCAGCAATACAACAAGGTGATGCCGGCGGGCTACCCGGTTCATCAAATCCATCAGCAACGTGTTGTGGTCAACAGCGATGTTCACTTCTTCGAATATGGGGGCACATTCAAATTGTGAAGGAGCCACTTCATTGTGGCGGGTGCGCAGCGGAATACCTAATTTATAAGCTTCCTGCTCGAAGTCACGCATGAAAGCATAAACCCGCTCAGGGATTGAGCCGAAGTAATGATCTTCCAGTTGCTGTCCTTTGGCGGGCGCTGCACCAAAAACGGTTCTTCCACACTGTACCAGGTCTGGACGGGCATTTGCCAGCCGCTCATCAATCACAAAGTATTCCTGCTCCCAGCCGAGTGTAGCAGTTACTTTGGTTACATTCTTATCGAAATAGTTACAAACTTCTACTGCTGATTTATTCAGGGCTTCCAGGGCTTTCAGCAAGGGTGCTTTATAGTCGAGTGAAGCGCCTGTATAGCTAATAAATATGGTGGGTATGCACAATGTTTTTCCGTGGCCAATCTCAATGATAAAGGCAGGGGAGGAGGGGTCCCAGGCTGTGTAGCCGCGGGCCTCGAAAGTGGCTCGCAATCCACCACTGGGGAAAGAAGAGGCATCCGGCTCCTGCTGGATCAATGCTGCACCGTCAAATTCTTCAATGGGTGTTCCATCGCCTTTCAGCGTAAAGAAGGAGTCATGCTTTTCCGCTGTGGTACCTGTCAGGGGCTGAAACCAGTGTGTATAGTGTGTAACACCCTTACTTTCCGCCCAGGCTCTTAAACCGTTGGCTATCTGATTAGCCACGCTACGGTCAATTTTTTTTCCGCCTCGAACACTGGTAACAAGACTCTTATACCCCTCATCACTCAGGTATTGGCGAGCTGTTTTTAACGTAAATACGTTGTCATTAAATATTCCCGTAATTTTTAAGTTGGGGGTAACGACTGAGGCTCCCTGATCGGAGGAGATGTTCTCTATAGCATTAAAGCGAAGCGACATAAAAAGTGATTTAAATGAAAGACAAAAGTCATTCATTTTTAGCTATTTTCTCATCTTAAATCAGTCACTGGGAAAAAAAACAGGGAAAAATGTGGAAAAACAAAACATATAAAATAGTACAATATGTATTTATGTATAATATGAATTTATTTTTTCATTTTTTCGCTGAAGTAGTAGGTTCTACTTGCCTTTTCGCAGCCTTTTTCCTTCGGGAGGGAATGCTGCTTATTTTTTTCAACCTGCGATAACTGTTGGTATCTTAAAAAAACAATTCAGCGGCAAATGCTACCTTTGTCCACATCATGGAAATTACCGTTCAAACCGCTGCCGAATTACGACTGACAGAGGACGAATTCAGGAGCATTTGTGAAAAACTCAACCGCACCCCTAATTTTACTGAACTCTGCGCCTTCAGTGGCATGTGGAGTGAACATTGCAGCTACAAGAATTCCATTCGCTGGCTGAAAACCCTTCCGCGAAGTGGAGGTAGAATGCTGGTAGCAGCAGGCGAAGAAAATGCCGGGCTCATGGACATGGGCAATGGTTATGGGGTTGTATTTAAAATTGAAAGTCATAACCACCCTTCCGCCATTGAGCCTTTTCAAGGAGCTGCCACAGGGGTAGGAGGTATCCAGCGTGATATATTCACCATGGGTGCCAGACCTATTGCTTCCCTGAACAGCCTGCGGTTTGGTCTTCCCGATGATAAAAAAACCAAGCGACTGTTGAGTGGGGTGGTTCATGGCATCGGTCACTATGGTAACTGTTTTGGAGTGCCCACCGTTGGTGGCGAAGTATATTTCGATGCCTGTTATCATACCAATCCTTTGGTTAACGCCATGAGTGTGGGGATTGTGCCTGTCAACAAAATGGTAAGTGCCATTGCAAAAGGTACGGGCAACCCGGTCTTTTTTGTAGGAAGCGCTACCGGTAAAGATGGCATTGGAGGTGCTTCATTTGCATCAGCCAATATCACCGAGGAAAGTGCAGAAGAGCTACCCGCAGTTCAGGTGGGTGACCCCTTCCAGGAAAAGAAACTGCTGGAAGCATGTCTGGAAGTGATTGAAACAGGTGCAGTAGTGGGTATGCAGGATATGGGTGCTGCCGGTATCATTTGCTCTACTGCCGAAATGAGTGCCAAAGGTGGTGTGGGTATGCACATCGATCTTGAAAAAGTTCCTACCCGACAAAAGAACATGAAGGCCTGGGAACTCCTGCTCAGTGAGAGCCAGGAGAGAATGTTACTGGTTGCTGAAAAAGGTCGCGAGCAGGAAGTGATACAAGTTTTTGAAAAGTGGGACCTGAGCTGCAACGAGATTGGACAGGTAACTGATGATGGTCTGCTGCAGTTTTATATGCATGGTCAGCTGGAAGCATCCATACCGGCGCATGAATTGGTATTGGGTGGAGGGGCACCACAGTATGAGCGTTCTTACACGGCGCCGGCTTATTTAGAGAGAATCAAAGGGTTCCACATAGATGAGGTTGCTGATGTTACCGACTTACGAACTACTGCCCGTCAATTGAATCGGTTGCCAAACATTGCGTCCAAGCGCTGGATATACACGCAATATGATAGCATGGTGGGTGCTGCTACTGTTACTACGAACGCCCCCTCCGATGCGGCAGTGGTCGTTGCAAAAGGAACCGGTAAATCGTTGGCCATGACCGTCGACTGTAACAGTCGTTATGTTCATGCAAACCCCTATACAGGTGCCATGATTGCAGTAGCGGAAGCTGCCAGAAACATTGTATGTAGCGGAGCTGAACCGATTGGGGTTACCAATTGCCTCAACTTCGGTAATCCATACGACCCCGAAGTGTATTATCAATTCGCGAACGCTATTCAGGGAATGGGGGATGCCTGCCGGGCATTCCAAACACCCGTTACCGGGGGAAATGTGAGCTTTTATAATCAGAATCCTGATGGACCTGTATTTCCAACACCCACCATTGGAATGGTAGGTATTCTGGATGATTTTGCCCATCACCTCACCCTTCACTTCAAACAATCGGGTGACCTGATTTTCCTGGTTGGAAAAGTGGTGAATGATATAGCCTGCTCTGAATACCTCTATCAATTAAAGAAAGTGACCTATTCACCTGCACCCTATTTCCAGCTGGAAGAAGAATTGGCGGCGCAGGATTTTATTAAAGTAGCCAATCAGCAACATATCTTGCAAAGTGCACATGATCTGAGTGAGGGTGGCTTGATTATATCTTTACTCGAGTCAGGTTACACGAATCAATTGGGTTTCCGGGTAGCCGGAACACCCGCAGCCTTCCGCACAGATGCTTTTTGGATGGGAGAGGCGCAGGGTAGAATGCTGATCAGCGTATCCCCCAATCAAAAAGAAACACTTGTTCAACTTGCCCAAGACAAGGGCATTCCCTTGCTAGAGTTGGGCGTTGTTTCCGGAACTGATGTGATCATCGGTGATGATAATTGGGGTAGTATCGCTGATTGGAAAAATGAATACGATACAGCCATTGAAACCATCATGCAAAGTAGTGCACTATGAGTTCAATAACGGTAGCTGACCAACTCCATGCATCCAGTATCGTTGTTACCGGTGCCGCCGGCTTTATTGGTTCCTGTATCGTCAAATGGCTCAATGAAAACGGGTACTCCAATTTATTACTGGTAGACGATTTTGGAGAGGAAGAGAAGAGAAAAAACTGGGAAGCCACTCAGTATACCCGCATCATTGAAAGGCAAGCCTTCTTCGACTGGCTGAGAGAAAACAATCCACCCATACAACTGATTATTCACCTGGGTGCTCGAACAGATACCACCGAGTTTAACTATGCGGTGCATGAAGCACTGAATGTAAAATACTCTGAAGAAATCTGGCAGGCAGCTACCGAACGAAACATACCGCTGATCTATGCTTCCTCTGCTGCCACCTATGGCGCCGGGGAACAAGGCTATAGTGATGACCACAGCATGCCTGAGAAATTAATTCCGCTGAATCCTTATGGCGTGAGTAAAAATGAATTCGATAAATGGGCCCTGCTTCAGCCAGAACAAAACCGCCCACCCTACTGGACGGGGCTAAAGTTTTTCAATGTTTACGGACCGAATGAGTACCACAAACATCGAATGGCGAGTGTAATATGGCATGCAGTGAACCAGATAGAACAGCGGGGCTATGTGCAGTTATTTCGCAGCCACAGGGAAGGGTTCAATGATGGCGAACAACTGCGGGATTTCATTTATGTAAAAGACATAGAACAAGTGATCGGATGGATGGCTGAAAAGATGTTACAGCAAACGTGGACTTCCAATCACAACGGTTTATATAACCTGGGAACAGGGAAAGCCCGCACATTCAATGATCTTGTAAATGCTTGTTTTGATGCTCTGCACCTTCCTGTAAAGATCGACTACATTGATATGCCGGAAGATATCCGCGATAAGTATCAGTATTTCACAGAGGCGGCTATGCACAAATTACACGCGGCGGGTTATCAGCACCCCATGTTTTCCCTCGAAGCAGGTGTGCATGATTATGTAACGAATTATCTGCATCCCATCCGTTATCGATGAGATGTGTGCCTTTTGAATATCGAATTATTTATGCATAAGACTATTGCTATTATTGGTGGCGGCAACCTGGGATTATCCATGGCCGAAGGATTATTGAATAGTGGATTCGTTTCGCCTGACCGCCTGACAGTAACCCGGCGGAATATAGAAGCGCTGCAATCACTCAGTGAACGAGGGGTGACCATAACTTCCGATAACACTGCCGCAGTTAGCTCCGCTGACTTCATTATACTTGCCGTAAAGCCATTTCAGGTAGCTGAGTTATTGGCACAATTGCGTTCTGTACTTGATCCACATCGACAGGTACTGATTAGTGTGGTGACCGGTGTCTGGATCAGTGACATTCGAGAAATTCTTGGGTCAGATATGCCCATACCCTTGTTTCGGGCCATGCCCAACACAGCTATTGCCATACAGGAAAGTATGACCTGCATTTGTTCCTCTGCTGCCACCACATCGCAATGTGATTTTGTAACCGATTTATTTCAGCAACTAGGAAAAACTGTAACAATTGAAGAGAAATTAATGGATGCTGCCACTGTTTTAGGGGCCTGCGGAACAGCATTTGCCATGCGTTACATCCGGGCTAATATCCAGGGAGGTATTGAAATTGGTTTCAGCGCTGCCACCGCTTCCCTCATTGCTGCTCAAACCGTAAAAGGAGCTGCTCAATTATTGCTGACTAAAAAAACACACCCTGAGCAAGAAATCGATAAAGTAACTACTCCCAAAGGATGTACCATTGCCGGACTAAATGAAATGGAACACCGTGGATTTAGTTCATCACTTATTAAAGGAGTTGTTACCAGCTACCGTAAGATTCAGGACGATATGTGAAGTTGTTCTTGAGCTCAGCCCATACATACACTATTGTAAGCGTTCCCTAAGAAAAGTCACTGCTTTCTTGTGAGCGTCAGCCGTTGCAACCTGATCAAAAGCAGGATTACTGGGGTTGGCAAAACCATGACCGGCATCATAAAAATGCAGACTCAAATTTTTCCCCGCCAGTCGCATATCTTCTTCAAACTTTCTCACCACTTCCGGTGAAGGACTTCTGTCTTTGCTGCCGAAAATACCCAGCACATCACATTGAAGCGTTTTCAGTTTCTCGAGGTTGTTTTCCGGTCGGCCATAATACATCACACACCCAGCAGCCTGTTGACCTGCGAGCAAACTACTTTGCAGGCTCCACATGCCTCCGAAGCACCAGCCAATCGTAAAGATCCTGGCGGTATTACCGGCATGGCTGATACCAGCCCGCACAATTTTTTCCAGCCGATCTCTGGTAGCCCCCTGCACCAGTTTCATAGCACTATCGGGTGTTGCAGCTACCTTACCATCATACATATCTAATGCAAGTACATTGACATTACCTAATTCAGCAGCCAGTTCTTCTGCCTCTCGAATGATGTTCTCATTCATACCCCACCATTCCTGAATGACCAAAATCCAGTTTTGAGTGGGACGCTTACTCTTGATTTCATAACCATAGGCAGCTGTGCCATCGGCAGCCAGGAAACGAATCCTTTCCCCTTTCGGTTGTTGCACCTTGTATTTTCTTGGCAGGGGGTGAAGTGCTGCAAAGGCAGGTGACATGGCTTCCATACGAAAGCCATCTGTGACTTCTGCGGTAAAGCAACTGACATAACAATCAGGTGTCAGCAGATCAGGCCTGTAGTGCGCAGGCTGGTGACTTACCAGCAAAGTGGAAAGCAGGATGACTGCAAAAATTAAGCGTATTTTTTTCATGGGGTAGGATTCATGCAATTATCAAAATTGGAAGACAAAAAGATGTACACGTTAAATTAACACTTTATCCTGCCGAAAGTACCATTTTACCGCTCTTATTTTTTTGCTTCCGCTTTTTGGTTTAGGTTTGTATGACCTCCGGAATTTTCTATTTCCGAACATTTCCTCTGGTCATCCGTACCCGCTTCCCGCGCAGCGAAATTACTGGCCTGGTGCCTATCATGGAGGAAGTAACCTATGGATTTATATGTAGTATCTCGTTCATTTATATAAAATGATATGTCTAAGTTTATTTTTGTTACCGGCGGTGTTACCAGTAGTCTCGGGAAAGGCATCATTGCCGCATCGTTGGCCAAATTATTACAGTCCCGTGGTCTTCGCGTAACCATTCAGAAATTCGATCCCTACATCAATGTTGATCCGGGTACGCTCAATCCCTACGAACATGGAGAATGTTACGTAACCGAAGATGGTGCTGAAACTGATTTGGATCTCGGGCACTACGAGCGTTTTCTAGGAATCTATACCAGTCAGGCCAATAACGTTACTACCGGAAGAATCTACCAAACAGTCATCAATAAGGAAAGGGCAGGCGATTTTTTAGGCAAAACGGTGCAGGTTGTACCTCACATTACCGACGAAATCAAACGCAGGATGCGGCTGCTGGGAGAATCGGATCAATACGATATTATTTTAACTGAGATCGGCGGTACTGTTGGTGATATTGAGAGTTTACCTTTTATTGAGGCTGTGAGACAATTACAGTGGGAACTTCCGGAGGAAGATGTGATGGTAGTTCACCTTACTTTGATTCCTTACCTGAAGGCAGCCAAAGAACTCAAGACCAAACCTACCCAGCACAGTGTAAAGATGCTGTCTGAAACCGGCGTTCACCCGGATATCATTGTTTGTCGCACGGAAGAGCCACTCAACAATGATATCAAGAGAAAAATTGCCCTTTTCTGTAATGTCAAGCAAGAGGCTGTGATAGAAGCGATGGATGCCTCAACTATTTATGAAGTGCCGCTGCTGATGTTGCGCGAAAAATTAGATCTCATTTGTCTAAAAAAATTACAGGTTTCCGGCTATCAAGAACCTGATTTGAATAAGTGGATAGGCTTTCTCGATAAACTGAAATATCCGCGGAGCAAAGTGACTGTAGGTTTGATTGGAAAGTACATCGAATTACAAGATGCGTACAAGTCGATATTGGAAAGTTTTGTTCATGCCGGTGCTGTAAACGAGGTGAAGGTAGAAGTAGTGAATGTGCACAGTGAGTTTATCACGAAAGAGAATGTTGCAGAGAAGCTGAGCCATTTCGATGGACTACTGGTGGCGCCGGGTTTTGGGCACAGGGGTATTGAAGGAAAGATAGTTGCAGTAGAATATGCCCGCACACAAGGCTTGCCATTCTTCGGTATTTGTCTGGGTATGCAGATGGCCGTTATTGAATTTGCGAGAAACGTATTGGGACTATCTGCTGCCCACTCAACAGAAATGGATCCTGATACGAACCATGCTGTTATCAATATGATGGAGGAGCAAAAGAAGATCAGTATGATGGGGGGTACCATGCGCCTGGGATCTTATCCCTGTGCCATTCAGCCTGATACACTTGCGCATAGTATTTATGGGGAAGCACTGATTCACGAAAGGCACCGGCATCGCTATGAATTCAATAATATGTATCTGGAAGATTTTCTTCAGAAAGGTATGGTTGCCAGTGGTGTTAATCCCGAAAGCGGTTTAGTGGAAATAATGGAGTTGCCCGGGCATCCTTTCTTCATTGGGGTTCAGTATCACCCTGAACTGAAGAGCACGGTAGAGCGGCCGGCGCCATTATTTGTTAGCTTTATTGCTGCTGCCCGGAAATTCAATGAGCAAAAGGCCGGGAGAAAGTCTTCCTCTGCCGGATAAGCAGTTATTCACCCCCCACTCTTCCTAATTCACTTGGATTACCTGTCATTTTTTCAAAAAATTGCCGGATTCAGTTAGGAAACGGTAAAGTTCCCCGTTGTATCTTACCGCCAAATACTAACTTTGCCGCTCAACAATCCCCTGTATGAATACAGATAAGAATACGGTCATTGGGTTTATTTTATTGGCTATTCTGTTTTTTGTCTATTTCTGGTACACCGGTAAGCAGAGTAATGAATGGCAGGCTATTCGTCAGCGTCAAGAGGACTCTGTTCGGAATGCCCAGGCAAAATTGCGCATACCTGCCGATCCTAATCTGGCGCGTATTGATTCATTGCGACGTGATTCCGTTAGCCGCGTAACTGCTGCCGGCAATTTCGCCAGCAATGCTATGGCTGCAGAAACCGAAGTGGTATTGGAGAATGAACTGGTGAAAGTTATCCTGAGCAGCAAGGGAGCTCAGGTGAAAAAAGTGGAATTGAAAAAGTATAAAACTGCCAAGGGCCAGTTGGTGGTACTCGGGGAGCAAGGTAAAATGGCATATACAGTGAATACTGCTTCCAATGTTTCTGCCTCCACTTCCGATCTAAACTTTACGGCATTGCCGGTAAAGACTACTGCTGCCGGTGGTCAGGCAGTGACTTTTGAATTGACCGATGCAGATGGCAGATCACTACGCCACCAGTTTACACTCGAAAAGAATGTATATCACATTGACTGGAACATTGATATCGCCGGTGCCGGACAATTACTCAGCAATGGAACAGTTCAGTTGCAATGGCGTGGAGCCAGCTTTCAGCAGGAAAGAACAACTGAATATGAGCGCCAAATGTCTAATATGTGTTTTTCTGAGGGGAATCAATTCGATTTTATTTCTGCCAAGAATGCATGGACTTTTTCTCAGCCGGTACAATGGGTGAGTATGGTTCAACAATTCTTCAATGTTACGTTGATGAATCAGCAATCATTTAAAGGCGGCGAGATAAAATGGGAACGGAAGACAGATTCTTCCCTACAGCTGGCTAGTGCCGATGTAGTTCTGCAGACAACCCCTTCCGTAAATGCCACCCTCAATCTGCCGCTGCGTCTTTATTATGGTCCTAACGACTTCTACATTTTACAAAAGGAAGCACCTGAAATGGAAAAGATAGTGGATCTCGGACGTAATATGTATGCGTTTGTTCGTCCCATCAACAAGTACATCATTATGCCCGTATTCAATTTCTTCTCTGGCTGGGTAGTCAATTTTGGCTGGGTAGTATTATTGCTCACACTGTTCATTCGATTGGTGACATCACCTCTTACCTATAGCAGCTATCTCAGTGGTGCTAAAATGAAAGTACTTCGCCCTGAGCTGGATGGTTTAAAGAAGAAGTTTGGTGAAGACCAGCAGGGTTTTGCTATGGAGCAAATGAAGCTGTTCCGTGAAGCCGGAGTAAATCCTTTGGGTGGTTGTATACCTGCAGTGCTGCAGATTCCTATCTTCTTTGCGTTGTATAGTTTCTTTAATTCTAATATTGACCTGCGCGGACAATCATTCCTATGGAGCAATGACCTCTCATCATATGATTCGATTCTTACTTTACCTTTCTCTGTACCGGGGTATGGGGCGCATGTAAGTTTATTTACCATTACAGCAGTATTGACCAGTTTTTTGATTTCTATTTACAATATGGCCATGACGCCTACACAGGATAATCCGGCTTTGAAGTATATGCCGTATATCTTCCCGTTCATGTTGTTATTTATATTCAATAAACTACCTTCTGCCCTTACCTGGTATTATACTGTATCGAATATTATTACACTTGGTTTGCAGTTTGTTATTCAGCATTATATCATCAACCATGACAAAATTCTGGCTGAAATTGAATTGAAGCGAAAAACACCTAAAACGAAAAGTAAGTTTCAGGCGCGTTATGAGCAAATGATGGAAAGCCAGAAAAAGCTGCAGGATCTTAAATCAAAAACAGAAGGTAAGAAAAAATAATCCGGCAGCAGTAATAGTAATGTTATCAGCCGGGTCAACTATTCATTCATGCGACGCCTGTTACATCTGGTAGGTTTTCTCGCTGTATTTTTTTCTGCTACAGCCTCGGCTCAGCGTATTGTCGCAGAGTGTACGGTTGATTATCGTGTATATCCGGATAGTAGCTGGACAGATAATGGCTCGCTAGTTTTTAATGGAATCAAACGGGTTTTTATCAAGGGTAATGATTTGCGGACGGATATGGAGAGTGCCGGCTTTCTTCAATCCCTTATTTACGACAAGTCGAACCAGCAGGCAGCTGTTCTGCGCGTGATTGGCACGAATAAATTTATAACAAAGCTTGCTGGCGATGCCTGGCAGCTAGAGGTAAAAAAGTATGACAGTATTCAGGTTACTTTTCTAAATGCCTATAAGACCATCATCGGATATGATTGTAAGAGTCTGCTATTGACTTTGAAAGATGGCACTGAATACACGATCTTCTATACGACCACAATTGCTCCTTCTGTTCGTGAGTTTGAATTAGCCTTTCGTGAAGTACCCGGGTTCGTATTGGAATATACCATTCGCCAGGGGAATCATCGGGTGCGCTATACCGCATCCCGCATCAGTTTCAGTCCGGTACCGGCAGCTCGGTTTGATGTGCCTACCAGCGGTTATCGTATTTTAAATAACTAAAATTGCCCTTCAATCAGGGCAAAAAAAAGGTATCCGAGATATTTCGGTTGATCGAGTGTTGTTGGTTGTCAGGTGGCTGATTAACGATAATCGGGAGAAGGCGTTTTAAACTTAGGCGCCTTAATCACTACATGATAGTTATAAATATAGGTGGTGTTCCCATATCCATAGCGCATCATGGAGTTGGATTCCAGCATACTTCCAGGTCGGGTAGATGTGTAATTCTGCACTCCTTTAAGTGGTAAAGTAAGGCGGAGTGTAGAAAAACTCAAATTTCTGGAAGACAAGTTGCTCAAATTGCGGAGCGAATACTTGGCTGATTTGGATTTTTCGTCGGTCAGTCCCGTCAATGTAAACGCCGCATAAGTGAACTGAACACCTATGAGGAGAATTACAAACAGAACCTTTAAGAATGGATGTCGGATTTTCATATTACTACAAAAGTATGAATTGTTTAACAAATTACCAATTTTTTTATTAACTAACCATTAACAATGTGAAAATGTTCAAAAATAAATTGCAAATCTCTTGCCAAAATTCATTTACATTGTAAAAAACCTCTCAGAATGTCCGAAAAACCACACAATGAAGACAGGGAGTCGATGGGGGAATTGCTCCAGCAGTACCGAAAGCTTTTGAACGGCAAACAGCATTTGGTATTGGAAGAGGATGATTTTGAACGGGTTATAGATCATTTTGATGATAACGACCAACTCCCGGCCGCTCTGGAGGCAGTCGATCTGGGTTTGCAGCAGTTTCCTTACTCTTCCCAACTCATGATAAAAAAAGCTGATTTATTGTTGGCTGGTAGAAAATACCGGGATGCACTGGATATTTTAGAAACGGCAGCTTTATACGACCCAACCGATATCAATCTCTATATCCTAAAGACAGATGCTTTTTTGGCCCTTGACCAGCCGGAACGTGCCGTAGAATTGCTTGAACAGGCATTGGATATGTTCACCGGAGAAGAACGTATCGACCTGTTATTTGAACTGGCAGATGTGTACGATGACTATGAAGAATTTGATAAGGTTTTTGATTGTTTATTATTGATTCTCGGAGAAGATCCTTTGAATGAAGAAGCATTATATAAAATATGTTTCTGGACAGATTTTACAGGAAGGAATGAGGAAAGTATTGCATTGCATCAACGTATTCTGGAAGATCATCCCTTTAGTGAACTTGCCTGGTTTAACCTGGCAGCAGCTTATCAGGGATTGAAACTTTATGAGAAAGCCATTGATGCTTACCAATATGCGGTCGCCATTGATGAAAAGTTTGATTATGCTTACCGCAACATGGGCGACGCTTATCTTCGACTGCGGAAATACAAGGAGGCGATTGAAGTACTGGAAAAAGTATTGGAATTAAATCGACCGGAAGAATTAATCTATGAGGCCATCGGACATTGTTATCATAAGATGGGTCAGTATGCACAGGCCAGGTTTAATTATAAAAAAGCAGTACACCTGAATTCATCGGATTGTAAGCTGCATTACAAAGTGGCTGTTACCTACATGCTGGAAGAGCAATGGCAGACAGCTCTGAAACACCTGGAGAACGCAATGCGCATCACCCGCCATGTACCGGAATTCAATCTGGCGATGGGCGAGTGCCATTTGCACCTCAATCATTTTAAAGAAGCCATCCAATATTTTGGCGAAGTGATACACCAAAAACCAAGGTACTTACCCGGTTGGGAAGCACTGTTGAAATGCCTCCTGCAGGCAGGAAGAGGAGAGGAAATGATGGAAAGAAGTCTGCAAGCCCTTCAGATAACCGATGGAAAACCGCTGTTCCTTTACTATTACAGCACAGCCTTATTCTCTATGGGCCGTACCAAGGAAGCATTGGTGCAATTGGAACTGGCATTGGAAAAAGCCCCCCGTCACCTCAAAAAATTCATTGACCTCCATCCTTCCATTCTGCGTAACCTGCAAGTAGTTGATTTGATTGCCCGCTATAAAAAATCACCCCGTAGAAAAAGTAGGGACTGATTACAAAGGCAATAGGCAGGGTATGCGGCCTTTATAGTATTTTTGCGCCTGTAAAAAAAAAGTTCATGAACTATCATTTATCGAAAATTCCCCAACGAACGCAAAAGCCCAGAGTGGGTGGTATCACCATGGTTATGGATAAAGGACTTAGTATCCGTGAGGTGGAAGATTTTTTAAGTGTTGGCAGTCCGCACACTGATATTGTAAAGTTAGGATTCGGTACTTCCTTTGTTACCCCCAACCTGCGGGAGAAGATACAGGTATACCAGATAGCAGAGATGCCGCTTTATTTTGGCGGCACCCTTTTTGAAGCTTTCCTGGTAAGAAATCAATTTGACGACTTTATTGCTGTTTGTAAAGATTTCGGCATCACACATGTAGAAGTTAGTGATGGTTCTATCAGTATTCCTCACGCAGAAAAATGCGGATACATTGAAAAGCTGACAAAACACTTTACTGTATTGAGTGAAGTAGGCAGTAAAGATGCAGCGCACATCATTCCACCTTATAAATGGATTGAGTTGATGCGGGCTGAATTAGAAGCAGGTTCCAGCTATGTAATAGCCGAAGCCCGGGAGGCAGGTAATGTCGGTATTTACAGAGGTTCTGGCGAAGTAAGAGAAGGCCTGGTTCAGGAAATTCTCACCCAAATACCTGCAGAGAAAATCATATGGGAAGCCCCCCAAAAGGCACAGCAACTGTATTTTCTGGAACTGATTGGCTGCAATGTCAACCTTGGCAATATTGCACCTCATGAAATCATTCCGCTGGAAGCCATGCGTATCGGGTTACGGGGAGATACCTTTAATCTTTACCTGGAAGAAAAATAACCATGCGAAAATTCGGACTCATCGGGTTACCACTTACGCACTCTTTTTCCAAACAATTCTTTACAGAAAAGTTTGAAAAGGAACAGATCACAGATTGCCTATATGAAAATTATCCTTTGGAAAAGATAGAAGACCTGCCCGCTCTTCTGGCCGCGAATCGGGATATCGTCGGACTCAACGTTACTATTCCCTATAAAAAAGACGTAGTACCCTTTCTCACCGATGCCGCACCGGCAGTAAAGAAGACGGGGGCCTGCAACTGCATTCGGATTGATGGTAAGAAACGGATTGGGTATAATACCGATGTTATTGGATTCCATTTGTCTTTGATGCCTCATCTGCGTGTTCAGCATCAGCGAGCTTTGATACTAGGAACAGGCGGCGCTTCAGCAGCCGTTGAATTCGTGCTGCAACAAATTGCAATGCCCTATCTCATTGTTTCCCGTAATCCTGGAACCAATAGTATTGGATACGACCAACTCAGTGAAGATTTAATGGAGTCCCATACCCTTATTGTTAATACAACCCCTTTGGGCACATTCCCCGCAGTAGAAACTTATCCGCCGATTCCCTATCAGTATGTTACTGATCAACATTTTCTATATGACATGGTTTATAACCCGACAGAAACTATTTTTCTTAAGCAGGGAAGAGAAAAAGGGGCCACTATCCTGAATGGAATGGATATGCTGATTGGTCAGGCCAATGCCAGCTGGGACATTTGGAAAAGCTGACCTTTTCTGATTCATTAGTTATGCCAGCTTATTTTGACGAAGAAATGCCGCCATTTTTGCTACAGCTTTTTTTCGATGACTGAACTTATTTTTTTCTTCCATAGACATACTGGCAAAGCTTCGGTCACTTCCAGTCGGAATAAATAGGGGGTCATATCCAAAGCCTTCGGCACCGGAAGGAACAGCAGCAATTATTCCCGGACAAATACCTTCAAATAGAACATGTTGCCCATCGAGCCTGAGTGAGATCACAGTGACAAACCTTGCATGTCTGTTCTCCCGGCCGTGCATCAGTTCAGACAGTTTTTTCAAATTATCTGCAGCAGTGGCCTGCTCACCTGCAAATCTTGCACTTCGAACACCCGGTGCACCACCCAATGCCTCTACTTCAAGTCCGGTATCTTCACTAAAACAATTCCTGCCTGTCAACTGATAAATGACCTTTGATTTTTCTGCTGCATTGGCGGCTATGGTATCGTGCGGTTCGGGGATATCTATCTGAATGCCTGCTTCCGATAACGTGACGATCTCGAAGCCAAGTCCGATTATACTAGTTATTTCATCTGCCTTGTGCCGGTTATTACTGGCAAACAAGAGGGTAGTGGGATCAGTCATATTATGTGCTGATAAATGAAGAAAACATTTTTTTCAATATCTGCCACAGCTTGTTTTTCTCTTCTTTTGATGCCATGCCTTCACCGAGCATGGTACGAAGCGAAGCAGCCTGAAGGAGTTGGCAGTTGTCATACTGCTGTAACTGGTAAGCGGGTATCGAAAAGGGTAATTCAATATCAGCTGTGCTGACCTGAAACAGTAAAAGAAATTGAGGTTGTAAGCGTTCTTTTAATTCACGATAGGTAACTTCAGTCTGCGCCAGATTGACAAGGGCAACGTCAGCCATACTTAAATGACAAGCTTTAAGAATACCACTGAGAAGGGTAAATTCTTCCTCCGGCAAGAAAGCCACATCGGTTTCGTTTACCAGAATGGTTATTCTCTTTAAGTGGTCACCCAGCACTCTCCATTCTTTACTTTTTTTTACTGGGGCAGCCGGCTCCTGTTTTTTAACAGCAGTTACCGGGTCGTCAATTAGTACAAGGTCCTTTTTGAACCATTCTGCCAATAAAAAATCCGGTAGGTGGGTATTGTTGGGCATGTTTTAAAATAACAGTCGTTAGTTTTCTATTTTTTTGTTTCTTTGCATCAAAATTAAGGGTATGACGGATGCGGAAACCATACAAATTATCCGTGTTGAAAAAAGCGGATTAGAAAAGCAGGATTGGAACAACCTTCCCTTTGGAAAGGTGTTCACCGACCATATGCTTGAAGCTGACTTTATAAATGGGCAATGGTGCAATATCTGCATTCGTCCTTATCATAGCCTACAATTATCACCTGCTACAGCTGTTTTTCATTATGGTCAAGCCATTTTTGAGGGTATTAAGGCATATAAAAATGAGCAGGGTAGGGTAGCCGTTTTCCGGCCGGAAGAAAATTGGAAAAGGTTCAATTTATCTGCCGCGCGCATGGATATGCCGGAGGTACCAGCATTTATTTTTATGGAAGGCATGCGTCAACTCATCGAACTGGATGCGGCCTGGGTACCATCTTCCGTTGACCATTCAATGTATATCCGTCCATTCATGATTGCTACGGATGAAGTGATTGGGGTGAAACCTTCAGAGACCTATAAATTCATGATCATTTTAAGTCCCTCAGGACCCTATTACGTTAAGCCCATGCGGATCTATGTAGAAGAAAAGTATACCAGGGCTGCACCGGGTGGAGTTGGGTTTGCTAAAAATGCAGGAAATTATGCCGGCAGTATGCTGGCCACTAGCCAGGCGAGAAAAGCGGGCTATGACCAGGTATTATGGACCGATGCATTTGAGCACAAATATTTACAGGAAGTTGGAGTGATGAATGTTTTTTTTATGGTAGGTGATAAGATTATAACTCCATCTCTGGAAGAGGGTACCATATTACCGGGAGTTACCAGAAACAGTGCTATTGATATTTTGCGTGATATGGGCTATCAGGTAGAGGAACGTCCGATCAGCATAGATGAATTAATTGCTGCTCATCGTTCCGGACTGGTTAAAGAAATTTTTGGAACCGGTACAGCCGCTACCATCGCCTTCATACAAGAGCTTGGTTATAGAGATTATTCCATACAACTCGATATCAATGAATGGAAGGTAGCACCTGCTCTTCGCCAACACATGAGCGACATCAAGAGTGGCGCCGTTCCCGATAAGCGTGGCTGGCTATTCCCAGTGAATTATTAGAAGATATATCATAGTTGCATCAATTCTTCAGCCAGCTACCCATTGCTTGAAAAGTCTGCTTACTGTTTTTTATCACCAGTTGATAGATACCCCGAGGTAACTCATCTACTTTTATTTCAATACTTTTTTCTGGCGGAACAGGAAGCTTCAATGATTTTACCAATTGACCAAGTTGATTGAATAGGCTAATGTTGATTTCATCTTTGGGCCATATAAGACATCCTACATGAATCTTTTCACCCGCAGGCACCGGCCAGATGCGCAGTAAAGGTCGCATGATACTATTTGGAGCATTGCTGAATGACTCCGGCATCAAAATAGAAAAACGATTTTTTCCCTGACTCAGGGAGTCCGGTGTAACATAAAAGTCGATGGTCGTATCCTGACTCAATGGATACCAGTTTCCTGAATAGTTATCAGTCAGTTGCCACCCAAACGCTTTCCTCCAATTTAATCTTTTCACCTTCAATTGATATTTTCCGACGCTCGCATCCTGTATACCCAGCTGAAAACGGCTGTTTATATTGAACGGGCGTTGGTCATAGGAAAGGAATTGTTGATCATAAGTGGTAAGAAAAAAATTATGACTCGGATTTTTTATCTTGATGCCATCATGAACATCAAAACCTGATTGAGCCCGTTGGTTTTCCCGAAGGGTGATTTGGTCTATAAATAGGCTATCACGTAACCAATCAATGATCATTTTTTGCGCCGTATCACTTTCATCAAACAAAGACAAGGTTGTGCCCCTGATTTTTGCTTTTTCGGGAATGAGGATCCTTTTTTCATTTGTATTTCCCCTTAATTGTATTAGCATGCTGCCAAAAGCAGGTATGATATTATTTTCAGTAAATGGGTGGCAGGTGAAACCACCTGATATACCCTGCGTCAGGTTCCATTTCCAATAAAAGGGGGCAATACTATCTGACAAATTAAGCAAGGCAGTATTGATAGCACTTAGGTAGGGATTACCCAGTATTCGGAGACCCCGGGTTGTATCGGAAAACTTTATTTCCTGATCACCGGTATTGATGAAGCCAGCGAATGGTATTATAATTTCCTCCTTGATTTGTTGTTCCGATTGAAGCCAGTTGGTAGCATCATCTAGCCCCTCACCCTTTTTTCCCCGGAGTAACCATGCAATACCTTCAGTAGGGTTCCAGCCGTTGGCGCTCGACCCCTGGAGTGATGTGAATGGTTGCCAATTTAATTTCTCTCCGCCTATTTCTGTTGTACTTCCTACAAGCTTGAAAGCAGAAGGTAATTGAAGGGGTGAAACAGAAAACTGACTGTCAGTTAAAAGGTTTCCAGTAATATCAACATAGTTAATCATTGATTGGAGAGGTATTGTGTGCGCGAAGGGATGACTGGTCATTTGATATTGTCTTTTCTTGCCAGGTACAGGATAGTTAACTTTTATGAGCCCTTTGATGGAAGTTCCCTCAGCCGAAGCACCTATCGACGCTTCTTTTTTCATTGTCAGCAAATTACCGATTAATAAATCACCTGACTGCAGGGTAAGTAGATCTTGAATTTCCAGGGAATCATTTACCACAGCACCCATTTTATTCCTCAGTAGCAAGGTTCCCAAGGTTCGATTTTTAAAAACAGAACCGGAGATACTCCTTGTTTGATTTCCGGCAATAATCAGCGTTCCTTTTTCGGCCTGCACTGACCCTGGATTCCCTTTTACGACACCTTCTATTTGCAGGATGCCTGTTACTTCAAGTTTCCCACTATCCCTCGTTTCCAGGTGTTGGCAGAAACCGGTTGTTCGGATGCTTGGTGAAAACAATACACCACCCGGTATTACTACCGATTGTTCGGGCATAGGTACCGCCTGCAGACACCAATTGTCAGCGAGGTTCCAATCGTCCGATTTTGTTCCTCGCCAGAGACCTTTACCCATGACGGGGAGTATACTTATTGGTGAATAGTTCTTGCAGGGGCCTGAACTTACCAGCCGTCTCAACCAGGTAGAATCTTTTAAGAATTTTGGAAAGTAGTTGCTTATAGAATCCTTGTCGGCTGTTTTTGAAAATGTCAGATCAGGGCCGAGCGCTGATTCCCATTGATAGGAGAAGAAGCCTGTTCCTCCAATTGGGGATGAACCTTTTATTTCTTGCATTGGTTCACCCGCACATTGTATGGCCGGCGTTTCAACATAGTTATTTTCTATTGCAGGAATGTTTACGAGATAGATCCATTTAGAGGTATGATGTATGCCATCTGAAAGAATGAGTTCAAGTGAATCTGTTTTTAGTTTTTTTTCTCCTGCTCTGAAAACCGAAATTTTTATTTGCCGATTAGCGCCATTTGAACTATAGGTTTCCGGATCAAGTACAATTTTTCCTTTGCCAGAGTAGAATCCTATTTGTAGGGTAATTTTTTCTCGCGGCTCCTTGTTTGAAACATCTGCAATTCCATGAAAAAAAAGCGTTGTATCAGACGAACAGCTGTATAGAATAGTATCATGGGGCGATGAAAAGACAGGTGCCATTGCGTCAATGAGAATACCCGATTGATTCAACTGCGTCTTCCATTTAACCATCGCCTTATTTCCAGCTTCATCAACTAGTTGACTATTGGACCGGAAAACAATACCCAATGGAATGATTCCCTTTTTATCCCAATCGCCCGGCTGCACTATGTATTTAAATTCCAGCGAGCTGTCTGATACGGTACTAAGAGCAACCTGTGCTGATTTGCTTTCCAATTGCAACAACAATTGAATAGAATCTGATTGCCCGGTCAGCCTGATTTTTTCTGAAAATGTAAATTGAAAGACCAGTTCTTCACTTTGTTTATACATGCCTGCAGCCGGTAATTTGATGCTTTCAATGCCGGGAGGCATCCCATCTACTTTTATTGGCTTTGTGGGTTTTGTGAATATAAAATCAAGCGATGCAGGATTTCCGGCATTATCAACTATGCGACTGCCATTTAGGGTCAGGGCAGTTCTCCAGCTAATACCAACAAAATCTGATTCACCCTCTTTAATGACATAGCCAAATGATAAGTAGTTGTCTCCCGATTTCATCAGAGCAGCCTGTCGGTTATTTCCTCCTATGTTAATCCATAGGTAAGGTTTTTTATCTGGTGGTGTCAGTACAATATTTTCTGAAAAGTGGAAGTGCCACATCAGTGTATCACCTATACCATAGAGGTTGTGAGCCGGAGGATTGACCGAACTGATAAAGGGTATCTTGGTATCTATTTCATCAGCTGTTTGATCAATGCTAAAAACGGTTTTTGTATTTTGGTTGCCGGCCGCATCCGACAGAGTTAATTCAGTAATTATCGGTGATGCTGGCGGTATATGTAGGTCGCTGGCCCCTAAAATTACCCTTGACAAGTAGGTGGAATCAGTTATTTTCCGCCAGTGGTGAATGGATAATCCTGCCAGTGTACCTCGGATGAGTTCGATGAAAGTAGTATCGGTTTCTATCAATACATTCAATTCAATCGTATCTCCAACTTTAAACAGTTTATCAGGGATGGAGATGCGTTTAATCAGAGGTGGGGTTCTGTCAATGGTTGCCTTACCGACAGCCATTAGTGGGGTATTATAAACTGGCAATTGATTTTTTCTGGGACCCCGGAAAAGCAGATGTATTGTTCCATCCCCTTTCCCCGTGTTTACGATGATGGTGAAGGATGTGCCACTCCCTTGAATGGCAGTAATTTTCGCCTCCCTACTACCTGATGTAACTAACTCAAAATCTTCGATAGCAGGTGGCTCAATTGGATGTGCAAATTGAAGTTGAAATAGTACGAAACTATCATTGGTGACGTATGTGTTTGATAGTTGGAAATGCGAAATAGTGGTAGGTGTGAAAAAGGAATAGCTGTTTCCTGTAATCAGCCGGTCTGATTGTTGGATAAATCCTCTGGCATAGAGCCTGGATGCCGGAATGAGATTAGATAAAATTACTTGAATGGTATCGCTTTTAGATGCATTCAATGGCACGGCAACAGCCCCTGTAAATTCGGGTGAGTTTGACCATTGTATACCAAGGGTTTGTGATGTATTTACCCCCGGATGTAGAATGATTAGATCCAGTTCAACTTGATTAACAGCTGTAAGTCGGTGAGCTAGAATACTGATCTCAGGTGGTATGGGTGGGGTAGTAATAGAAATAGCAGTACTGATGATGGATCCTGCCTCGTTAGTAGCAATCATTCTGACCCAGTATTTTTTTTCGGGTTGCAAGCCTGTCAATTGCCCCCTGCTTATGATGCTCTCTGTCCAGCTATTTACTTCATTCGGTACTGCGCCTGCTGACAGGGGAAAATCAAATGATGGGATGGTATCCCATTCCCATTCGATTGCTGTTTTGCTGCCACCAGGATAAACTTTTGCAGATAGGTTTGCATTTTGAGGGGATATAGAATCGATTAGTATAGAATCTATGACAGCTAATTTTGGCTGCCAGTTGGCGCTCAATTGAAACATATCAAGTGCACAGATATCATCGTTGCCGGCTTCATCCGGGTCGAACCAGCAAAGAAGCAGTTGTTCATTTGGTTTCCAGTAAAGGTGATCGAGCTCGAAACTAATTGGTTGCTGATTTTCTGCAAGATTCCCGTTCAGAGAAGTGGCTCCGCTGGTAAAATGGCGGGAAGAAAAATTTCCAGCCGGATATGTAACCCAGCCGAGCGTATCGATTCCTTGCCAGCGGCCTGTCTTCACTTTCAGCAGCCAGTTATTTCTTCTGCCCGATCCGCCCTTACGCCATTGTTCGACGATGGCTGAAACTGAGATGCTGTTGAGTGTGCTTCCTGTCAGGTTCACCAAAATCAGTCCGAAAGCGTAGGAGCCTCCGGATGTAGCAAGACTTCCAAGTGATCTTTCTGTTTGGCTGCCGATTCCTGCGCTCACCACACCATGGCTGGCTGCTGTGCCACTACCGATATAAAAACTGGCTTGGGGACTGCTTCCAGCTGTTTGCAGAAAAAACCAGCCCGGAATTCGGGAGGCCTGAAGGGGAGGGGTGGTAAAGTCGTGGGGACCTTTTCCTGATAAAGCAAAGTTTCCGGAAGCCGGCAAACTATCGAATGTTTGGGTATAAGTAGCCGCTGGCATATTATATGGAATGGGCCTGAATTGAGCCGAAAGTTGGCTGAAAAGAAAAAGGAAAACGCCCAAAATGGCTGGTATCCGTATCATAGGATTGGCTGATTTTGGCGTCTAAACTAGTTTTCCGGGGGTGTTGCTGTATCAGCAGCAGATAATTCAGTTAAAAAGGCCTCTTTTTTCAGGCATTTTTACCTATTGTTTTTTTCCAATTTTAATTGGGTGTTACCCCCCAGATGAGGGGCTGGTTTCATTATCAGAGAGTTGCTGGCCGGGTTTTCGCAGGGAGATATGGGGTAAAACCGGGGTTATTCGATAAAACTTTTTGATTTTTCCGAATCTACTATTACCTTTGCCGTCCGAATTTTAAAAGGAAAATAATGCCTACTATCCAGCAATTAGTTAGAAAGGGCCGCGAAATCATCCGGGCCAAAAGTAAATCCAGGGCTCTGGATGCTTGTCCGCAGCGCCGTGGAGTTTGTACCCGTGTTTACACCACAACCCCTAAGAAGCCCAACTCAGCACTGCGTAAAGTGGCTAAGGTTAGGTTGACAAATAAAGTTGAGGTGATTGCATACATCCCCGGTGAAGGTCACAACTTGCAGGAGCACAGCATTGTTCTGATTCGTGGTGGTCGTGTGAAGGATTTGCCCGGTGTGCGTTATCACATTGTTCGCGGAAGCCTGGATACAGCAGGTGTAAAGGATAGAAAGAAAAGCCGTTCTAAATACGGTACTAAGAAGGAAAAGGCTAAAAAATAAACCTACAAACTTTAATAATTAACGCACATGCGTAAAGCACAAGCAAAACGATTACCACTGGCTCCCGATGGCCGTTTTAATGACAAACTGGTTACCCGGTTCATCAACAACCTGATGTGGGATGGAAAGAAAAGTACTGCTATCAACATCTTTTATGATGCGGTAGACAAGGTTTCTAAGATTACCAGTGAAGAAGGATATGAGATTTGGAAAAAAGCCATCGCCAACATTACTCCTTCAGTTGAAGTGCGTAGCCGCCGTATCGGTGGTGCCACTTTCCAGATACCGACGGAAGTACGGCCGGACAGAAAAATTTCATTGAGCATGAAGTGGCTGATTCGCTACAGCCGTGAACGCAATGGTCGTACCATGGCTGACAAATTAGCCAATGAGATTGTTGCCGCTGCAAAGGGTGAAGGTGCTGCTTTCAAAAAGAAAGAAGATACCCATCGTATGGCTGAAGCCAACAAGGCTTTCTCCCACTTTAAAGTTTAATTGAACGATTAAGCATAAAAAAAGAGTCCTGAATCTCAGGACTCTTTTTTTTAATATGAATTGATTTTTACCGGGTTCTATTCCTGTTTTCAAAAGTAATCCACATAAATAGTGTGCACTAAAATCGGAGCTATCATTAATATTTGTACCTTTGCGGCTCAAAATCAGGGCCTGTAAATAACGCAACCCAATCATTTAACAAAATAAGCTATGGCTGACTTAAGATTACAACGAAATTTTGGTATTGCCGCTCACATCGATGCGGGCAAAACAACTACTACCGAGCGTATTCTCCGCTACACCGGTATGATTCACAAAATTGGTGAGGTACATGATGGTGCTGCTACGACTGACTGGATGGAGCAGGAAAAGGAAAGAGGTATTACCATTACTTCTGCTGCCGTTAGTTGCGAGTGGAAATTCCCGACAGTACGCGGTACTGCCGACAGCAATACAAAATCATACTATTTCAACATCATTGATACACCTGGTCACGTGGATTTTACCGTGGAGGTAGAGCGTTCTATGCGTGTATTGGATGGTCTGATAGCACTGTTTTCAGCAGTAGATGGTGTAGAGCCTCAGTCAGAAACTGTTTGGCGCCAGGCTAACCGTTATCGTGTGCCCCGTATCGGATTTGTAAATAAAATGGACCGCTCCGGTGCAGACTTTCTCATGGTGGTAAGCCAGGTGAAAGAAATGCTGGGAGCTAATGCAGTACCGTTGCAGTTACCTATCGGAGCTGAAGATAATTTCATCGGGGTAGTCGATCTGATTACGATGAAGGGAGTTATCTGGGATATGGAAACGGAGGGTATGACTTTCAAAGAGATACCAGTGCCCGATGATATGAAAGAAGAGGTAGAACACTGGCGTGCTAAATTAATTGAGGCCGTTGCTGAATATGATGACAATCTGATGGAGAAATTCTTCGAAGATCCTAATTCCATCAGTGAAGCAGAAGTTCATGAAGCAATCCGTAAGGCTTGTATTGACCTGAGCATTGTTCCTATGATGTGCGGTTCTTCTTTCAAAAATAAGGGAGTACAAACTGCACTTGATGCCGTATGTCGCTACCTGCCTAGTCCGGTTGATATTGACCATATCACAGGTACCAATCCCGATACCGGTGAAACCATCATACGTAAGCCGGATCCCAAAGAACCATTTGCTGCACTGGCATTTAAAATCATGACCGATCCTTTCGTGGGTCGTCTGGCATTCTTCCGCTGCTATTCTGGTCACCTCGACGCCGGTTCCTATGTATTGAATGTGCGGAGTGGTAAGAAAGAGCGTATCAGCCGTATCATGAAAATGTTTGCAAATAAGCAAAACCCCATTGACTTTATTGAGGCGGGTGATATTGCTGCAGCTGTAGGTTTCAAAGAGATTAAAACGGGTGATACCTTATGTGAAGAAGATCATCCGATTACATTAGAGAATATGTTCATCCCTGAGCCGGTTATATCTGTAGCCGTTGAGCCTAAGACGCAGGCGGACGTAGATAAAATGGGTATGGCCATCGCTAAGTTGGTAGAAGAAGATCCTACCTTACGTGTAAAGACTGATGAGGACACCGGTCAAACTATTCTTTCTGGTATGGGTGAATTACACCTTGAGATCATTGTAGATCGTATGCGCCGGGAGTTTAAGGTAGAAATCAACCAGGGTAATCCGCAGGTTGCTTACAAAGAGTGCTTTACCCAGGCCATCGAGCACAGAGAGATTCTGAAGAAGCAGACAGGTGGTCGTGGTAAATTCGCTGATATCTATTTTGAAATCGGACCAGCTGACCAGGAGTGGTTAACTGAGAACCCAGGTAAGGCGTTCCAGTTTAAGAATGATATTTTCGGAGGATCGATTCCAAAGGAATTCCATCCAGCCATTATTAAAGGATTTGAAAGTTCCATGTCTACCGGTGTATTAGCTGGCTATCCGATGGAAACCATGAAAGTGCGGATTTTTGATGGTAGCTTCCACCAGGTTGACTCTGACGCCATGTCATTTGAATTATGTGCTAAAGGTGGTTTCCGTGAGGCAGGCAGAAAGGCTCGTCCAACGTTGCTTGAACCCATCATGAAGGTAGAAGTAGTAACACCTGATCAGTACATGGGTGATGTTACGGGTGACCTGAACCGCCGTAGAGGTATGCTGGAGGGTATGGACAGTCGTGGTAACCTGCAAGTAATCAAGGCTAAAGTACCTCTTAGTGAGATGTTTGGCTACGTTACGCAGTTGCGCTCACTTTCTTCCGGTCGTGCTACTTCAACCATGGAATTCAGCCACTATGCACCTGCTCCTAATAACATTGCTGAGGAAGTAATTGCCAAGAGCAAGGGAAAGGTGAAAGTTGACGATTAATCCTGTTTACAATTACGGATAATAGAAAGGCCCCTCATTGAGGGGCCTTTTACATGCAGTAAGTTATACCGAATTACTTGCAGTAATTATTTAGTAGACCTTCAGCGGCTGTATATCCTTTTGACTTAGCGATTTTCAAGAGGGCACATGCTTCCTCTTTTCTCCCCAGGTTGATGAGGGCAGCAGCTTTGAAATATTCTGCCTTGCCGTCGTTTGATTTTTTGGCGAATACCTGATCAAACCAGAATAAGCTTTTTTCCCATTGCTTCATATTAAAGTAACAGATGGCAATGTTTTCATAAACGCCATAGCTGCCATTACTGATTTTGGTAGACAGAATAAATTTATCAGCGGCGCCAGCAAAGTCACTCTTATTGAACAAGGCGGTTCCCTCATTAAAAAGTTGTTGTGCTTTGACTACATTTTTCTCCTGCTCTGCCAGTTCCGGTACATTGCCTGGGGGCAGATTCGTAACAATCTCGTTTTTCCTCACGAGGAGTGAGGAGTCATTCGGAAAGAGTTTTAAGGCACTATCAGCCATTTTCAGCAGCGGCACGGTGGTGCGTCTGGGTCCGGTTGTCATTTTAATATTGATCATACCCTGCAGATAAAGATTCCAACCCAGCGATTCTTTTCCTCTATATTTAACAAACTCATTAAATGCTCTTTTTAAGGTAATAGAGTCTGAGGTCTTTACACACACGGCTACCAGTGTTTGGTAATAGGTTTTTGCCCTGGGTTTGGTGAAATACGCCAGCGCGGCATATTTCATTGCACTATCACCATTGTTTTCTGCAAAATAAACGTCGGCTTTTAGGAATTCACAGTACATAATATACGGATTGGCCTTGATGCCCCTGTCGAGATACTGAATGGCTTCTTTGTAGCGCTTATTTTCATAGAGGTACCGACCTAGGATGCCATCAATGGGCTGGGCAGAAGAAGTAACATTCGGCATACTTGGAAACGCATTGATTACATTGTCGATGGGTAATTTGAGGGGCTCGTTTTGTAAATCTGCGATTACCCTGTTTTGAACTACCAGTGACTGATAAGTAAGGAATGTAACATATGCGCTGGGAAGTAATAAGATGATGGCGATAAAGGAATAGATGTATTTGGGGTTTTCGGATTCTTTCTTTTTTGATTCAGTTTCCTCTTTTGATTCAGTTTGCATGCCGGTATAAGCCATCAGGTTAACTGCTGCGAAGAAGGCAAAAAATAGCTGGTTGACCGGACGTTCAATGGGGAAGTTGAAAAAGGCATCAATCCCATAGCCAATCATGGCAAGAAGCGAGAAGAAAGCAACAATTTTATTTTCCTGTCCCGCAGTGGGTGAAGTAATTACGCGATACGAATAAAAAGCTATCGTCAGGAAAAGCCCGAGATAAAGCAGTCCGCCCGGTAACCCCAATTCAGCGAAAAATTCAAGGTAGTCGTTGTGGGCGTGAACGGGCACGGAAAGATCGTCTACCAGTGGATTCGTTGGGGGTATGCTGGCAAATTTCCAGTTACCATAGCCACAGCCCATGATGGGATGCTTGATACCATACTCAAAAGCATGTTTCCAAAGGAAGAGACGTTGGTTGCGGCTGTTATCATCAGCTGAAGTGATACTCGAAAATCTCTCTACTACGCTGCCATAGGCGGTATTGTTATCGTCAAAAAAACTGGTCTTAGCAGCGCTCAGCGACATAAGTGATAAAAAATAGGCTACAATCATCGCAACGACAATTCCACCCCCATTAAACATGAGTACATCCTTATTTTTTTGCCGCTGGAATTGAAAAATACAAAAGCCCAGGTACAGGAAGAATATTAAAAATAATGCCAAATAAGTGGTTCTGGAGTTGAGTAAGTAAATCAGCCAGATGGTGATGACAAACACGAAAAAGAAGAACATTTTTTTGATTCCACCGGAATGATAAAAACCATAAATAACAAAAGAAATTTTTGCCAACAAGCTGGCTGCAAAAATATTTTTATTACCAGCATTTCCTTTCATTTTAAGTATGAGGGATATTAGATCAAAATTGCTCATTTGAGAAAAGAAGACGAATAGCTCTTTAATTGACTGATACAATACTATACTCGATAAAATAATGGTCAGTGTACCGAAAAGGTGTTGTCTTTTATAGAGTAAAATTGAGAGATTAAAAAAAGCAACTATGGTGGCAACAAATCGCACATAGCAAACCCAACCCTCTGTAGCATTGATGGAGAAGAAAACCGAAATACCTGCTAAAAAGAAAAGAGCAGTGTAGAGTTTAGAGAAAAGCAGACTGAAAATATGGTTGACTGCTTCAGCGTATTGTCCTTTATTATTGAGAAAATAGGCTACAATCAACATGTCTAACAAAACTAGATAAACCCATTGTGGTCCCTGGTCATCTGTAGCCCCCAGGTTGGGTATGAACTCTACCACAAAATAGAGACAGCAAAACAGGATTGTAAGTAGATCGGCCGTATTACTTAATTTGAATTGTCTGGAGGGGGCAGCTGCTGCCATCACTGCCGGGCCAGCCGGCTCCTGTGCTTTCGTCGATGTATACTTTTTATTCTTTTTCATAACGACTTCATTTATCGAAACAACTTCAAATGGATTTTACAAGGTTTTCATGATATAAAACTTCCGTTTCAATAACGTAGAATCACCGGGGAATATTTTTAGAGCACTGTCTGCTAACTGTAACATCTGATTGGTCATCGCTGAAGGTTGATAGCTTACTTTCACATTCGTCATTCCCTCTAGGTAGCGATCCCAGGTGCCGGGTAAAGCTGGGCGCTTCGCGATAAACGTGTTAAAAGCTTTTTTAATCATATTGGTATCTTTCACTTGCACACTGGCGGCTATCAGCAGGTCATAGTAATTTTTTACCCGGGGTCGGTGAAAGAAAGCCTCCGCCGCATATTTTTGTGCACTATCCGGACGATTGGTGTTAATGTAAATCAGGGCTTTAAGAAACTCGCCATATTTTAAGTGTGGATTGGTATATTGAATTCGCTCAACATATTTCATTGCTTCCTCTGTTTTGCCATTTTGACCAAGGTACCTTGCTTTAATACCATCCAGTGGTAGCGTCGAATACCCAATATTGGGCATGGAAGGAAAAGCGTTCACGACGTATTCGGGTGTCAAATCAATCTTTTCCTTGTCCATATCAATCCTTGTTTTTTCCTGGATAATCAGTGACTGATAGGTTTGAAAAGTAATATAGATCATGGGTAGCATGATAATCATGCAGGTAAAAGCAAATAGCAGGGCTTTATTGCCGGTTGACTTGTCTGTATGTTCACTTGTGGCGATTGCCGCTGTTTCGTTTTTCGAAAATTGGATAGTAGATAGGCAAATGGCTGAAACAAGACTGAAATAAATTTGATTAATCGATCTTTCAATGGGGAAGTTGAAGAAGGCATCGATGGCATAGGCCAGCAGTCCAATAGCCGACATGACAATGATTGGCTCGGCAGCTCTGTTCTTTCCCCGCCAGATAAACTGAACAGTCGTTACTGCAATAAAAAGGAATAGGCTGATGTATATAAGTCCACCTGGTATACCCAGTTCAGCAAAGAATTCAAGAAAATCGTTGTGTGCATG